>JAZQOO010000038.1:0-13294 GCA_045627905.1 Lachnospiraceae bacterium | reverse complement strand
TTGGCCTCCGACTTGTTTTTCAAGAGCATCTCTCAAATCAGGATATTTTGCGCCATCTGCCGGATAAACTCCACAGTACACCATAGATTGAGCCTTTTTGTATCCAGGAAGTGCCTCATCACATGGGTTATCCAAATCTGTTACTGTATCACCTACTGCTGTATCTCTAACATTTTTAATGCTTGCAGTTATATATCCAACCATACCAGCAGACAACTCATCACATGCGATGAACTGCCCTGCGCCAAAATAACCTACCTCAACTACTTCTGCGCATGCACCCGTAGCCATCATTTTTATTTTCGTGCCTTTCTTGACAGTTCCATCCATGAGACGGCAGAAAATAATAACACCTCTGTATGAGTCATAAACCGAGTCAAAAATAAGTGCCTTAAGTGGCTTCTTCGCATCTCCTATAGGTGCTGGAACTTTTTTCACAATACTCTCTAAAACTTCCTCTATTCCAATTCCGTTTTTAGCAGAAATTCTAGGCGCATCAAGTGCCTCAATTCCAATAACATCTTCTATTTCTGCCGCAACTCTGTCAGGCTCTGCTGATGGTAAATCAATTTTATTTATTACTGGAAATACATCAAGGTCATGGTCAAGTGCCAAATAAACATTAGCAAGAGTCTGGGCTTCTATACCCTGTGCAGCATCAACGACCAAAATAGCACCATCGCATGCAGCAAGAGAACGTGAAACCTCATAGTTAAAGTCTACATGACCTGGAGTATCAATAAGATTAAATACATACTCCTCACCATCAAGTGCTTTATAAATAGTCCTGACAGACTGGGATTTAATTGTAATACCTCTTTCTCTTACAACGTCCATATTGACAAGAACCTGCGCCTGCATTTCACGGCTAGTTAAAAGACCTGTCTTTTCAATTATTCTGTCGGCAAGAGTTGATTTGCCATGATCTATATGTGCGATTATACAAAAGTTTCTAATTTTACTCTGATCCATATTTACTCCATTATATTTTTAAACTTAATACTATACAGATATATAGTATCATTATTATATTAAATTTCAAATAAAATATTAAATTATTCTATATTTTTGTTGACACACAGCGAACTTTGCACTAAAATATCATGGTATGCGTAATGAGTCCCCCGTGTCTGACTCTTACATACAATATTTTAAGAAGGAGGATTAGTTAGCAATGGCAAATATTAAATCAGCTAAGAAGAGAATTCTTGTTATCGATAAAAAGACAGAGCGTAACAAAGCTATCAAGTCTAAAGTTAAAACATATGTAAAGAAGGTTCTTGCAGCAGTTGAATCTGGAGATAAGGCTGTAGCAGCTGAAGCATTAGTTGAAGCTACATCAGTTATCAGCAAAGCAGCTACTAAGGGTGTTTATCACAAGTCAACAGCAGCTCGTAAGATTTCAAGACTTGCAAAAGCAGTTAACAAAATGGCTTAATAGTTATTTTTTATATATAAAAAAAGATGTGCACCGTCATGCGCATCTTTTTTTATTGTTTATAATTCCTTTATATCATCAAGGCTACTAACAGTTTCGTCAGCATTTTCATCATCCGAAGCATTATTTGCACTCATGCCTCTTTCAAATGGAAAAACAATTCCCCAAGCACTTCTAATAGAATCCATAAGCTTCATCATTCTTATAGTTTCAGAATGTGGCATTTCATCGCATTCTATCTTACCCTCTCTAATAGCCTTATACGCTGATAATATTTCGTATTCATAACCAGTAATCTGAGTTGGAACTGCATATTCAGCAACAATTCGTCTTTCAAGATTAAATACTCTTATTACTTCAGGATTATTGATATTTTCAACCTCAATATATCCGTTAGTTCCATTTATGATACCTCTTCTGTCAGACAACGCTACCATAGTCGCATATAGTGAGGCCATTTTACCATCTGCATATGTGAGCATTATTGTTTCCTGCGCGTCTACACCTGTCTCATATTTAATACACTCTGCCGAAATACCAACGATATCATCACCAAATACCATTGACGCAAAATTCAGTACATACACTCCTAAATCAAGCAACGCACCACCTGCTAGTTCTGGCTTTACAAGTCTTTCCTTATGTTCTATAGCATAACCAAGATTTGCCGAAAGCGACGTAGGTTTTCCTATGACTCCACTTCTCAAGACCTGATTAATTATTTCTCTCGATGGCATATATCTTGTCCATATCGCTTCTGTAAGAAGAAGCCCTCTCTCTTCTGCCATTCTAAGAACTTCCTCTGCCTGTTCAGCATTTGCAGTAAACGCTTTTTCACAAATAACATGTTTACCATGGTCAAGGCACAGCTTAATATGATCGTAATGATGTGAATGTGGAGTTGCAATATAAACAAGCTCAACCATAGGGTCAAGCAGCATATCGACATATGAGCCGTATGACTTTTCAAATCCATATTTATCAGCAAATACCTTTGCTTTTTTTCCATCTCTTGATGCAACCGCATAGCAGTTAACACCCTTTAAAGGCTGCAATGTTGTTGCCATCAAAGCCGCAATATTACCAGCTCCTAAAATACCTATATTCATTTTAGCTTAACCTCATTATCTTCAGCTGTGATTCCATCCATATCATTAACAAATCGTGAAAATTTTGAATATTCATAATCTCTAATGTTAAAATCTGGATATTTTTTCTCTATCATCTGTTTAAGTGTCGGAAGTGGCATTTTGTTTCCTTTTGCCTTTTTTAACAGTTCCTTAACGAGCAGTTCTATTTGTTCACGCTTTGTATCTCCAGCTACAACCTTTACAATTATTGATGCTCCATCATGTGTCTGCGAAACTGATTTAATACTCTCAAGGAATTTTGAAAGCTTTGAATATCCATAATTTCTGACATCAAAGTCGGCATGCCTGTTGCTCAGTCTTGAACCGATTTCTCCAACTGTTGTCTCTTTACCAATAGAATCATTATCAAGTATTATTTTATGAATCGACTCTTCTATTTCTTCCCTGCTGACAATCTCAGCATTTTCCTCTTCTGACTCATCCTCAGCAAGTACCTCTAAGTATTTAAACATTGAACAGGCAACCTTGAAGGCCTCAACTGTCTTCTTCTCACCCATACCAATAACGAGCATTCCAGCTTCTCTAAGCCTACCGACAAGCCTTGTAAAATCGCTGTCGCTTGACACAATACAAAAGCCATCCACTTTACCAGAGTATAAAATATCCATTGCATCAATAATCATTGCCGAGTCTGTAGAATTTTTCCCCTGAGTATAGCTGTACTGCTGAATCGGAGTTATTGCGTACTTAAGAAAGGCTTCCTTCCAGCCCGAAAGTCTGGAACTCGTCCAATCTCCATACGCTCTTTTAAATGTGACTACTCCGTAATTCGATATCTCATCGAAAATACATTTAAGATATTTAGTTGAAATATTTTCCGAGTCAATTAAGACTGCAAGTCGTTTTTCTTCCATAGTTGTATAATCAAATAATCACGAATATGATTAGTGCTTTGGAATAAGCTTATCCTTACCACCCATATATGGTCTTAATACTTCTGGAATATTGACTGAACCATCAGCATTAAGATTATTTTCAAGGAATGCAATAAGCATTCTTGGTGGTGCAACTACTGTATTATTAAGTGTGTGAGCAAAGTATTTTCCATCCTTGCCGTTTACTCTTATTTTAAGTCTTCTTGCCTGTGCATCTCCTAAGTTAGAGCATGAACCAACCTCAAAATATTTCTTCTGTCTTGGTGACCATGCCTCAACGTCGAATGACTTAACCTTAAGGTCTGCTAAGTCTCCTGAGCAGCACTCTAATGTACGTACTGGAATATCCATTGACCTGAAAAGGTCAACTGTATTCTGCCATAACTTATCAAACCACATAGGTCTTTCTTCAGCCTTACATACTACAATCATTTCCTGCTTTTCGAACTGATGAATTCTGTATACACCTCTCTCTTCAATACCATGTGCTCCCTTTTCCTTTCTGAAGCATGGTGAATAGCTAGTAAGTGTCTGTGGAAGATTATCCTCTTCAACAATCTGGTCAATAAACTTACCAATCATTGAATGCTCAGATGTTCCTATTAAATATAAATCCTCGCCTTCAATCTTATACATCATGGCATCCATTTCAGCAAAGCTCATAACACCAGTAACAACGTTTGATCTAATCATGAAAGGTGGTATACAATATGTAAAGCCTCTGTCAATCATAAAATCTCTTGCATATGAAATAACTGCTGAGTGAAGTCTTGCAATATCACCCATTAAGTAATAGAATCCGTTTCCTGCAACACGACCTGCTGCATCAATATCAATACCATCAAATCTTGACATAATATCTGTATGATATGGTACCTCGAAATCAGGTACTACAGGTTCACCATATTTTGTTACCTCAACGTTTTCTGAATCGTCTTTTCCAATTGGTACTGAAGGATCAATGATGTTAGGAATTGTCATCATTATCTTTGTAACCTTTTCAGAATATTCAGCTTCTAATTTTTCAAGCTCAGCAAGTCTCTCTGCATTCTGTGCTACCTGCTTCTTTATTTCTTCGGCTTCTTCTTTCTTACCCTGTCCCATCAAAGCACCAATCTGCTTTGAAAGTTTATTTCTTGATGCTCTAAGGTCGTCAGCTTCAGCCTTTGCAGCACGTGATTTTTCATCAAGTTCAATAACTTCATCTACTAAAGGAAGCTTGTCGTCCTGAAACTTATTTTTAATGTTCTGCTTTACAACGTCAGGATTTTCCCTGACAAATCTCATATCTAACATTTCTTTCTCCTCTTTATATGTTAACTTTTATTTATTCTTTCTGATTGGCTGACGGTTCTTTATCCTGTTATATTTACTAAGATATTCCGCTATATGGTAGCCATTAACAATGTTTATGGCTTCTATCTGAGTCACTCCGTAATCTCTAATGAGTTCCTTACATAAATCTCTGTGTTTATCAATATCCTGACAGTCAATATGATTTATCTCCTCGCCAAGTCTTCTGTATTCTTCACAGACCTCTCTTGTAATAAAATCACCTTTGTGATTTTCGAACTCCTTGTCAATTCTTTCCTGTTCTCTGTCTCTTTTTTCCTTTGCCATACACTGCCCCTGTCAACAAACAAATCTACAGTATTATACACCATTTCCTTATATAATTCCACAACAAGTTAGGGCGTTTGCTTCTTTTACTACATACATTGTTACTTTTTCAAATCATAACAGTTGACAAAGCTTATTTCTCATTGTATATTAAGTGCACTAACACAAATAATACACTTAATACATTTAGGAGAAAGGCAATTATATGATTGTATTAGATACATCGGACAAACGTCCTCTGTATACACAAATAGTGGAGCAATTTAAAAATCTAATATCTCTTGGTGCACTTAAAACGGACGAAAAAATGCCCTCTGTACGTCAGCTTGCAGTTGAGATGTCTATCAACCCAAACACAATACAGAAAGCTTACTCAGAGCTTGAACGAAACGGGTATATTTACACACTTTCAGGCAGAGGCAATTTTGTCGCAGACGTTGAAAAGTTTCTACCTGCACGTCAGGATGAATATTACGCAGCACTTGATGATATTTTGGCAAAGGCCGCAAATCATTCTATTTCCCCTGATGAGGTAATAGAGCATGTTCAAAATCATTATAAAAATACCCGAAAGGAGAATCGTAGAAATGATTGAAGTAAAAAACGTCAGTAAAACCTTTGATGATATAAAAGCTGTAGATAATATATCAATTCAGATAAAAGAAGGCTCCGTATTTGGATTAATCGGAACAAATGGCGCCGGGAAAAGCACACTTTTACGAATGATAGCTGGTATATATAGGTCTGACAGCGGCGAAATACTGATAGATGATGAAGAGATATATGAAAACGAAAATGCCAAAAACAAGTTTTTCTATATATCAGATGAACAGTTTTTCTTCCAAAGTGCGACGCCAAACGATATGTGTAAATTTTATAAAGGAATCTACAAAAATTACGATGTTGAACGTTTCAAAAGTCTCCTTGAAAAATTCGCACTTAGTCCAAACCGTAAAATAAGCACCTTTTCAAAAGGAATGAAAAAGCAGTTATCGATAATACTAGGTTTGTGCTCTAACACAAAATATCTGATTCTTGATGAAACATTTGATGGGCTTGACCCAGTCATGCGTCAGGGAACTAAGAGCCTGTTCGCCGCAGAAATGGAAGAACGCGATTTCACGCCAATAATTGCCTCTCATAACCTCAGAGAATTAGAAGATATATGTGATTATGTCGGTCTGTTACATAAGGGCGGCGTTATTCTTTCTAAAGACCTTGAAGAAATGAAAGAAAATATCAGAAAGGTTCAGTGTGTACTTAAAGATGATTCAACAGTCGAAACCTTCAAGGAGCTTGATATAGTAAACATCGAAAAACGCGGTTCTCTTTATACAATAACTGCTAGAGGCACAGAAACAGAAATATTAAATAAAATATCACTGCTCAACCCTTTATTTGTCGAAGCACTTCCACTTTCTTTGGAAGAAATATTTATTAGTGAAACAGGAGGAGTCGGATATGACATCAAAAAAATCCTTTTCTAATTTAATAATAGGAAGCATCAGAAATAATATATGGAGTATCGCATGCTCATTTGTTATTTTATTTCTTACAATGCCTATTTATGGCGCATTAACAGTATCTGTACTTAAAAACAGAATAATCGAGAGAAGCATAACTGCCTCACGCTTAACTGACTATTATACAAAGGGCGTTTTAGGAGAAAGTAACTCCTTACTCCAGTTTGCGGTTATTTTTCTTGCAGTTATTATTGCCTTTAACAGCTTTTCGTATCTGTTTTCAAAGCAGAAGGTTGATTTATATCATTCCCTGCCAATAAAACGCGAGACTTTATTTTTTGCAAATATTGTAGCCGGAATAATAACATTTGTTGTCCCTTATTTATTTAATATGATTATTCTAATTATTATTTCTAAGGCAAACTCTGTACTTACAATATATGGCTGCTTTGTAGCTCTTGTAACCTTTTTAATAAATCTTCTTGGATTTATATGCATGTACAGTGTTACAGTTTTGAGTATCCTTCTCACAGGTAAAATCATTGTTGCTATTATGGGAACTATAGCATTTTTCTCGTATGGCCCTTTACTTTGGTTATTATCAAGGAGCCTTTGCAGACTGTTTTTTAGGACTTTTTACGAATACATGGAAAGCTCTACAGATTTACTTTCATCTACAAGTGCAATAGTTTCCTATTTAAATCTTACTGATGGAATGGATAGCTACAGTCACATCCTTTCCTTAGATATATTTAAAATAGCAGCATATATTATTGCAACAGCCATACTAATAGTTTTAAACATATACATTTATAAGCAGAAAGCATCAGAAGCTACTGGAAATAGCATTGCATTTAGAAAAATAATTCCTGTTATTTCTGTTTGTATACTTATCCCTGCCTGCCTGTTCGGTGGTATAATGTTTGATTCTTTTGCTACAAATGGTAAGCCTGGAATACATTTTGGCTGGTTTATTTTCGGCTGTGCTTTTACTATAATAATAATTCACTTTATACTTCAGGCGATTTTTTATGGTGATTTCAAAGCAATGTTTAAGGATTTCGCTTATCCATTAACCGCTGCAATAGTATCAGCTATAGTGACCGTTATATTAGCATTTGATTTAATACACTATGACAATTTAATTATTTCTGATGGAAGATACGAAAGTATCGCCTTGTCTACATTTAATTTATCTGGCAATCAGGAATACTTTGATTTCGACGGCCAGACAGATTACTACGGCAATTCAAATACATGGATTTTAGACGAAAAGTATCATTTTGATAATATGAAGCTGACAGATGAAACATTAATAGATGATTTCCTTAAGGCCGCTATTTCAAATAAAGAATGCATCCTTGACAATGATAAAGATTACAACTACTACTGCAACTTTACCGTTAAGCTTAATAGAAAAAACGGTAATTCAATATACAGATGCTATCGCATTCCTACAGAAGAAAATCGAGAGCTTTTAGAAAGACTATATTCAAATGAAGAATATAAAAGGGGAGTATTTTCAATATTCAATATAGACGAAGATAAGCTTTCAGGCTTTGCATATTCTAACCCGGTCGGAGAAATAGCTAAAATAGATGATGCAGCAATTAAAAATATTGTTGAAGCCTACAAGGATGAGCTTCTTAACCAGAGCGGTAAAGAGCTTGAGGACATAGTTCCTATCGGATTTATTTATAAAAAGCACACTGTAAATAATGACTATTATACATCTGATTATCAGTTATATAAATGCTACATCTATCCTTCATTTACAAAGACTATTTCGCTTCTTGAAGATGCCGGAATTGACTTATACAAATATACAGATTTGGATAATATTCAAAAGATTATCGTTACAAATTATGATTATGACGATACATATGCGCGCAGTGAATCCTACAGCAGCGAACTCAAGAGCATGGAATATACTGACAGTTCTTCAATCAAATCGATATATGAAAACTGCTATTCGATGTATATGTCTGATGCAAACGGTGCTCTCTTTTCACGAGACAGTGCTGGTGTTGATATCTACTTTGATGATATGCCAGACAGGGGCGGATATTCAATCGTCTACAGCTTCAAAAAAGATGCTTTACCAGATTTTGTAAAAAAAGATATTGGGAAATAATATAACGAAATGGCACGCTCTGCGAGCCATTTGCGTTATCATGTATAACGAAATGGCACGCTCTGCGAGCCATTTGCGTTACCATGTATTAAAGAGGGTTGCCAGCTGGCAACCCTCTCCGTTTTGTAAACAATAATATTATTTATATCGCGAAATTAAATCTGTCTCCAGACTTACTATCACCAATACTATTCCAGTCAATATTTTTAATCTTATCGATTAACTCTTCAACAGAATCAGCCTCAACTGATGTTCTCTTAACTGAATTCTTCTTATCCTTTTCATAAGGATTGTTCTTCTTTGCTTTCTCTGCTTTTTCCTGCTCTTCAGCTTTCTTTTCTTTGTTCTTTTCGATTCTTTCCTTCTGTTTTGCAGAAAGCTTTTCGATTTCAGCAAAGAATTTCATATTTCCGTCACCATCAATAGAAACACTTATCTTATTGATTCTTCCGTTTTCGCCTTCTTTATCTGAATCAGTTGAATATCCGTTTTCTTCGCATACACGCTTGCACATTTCTACAGCCTTCTCAACCATAGACATTTTTTCATCTGCATATGCTTCATCATTAGCCATTTTTTCCAGCTCATCGCTTGAAATAATAACAGAAAATTCTTTACTGCCAGTTTTTGAAAGTGACTCAAACTCTTCATCGCTATTTCCTACCATGAAATCATAGTCACCATATTTTTCGCGAAGATTTTTGAGAAGCTCCTGAGCCTTTTCAGATAACTTTTCTTCATTCTTTGCACTTAAGTTATTTGTTTTTGCTTCAACATTCTCAGCCTCTTCACGCTTTTTTGCCTTTGCAATATTCTTGTTGTCTTTATGGTCAAATCTTAGCTTATCCATAAAGCTCTGTTCAAAACTTGTATTAATATTCATAGTCTTCTCTCCCTTGTAAATAGGCATATCAATATGTTCTGGCTATTCAGTCACATTTTTTGATGCATAGTAATCTTCAAATAATTTATTTGCAGCATCTAATGTGTCTTTACTGATTTGAGGCAGGTCGCTACCCCAATCCTTTCCAGCTGCCTTAAAGCCCTTTTCCATAGCCTTCTGCATTTCCTTCATTTTATCAACATCATCTCCTGCAAGAGCTGATGCAAAATCAAACAATCTCTGTGATGTCTGTTTTATACCATAATATCCATCTTCAGATATATCTTCTTTCGCTTTGTCTATATCTTCCTGAGTTACGTTCTTAAGATTATCAGGTGAAAATAAATCTGCTAACTTTGCTACTCCAGCCTGACCTGTAAGCATCTTTTTAACAAGCTCTGTTAACTGATTCTCTCTGTTAAGCTGTTCCTGCTTAAGCTGTTCAACAAGTGCTGCTCTATCCTCAGCGCTCATCTTATTGATAGAATATGTAGCCTTTTTAGGCTCTTCTGTCTTTGCGTATACTACTCCCTCTTCAGCTTCTTTTGTTTCTTTAGCCTCTTTTGTTTCCTTTGCTTCTTTAACCTTAGAATCTTCATCAGCTTTAGTTTTTGTAGTATCCTGATAGTTTGTGTAAACGCTTGCAGCAGTAGCTGTTCCTACAACATTCATATCTCCCATTTCTTACCTCCTGTTAGTTGTTTCTTTTAGGACAATAATATAACGAAATGTCACGCTCTGCGAGCCATTTGCGTTATCATGTATAACGAAATGTCACGCTCCGCGAGCCATTTGCGTTATCATGTATTGAGGGCAAAGCATTTTGACCCCAATGATACTGGAACACAAAAGTTCTTACATTCACGTCTACGAATAATTGGAAATATTATCAGAAAAGATTATAAAGCAACTGTAACGTTATTGCTCAATACATGATAAAATAGAGCCCAAAAGCCTATTTTTTATATGATGTATCTCAATCCTTGAGAAAATATGTCCGAAATCCGTTTCGACATTTTGAATACATGAGTCTACCTCTGTTCTACAATATCTATCGGCATTTTTTTTATATTCTTTAGTACTTTTCACCATTAATTTTTAAAAAAAGCAACTACATTTAGTAGCTGCTTTTTTCTATTCACCCATCTTATAAAATTCTTCTGTTTCCTCTATGTCATCAACAGGAGGCTTTAAACCATCTATCTTCAAACCATTTTTAGTAGCATAATCCCAAAGTGCTGCATGGATTGCTTCCTCTGCAAGTAGTGAACAATGTACCTTTACTGGAGGGAGTCCGTCCAACGCCTCCATAACCGCTTTATTCGTTACCTTTAACGCCTCTTCAACAGTTTTACCAATAACAAGCTCTGTAGCCATACTGCTAGTTGCGACTGCTGCACCACAGCCAAATGTCTTAAATTTTGCATCCTTTACAATATTATCCTCGATGTCAAGATACATTCTCATAATATCTCCACACTTTGCATTTCCTACTGTACCAACACCGGCTGCATCTTCTATTTCTCCAACATTTCTCGGATTCGTAAAATGATCCATTACTTTTTCACTATATTCTAAAACCTGACTCATTTATTTTCTCCTTTAATATATTATGATGATTATTTATTGTTTTATTTCTGTTTCTTAACGAAATCTTCGTATAGTGGCGACATGTTTCTTAGCCTCTCAACAACAGTCTTTAATGTATCAATAGTATAATCTATCTCTTCCTTTGTTGTTTTATCTGACAATGTAAGTCTGAGTGAGCCATGCGCTATCTCATGCGGAAGTCCTATTGCTAATAATACATGTGATGGATCAAGTGAACCTGATGTACATGCCGAACCACTTGATGCACAAATTCCCTTCTGGTCAAGCATTATTAAAAGTGACTCTCCTTCAATAAAGCGAAAACTAAAGTTTGCATTGTTTGACAGTCTATTTTCCCTATGACCATTTAGCTTTGTATATGGAATTTCTGCTATTACACGTTCAATCAAATAATCTCTTAAATCAGTCTCGTATTTTCTTTTAGAATCCATCCTAAGACTTGCAATTTCTGTAGCCTTTGCAAACCCAACAATCCCAGGAGTATTGTGAGTACCAGCCCGCTTTCCTCGCTCCTGTCCGCCACCATGTATAAATGAACCTATTTTTACGCTGTCCCTTAAATACATAATGCCAACTCCCTTTGGTCCGTTGAACTTATGACCACTCGCACTTAAAATGTCAATATTCATCTCATCAACATTAATCTTTTCATGACCAAATGCCTGAACTGCATCTGTATGGAAAATAATTCCATGTTCATGTGCAATCCTGCCAATCTCTTTAACAGGTTCGATAGTTCCTATTTCGTTATTTGCAAACATAACAGAAATAAGTATCGTATCTTCCCTAATAGCAGCCTGCAATTCATCAAGCTTAACGACTCCATCCTCGTCTACATTAAGATAAGTAACCTCAAATCCCAGTTCTTCAAGATACTCACATGTATGTAGAACTGCATGATGTTCTATTTTAGTAGTAATGATATGTTTTCCTTTATTTCTTTTTGCAAAAGCCGTTGCTTTGATTGCCCAGTTATCGGATTCACTGCCTCCTCCTGTAAAATAAATTTCCTTTGGACTAGCACCAATAAACTCAGCCACCTTCGCCCTTGCTTCATTTACAGCCTTTGTAGCCTTGCCTGCAAATCTATATATACTCGAAGCATTGCCGTACATATCATCAAAGTATGGTTGCATAGCTTCATATACTTCCATCGAAGTCTGTGTAGTTGCTGCATTATCTAAATATATTAACTTATCCATCTGTGTTCTCCATAAAATTATTTATAGTCTGAATAGCTAAAAATTAACTTGCGTTATCATGTACTAGGATAAACCTATTCGCCTACCGTGTCAATAGGTATTTGATAAAAATAAAATGTCAGTATAACGTATTACCATCATACTGACATTCTATTTAGTATTATTTTCTAATTATTTTTTATTTATTCTTTGCTGCAAGAGCCTTGTCTGTTGGCTTTACAAAAACAAAGCATACTACAAGTGAAATAATGTAGAGAATTAATGTTGCAATAAGAATTCTCTGCATACCTGTTGGATTAACAACCATCGTCTTGCCATGATAATCAAATTCCTTTGTTGCACCACCGAAATGCTGAATAATAAATGCAGCAAGCTGTGGACCAGCAATACCAGCGAAGCCCCATGCTGAAAGTGTAATACCATGAATAGCTGAAATACTTCCCATTCCATAGTGGTCTGAAAGAAGTGTAGGAACATTAGAGAAGCCTCCGCCGTATCCTGCATTTACTACCATAATAAGAATTACAACGATAATTGCAAGAAGCATGTTACCTTCCGCATTAACAATACCATTTGTAACAAGTACAAGCGCTGTAAATACGATTGAAAGTATGAAAATCATCTTGTAAACTGTGTTTCTGTCTTTCATTGTATCAGCCCATGCTGAGAATCCAAGACGTCCACCTGCATTAAATACAGCTGAAATAGCACCAAGTATACCAGCAATTTCAATAAATCCTACTGTAAGGAATAACTGCTTTTCGTATGAAATAATAGCAAGACCACATGTAATGTTAAGGAAGAACATAAGCCAGATACCAATGTAGTTAAGCATAGGCTTTGTCTTTAATACTTCCATAATTGTTGGCTTCTTCTCACCTGCTGAAGGCTCATGCCAACCTTCTGGCTTCTTAAGA
>JAZQOO010000037.1:0-52415 GCA_045627905.1 Lachnospiraceae bacterium | reverse complement strand
CGATTATCTAAAACAGCTCTATATCTGCTTGAGAACTATGGTTCCGCAGAAAAAATGGCTCGTATGAATTCCGTCTCTTATGAAAAACTGCGTTCTCTATCTAGAGGCAAGTTCTCGCCTCAACAGTTTCTACAGTTAAAAGAGCTTGCCGCCAATACTGTAGGAGTTAATAACTCTATTTTTGATGTAGAACTTAACAGCCTTTTATCTTTGTACAAATCTCTTATGAAAGAGATTGATACTATTGAGAAAGAGATTAATAAGCTGATTGAGGAAGTACATCCTCATTACATGTCTATTCCTGGAATAGGACCATTATCAGCTGCTGTAATCTATTCAGAATATGGTGATATATCTAACTTCTCTAATCCCGGACAGATGCTTGCTTTTGCCGGAATAGAACCTGGTATCAATGAATCTGGTACTGAATCACACGGAGGTAGAATGGTTAAGCGTGGATCATCTCAACTCCGTTATACGCTGATTAATTGTTGCCTCCCTTTAATCCGTTTTGATATGACATTTGCAACTTACTATGCCAAGAAACGCGAAGAAGGCAAACCGCATCGAGTAGCTATTACTCATGTAGCAAAGAAGCTTATTAGAGTCATCTATGCATTGGAGAGGCAAGACATCGACTTTAATACTCAAAAGCTTCATTAAATCTCAACTTTCTAAGTTGATTGCTTCCATCTGAAATACAATGTATTCAGATGGTTTATTAAGGTTACCCATTTTTACAAATCAAAAAATCTTTCAAAAATCTCTTGACTGTTTATAGTTTGTCACCTCATTTACCTATATCTTATTTCATTATAGCTTCACGCATATTATTCTATAGAAAAATATGCATGAAGTCAATAAATCTCTATGTAAAAATATGCATTAGCTGTATTTGAGTATTTTTATATACCCTATAAGGTATAATTTCAATATTTCATATTCAAAATTCGTTATTTTATACCTCATTGGGTATAATTCATCATTTGTCTTGACATATTTTAAAAAACATATATAATATCTTTCGGTCAGTTCGAGACCTTCCTGACCAAAGCAGATAAAATGCAGAAAAAAACAAAACTAAAGGAGAATTAAATATGGACAAAAAGACACTATTTATCTGTCAGGGTGCAATTATTGCTGCACTCTACGTAGCATTGACACTATTTATCAGTGCTTTCAATCTTGCAAGCGGAGCGATTCAGGTTAGAATCTCAGAGGCTCTCTGCATTCTTCCGGTATTTACACCGGCAGCAATTCCAGGACTATTTATTGGATGTATTATTTCAAACACAGTTACAGGATGTATGCTTCTTGACATCATTTTCGGAAGCATCGCAACTCTAATTGGTGCAGCCGGTACCTACCTTCTTCGAGGTACTAAGTTTTTATTTACACTTCCACCTGTAATAGCCAATGCAATTATAGTTCCAATCGTACTTAAGACTGTTTACGGACTTGGGGATGCATACTGGTTCCTTGTTGTAACAGTAGGTATTGGAGAAATAATAAGTGTATGTATTCTTGGCTCAATTTTAAAGGCTGCATTAGATAAGAACGCTGACATGATTTTTAGAAATACTGATAACTAAAAACAAATCTCGTACATATCATAACACGAATATGTACGAGATTTTTTTATGGCGACGAGAAAAATACATATCTCGTCTCTATATTATCATAACAATCAAACTGAGCTATTTCTGTACCACTGCCATATTGCAGTTCCTATAATAATTACATAACCTACGACACTTAGATAATCCGGCACCTGTCCAATAAATGCGAATCCTAATAGGGCAGAAAAAATAACTATTGAGAAATCATAGACAGATATCTTTCTTGCTGGTGCAAAGGAATACGCTTTTGTTATAAATACTTGTCCAAGCGCTGCTGATATGCCAGTTAAACAGAGGAATATCCATTGATTAACAGTCATAGGCGAATAATCAATTATCATAAACGGCAAAAGTGAAACCGTCGTAAATGTTGAGAAAAAGGCAACTATTATCATACCTTTTTCTTTACGCATTCCAAGCTTTCTTACATATGTATAAGCAAGCCCTGCTAACATTCCTCCCAATGCACCAATAAATGCTGGAAACGACGAAAGCCCTGCTCCTGGCTTAACTACAAAAACAGTTCCAATAAATGCAACTATTACTGCAATCCATTCGTATCTATTTGCCACTTCCTTAAGAATTATTGCAGAAAATACTATTGCAAAAAATGGTGACAGCTTATTTAAAATAGATGAATCTGCAATTGATTTACAATGGTCAACAGCATAGAAATTACAAATCATTCCAAGACCACCTGCCACAGATCTTGCAACAAGATATTTCACATTACCCTTACCCGGCTTAAACTTTTCACCTGCTTTAATAAGCGCAACAAATGCAATAATCATTGCAAAGAAATTTCTAAAAAAACATTTCTGAAGCGTTGGAAGATTGCCTGCTAACTTTATAAATAAAGCCATAAGTGCAAAGAAAAATGCCGATGCAATAATACTTAATATTCCTTTTTTTGTATCTGAAAGTTTGTTAAGCATATATATCCTCTTATGACAAAGGGACACTCCTGCTGACAAAGGGACACTCCTGCTGACAAAAGAAACGTCCCTAAAGCACAGCAACGATAGATTTAGTAAACTCACCTACTGGACCTACTGCGTCTTTTCCGTTTGCCCCAACTATTTTTACTATTGCTGAACCAATAATTACACCATCTGCAACCTTTGCCATTTTTGCTGCTGATTCAGGACCAGAAATACCAAATCCAACTGCAACTGGAACATCTGGATTTGCTTCTTTAACTAGCTTGACCATTGCTCCTATGTCTGTTGTTATTTCACTTCTTACACCTGTAACACCAAGACTTGATACGCAGTATACAAAGCCCTCTGCTTCTTTAGCAATCATCTTAATTCTCTCATGCGATGTCGGTGCAATAAGACTAATCATGTCTAGGTCATATTTTCTAAATGTTTCTGCAAATTCTTCCTTTTCTTCAAATGGAACATCTGGAAGAATTATTCCATCCATACCTATTTCTTTTGATGTTTTAGCAAATCTATCAATTCCATATGAATAAACAACGTTTGCATATGTCATAAACACCATTGGAACACTGACTTCTTTTCTAAGCTCTTTTACCATATCAAAAATATTGTCAGTTGTTACATTTCCACTTAAAGCTCGAATATTTGCTGCCTGAATTACTGGACCTTCTGCTGTTGGGTCTGAAAAAGGAATACCAAGCTCGATAAGTGCAGCACCTTGCTTTTCCATCTCAATAACAATTTTCTTTGTAGTATCAAGGTCTGGGTCACCACAAGTAATAAATGGAATAAATGCTTTTTTATTTTTAAATGCTTCTTTAATTCTACTCATGAATGTCCTCTCCTCTGTATCTTGCAATTGCCGCACAGTCCTTATCACCACGACCAGAAACTGTAACTACAATTATTTTATCTTTGTCCATTGTAGGTGCTATTTTCATTGCATGTGCAATCGCATGTGAGCTTTCGATTGCTGGAATAATACCTTCGGTTCTTGATAAAAATTCAAAAGCATCAACCGCTTCATCATCTGTAACTGCCACATACTCTGCACGTTTTGTATCATGTAACCATGCATGCTCTGGTCCAATACCCGGATAATCAAGTCCAGCAGAAATAGAATAAACAGGAGCTATCTGACCATATTCATCCTGACAGAAATATGATTTCATTCCATGGAAAATACCTAGCTTACCTGTACTAATAGTAGCCGCTGTTTCCCATGTATCAATTCCACGTCCTGCTGCCTCACATCCAATAAGACGTACATCCTTATCTTCTATAAAATTATAAAATGTACCAATAGCATTTGAACCACCACCAACACATGCCATAACAACATCAGGAAGTCTTCCTTCCTTCTCAAGCATCTGTTCTTTTATTTCTTTAGAAATAACCGCCTGAAAATCACGAACGATTGTTGGGAATGGATGAGGTCCCATAACAGAACCAAGACAATAATGAGTGTCATCAATTCTATTTGTCCATTCACGCATTGCTTCTGATACAGCATCCTTAAGTGTTGCAGTTCCTGCTGTTACAGGTATGACTTCAGAGCCTAAAAGTCTCATTCTGTACACATTTAATGCCTGACGCTTTGTGTCCTCTTCTCCCATAAATACAACACATTCCATACCAAGAAGAGCTGCTGCCGTAGCTGTTGCAACACCATGCTGACCTGCACCAGTCTCAGCTATAAGTCTTGTCTTTCCCATCTTCTTTGCAAGCAGTGCCTGACCTAATACGTTATTTATTTTATGAGCACCTGTATGATTTAAATCTTCTCTCTTTAAATAAATCTTTGCACCACCAAGACTCTCTGTAAGCTTCTTCGCATAATAAAGTCTGCTTGGTCTTCCTGCATAATCATTAAATAACTCTTCAAGCTCTCTATTAAATTCAGGGTCATTTTTATAATGATTGTAAGCCTTCTCAAGCTCAATAACTGCATTCATAAGTGTCTCTGGAATATACTGTCCACCATGAACACCAAAACGTCCATTTTCGTTAGTCATCTTAAATTCCTTTCAGCTCTTTAAGCATTTTATTTTTATCTTCTGCTCTCATAAGTGTCTCTCCAATCAGAACTGCATTGACACCCATATTTTTAAGAGCCTCTATATCTTTATTTGTTTTAATACCACTTTCTGCGACAAATAATACATCTTCTGGCACTAATCTTCGAAGTCTTCCTGAATTATTAATATCAACAGTAAAATCCTTAAGGTTTCTATTATTGACACCTATAATTCTTGCACCGGCCTCCATCGCAGACTCTATTTCTTCTTCATCATGCGCCTCGACTATCGCAGACAATCCCAGGCTGTCAGCTATTTCACGATACTCTTTAAGTCTCTTTGTTTCAAGTAATGAGCATATAAGTAAAATAGCCTTTGCGCCAATTGTTTTTGCCTGAAAAATCATATATTCATCAACTGTAAAATCTTTTCTAAGACATGGTATAGAAACGTTTTCTGTTATTTCTTTTAAGAAACTATCGCTTCCCTTAAACCAGTTTGGTTCAGTTAAAACAGATATTGCAGTTGCACCTGCCTCCTCATAGCTTTTTGCTATTTCTACATAAGGAAACTGCTCAGCAATAATTCCCTTTGAAGGAGACGCTTTTTTACACTCACATATGAATGACATATCAGGTTCTTTAAGCGCATTTTCAAACGAAAAATAATTAGCCTTATCGTCTGCTGCCATACTTTCAGCATCTCTTCTCATTGTGCTTAAATCTATTATTTTCTTTTCAGCATTAATTCTTTCAACAGTATATGCTGCTATTTCATCTAAAATATTCATTACTGATTAGAAACCTCTACAAACTTTTCAAGTACTTCCATTGCTTTTCCAGAATCAATTATTTCTGCTGCAAGCTTAATTCCTTCTGCAAATGTATCTGCCTTTTTAGCAATATAAAGACATGCACCAGCATTCATTAAAACTGCTGACCTTCTGTGTCCCTTTCCACCCTTTAGTACATCCTTTGTTATTTCTGCATTTTCTTCAGGTGTACCACCTACAAGGTCTTCCTTTGTGCATCTTACAAGGCCAAAATCTTCTGGCTTAATCATATATGTCTTGTAAAGGCCATCTGAAAATTCACATACCTTTGTTTCAGCACTAAGTGAAATCTCATCAAGCTTATCCATTCCATAAACAACCATACCACGCTTTACACCAAGACTTACTAATACTCTTGCAAGTGGCTCTACTAATGCTTCATCATATACACCAAGAAGCTGCATTGAAGGCTTTCCAGGATTAGTAAGTGGTCCTAAAATGTTAAATACAGTTCTGATTCCTAACTCCTTACGAATGCCACCAACATATTTCATTGCTGTATGATATTTCTGTGCAAAGAAGAAACACATTCCTACTTCCTTTAGTAGCTGAATACATTTTGTTGGTTCCTGATTTATATTAACTCCTAATGCTTCTAAACAGTCTGCAGTTCCGCAAAGTGATGAAGCAGCTCTGTTACCATGCTTTGCAACCTTTACACCTGCAGCTGCTACAACTAATGCTGATGTAGTAGAAATATTAAAGCTGTGAGCTCCATCTCCACCCGTTCCAACAATTTCAAGCACCTGCATATCGTGATCACATGATATAGCCTGCTCTCTCATGGCCTGAGCACATCCTGCTATTTCATCTATTGTCTCAGCTTTTGTACTCTTTGTCGAAAGTGCTGCAAGAAATGCTGCGTTCTGTGTCTGAGTAGTTTCACCTGTCATGATTTCCTTCATAACTGTGTATGCTTCATCATAAGTTAAGTCCTGTTTGTCTACGATTTTTACGATTGCTTCTTTAATCATTGCTGTGCCTTCTTTCATTTATTTTATTTAATAATTGCGATACTTTTTCCGCATTAAATGTTCTCTGATTCCTTTATTGACTTAATTACTGCCGCTGCTTTATTAATACATTCCTGATGCTCTGATTTTGGAACTGAATCCGCAACAATTCCTGCACCACTGCGAACAAATACTTTTCCGTTCTTTTTATATGCAAGTCTAATAGCAATACATGTATCAAGATTTCCCGTAAAATCAATGTATCCTATTGCGCCACCATAAATACCACGTTTATTATTTTCAAGGTCATTTATAAGCTGGCAGGCTCTTATTTTAGGTGCTCCAGAAAGTGTTCCTGCAGGTAAAATAGCATCCACTGCATCAAGTGCATCCTTATCATCCGCTATAATTCCCTTAACTGTAGAGCCAATGTGCATTACATGAGAATAATACTGAATTTCATGATATTTTTCTACTTCAACAGTACCAAATTTAGAAATCTTACCAATATCATTTCTACCGAGGTCAACGAGCATATTATGCTCTGCTAACTCTTTTTCATCAGCTAGTAGTTCCTCTGCTAGAGCCTTATCTTCTGCTTCTGTCTTACCACGTTTTCTTGTTCCTGCAAGTGGGAATGTATGTAGTACACCATCTTCTAATTTAACTAACGTTTCAGGTGATGCACCAGCCACTTCCATATCTGAGCTTGAAAAATAAAACATATAAGGTGATGGATTGACTGTTCTTAACATTCTATATGTATTGAGGAGTGAGCCTTCGAACTCAGCCTCAAGACGATTTGATAATACTATCTGGAAAATATCTCCTTCAAATATATGATGCTTTGCTTTCTCAATCATTGCACAATACTGTTCTTCATTAAAAAGCGGCTTTATTTCTGTTTTTAGTCGTCCTGGATTATCTTCCTTTGGAGTGCCATGCTTTACAAGCTCCACCATCTTTTCAAGTTCTTTTGCAGCCTCTTTATAGCCTTCTTCATAATTATCAGTACTAATATTTGCTATGAATACTATTTTTTGTCTAAAATTATCAAATGCGATAACTTTATCAAATACCATCAGGTCTACATCCTTAAAGCCTTCTGTATCTTCTGCATCAAGGTTTAGTGACTTTTCTGCGTATTTCAGGTAATCATATGAAAAATAACCAACTAGTCCACCTGTGAATGATGGAAGTCTGTCAAACTTAGGACTTTTATACTGTGCCAGAACCTCTCTTATATACTTTCCCGGATTGTCTGTTTTAAATTCCTTGTCGCCAATCTTCATATCACCATTAACACATGTGATTTCAAGCTTTGGGTCATACCCTAAAAAGCTATATCTTCCCCATACTTCATTATCTGCTGCTGATTCAAGCATATAACAATGGTCTGATACATTCTGAAGTATTCTTAAAACTTCTATAGGTGTTCTTATATCTGATAAAATTTCAGTACTGACAGGAATTGTTTTATACTGTCCGTCATTAACTATTTCTTTTATTTCCTCAAGTGATGGATATATTGTCATTTTTTCCTCTTTTACTAAATAAATATGTCTCAAAGCCGACTGGCTACCAACGATTTCATCGCTTTTAAGTAGTTAGAAAGTTGTTAAGCATTTCTTTTCCATGTGGTGTCATTATCGATTCCGGATGGAACTGAAGACCATACACGGGATATTCTTTATGCTCTATTGCCATTATTTCTCCTGCCTCAGTCTCAGCCGTAACCTTAAGACAGTCTGGCATTGTATCTTTAACTGTTGCAAGTGAATGGTATCTGGCAACCATTTCCTTTTCAGAAAGTCCTTTAAACATAACACTTGATAAATCAAGCTTTGCTTCTGACTGTTTACCATGCATGAGCTTTTCAGCATAAGACACTGTTGCGCCATAGGCAACACTTATTGACTGATGTCCAAGACATACACCAAGAATTGGTATTTTACCCCCTAGCTTTTTAACAAGCTCAACACATATTCCAGCATCCTCAGGTTTTCCAGGACCTGGTGAAATAACTATTTTATCTGGTGCTAATTTTTCTATTTCCTCGACAGTCATCGCATCATTTCTAATTACCTTTATATCAGGATTAATTGAACCCATAAGCTGATATAAATTATATGAAAAACTGTCATAATTATCGATAAGTAATATCATTAAGTCATACTCCTTAAACAAAAAGAAAAACCCTGACAGCGTAATAACACTGTCAGGGACGAATTTATCCGCGGTACCACCCTGTTTCATAGCTAGTGCTATGCTCTTTTATAATATACTCTCAGCGGCCCATTATGATGATCCGTTTTCTACCTGCATCTCAGCTGCACAGGCTCTCTGTAAGAGCGTTTATCACCTTTACTTCGCTTCATCGGGTTAAAATTTCAAATTTGTAATAATTTTATCACTTAGTGCAATTTAGTGTCAAGACGGAATATCTACAAATACAGGTTCATGTCCTAATGCATCTATTATTTTATTTTTGAATTCCTCTGTCTTAACTCTGATGCTTGATGTGAAAATACAAGGATGAAATCTAACATACTCTCCCCGCAGCACATCTTCATCAACTATTAAATCAACCTTTTTATACTTGTCAAATATAAGACCCATTATACTTACAGAACCAGGAGTAACATTAAGATATTCTTTCATATAGTCTTCACCTGCAAATGATAAATGTGCAAGACCTAGCTGTTCCTTTAAAAACCTTGTTCTGAAATCTTTTTCTCTAGGCATCATAAGAAGATAAAATTTAGTGCCCTGTCTGTTTACTAAAAATAAATTTTTACATGCTGTTGCTGGAAGTGCTGTATCAACTTTTTCATAAACTTCCATACATGACGCTTCATCATGATCTATCATTTCATATTCTATACTTAAACTATCTAAAAAATCATAGACTTTTATTTCTTTTTCTAATCTTTCATTTCCGTTATCAGGACGACCTTTTCTAATTGTGTACATATTATTTCCTTAATCATTAAACAGTTTTTATATTAATTACAAATAATTACAAGTCTGACTATACAAATCACTTTTAAAATTATATTACTTTATATAGATTTTATTCAATATACAAATTTTCATATGATAAGATATTGTTTCATCATAAATCTACAGCAAACAAAAGTGCCTATCATATGTTTGTCATTTACAACAGACCATGATAGACACTTTTATTATTTTATGTACGATTCGCTATTATTTAAACAATATTATCTGTAAGCTGCCTCGTTGAATCTAAGCATATTCTTGAAGTCACGAATCTTAGTATCCTTATCAATGATTACACTTTCAATTCCCATAGCATCTGCCCAGTCAGCCATCTGGTCAACTGTTAAGTCATATGAGAATGCTGTATGGTGAGCACCACCTGCTAAAATCCAAGCTTCAGCACCAACTGCTAAATCTGGCTGTGGTGTCCAGAAGCATGTTCCAACTGGAAGCTTTGGCATTGGCTTTTCAACCTTCTTACAATCAACTGCATTGATAAGAAGTCTGAAGCGTGTTCCTAAATCAACAAGTGAGCATGCAACTGCTGGACCTTCTTTTGAAGTAAATACAAGTCTTGCAGGATCTTCTCTATTACCCATTGAAAGAGGACAAACCTTAATTCCAACATCACCTTCAGCAACTGATGGACAAACCTCAAGCATGTGTGCCTGAAGAATTCCTTCCTTACCTGGAACAAGATTGTATGTATAGTCTTCCATCATTGATGTTCCCTTAGCATCCTTCATTCCTGATGTCATAAGCTTCATCATACGAACCATAGCTGCAACCTTCCAGTCACCTTCTGCCCCAAATCCGTATCCCTTTTCCATAAGTCACTGAATTGAAAGACCTGGAAGCTGCTTAAGTCCACCAAGCATTCCAAAATGAGTAACGATTGCATGATAATCATTTTCTACGAGGAACTTCTCAATACCGATTTCCTGCTGAGCCTGTACTGCAACATGTGCTCTGAATTCAGCAGCATCTCTTCCTTCATCGATAATCTTATATTTGCTATAATATTCCTCTACTAATGCATCTGTGTCACCCTTTGAAACTGCATCAACATATTCAACAAGGTCATTAACACAGTAATGGTCAATTTCCCAACCAAACTTAATCTGAGCTTCAACCTTATCACCTTCAGTAACAGCAACATTATTCATGTTGTCACCGAAACGGCATACTCTGATGTGACTTGATTCAACAATACCGATTGCTGTAATCATCCAGTCTGCTAAAGATTTTTTAACTCTTTCCTCTGTCCAATGTCCAACGATAATCTTTCTTTCAATACCCATACGGCTAACGATATGTCCGTATTCTCTGTCACCATGAGCTGACTGGTTTTCATTCATGAAGTCCATATCAATTGTATCGTATGGAAGCTCTTCATTAAACTGTGTGTGTAAATGACATAAAGGCTTTCTAAATTCCTTAAGTCCTAAAATCCACATCTTTGCTGGTGAAAATGTATGCATCCATGTAATAACACCTGCACATAATGGATCATTATTTGCATCATTAAATGTCTGTCTGATTGATGCCTGTGAAATAAGTGTTGGCTTTAATACAACCTCAAATGGAAGCTTTCCAGACTCGTTTAACCCCTTAACAATCTGAGCTGAGTGATCTGCAACCTTTTTAAGACACTCATCACCATACAAGTCCTGAGAACCTGTACAAAACCAAAACTGATACTTCTTCATTGCCATTTTAAAATACCTCCTTAAGTATTATGAATATATGTGTTAAACATACTTTTATAGCTGTAACCCTGCCACTATTCCAAGTATGAAACATATCTGTTGCCGTAGAAATCAAAATATGCTTTCGCATCGTATCGACCACGTTTTATTATTTCTCCAACGATAGGATCATAAATAAGAACATTATTTGAATCGTATCCTACAATCAACACAGCCATGTTATTTTCTGTAAATGCTATAACAGGACTGCCGCAACTCACATAATATAATATACTATCAAGTGAACATCCGGTCAAATCGAAAATTTGTTTTTCAGGAAGATTATCACTCAATACAGAAAATACTGTTTTAGAACCTGAAAGAATACTGTCTGCGTCCTTAAATATACCGTTATATTCAAGCATTTGCTCTAAACATACAGAAATAGAATCAAGTCCTTCTAATGCCTGCTCGTCAGTGATTTTTACAGTACTAATTTCATCAAGCTTCGCAGATGCCTTTCTGTTTTCGCTCTGCCAGATGTAATGCATTCCATCATTTACAACATTTCCGTAGCTGTCCTCTGCAGCAATAACTGCATCTGATGCCATAAGATAAATTCCGTTTAGATGTCCGTTTTCATAGAAGAAATATTTGTTAAGCTTTTCTAAATTCTGTAAAAGAATACTTCTGTTTCCTTCGAAAACAACTTCCTTTGGCGTGATTACCTTTACTGAATCGTATGTTTTTTCCTTTGCTAAAACTATCTGATATGTTGTTTCCATTTCTTCTGTAATAACATAATCATATACATTCTTCGTAACAATTTCAGCACCATTATTTAAAATCTGATCATTATCTGTAGGTCTGTAATATCCAGCTTCTTCCTTAACAACTCTTGAAAGCTCTAACATTTCATCCGTGATTTCAATATCGGTAACATATACTCCATCCTTCTCGTATTTCATCAGTATATTACCTGTGTTGTCTTTTATTTCTATTTTATACATTGGAACAATAGTTCTTCCTGTATAATCCTTTGAAATATCGTCCTTTCTGGCTGTTCCACAAACTAAGTCTTCACCAATAAATCCTAACGGCTTTATAACCGTTCCTGACTTTGCATCTATAGTTTCAGGATTCATCGCATCGAGCGGATAGAACTGGATGCTTGTAAAATCACTTACACTGTCACCCGTCTGCCATGCTATTACACTATTGTCAGTAGTTGAAACGAACTTGTTTTCATCAAGGTCTTTAGCAATTATTTCTACTGATAATGCTTCTAAATTGATACCATAAATATTACCATCTAACAGTATGAAAAGCTGATTCCTTATATTGATATAGGAGAGCTGTTCGATATCTGCCTTTAAAATATCAAAGGATTTATTATATGGAATAAATAGCTGTTCTTCGACTGTATTTACAACGGCATCATAATAGTAAAGTGTAACTCCAACGCTTCCTTCATGATCACCTCTGTTCATGTACCCATAAACTATAAAATTAATATTTCCAGCCTCATCGATTGACAGTGCTTTTATACCATGCTCATTATGGAATGTTCTCTCATCAGAATTATCGCTGTTCCAAAATGAGAAAATTCGTGCCAGCTGACCAGTACTTTGATTAAATGAAAATAAACCATTCTGTTGTGTAAATACAACAATTGAAGCATTTGGACTTTCAGTAAAAGTTATTTTCTCATTAACAATTCCATTAACTATTTTTCCATTTACAACAAGGTCATTCTCAAGCTCACTTCCAATACATCTATTCATGATTCTTTCATAATCCATAAGATGCATTCTTTTCTTTCCAAGAGTAATTCTAAAATATTCCTCAACGTTGTGAACTTTATTTTTTATAAAGACACGATAGGAAAGCTTCATCGTTGCGCTCTGTTTATCTATTGAAATAATATCGAGATTTTTATCTCCAATAACTTCAGGCTTAAGTGTGCCCCATGTAAGCTGTTTAAAGCTTGAGTGTATATTTACATATGCAAAGCTTGAATTGTCACCCTCAGAGTTTGATTCCATGTACTTTTTAAGCTCTGGTGCCTTTACCTCATCAAAGGTTTTATCAGAAAAATCATAGACAAATTCCATTTTATCTGACAGCGCAATCTCTGATGTGTTAATAATTCGTGAATAATATTTTATCTCTTTTCCATCACCAGTTATAAGCTTCGTCACAAGAAGATATTCTGTGTCCTCTTCCATAAGGTCCTTAAAGGCAAAGGTTGCTGAAATAACTTCTTTCTGATATTCGAAGCTTTCAAGCATTGTGTCCTCGATAAGACGTTTTGTGTCAATACTTCTAATCTCATAACCAACTGAAGCAACTGCAGTTCCATAAGTATTAACGTGAATATCAAGCGTTCTGTTAGCATTAATCGGCGTAACAGGTCGTCTGATATAGTTAGCAAGAATATCGCTAACATAGCCATAGCTTTTATTTATATTGTGATTATTTACCTTCATGTATACAACGGGTAATGATGCTTTTGACATCTCCCTTGTCATGTCTGTGCTGCCAAGATTAAGAATCTTACTAAAAATTGCAATAGAGCCAAACAGACATACAACAAATAGAAGGATTTTTCCTAATATCTTTTTCATCTTTATCTCATCTATATAATAATTATTTGTTATCCTGAAACTAAACTATCCTAATGAAATAGCTTCTCGTAGTCATAATCTAATGCATAGTTATACATATCAAGCAGTCTGTCGAAATATGTATCCTTTGTAACCTCACATTTTCCATCTCTCATGCACTCATACATGTAATAATTTATATCCTGGCTAAAATGTGAATAGTCTCTGTAGTTATTAAGATTTTCCACTATTTCCTTCTGGTCCTGAAAATAAAATATTCTGACATTATCATAATTTAATAAGCTGTTAAATGCTCTCTCAAGAGCACACACCTCAGCCTCTGCAACGCCAGTTCTCATACTGTAATCCCAGAAAAGCATGCTGTATGGTGCTGAGTAAAAATAAAATGTTATATCCGGTCTTTTCTCAATATACTTTTTAATTCCTTCTAAAAATTCATCTGTATATTCAAAGTACGAATCATATGGAATAGTTTCATCCTTTACAGCAACAGGTCTCCTAGGCATATAATCAGCTCTTGCAACATACTCATTAAACTCATATTCATCAGCCCATACATATGCATTTCTGTCGCTGTAATTTTCTTTTACATTTGTAATTAAAAATCGTGGAATATATTCAAATAATACAGATTTATTGTACAAATAATACACATCATCAACTGGATTTTTATTCGATAAATATTCAGGTATTGTAACAGGGTTTTCTTCAGGATTATTTGTCAGTAAATAGGTATCAAGACAAAACACAATATTCTTTACAGAAGGCTTATCTACTACTTTACTAAGTATGACATCATAATCTGCAAAATGCGCTCCCTGCAAGCAAAGCTTAACACATGAATTACCAAAGTATCCATCCTCAAACCACTCATCCACGAAATTTTCACTCATTGATGAACCAATTAGTGCTGTATCATAGCTTGCATTCTCTGCAACTCCAACAAGAGCTGAACGTTCATCTGTTTCTACCGTCGCAAGTGAGAAATACGGCATATGATAGTGCGTAAATGGGTCAATTATTATTACAATCAATGCAATAAATAATAATACAACAGCGCTATATGCAATTAATTTAATAAATGTTTTTTTCAATTGACTTACCTAAAAATTAACATATATAAAACCACTGACCTCAGCTAAAGAAATAACACTCCATACAAATAAAATAACGAATATAACAATATCCTTTGTTTTTATTCCACTTGCCTTAATTAATTCTATTCTTTCCTGAGTATTTTTCATGCCTACGCTTGCAAATACTGCAAATACAATAAACGCTATAACAATAATATTTCCAAAATAAATATTGAGATTTAATTCCTTAAAAAACGTAACAAAGGTCCACTGAATTATTTCTAATTCCTTTGGAAAAGCTTCCGCAACAAGCTCTAAGTCAGGCAGCTTAAATCTGCCACTAAATAACTCAACAAGGAGCTGATTTCCTTCTCCTACTGTTGCAGCTCTAAAATAAACCCACGCAATATTGATAAACGAAAAAGTCAATATGTATCTAATAACCTTTGGTACAATCGGATACTCTTTACTCTTGTAATTAAGACCTTTACTTTTTTCAAGATTATCTATATAACGACTTATGCAGTTTCCTATTCCGTGCATTACACCCCATATAATAAATGTGACTGCACTTCCATGCCATATACCACTTATAAGGAATACAATCATAATATTTACATATGTTCTTACGTTTCCTTTTCTGCTTCCACCGAGCGGAATATATATGTACTTTGTAAAAAACTTAGTCAGTGTAATATGCCATCTGTCCCAGAAATCAACAATAGAAAGTGCTCTATATGGAGAGTTAAAATTAATCGGCAAATCAGTATTAAGCATCAGGCATATACCGTAAGCCATATCCGAAAAGCCTGAAAAATCAAAATATATCTGACATGTATAAGCTAAAATAACAATCAACGCAGTAAATGTACCAAGGTCGTCATTATTTTTAAATCCCCAGTCAACATATTTACAGAGAACATCTGCAAGCAGTACCTTTTTACTAAGTCCTAGCGTAAACGCAATAAATCCATAGGCTATTTTTTCGTAATCAATCTTTCTTGAAAGTGCTTCCCTTTGCTCTTTCATGTAATCCGCCGCCAGTGCAATCGGTCCCATTATTACTTTAGGGAAAAATAAAATATATAACGCATATTCAGAAAGACTAACTTTAGTTAAGTCAAACTCACTCTCGTTATTTTTATCATTTCCTCTGTATGCATCAACAAGAAACGATATTTGCGAAAATGTAATAAAACTAATTCCGAGAGGCAGTACAAAATTTACATATGTAAAGCTCGTACCTAAAATACTGTTTAATGTCAGCTCTGCAAAAATCAGATATTTAAAATAAAACAGAGAGAGCACATTTATTATTATTCCTAAAATCATAAACAGCTTTTTATGCTTTGACTTATAAGAATACCTGACTATCAGATATGTTATTAATGTTAGCCCCAAAATTGTAATAAATGCGCGTACACCTGCATACATATAGAAAAATGAAGATACTAAAAGAAGGAACCACCTAGTAATATTTTCACGGTCCCATCTTTTAACTAAATAGTAGCACGAAACTACTATAGGCAAATATGCAAGTATAAACAGATACGAGTTAAACGACACTTTTTACCACAACTTTTCTGGATAAATTCCTTTATTTTTAAGTTCCTTTATCTGCTCCATTACGAAAGGTTTATCTTCTTTGTATGTAACACCAAACCATTTATCTTTAGATGATAATACTTTAACAGTTGCTTTTCCTGCCTTTAATAAATCATCTACAACAAATGGAAGGAAGCATTCAGACTTCAATGGATTTGCATCCACTTCGTTTTTCATAAACTCTTCAAAAGCCTTTTTAACCTCTGATAAAAAGCTCTTTGTGAAGCCCCAGCAGTTCATTGATACAAGAGTTTCATCATCTATATCAATATAATTTTCACCATCCTCCGTATAGGCAGCACCATTTTCAGTCTTAACAATTTTTGTTCTTTCAACAATATCTGTTAAGAAATCATTGTCATCCTTTGTACATACTCCACGTGATACAGAACCGTTTTCTGTAAGAGTATTTTTAAGTTCAAAGCCTACCATTGCATATCTGTACTTTTCGTCATCTTCATTTGTTGTAAGATATTCGTAAAGCTTATCAAAGGCTTCCTTTCCGTAAAAATCATCTGCGTTAATAACAGCAAATGGCTCATCTACAGTTCCTAAGCATGAAAGAATTGCATGCGCTGTTCCCCATGGCTTTACACGACCCTCTGGTACACTAAAGCCCTCTGGAATGTTTGTTAATTCCTGATGAACATATTTAACTTCTATATGGTCTTTAACAATATCACCTATACATGTTCTAAAGTCTTCCTCATTTTCCTTTTTTATAATAAACACAACCTTTTTGAAACCAGCACGGCATGCATCATAAATAGAAAAATCTATTATTTTATTTCCATACTCATCAATTGGATCAATCTGCTTTAAACCGCCATATCTTGACCCCATTCCTGCTGCCATAATTACTAATGTTGGACTCTTCATTTTTTTCTTTCCTTCCATATTTTAGTTTATTATTTACAGACGCACATACCCTGGAAGTCTCTTGATTTCCGTGTCATGCCCTGCCATATATTTTTCAGGATAAATAACTATTTTTTTAGGATTTGGATTCAGTATTGCACCCCACTGACTGAATGTTGAGTTTGCAATAATATTGTGCTTACAGTTACTCATAAGCTGCATATCCCTGTAGCTTTTATCCCCATCATTTCCTGTAACAATAACTTTATTTTCTAACCATGAAAATGCATTTTTTATATATTCTGCATCATCAGAGAAAATAAAAAATTTAGGCTCATTAACATTTTTCTTTATATGCTCGACAGCCTTTTTATAATATTCTTCTCCTAGTGAAATAAACTGTGAGGAATACTGCTTTGACAAATAATCTCCGCGTCTTACATGTATGCTCACTGATTCACTTGACTTTATATCCTTTAAATATTTGTCATTATTAAATTCATCATATGGTATTTCCTTAAACCTGAAATATTTTCTTACCTTTTCAAGTCTTCCCCCATACTGAGCATTTATAATTAACTCATTTAATTTTGACTTGTCGATTGTCTTATCAATTTTAGGAATATAGCTTGATAAATAAGCCTCCTCTATAAAAAATCCCATTATATAATAATCTTTTGACACATCTAAATTCATAACCTTTTCAAATATATTATCATCTGAAAGTTCATCAATTATATATGGTTTTCTTTTTTTCTGTGTAAATATTCTTATGATTCTGTTTGGATATCTTCTTATTTTTTCAAAAACACGTCCTGCTTTTCCAGGCATAAAATTGGGAATGATACCCGTTACCTTAAACATGTCAAAAAAGCCAGCCTTTTTTACCTTGGCATTTTTAAACAGCTTCTCAATTTCATAGCCATGATGATCATTATTTGCATTAAACCACGTTGTGTCAATTTTGACAGTTGTACCAGGATATATATCCTTCATCAGACGATAAAAAGAATACTGATACATCTGATTTCCAAGACCGCTTGTTAATCTAATAACTATCATATTTCCCCCATTATTTATGAAATAATTTATTTATGACAGACTCTGCTATATATGGAAAAAGGTAAGTTTTTTTATCCTTTCTCACAACATGTTTAATATTATATTCAAACATGTCATTTATAAATTTCCAGTTTTCTTTACTTGGCACAGATGCAAACATTGTTAGTGCCGTTTCAAAATCATGCTTTGCTTTCTTTTCTGCAAATTCTCCTAGTCCAACCTCTGACTCAAGCCACTTCATAAGTGTCTGTGTCAAATAACAGTCTTCACGGATTATATTTCTCTTCATTGACCTTGATGACCAGCTGTTTCCACCAGATTTTTTAACATATCTCCACACAGTCATAACATCATCCATTCGGAAAATATCACCCTGCATTAGTAAAAATAAAAGAATTACTCCATCATCTACAAAGTCATGTGCCCTATAAAGAATTGTATAGTCGAATTTACCTTCCTTGTAGATATTTCTCGATACTACAGTTGCATAGTGACCTGGCCACTTTCCTGATGTTTTATAATCATGGAATGTAAATTTTCCAGACCATATGTACAGGTCTGCAACCTTCCTTGTTTCTTTGTCTAGTATTTCATCATCATTATCATCAATCAATGTAAATGTGTGTGTGCACGCTATATACTCTTTATGCGTATCCAGAAAGTCGACCTGCTTTTGAAGCTTTTTCATATCCGTGTAGTAATCATCACCTTCAAGATATGCCAAATATTCGCCCCTTGCACGCATTGTAGTTTCATATACATTAAGCGTTGGTCTTTTTGAATTCTTTTCTCTTGGTACGAAGACTATTTTATCAGGATATTTTGAAGCATATTCTCTTACTATTTCTCCTGTTTTATCTGTCGAACAATCTTCACCTATTATTACTTCAAAATCAAAATCTGTCTCCTGATTTAAGACAGAATCAAGTGCCTTTCGTACATATTTTTCATGATTATATGTTATAAAAATTACACTTAGTTTTGGATTATTCATACTTGCCTCCGTGATTTCAAACCTATCCCCTGCTCGTATTATCAAAGGTTTTATGATATGCATCATAAATAAAACCATTTACAATGTTGACTTATCTATTTTTTCTATAACACCATCTTCAACCTTAAATACATAATCACAGTTCTTTATTGTTGAAAGTCTGTGAGCAATTATTATAAGTGTTTTTGAACCAGCCAAACGGTCTATTGCTTCCATTACAGCCTTTTCTGTCTCTGTATCAAGCGCTGAAGTTGCTTCATCAAGAACTAATATTTCAGGATTATCGTAAAGCGCTCTTGCAATACCAATTCGCTGTCTCTGACCACCAGATAATCTGACACCTCTTTCTCCTACCATTGAATCAAGTCCCATAGGCTCTGATTTTACAAATTCATCAAGCTGCGCTTCCTTAAGAGCTGCCCATACCTTGTCATCATCTATATCTTCATTTTCAATACCAAATGCAACATTATTTCTAATAGTCTCATCGCTCAAAAAAATCTGCTGTGGAATATATGCGAGTTTTTTTGACCACTTTAGAGGATGTCTGTGAACATTCATATCCCCATATAATACTTCACCAGAAGTTGGTGTTAAAATACCTAAAATAATATCTGCAAGTGTTGATTTTCCAGAGCCTGATGGTCCAATAAGACCAATAGAGCTTCCAAGTGGAATATCAAAGCTCAGGCTTCTAAGCACATCTCTTTCAGTATGAGGATATCTGAAGGTAATATTATTTATACTGATTTTTTCTGCAGGTTTGCTAACTGTAGAATCACTTTCATCTATTACTTCATAATCAATCATATCCTCAGTATCTTTAATATCTCTGTAAATCAAATCAACTGAAGGCTTAAGGAAAATAATAAGATTTGCATAGTTATTTATTTTACTGACAGATGGTAAAAGCTTAAATGCAGCAAGTGCAAACGCAGCGAGCTGTGGCAGCATATTTGCCATATTTTCACCTTGATAAAGCTTGAATACTATTACGAGTAAAATAGCTCCTATACAAACTGTCTCAATGAGAAACTTTGGTGCCTGACCTAAAACATTGTTATTTCTTACAGCAGTCATTTTTCTTCTTCCAAATGAAAGAAATGCATTAGCAAAATATTTTTCCCTGTGGAGAATTTTAATATCCTTTACTGCACCTAATGCCTGATTTATAGACTGATGCATTTTACCATCGTATATCTGATTTTCCTTACCGTACTCCTTTGCTTTATTTTTAAATAAAACAAGATAAACTAGTGAAAATACAGAAAGAATAACTACTACTGAAACTGTAATAAACCAGTCTACAACAAGAAGGTACACACATAAAAGCGCAGATACGAGTGCTTCTGAAAGAGTTAAGAATACACTTAAAAGCATCTGGAAAAATCGCTCTGAATCAAGCATTACGTTTCTAACCATTTCTGCCGAATTTTTATCAAGATGATAAGTGTATGGCTTTTTCAAATAACAGTCGATAAGTCTTCCTGAAAGTCTTAGCTGATTATCATAAATAAATGTATACTGCACATAATTAATCCATAATAAATAACTGTTTTTTACAATATAAATAGCTATAAGACCTATTACAACAAACAAGAAAAACTGATTATCATCTGTCATATTTAACTTATTATAAATAGAGTCCATTAGCTTATTTGAATGAATTTTAGATGGCTCACTTACGAGTGAAATAAGCTGTGTTATTAACGATACACCAGCAAGCTCCATTAACGCACCAATAAACAGACCTATACAAAGAAACACCGAATAAACCTTCTGCTTATAGTCAAATATGTAGTTTATTTTCTGCAATACATTAGTATCCCTTACATTTTGTTTCATTTTATTTTCCTTTGTATAACATGCATTACTGTAAATGCTATTTATTTACATTATGTTTTAAAAATGCTTTTTCCCACAAATATGGATAGAAATCGCTCCATGCATTTTCACCCTGAATGAATGTTGCATTTTTGTTATTTATTACTTCCTCTATTTCTGCCTTAACCTTTTTAGAATTAATAAGGTCACAATTTGCAAAATCTGATGAATTAATTATATCTAAAAACCATTCCTTAAGTGGACCCTGCATCCATTCAACGATAGGTGTGTTGAAACCTATTTTCGTTCTTCTGTATGCTATTTCATGTGGCATAAATGGTGCAACTGCATCTCTTATTATTGACTTTGAGAATCCACCGTGAAGCTTTGATGTCCATGGGAGAGACATTGCAAACTCAACAATTCTGTAATCCATAAATGGCATTCTGATTTCAATAGAATTTGCCATACTGTATCTGTCATAATTTCTAAGAAGAGTTGGCAATATATTTTCATGCGTTGATGCATAAAGTATTTTATTTAAGCTGTCAAGCTTTTTATATCTTTCGTCTTTACAAACTCGTACTCTTGTATAATCAGCATCCTTTTTGATAAACGACTTGATTTTTTTCTTAATGGCTCTTTTTTTCTGCAGATTGATAATTGATTTTTTATCACGATTCTTAAGAGCAATGTTCGAACCATCATCCGGGAAGCTGCCTACATATGCGTTATATATTAAGTCTTCTTCTTCCTCTGTCTTAGCATCCTCAAACGCATTTAAAAAATCAAAGGTATAGCCACCAAACAGTTCATCAGCTCCGTGACCATCTATTGTAACAATCGTTCCATTGTCGCGAAGTGATTTGTAAAGCTGCATCATCGGAATAGGACTTGTCAAATAAACATCCTCGAAAAGATATACATATTCTTCAAGCTTTCCAATAGAATTCTTTGCGTCAATGTTTACAAACGTCGAATCAATTCCTAAGTAATCTGTAACCATCTTTGCATACTTTGTCTCGTCCATTGTCGTGCCAGGAAATGCTGCTACATACGCATGCTGCCAGTCCTTATTCATTCGTACATCAGAATCATTTCTTGCAAGATGAGCCATTGTACAAATAGTTGATGATGAATCGAGACCACCAGACAACGCTGTTCCAATAGTAACATCACTTCTCATCCTCAATTTACACGCATCAAGGAAAAGCTCTCTCATCATCTCAGTCTGCTCCACGTAGCTGTCAGGAAGCGTCATCAGATGGTCAAGTGTATTATAATATTTTGTTATTCTTATTTCATCCTTGTCAACATAACCGTATGAGCCTGCAGGAAACCTGTAAATTCCTTCAATAACGCATTCCTTTGTGCTTTCGTAATACACAATTCGTTTTGGGTCTGTGACAATTTTTCTATTTGGCTTTACTTCCTTCATAAGCGGAATTAATGCCTTCATTTCAGATGCAAATGCAAATGAATTATTTTCCGCAACTGTATAATATAATGGCTTAACACCGAATCGGTCACGGCTTAAAAAAAGCGTTTTCTTAACACTGTCCCAAATAGCAAACGACCACATTCCATTAAATTTGTTAAGACATCTCTCCTGCCATTTATCAAATGCTGCAAGAATAACCTCTGAATCAGAGTCTGACTCAAAGACATAACCATAGCTCATAAGCTCGTCTCTGATTTCAAGAAAATTATATATTTCTCCATTAAAAACAAGCTCATATTTTCCGTGCATATATGACATTGGCTGTGTGCCTTTTTCAGACAAATCAAGTATAGCAAGTCTTCTGTGACCGAGTGTTACATTACCCTCTTCATTTTGCCATATTCTGCCCGCATCTGGTCCGCGGTGTACTATTGTAGAAAGACACTTTTCAGCTAAATCTTTATTTAATTTTTTATTTACTGCTCCAAAAATTCCACACATATTTTTTTACTTTATAAGTATTTATTTCCCAAATAATCTATATGATAAAACCTTTGTTATTTTCTTTAGATTTAATGCTCTGTAATTATATAAAACTCTCTGGCTGTCAGTCTGTAGTGGTGCCGTTCCTTCTTTTCCTGTGTCGTATAAAAAGAAATCTTTACCGACCATTTCACTCACTATATTAGCATCAATCGGTCTTAATATTCTTCCATATTCCTTTATGATTTTAAATGGATGTGCCTTTGATGATAATAAATAACGCTTATTGGAAACCGGCTTATATCCATATAAATCAATCTCTATATCTGTCTCATTAACTTCCTTTTTGTCAGACTGAAATGCTTTATTTACTTCAGGCCTTGCAGCTTCGATTACACTCTTTAAGCTGTTTTTAATTTTAGTATTTTCAAAAAATGCATCATAGACGGAAAGAGAATTTTCAATATTTGAAAAGAATGGCTTTCTTCTTTTTTCTCCTGCTAGTGCAACCTGAAAATTCGTACTTGCCTCTGATTCATGAGTACCCTCATCAGAGAAATTAGTAGTATATGATACTCTTGGATAAATAAAATATTTATCCGTTTCGATTACATATTTTATACAGTATTTAAGCCATGATTTATCAGACCAGGACGATACAAATTCTGGCATATTAGTTGCTCTAAGCTCTTTACCATCATTTGTTTCTAACCACAATGAAAAGCCTTCCCACTGCTCCTTTGTAAATGCCTGTCCCCAGCTGCTGGCAAACTGTAAATAATAATTATCATAGCCATCATCAATAGCCTGAAATGGCTCTCTGACATTTACGTTAAACAGATGATTATAAAGTGAAACACCTGCTACCCTTTTTTCATCCTTTGTGAAAAATAAAGCATCGCATGCATATTCGTAAAACGAAGCTGCAACATATAAATCATCTTCAAGAACAATTATGTTTTCGTATTCTGAAACTAGACCACCACATTTTAAAACATGTTTCTTTAGTCCTAAATTACATTCCTGAACGATAACCTTCTTATCACCATGCGACCATTTAAAGTTCTCTGCAACACTTATTACTTCTTTATTAAGTGATGCAGCTTTTATATCGCTACTACTGTTAGAGCCTGTTTCCTGCGTCTTTACTTTATCAATACTGATAACGAGCGGTATGCTTACATTTTCTGTATAGCTTGCTTTTTCAAGCGATGACAACAGCCTTTTAAGCGAATCTGGTCTATTATATGCAATTACTATAATTGCAGGATTTTTCATTCATTTCCTCCATATTGGATAGTTAAAAAATATCAGTCAAGCAGTTTTGAAAGACTTCTTTCAGATGTTTCATATACAACGATATCTGGCTTTACTTCCTGAAGCTGTGATTCATCATAAAAATTCATATGCTGCAGGAAACAATAATCAAACTCATTTGCCAAAAATCTTCTCATGTTTAATGTAAATGAATCTCTTATAAGCATGAGACGTCTTTTATCTTTTCCATTATTCCTGTATTCTAAAAGACCATCTGTTTCTTCTGTAACAGTTTCAAAATCATCTTTAATATTTACTATTTCATAACCATTATCAAGTGCTTTAAGCTCACTCTTAATTCCTATAAGTGACGCTAAATCGCAAGGAGAATAATCTGTCTTACGAAGCTCAAGCTCGTCTAAATCAAGCGTAGGTATATTAAGCTCGTTTAACAATTCCCTTGCTCCTACGTATGCACCAAGCTCGTTCCAATGCGTATCTAAACGATAATATAAGCTTTCATCACGAAAATATTCTTTTGCATTCATAATTGCATCGTTACAGAAAATCACATTGATATCTGTATTACCTTTAAGAAATGAAACAAGCTCTTCTGTATCCGTATTACAGTCTGCAACATTTATATTTTTCGGCATATATTCACTGTAGATTCTTTCTTTATTTGGAACAATAAATAAAATAAACTCTGCGTTTAACGCTTCCGCTTCTGCCTTCATATGATTAAGTCTGTCGGCAATAATTTCTAAATCTTCTTGTGAAAACTTACTTATTCTTTTATATTGCTCGTATGAATTAAATGCTTCTCCTTTGAAGAATAAATAATTATTTTTACCAATGATTACATCTTCATTTCTGGATGTGTTTAAAAGCGAATACTCCGTCTTTCCGATAATTGATACAGCTTCATTTTTGTACGGAAAATTGTCATCTATAAATGCAGTTATTCCGCTTGGAAACTTTTCAAATTCCTCTACTGAAAATGTAGGAAATTTTGCAAGCTCTCTGTTTTCAGAATTTTCGTTATTCAATTTATTTTTTACAAGCATGTATGTAATCGGAATAAGCAAAATAATTCCAAAAAATATAACATGCCATAAAATCTGTGTAGTTTTTTTCATGTTCCTTATCAAAATCTAAAATAAATAAATGGGTTGTACGTTCCACCAATCAGCATAATAAGTGAAAGAACAAAAAGTGCTATACAGCCTGCGAGCTTTAATTCCTCTGAATATTTAAGTCCTTTTACATACTCTTTTATTTTTACATTTTCAAGACTGCAGAAATAGCCAATTATTGTAAAAATAATAACCTTCATGCTGAACACTTCTGTAAAATTATAATAGCCAGAAGGGTACCTGCCTAAAACATTTATCATTTTAAAAAGCATCGGTACACCGTCTCTTATTCCATACTGAAAAATTATCCAGCCAGGAGCCATTACAATAAATGTATAAATATATCCTATGATTTTATTTTTCTTAATGTACTTGCCAAGAAATGCTCTCTCCACAAGAACAAATATTCCGTTCCATACACCCCATGTAATATAATTCCATGCGGCTCCATGCCATATTCCTGTTGCAAGGAAAATTGCAAACAGATTAAAATACACATTTCCCCTTTTATTTCCACCAAGAGGTATGTACAGATAATCTCTAAACCAGCTCGAAAGTGATATATGCCATCTTCTCCAAAATTCTGATACAGACGTAGATACAAATGGATGGTCAAAATTTTCTAAGAAATCAAAACCAAGCATCTTACCAAGTCCTATTGCCATATCTGAATATCCAGAAAAATCATAATAAATAAAAAGCGCCGTGAGAACTACACACATCCAGCCGATATTAGCCGTAAGGTAATCCTTCTGTAACTCTGAAACATATTTAACAGCACTTGCAAATGTGTTTGCGAATATTATTTTTTTTGCAAAGCCTACGCAAAATCTTTTAAGACCGTTTGCACTTTTCTCAAGTGTAACTATTCTATTTTCAAGCGAACTATTTATATCTATATATCTGACAATCGGACCTGCAATGAGCTGTGGAAAGAGACAGATATAAAGTGCCAGATTCAGAAAGCTTCTCTGCGCCTTATAATGTCCTCTGTACAGGTCAACAATATATGATATACTTTGGAACGTATAGAACGATATACCAATTGGTAGCACGACATTTACGTTATTTATATCTGCTCTTAACAGTGAATTTATGTTGTCAATTATGAAATTGAAATATTTAAAATAAAATAATATTCCAAGGTTAATTGTGACACACAAAATAAGCCAGAGCTTAGCGTGTTCATGCTTATCTTCAATCAATAGACCAAACAGCCAGTTAATGATAATCGATGCAATCATTAACAAAATAAACTTAGGCTCACCCCAGGAATAAAAAATGAAGCTCATAATGAGAAGGAATATATTTCTAGCCTTCCCTCTCGTTAATGAATTTCCAAGTAATACAATTGGTAAAAATAAAAATATAAATGTTAGTGAACTAAATACCATAATAAGTTATTATATCAAAAAAGCCATAAAAAAACATCTATGGACAAGTATTTGTTGCCCAGTTAGTGTATAAAATGTTAAGATATCTAGTATGAATAAAAATGAGTTGATTAGCGTTATAATTCCTGTTTATAATGCAGAAAATACAATTGAAAATAGTGTACAATCTGTGCTTTTGTCAACATATCAGAAGCTTGAAATAATACTTGTTGATGATGGCTCGACAGATAACTCGAAAGCAATCTGCGATAAGCTGTCATCACAGCATAAAAATATCGTTGTATTTCACAACGAAAACGGTGGTGCAGCAAGAGCAAGAAATTATGGAATAGAGCATGCAAATGGAGATTTTATTTCTTTTGTAGATAGTGATGATTTCATTACAAATAACTATTTCGAGGTTTTGTACAATCTAATCAAAGCTAATAATTCAGATATATCTGTTTGTGCCCATAGAAAGGTATATGGCAGTCACAGCGATATATTTAATAGTGAAATTGTAAATAGCAAAATTTATAACGATGAAAAACTGTCGTCGCACACTAAGTCATACACAAAAATAGAAGCTCTCAAAGGTCTTCTATATCAGAGAAGCTTTATAAGTGCTCCGTGGGGAATGCTTTTAAAAAAAGAACTATTTAAAGACATAAGATTCCCTGTTGGAAAACGTGCTGAAGATATGGCTACTATTTACAGACTGTTTGCCGCTTCATCAGGTGTCGTAAGAACTGACGCTGAAATGTATTTATATTATCAAAACAAATCTGGCACTATTTACACTACGCAATCAAGTCTGAATCCAGATTATTATGAACATTGTATCGATATGGTAAAATTTATTAAGGCGGGCTTTCCTGAAGCTTCAAAAGCCGCAAACAGCAGACTTTTTTCGGCATGCTTTCAGATTTTATCAGAGACACGCCCTTCTAACGAAAATGTAAATTTTATTAATAAAATATACGGTACAATTAAGGAATTAAGACTCGGTATCATATTTGATAGAGAAGGGAAACCACGAAACAGAATAGCAGCATTTATTTCATTTATAAGTATTCCTATGCTTCATAGATTATTAAATAAATACTATTTGTATAAGCTTAAAAAAGTTAGAAAATGAATTTTCAAACTGCATTAATGATTTCAGTATGACTAACTACTGAAATCATTGGAGACATTTATGAATAACATTTACATGATTGAATACCAGGGCAGATGCGATGAAAACGGTAAGGCCGTCGGTCATGCTCCAAAGGTACTTAATGAGTATTACAATTTCATAAAAGAATATTCCAGAGTAACTGTACTCGCACCTTCTACTATTCTGAAGGAATTTACAGGTGAAATTTATGTTCCAAGGGTCACTCTGAAAAAGCATATTGAAATGAAAGGCAAAACACCTTTTATAGAAAAAATAACTAACAAATTCAATATGTTTATTAATGCTAAGACAGCAATTGAAACAGCCGCAAAAGATGATAACGCAGTACTATGGTTTTTTAATGTTGAATATTACATTATGCTATGGTTCGTTTTCTTAAGTAAGCTGCCGTCAAATAAACAACGCAAATTCAAAAAAATTGTTCTTACGATGTTTATTGACGGATATCATTTTGACAAAAAGTCATCACTCAAAACAAAGCTTATAAACGGATTTAAGCAGTGGATATTTGAAAATGCTCAGAAAAAATTTGATGTAATAATCGCAACAGGTGAAAAATTCAAATACAAAAATGTTGAATCAGTATTTATTCCTGATTATTACTACATAAAAGAAACCTATGACAAATATATGTCAGAAATAATTTCAAATAATTCCCTGCAGCCTCTAAAAGCAGACGAAGCTGTATGCTTAGGCACAATGGGGCGTGGAAAACAGCTTAAGGAAATGGTTATGGCGTTTTCAAGAATCGGTTATAAGCTTACAGTTGCAGGACGATTTTATGATAAGGAGCTTGTGAGAGAGCTTAAGGAAATAGCTGCTGATAATATTATAATTAGAGATGATTATTTGACACTTGATGAATATCTTACATTACTATCAAAAGCTAAATATACAGTCTTACCTTATTCTCCTGAAAACTACGCTTTTCAGACTTCCGGAGTTATGCAGGAAGCAATGTTTTTACGCACTATTCCTGTTACGTACTCTGCTATTTTAGAAGGCAACTGTATGAAGGGTGTATCATTTGACTCATGGGATGATTTGACATTAGATAAGCTTACTAAAAGCTATCCGGAATTTATCGAATACTATAATTTCAAAATTTCTGGTTCATACAGTAAAGAATATGCAATAAATAAATACAAAGAAATCTTTAATTGAGGTAACAATGCTTAAGAGAAAATTAGAAGAGCTATGCTCATGCCTTTACAGATTTTTTATTTTTCCTTTTGTAAAAATAATAACTGAAATAAAAACTGGAAGCATATTAAAACAAAATGTATATTTTAATAAAGGCACAAAGCTTCATGGTAAAAACCATCTTGACAGAAATGTGTACTTGTCAAATGTTGAGCTTGGATTTGGTTCATATGTTGGAAGAAACAGTATAGCCACTAACATAAGAGTTGGAAAATATGTTTCTATCGGACAGGATTTTAGAACAATATTTGGAACTCATCCAACTGACAGACTTTCAACACATCCTGGATTCTATTCAAAGGATTGTATTTTTCCTGCAAAATACGCAAAGGAAACAGTATTCACAGAACAGGAATTTACAGATATAGAAAACGGATATCAGGCAGAAATCGGAAATGATGTATGGATAGGTGCTTCTGTTTCTATTTTACAGGGTGTAAAAATAGGTGATGGCGCTGTGATTGGTGCCTGTTCGCTTGTAACAGGCGATGTCGAGCCTTATGCAATATATGCTGGAACTCCTGCTAAAAAAATAAGAATGCGTTTTGATGATGAAAAAATAGCTACCCTTATGAATGAAAAATGGTGGGATAAAGGCGAGGAATGGATAAAAGAAAATATAGATAAATTTTAATACACGATAACGAAATGGCTCGCATAGCGTGCCATTTTGTTATACATGATAACGCAAATGGCTCGCAGAGCGTGCCATTTCGTTATACATGATAATCTACATAAAATCCCGACTGACCGTGCGGAATATCCTCTAAATTTGTATATACAAATGCATTTGTAAGAATATACTTTCTATAATCAACAGCCTCGAAGCTGTCTTTTTTATAAAACTCTACAACCTCATCTACTGTTTCTGTAACAGCCTCTGCTAATTCAAACTGTCCACTTTTTAATACACCAGCTAAATCATCTGCATTGTAGTTGCCGGCTAGTAATTCAGCATTTTTAAATATATAATTCACTCTGTTTACTGCACTGGCGTTTGCAACAAGCTTTCTATATTTCTGAGCCTCTGGATTCATACCAATAACGTGTGATGGCGTATGTATAAAGCTTATCTCATCAATAGGGCCTTCATCACCAACAAGCATATCAAAATACTCTTTAAAGCTTTTAGACTGTGGCTGAAGATTATTTTTATAATAACCTGTACAGAAATAACCTACACCCATATAATCGCATACTATATAAAACTTAGCGATTCTTTTTGATACACAGTAGGAATAAGCCAGTCTCGCGGCATGAAGTTCACCTGTAATATTTGCCTGACGAACAGCATCATTATATTGATGAAGCTTTGAAGTATCTGTTTCTGATTTTAATGCTTTTGCAGAATTATATGAAATGATACCGCCAAGAATATCCTGAACAATTAACTTTCCATCAACAACCTTTGTAACAACTGCGCTATAGCCATAGTCAGATACAGGAGCTCCTGCCTGATTTCTATCACATCCACCATCAGTAAAAATCAGATAATCTCCCTCTTTCATATCATATTCATAAAATTCGATAATTCCATTATTTGAAGTGGCAGATTTTTTTGTCGGATTTGTTTTTGAAATAATGCTGGATGCTGCATTTACTCCACCTGATTTTATATTGTTTAAGGCTTCCTTTGCTTCATCGTATGTTTTGAATGATTTGAAATTTACTTTAAGCTTTTTATTTTTACGAATATTCTCGCATTCATTCCAGTTATCTACGATATCTTCATATATTCCGTTTAAATCAATATAATACTTAGCCATTATGTCCTCTATCGTTAAAAAGAGCCCGCATACACGCGGGCTCAAAGTTAATTCCTATTTTAGTAATTTTCTGCATGAACCTCGAAATAGCTCTGTGGGTGATTACATGTTGGGCAAACATCTGGAGCTTCTGTTCCTACTACGATATGACCGCAGTTTCTACATTCCCAAACCTTAACTTCACTCTTTTTAAATACTTCCTGCATTTCAATATTTTTAAGAAGTGCTCTGTATCTTTCCTCATGCTTTTTCTCGATTGCAGCTACAAGTCTGAACTTTTTAGCAAGGTCTGCAAAGCCTTCCTCTTCAGCTGTCTTTGCGAAATCTTCATACATATCTGTCCACTCAAAGTTTTCACCATTTGCTGCAGCTTCAAGATTTGCAACTGTATCGCCGATTCCTTCTAATTCCTTAAACCACATTTTAGCATGCTCTTTTTCGTTATCTGCTGTCTTAAGGAATAAAGAAGCTATCTGCTCATAACCTTCCTTTTTCGCCTTTGAAGCAAAATATGTATATTTATTTCTTGCCTGTGACTCTCCTGCAAAGGCTGCCTCAAGGTTCTTTTCTGTTTTTGTTCCTGCATATTTACTCATCTTCGTGCCCTCCAATTTTGTTTAATTTATTTTAAGACTTTGCTAAATAATAGTCCTAAAGTCTATGATAACACATTATCTTCATCTTTCGCAATTCTGCCATATATTTTAGTAAGTCTATGAATCTTTTCTGCAAGCTTATCATTAAGTGCTTTACTATCCATTCTCCATTCATTTAATAATTATCGTTATTCATAAAAAAAATAGTCATCATCAATATTTCTAAGACTTACCATGTCAAACCACGGAAAAGCTTTTCCATTTTTAGATGAAATCAATGGACGGTCTTTGAATGTCTTTTCGTACTTTTTAATATTTGTAAGACCAGCCGCAACCATAAACTGACCGTCTACTTTTTCGTTTACAGTATAGACCTCTACCATATCACAATACTTGCTTATTATTTTAAGAATTTTATTAAAATATGCTGGATTATTATTTTTAGAATACCAGTCATCTATCGCTATCACTGTTCCAAGCGGACAGAAATCATGGCGGAAAATAATGTATGACATCAGGTTTCCATTTTTATCATAATCCTTTAACAAATATTCGTGCTTTTTGTATGTAAAAAGCCAGTTAAACAAATCATTACTTCGTTCAAATCTGACTCCCTCTGAGTTAATTTCCTCATACTCTTTCTCAGTAAAAAAAGTATTTAATTCTTTTACATTTACAGCATTTTCTATTTTATTAATTTTAGCCTTTTGTCCTAAAAGCTTACGAAACAATTTTTTCAAAAAGCTGAGCTTGCTATGAGGATACAATCGGTATCTTGTAATATCGCCGCAATTATTATAACCCGTTTTCATAAATGCTGGAAAAGATTTTTCATTAGGTAATCCACAAATAAAAGAGCTTTCGGTATCATTTAATTCTCTCTCATCTATAATCCTATGAAATATTCCTCTTCCCTGAAAATCTGGATGTACACAAAGCTCACAATTCTGAGTAACTGTATATATATGCTTATCTGAGGAGTTTTTGTCATTATTATACAGCTTCATTCCTAGAAAACATCCAACACCTGCATCCGTTCCATCTTCAGTTACAATTTCCACAGGATTAGTTACACGATTTGGATTACCAAAGTGCTTGTTATAAAATACATCTAAATCATATTCATTATCGAATGCAGCATTCATTACCACGCAAGCACGCTTTGTTATTTCGTATTTGGTTGTGTCAACAGATATATCTTCTCTTAAATTCATATCTTAATTATCTATCTTCCAATGCAGCATTTTATAAAAAGCTTCAGCTTTGATAAAGCAGAAACACTGCCATTCACATCTACATCTCTCAAATATCTGAACATGTAATTATTTTTAAGACTAACAATACTAAACCTGATTTTTGCAAATATTGTAAGTCTTTTAATTACAATTTCATCTGCGATTTCGGAATGATTTTTAATGTATGCCCTTACAGCTTCACCATTTGTTTTTTCTATAACGACATCCTCAGTCTTTGAAATATCATCTCCTAAATTATTATATACAATTGCAGAGATATTAGGTTTCTTGCTATTTGTATAATAGGTATATGCATACTCATTATCGACCAAAAGCTTTACAAACCATGGCTTTTCATCTTCTATAGTTATTTCAAATAATTCAATTTCATTAATTAAAAGCTCTTCATCTGATGGTGCTTCAATTCTAATAGTATTAGACGCTTCAATGTTTTTTAATGAGAATACATTGTTACAGGCTGTAACTTCATATGTATTATTACCTGAATATATTTTTATTTTATTTACACATGACTTTAACGCACTGTAAATAAAGAGGCTGCAGTTTGCATTTTTTTCTAATAATATTTCAAAGCTGTTGCCAACATTCACCGCATGTACATCATAATCAATCGCTTCTCCCTGTTTAATCCATGGCGTATTTGTGTACCACGTCTGAGAATTGTACAGTCTGGCAATTTCACTATCAGAAATTTCTGTATTTATTTTTAATGTTGCTTTTCGTCCGATTAGATTATCAAACCTTTTTTTATAAAAACAAATATCTGAATTAATGTATCTGTCAGCAAGATACGCCGCAAGCTGTGTCTTATGACATCTTGCAGCATCAAAAACCGGATTATCTGTAATTATATTATTTGTCAATGCAGAATCTATAGGAAACCTTATTAAATCACTTGATTTAATATATGGATTACTAAAGCTTTCTGTCGAACTATTTTCACTATTTAAAGCTATAGCATCTGATTTTATTTTAGAGCCCTTTAAATTATAAACTGTAAAATCAGTAGGAGCTAACCATGACAAATCATATGAAAGCCCTTTGAAAATCTCTGGTTTATATGATGAATTTTCACTAAATATTTTATTAATAACATAATCCATTGTCATCGACTCAATACGATGTATTGGATGATAATCATTATCGTTATAAAAAATAAAATCCGGCTTATAATCAAGAATAAGCTCTTCTAAATCAAGGCGCATATTTTTCATGCCATATGATGCATGTACGCCGTGCTTTATGTAATGGTATTCGGGATGGTTTGAAAGTGCATACGTTTGTTTCATACCATCGTTAAATGTAAATCCATCTTCATATGAGAAAATATTATTTTCTTCTCCCGGACCAATATCTGGATATCCCATAAAAATAACATTTTCAGCTTTAACGCCTAAAAGCTTACATGAATTAATCGCTTCATTTAGTCGCAATAATCCCATTTGCTTTCCACGATAATCACCATTTGTAAGAAAAACAACATATATATCAGCACTTGAGTTTTGTGCAAGAGAATAAATAAATGTTCCACCAAGAATTATTTCATCATCCTCATGTGGAACAATAAACATTATTTTACTATTATTAAATTTATTAATAAAACAGCTGTTCATAAAGAACCCATTTTCCATCCTTTATTAATATATCATTGTCTTAATTATACTTCACTGCCCCTTTGTCTTCAAGTAAAGTACCCTAAATATGTCACCTTTACCTTTCCATCTGGGAACAGGAAATCATATAAATCGATAAAGTAATCATCTGTCATTCCTGCGATATAATCTGTCACTATATCGTCAAAGGAAGCAATCTCTTCATACCGTTTTTCGCCATTTTCTATATAATATTTTCTATGTGAATTAACGTAATCTATATGATGTGAAAATATAACTGACGACTCATCACCACTCATAAGTTCTCTTTTTAATCTGTCATATATTGCTTCAAACATTGGATATATTGCATCATCAAAGGCTCTGTTAGCTTTATCTGACCTGTAAATCTTTTTAGAATTTTCCCTCTTTGCATTCTTAAGTGCTGTAAAAACATTTTCATCCATCTGTAAATATGGCTTTCCATAGCTGTTCTCAACAATACTTACAGTTATATTATTTATTATTTCTGCATTCGAATTACCTATATCAAGTGCATCAAATACATTATCATTTTCGATAGCTCCTATTCTAATAGCATCCTGCCTGTCTTTTCCAAGATACGCAATTATATCCGAAATACGCACAACACAACCTTCAAGTGTAGATGGCACAAGCGTCTCAATATTTGTTTTATCTATATAGCAGCTCTCCATCTTTTTATCAAATAAATCAAAATCACTGTACGGCTTTGGACGATATTCCTTTAGCTCCAGCTCACCATTATGACAAATAATTCCATCAAGTGTCTCAAGAGTTAAATTAAGCGGACAAATAGTGTCAAGAACTCTTGCACTATGAATATTGTGGTTAAAATAACGCCCTGTATTCGCATAGTAAAGCTCACTAAGCTTACTCTCTCCTGCATGTCCAAATGGTGTATGTCCGATATCGTGACCGAGAGCAATCGCCTCTATAAGGTCCAAATTCAAATTAAGAAGTCGTCCTATATTTCTGGCTATTCTTGCCACTAACTGTACATGATATGAACGTCTCGATATATCGTCATTTTTCTGTAGTGAAAAAACCTGCGTTTTATCAGAATATCTTAAGTAATGTGGAACGTTCATTATTTTTTCTACATCACGAATAAAAGGCGGTCTTAAAATAGAGGATTTATCTCTATTCATATTCCGCCTTAAAATATCTTCATCTTTGAACGCATAAAGGTTTTCAGTATGATTTTTTCTGTCCTCCTTTATGCGCTCACATAACTGCTCTGAAAGCTTTCTGTATCTGTATGTTGCCATTGAAACCTCGTGCTTTACTTCTGTTTAAAAGAATCCTTTTTTCTTTTTCTTTGGTTCCTTTTCATCCTTATCCTTTTTCTCCTTATTTGCAACATAATTGTCTGCTGCATTTAAGGAATCACCTGTCAGGGCATCGAATTTCTTAAGAAGCTCCTTAGCCTCACCCTTTAAGTCTGTAGGAGTCTGGACAATAAGTGTTACATACTGGTCGCCTCTTATATCTTTATTTCTAACTGATGGAACACCTTTACCCTTTAGTCGAATATGAGTATCCGTCTGAGTTCCAGCCTTTACGTTATATTTCACCTTTCCATCAACTGTATCAATAAGAATATCTCCACCAAGTGCAGCAACTGCAAATGAGATAGGTGCTGTTGAGTAAATGTTCATGTCCTGTCTCTGGAAAATAGCATGTGCACGAACTCTTGCCTCTACTAAAAGGTCTCCTCTTGGTCCACCGTTTACTCCTGGCTCACCCTGACCGCTAATTCTGATGCTCTGTCCGTCATCTATTCCGGCTGGGATTGAGACATTAATCTTTTTCTGCTTTGCGTTATAGCCTGTACCACCACAGTCTGTACACTTCTCTTTAATTACCTGACCTGTACCATTACAATCCGGACATGTCTGTATGTTCTGAACCATTCCAAACAGTGACTGCTGTCTGTAAGCTACCTGACCTCTTCCACCACACTTTGAACATGTTTCCTTGCTAGTACCAGGCTTTGCACCGCTACCTTTACATGTAGGACACTCTTCCTTAAAATTAAGGTTTATTTCCTTCTCACAGCCAAATACTGCCTCAAGGAAATCAAGCTCTACAGCTATTCTAACGTTTGCACCCTTCATTGGACCATTATTTGGTCTGCGTGTTCTACGTCCTCCGAAAAACTCGCTGAAAATATCACTACCGAATATATCATCAAAGTTAAACTCAAAGCCACCCTGTCCAAATGGATTACCGCCTGCTCCCTGTTCAAATGCTGCATGTCCAAACTGATCATACTGTCTTCTCTTATCAGCATCTGAAAGAACCGCATATGCTTCTGAAGCTTCTTTAAACTTTTTTTCACATTCAGCATCACCCGGATGATAATCCGGATGATACTGTTTTGCAAGCTTTCTATATGCTTTTTTAATAGTATTCTCGTCAGCGCTTTTATCAACGCCTAATACTTCATAATAATCTCTTTTTGATTCTGCCATTTTTTATATTAAACCTCTGTGAAATCACCATCCACAACGCTGTCATCAGCTGGTCCCTGTGCCTGTGTATCAGCACCTGCCTGACCTGCAAAGCCTGACATATCAGGTCCTGCTCCCTGAGCGCCCTGAGCTGCCTGTACCTGCTCATACATCTTTTCGAAAAGCTTCTGAGCTGCGCCCATAGCCTTTTCCTGAGCTGCCTTAAGGTCTGCAACCTGCTCTGGTGTAGCGTTTTCTGCATCAAATGCTGAAACCTTTTCCTTAAGTGCTGCAAGCTCTGTTTCAACACTTGACTTGTCAGTAGCATCAAGCTTATCACCTACTTCGCTGATTGCCTTTTCTGTCTGGAATACGAATGAATCAGCATCATTCTTAGCATCAACAGCTTCCTTCTTAGCCTTATCCTGTGCTTCGTACTGTGCAGCTTCCTTTACAGCCTTTTCTATCTCATCATCTGACATTGATGTTCCAGATGTAATAGTAATGTGCTGCTCCTTACCTGTTCCAAGATCCTTAGCTGATACATTAACGATACCATTTGCATCGATATCGAATGTAACCTCAATCTGAGGCATTCCACGTCTTGCTGGTGGGATACCATCAAGTCTGAACTGGCCAAGTGACTTGTTATCTCTGGCAAACTGTCTTTCACCCTGTACGATATTGATATCTACTGCTGTCTGATTATCCTCTGCTGTTGAGAAAATCTGACTCTTCTTTGTAGGAATTGTTGTATTTCTTTCGATAAGGTGTGTAGCAACACCACCCATTGTCTCGATTGAAAGTGTAAGTGGAGTTACATCAAGTAACAGTGGAGCATTGCTTCCTGAACCTGCTGGGTCTGCTAAAATACCACCCTGGATACCTGCACCAAGTGCTACACATTCATCTGGGTTAAGTGCCTTTGATGGCTCCTTACCTGTAAGCATTTTAACCTTTTCCTGAACTGCAGGAATACGTGTTGAACCACCTACTAAAAGTACCTGTCCTAAATCTGCGTTTGTAAGACCTGCATCCTTCATAGCATTCTGTACTGGAATTGCTGTTCTCTCAACGAGGTCATGTGTAAGCTCATCAAATTTAGCTCTTGTTAAGTCCATATCAAAGTGCTTTGGACCTTCTGCTGTAGCTGTGATGAATGGAAGGTTGATATTTGTTGTTGTTGATGATGAAAGCTCCTTCTTAGCCTTTTCTGCAGCTTCCTTAAGTCTCTGCATTGCCATCTTATCTGCTGATAAATCAACACCTTCCTGCTTCTTAAATTCATCAAGCATGTACTGTGTAATCTTATTATCAAAGTCGTCACCACCAAGGAATGTATCACCGTTTGTTGCTAAAACTTCGATAACACCATCACCGATTTCGATAATAGATACGTCGAATGTACCACCACCTAAATCGTATACAAGAATCTTCTGTTCCTGACCATTATCAAGACCATATGCAAGTGCAGCTGCTGTTGGCTCGTTGATGATTCTCTTTACATCAAGTCCTGCAATCTTACCTGCATCCTTTGTTGCCTGACGCTGTGAGTCATTGAAGTATGCTGGGACAGTGATAACTGCTGAATCAACCTTTTCTCCAAGATAGCTCTCTGCATCTGCCTTAAGCTTCTGAAGAATCATTGCTGAAATTTCCTGTGGAGAATATTTCTTGTCATCAATTGTAACCTTTTCATCCTTACCCATTTTTCTCTTGATACAGGAGATAGACTTTTCTGCATTTGTAACAGCCTGACGCTTTGCAGGATTACCTACAAGTCTTTCTCCTGTCTTTGTAAATGCTACTACTGAAGGTGTTGTTCTTTCACCCTCTGCATTAGCTATAACTGTTGGCTGTCCACCTTCCATAACTGCTACGCAGCTGTTTGTTGTACCTAAGTCAATACCAATTATTTTTCCCATAATATTTTTCCCTCCTTATGATTTAGCTTACTACTGACACCATACTGTGTCTTATTACTCTATCCTTGTATGTATAGCCTTTCTGAAGCTCTGCTGCAATTATGCCACTTTCGTATTCATCCGATTCAGTCTGCATTACAGCGTTATGAAGATTTGCATCAAACTCTTTTCCTACTGCTTCTATTGGCTTTACCTGAAGATTTTCAAGCTCTGTCATGATCTGCTTATAAATCATCTGCATTCCCTGAGCTAGTGGCGTATCTGCCTGTTCCTCTGGTATAGATGCAATTCCTCTTTCAAAGTTATCAACGATTGGAAGCATCTTTTCAATTATCGCCGAAGCTCCCATGTCATACATCTGACTCTTTTCCTTTTCAGAACGCTTTCTGAAATTGTCAAACTCTGCTAACTGACGAAGGTTTCTGTCTTCAAGCTCCTTAATCTTTTCGTCTTTAGGATCTTTATTTTTATCCTTCTTGTCAACCCCATCATCTGTTTCATTTTCTGCAGATGATTCAGATGCTTCTGTCTCTGATGTAACGCTACCTGTTTCTTCGCTTACTGTAGCTTCTTCTGTAGTAGCTTCCTCATTATTTAAATTTTCTTCATTCAGATTTTCTTCATTTTCTGAAGCTGTCTGTTCTTTAAGTAATTCTTCTTCCATTCTTTCCTTCTTATTCTTTTTACCCAAGTTATTTCTCCTGTTTGTTTTTCTTGTTAGCACTCATTTAATTCGAGTGCTAACATCCACAACCATACTTTAACACTAGGCTGTAAAGATGTCAACTATTATTTGTATCTTTCTTTGTGTCTTTTGTGTGAAGATTCTTAAGTTCTTTTGTAATTGATTTAAGAGTACCAACGACTTTATCATAATCCATTCGCTTTGGTCCAATAATACCGATTGTTCCTCTCATTCCTTCGCCAAGCTCGTAGGTTGCTGTTACAACCGAACAATCCTTCATGTTAGCTACAGGTGATTCTTCTCCTATATATACCTGAATCGGATTGTTAGCACCATCGCCCTTGTTCATTGACTCAGTCAGAATCTCGTTAAGCTGCTGCTTTTCTTCAAAGGCAGAAATAATTTCACTTGCCTTTTCATTATCAGAAAGCTCCGGATACTTAAAGATGTTATTTGTTCCACTCGTAAATATCTGCGTATCCTCGTCAGGCTTAATTACTTCAGCAACTGCATCTATTACATCACTGACTATATCAGAATGAACACCTGCCTGCTCTTTCATCTTTTTAATCATACCTAAATTAATCTCTTCTACAGAAAGACCATTCAGATTTGTATTAAGCAAAAGATTCAGCTTGAGAATCGTTTCGTTGTCAAGCTCTTCCCCTGGCTCTATAATCTGGTTTTTTATAATGTTTCCTTCAGAAACAATTACGGCCAATATTTTTGATGCATCAAGTTTTGAAAGCTGAATGAATTTTATCTTGTTAGCATGAGTCGATGGTGCAGAAATCATTGTAGCATAATTAGTATTTACTGCTAATGACTTTGCCACCTGCTTAAGAAGTCTCTCGACCTTATCCGCTTTTTCAACGAGAATCTCCTTCATCTCGTCTACTTCCTTCTCACGCTCTTCGACTTCCTTTTCTTTTTCTTCAAGCATTCTGTCTACATAGAAGCGGTAACCCTTGTCAGAAGGAATTCGACCTGCTGATGTATGAGGCTGCATAAGATATCCCAGTTCCTCAAGGTCTGCCATTTCATTTCTTATAGTAGCTGGTGAAACCTTTAGGTCTGCATATTTAGAAATAGTTCTTGAACCAACCGGCTCTCCTGTCTCTAAATATGTCTTAATTACCGCATATAAAATTTGTTTTTTACGTTCATCAAGTTCCATATACCTGCTCCTTTGTATATCATATACGCTAGCTTGCTTTTAATTAGCACTCATTTATGCCGAGTGCTAACTATGATACTTTACCATTAATATTAGGTAGTGTCAAGACGGGCTACCAACGATTTCATCGTTAGTCAGTAAAAAGGCGCCCCTTAGGAGCGCCTCAAAATACAAAATAATTATATTTAATTATTAGTTCTGTCCGTAATATGCATTTGCACCATGCTTACGATAATAATGCTTATCCTGAAGCTCCTGTGGTGCAGGCTTAACATCAGGATTAATAGTTTCACATCTGTAAGCCATCTTAGCAACCACTTCAATAACAACTGCATTATGTACTGCTTCATGAGGATCCTTACCCCATGCGAATGGACCATGATTTTTACAAAGTACAGCAGGAACAGCAACAGGGTCTTTATCAAGAGCCTTGAACTCATTAACTATTAAATGACCTGTATTCTCTTCATATGCTGATTCGATTTCGTCCTTATTAAGACAACGTACACATGGAACTTCACCATAAATATAATCTGCATGAGTTGTTCCATAGCAAGGAATTGATCTTCCAGCCTGTGCCCAGCTTGTGGCATATGATGAATGAGTATGTACTACTCCACCGATTTCTGGAAATGCCTTATAAAGCTCGATATGTGTAGGAGTGTCTGACGATGGCTTATAATGACCCTCCACAACATTTCCTTCTAAGTCAAGAACTACCATATCATCTGCTGACATCTTTTCATAGTCAACACCACTTGGTTTAATAACAATAAGACCCTTCTCTCTGTCGATACCACTTACATTTCCCCATGTAAAAGTAACAAGACCGTACTTTGGCAGAAGCATGTTAGCTTCAAAAACCTCTTTTTTTAATTCCTCAAGCATAGTAACCCACCTTTCATAAACCTTATATATTTATCAAACATGATATCAAATGATTTTACCAAAACTTATCTCTTATCAAAATCTGTGTAATCAACATGATTTCCTACATACATATATGCAGGACGAATAATCTTACCATTGTTAACTACCTCTTCAAGTCTGTGTGCGCACCAGCCTGGCATTCTTGCTATGGCAAAAATAGGTGTAAACATTTCCTCTGGAATGTCAAGCATCGTATAAACAAAACCACTGTAGAAATCCACATTAGCACATACATTTTTATGTACCTTATGACTTTCTGTGATAAGTCTCGCTGCAATTTTTTCTACCTTGTCGTAAAGATTAAACTCATCAAGCATGCCCTTCTCCTGTGCAAGATATTTAGCATACTTTTTAAGAATTACTTCACGCGGGTCAGAAATTGTATAAACTGCATGTCCCATACCATAAATGAGTCCAGATTTATCAAATGCTTCTTTATTAAGAATCTTTCTTAGATATTCTTCTATCTGTTTTTCATCCTTCCAATTGGTAACATGGGCTTTTATATCCTTAAACATGTTCTGAACCTTAAGGTTTGCACCACCATGACGTGGTCCCTTAAGAGAACCTATTGATGCAGAAATAGATGAATATGTATCTGTTCCTGAAGAAGTAACAACGTGCGTTGTAAATGTTGAGTTATTACCACCACCGTGTTCTGCGTGAAGAATGAGTGCAACATCTAAAACCTTGGCTTCAAGCTCAGTGAATTTTCCATCCGGTCTCATCATATGAAGAATATTTTCAGCCATTGAAAGACCTTTCTTTGGATAACGAATCATCAATGTCTCATCTTTTCTAAAATGAAGATACGAATGATATGAATATACCGCAATGAGTGGCACCTTGTTAATAAGCTCTAATGACTGTCTAAGCACATTTACGCTTGTTACTTCATCCGCATTTGAGTCGTATGTATAAAGTGTAAGAATACATCTCTGAAGAGCATTCATAATATTAGGATTTGAAGCTTTCATAACGACATCACGAACGAACCTGGCGCCGAGGCTTTGCATTTCTCTCATTACAAATAGAAAATTTTCAAGCTCTTTTTCTGAAGGTAGCTTACCAAAAATCAGAAGATATATTGTTTCCTCGAATCCAAACTTTCTACAATCAAGACCTTTAATTATCTGCTGAACATCAACACCCTGATAGTAAAGGCGACCTTCTGATGGAATCTTCTTTTCCACCTCATCCTCGTAAGCACATACATCTGAGATTTCTGTAAGACCAGTAAGTACACCCTTACCATTTGAATCTCTAAGTCCTCTTTTTACATCATACTGATCATATAATTCCTTAGCGATTCGATGATTTTGTAAAAGACGCTCCTTTAATTCAAGCACATCCATACGAAGCTCTCCCATCTCCTCAATATCGAGCATCTCTGTGTCTTCTACATCCTCAAACAACATTGTTCTCTTATCAATATTACTGCTGCCGATTTTCATAATAAAACTCCTTAACTTATTATTCTCCAATAAGTGACTTGACAGCTTCCTTCATCTTGTCGCACTTACAGTCTGCATAAAACAGTTCCTTAAACTTAGCTCCTGACAAAGCACCTACAGCTAAATCTTTGTCAAGGTCATTTAAAATATCACACATATCTCTGTGTGTAACCTTCTTAACTTCATCAAGTATTTTTTTATTTCTCTGCTCTGGAACTACTCTTTCCTTTGGATATCCGCCACCACCTGGTGTGCAGAAAAGCTTTTCAAAGATGTACTGAAGATTAAGCTCTCCACCCCATCCAAAGTTTTCAGCAAATGGAAGAGCGATTGAATTACCATCATTTACCTGCGAGAATAAATAAGCATCAAGTGGTGATTCAATGTGTCCACAAAGAACTCCTGGGAATGAATTACATGCAAGCATTGCACCTTCACCCGTTCCACAGCCTGTGATTACGAAATCAGCAGCACCAGAATTAATAAGCACTGATGTTAAAATACCAACCTGAACGTATGTGAGCTGAGCTTCATCCTCGGCTGAATACATTCCATAATTAACAACCTCATGTCCCATTGGTTCAACAACCTTCTTAAGTGTTTCATAAATCATGGCATTTTTTGCTGCCTGTGAATTCTCATTTATTAATGCAATCTTCATATCCATTCCTCCCGTTTTTATAATCATTCTATTTTAAATCTTAATTAGTCTATTTTACTAGTTTTTTGACAGTTCTGTCAACTCTTATGCTTTACTATAGTAAAGGCGGTTATTACTATCATACTAATAAGTGTGACATAATAACCGCCCTTGGTTGTACGAACCGCATACCATTTTATTTTTTCTGGTCTAAATATCTCGCATCCTGCTGCACATGAGTTCCATACATTGTTTTGTAGTAGTCTGATGCAACTCTAAGACTCTTTTTTGTATCCCTAATCTGAGTCCTTGAGGAAGCGACAATTCTGTCTATTTCAGCCTTGTTACGCTGTTCTGTTGCTTCTACAATAACACTTCTGTCAGTAATCTCAGAAATAAGTGCCTGCATTATTTTTATTTCTTCAGCATATGCAGCCTTATTTCCATTTATTTCATCCTTCATGTTCTGGTACAGATTTTCGAAACCTTCATTGAGTTCTTCAATTCTCTCTATTCCGGTTCCTTTTTCTTCATTCAGCACATCAAACTGATTCCAGTTAACATCCTCATATGATTTACCAGCAATTAGTTCAGCCTGAGCATTTGTTTTACTCACAAGCTTGTCAAGTATTTCTACTTTTTTCTTCAGGCTTTCAATCATAATCTTGACATATTTATCATTTGGCATATCTTATCTATTCCTCATAACATCTTTCCATGTATCACGCATTGTTCTTAAATGATTATTAACCTCTTCAAGAACACTCGCATCTTTGGAAATATTAGCTTCTCTAAGTCTTCTCATTATATATACATATACATTATTGAAGTCATTAGCAATTGGATAATCAAAGTTAAGAGAGAGCTGAAATTCTTCTATAATTTTCTCAACCTTTTTTATATTTGTATTTGCCTTCTCGATATCTTTACTTTCACAAGCAACGATTGCAAGGTTACAAAATTTGATTGCACCTTCGTATAGCATTAATGTTAACTCAGCTGGTGAAGCTGTCATTATTTTATTATTCTGATACTGTGCATAAGGGTTCTGCATTACTGCCATAATAATCCTCCAACATTACTGTCCGAAATAGCTAGCCAAATTAGTCTGAGTACTGTTAAGTGTACCCATCGCTTTTTCCATCTTTGTGAACTTAGCGTACCACTTGTCTTCCATATCCGAAACGTATTCTTCCCATTTTGTAACTTCGCTTTCTTTCTTCTTGAAATCTTCGCTGACACTCTTATCGTCATAGAAGTTTCCATATGACCTTGAAGCCGAGCTGGCTGAAATCTTTGTAAATGATTTCTCCATTTCTGTTACAAACTGCTTAAATAATTCTATAGTATCTTCAGTATTAGAAACTAACATTGATTTAAGCTTATTTTCCTGACCTGATACACTTTCATCATCAGAATCACCACTAATGTGAAGAGCATTTTTCTCATTATCTGTTGCTAAGAAATATGATAATGTTTCGATACCAATATTTGAAAGACTCATCTTCTTTCCGTTTACTTCAAATGACGAAACTGCTGCATTCTTCATTATATTAGAAACATCTGAAATGCTGCTGTCACGACGAAGAAGACTGTCCTTAATCTTTGATTCCCACTTTTCTATTTCTTCATCTGTCATTTCTTCTTTTTCATCACTTGTAAGTGGGCTGTATTTAGAAGCACTATCAGCGTTATAAAGCTTATCGAGTTCATTTATCAAAGATGTGTAATCTTTAATAAAATTCTTCATTGTGTCATAAAGCTTATCGTAGTCTGTATCTGTTGTTATCTGAATAGGTGCATCCTTTTCGGTTAAGCCCTTAGCTGTTATTGAAAGACCATTTATTGAAAATGTATTTGAGCTATTTGTAAACTCTGCACCATTAAGGATAATCTTTGCATCCTTACCATCAATCTTTGTAGCACCTGAATCCTTTGTAAGACCAAGGATAGCATCTGCACCGTTCTCTGAGCTGATTGTGAAATCTTCATCCTTACCTGAATCCTTGGAGCTTATGAATATTCTTGAATTTCCTTCGTCAAAGTTAACATTGACACCAGCTGATTTTGCATATTTTACAAAATCAGAAATCTTTGTATCAGCATCTACATCAAATGTTATTTCTTCTCCATTACCCTTTTTGATTGTAAATGTGTCTGAACCACTAAATCCTAAATCAGCAAGTGTTGAATCGCTCTTAAGCTTTGAACCATCCTCTGCTTCAAGCTTTGCACTTGTTAAATAACCTGATGTTGCAAGCTCTTTAACCTCAATTGTCTGACTACCTTTAACAGCACTTCCGCTAGCAACAACGGACACACGATTTTCATCTGTAGATGTTGTTTTCTTTAACTGATATGCTGAGTCAAATTTATAGTCTGAAAGCTTAGTATAAAAGCTTTTTATTTTTTTATTTATGTCTTTATAAGCTTCCTGCTTCCATTCTGCTTTTGTCTTTTCTTTTGTCGCTTTCTCTGTCTTTTTGCTGTATGCATTAACTAATTCCTTAACCATTGCATCAGTATCCATACCAGAGTTCATACCTGTAATTCTAATTGCCATATTAGCCTCCTATCTTCTCTCATCTACCATAAGACCTGCCATTTCCCAAGCCTTAGCTATCATATCAAGAGTCTTTTCTGGAGGAAGCTCTTTGATTACTTCCTTTGTTGTTTTGTCAACAATCTTTATTGTTACACGGTTTGTTCCTTCGTGGATTCCAAACTGTGCTTCTGAATTAAACATCTTCTTGTTCATGTCTTCAACAGATTTCTTAATCATGTCGTTGACCTTATCTTGTCTTTCCTCGTTAGTCTGGAGAGACTCATGAAGAGACTTAGCCACTTCTTCACTCTGAGCAAATGTCTGTGAACCTGTTCCACCATTTGCGCCATCATTATCTGTCTTATTTGTATTATCAACAACAGCAGTTCTTGCATCGACCTGCTGTGTACCCTGTGCTGATCCTTCCGTGAATTCTGCAACAGGTTTAGCCTGTGAGGCTGCTGTCTGAGTTCCAGTACCCTGATTTGAATACTGCTGCGCCTGAATTGTCATCATGCTACTAATTGGTTCTATTGCCATAATAATCACCTCCGTGTGATTGCCGATTTTACGGCTTTCTAAACAATTTTCTCATCTTCGTTACATTTAAAAAATCTCGAGTAACTGGCCATTACCTTTTAAATATAACGATTCTTACTATGTATATCGTCAATTTAATCAAAAAGTTTACTATGTTTATGAATTTTCATTAATTTTCATTAATTCTTTTTGAATATAATTCGAAATTCCACGCTTCGCAATTTTTATCTTTTATCATGAACACGAAAAAACCCCGTGATTTCTCACGGGGTCTTCTCTTTTGGACTAATGTCCATATATCTAATTAGATTAGATTATTTCATTGTCTTAGCAGCTACAGGAAGTGAAACCTTAACTAAACCGTTAGCTCCGTCAGCAACACCTACTGTTACATAAGCTGAAGCTGAACCCTTCTTAGCTCTTGATGTTAATGTGAATGTAGCATCATCATTAACATTTACGCCTGTCTTCTGTCCCTTAGCTGTGAATGTTACATCTACTAACTTAGTAGAAACACCTGGAACAACTTCATAATCTGCTGTTAAATCGATTTCACTTAAATACTGGTCAACACCAAGTACTGAAGCAACTGTCTTGCTCTTTAACTTCTTATACTGACCTTCACCATATACTTCATTGAATTTAGCTTCTGTTAATTCCTGAACATCCTTAACCTTGATAAGAGTAGCTTTTAACTTACCAACTGTACCAACGCTAATATCAAATGCAGCTGGCGCAGCTGACTCATCAATAGTAAACTCTGTAGCCTTAGGATTAGGAGTTAATGTTGCTGTGATTTCATCACCAGCCTTAACCTTTTCCTTACCTGTTGCATCTTCACCATTTAATGTGTACTTGATAACGAACTTAGAAGCAGCTACTTCATTTCTGTTTACATCAAGGATTACTGGCTTAGCTGAGTTGATAGCCTTACCAACTGTTACACCTGGGAATGCTACTTCTAATTTAGCGATATCAGCCTGAGCGATTTCGTAGTTAAGCTCAACCTTACCCTTGTAGTTTCCAGCACCTGTAAGAACTACTGTTGGAGCCTTCTTACCATCAGCAGCTGTAGCTACCTTCTTGTTGTTCTTGAATGAAACCTTAAAGTCTCTTCCAAGTACAATACCACCACATGATGATTTTACTGCTGCAACAATATCATCATTTGTAGGATTTGCACCCTTAATACCGTATGTTACTGTTGCGATTGAACCTGTAATAGTCTTTTCAATTACCTTAGTGTCAGTAGCATCAGCCTTTTCAATCTTGAATGAACCCTTAACTGGCTTAGCACACTTGTAATTACCCTTGAATAAGAGAAGAATGTTAGCTGTACCAGCATTTACATTGTTAACAACAACATAATCGAAATCATCTGTTGTGAATGTCTTAGTATCCTTACCAATCTTACCTGTTACAGTAAGCTTTCCGTCAGCGATAGGATCAATTTCACTACCATTGAATGGGAACTTAGTTCCCTTTGTTGTAAGAGCAATCTTACCACTCTTAACTTCTACAGCGTTTTCATTTACATCAACTGTGAATGGAACGATATTGAAGTAAAGTGTCTGTACCTTACCAGCGAAGTTACCCTTACCTGTTACAGTAATTGTAGGTATCTTAGCAAGAAGCTTCTTAGCATCTTTATCCTTAGCTTCTACCTTCTTAAGAAGCTCTTCAACTGCTGTTTCATCTGTAGCATCAAAGTCGATGCATCCCTTGTATAAACCTTCTGCAGCAACACCATTTAAGAAGCTTGCCTTAGTATTGTTCTTGTATGATACAGCGTAGTCTGTACCTTCAGCAAGTTCAACACCATCATATGTTACTGTTACTGCTGGCTTAATAGCAGCGTTAACAAATGTCCATGTATCTTCATATGAATATTCGAAGTCACCTGAACCGCTTCCGCCACCTGTAAATACAACACTGATTGTTACATCTACTGCTGGCATTAAGAAGTTGTACTTATTACTAGCACCTGTTGTAAACTTAACATCATTTCCGTTAGCATCTGTTACCTTTACAGACTTAACAGAACCCTTACCAGCTGGGATAGCCTGGAAGTAAACTTTTTCTCCTTTTTCAACATCATTAGCTGAAGCTGGCTCGAGTAACTTAACTTCACCATTACCCTTGCTTTCGATGTAGATGTTAGATGTTGGTATCTTTGAGAAGTTAGTATTAACTACTACATCTTCTTCTACCATTGTGAATGTGTAAACCTTCTTTTCATTATCTGAATTTGTAAGTGGAACATTCTTTCCGCTTGCTGTTGTTACTGTGATTGCTTCCATACCTGGTGTGATCTCATAATGATCATTAGGTACTGCAATAATCTCAACTGTTCTTCCTGGAATAGCAGGATCGCTCTTTGATTCAAGAACCTTATCTGTTACTTCGTTCTTAGAAACTGTAACCTTCTTACCTAGAGCAAATGTAGCACCAACTACAACTGATGTATTAGGCATTTCAAATGTGTACTTATTGTTAGCTACATGCTCTGTTTCTACTACATCATTGCCTACTGTTGTAACTGTTACTGTATCTACAGCGTATCCTGTTGCTGGAGCTGTTGTAATTTCTACACCATCACCTGGACGAGCTGTAGTCTTATTAACTGAAACACTACCGTTTACAATGTTCTCTGATACTGTTATAGAATTTGATCCAACATAGAATGAAGCATTTATTATTACTGTCTTTGAACCATTAACTGCCATCTGATATCTCTTGCCTGCTTTAACTTCAAATTCAGTTGCATAGAAGACATCACTCTTGTTAGCAGGTGCATCATTTCTACACTTTGTAATTAATGTTGCACTTTCTCCATCGTCTGCAACTTCTGTAAAATAACAGAACTTTTCAGTTCCTGACTTTCCTACTAAATGTTCAATATGAACTACTGCATCCTTAACAGCGTAAATATCAAAATACGCTCCAGAAGTTACAACGTTTGTACCTGTTGGCGCTGGTGATGGATTATTTTTACCCTGATATCCATATCCTGCATTGCCTGCATCCTTATTACCAAACTTAAAATTCTCCCCAGGGACAAAGTATACAAACTTTTCGTTACCATACTTCGTACCCTTTACCAATGCATCATCATTTGCAACAGCTAATCCTGTGTTAGGATCAATTGTGTATGGGAATTCAATCTTTTCAGCACCTTCTTTAAGCCAATAAGCACTTACATATCCATTTTTTACAATTGGTGCATCGAAATTATATTTAACAATACCTGATCTACCTAAATACCATCCGAGGAATTCATATCCTTCTGCTGTAGGTGTTGGTAACTCAGCAAGTTTTTCTCCCTCTTTAACTTCAACTATATAATTTTCTCCACCATGTCCATTGAAGTCAACTTCGATTTCATACTTCTGCTCACAGAATGTTACTTCAACTTCCGCATCAGCATCCTTCATTGTGAATGTATACTTGCCGTTTTTATCTTTATCTTTCTTTTCTCCGTCAACCTTAACTTCGTCAACGCTGTATCCTGTTTCAGGTGTTGGATAAATTTCAATTACATCACCTTCATATGCCTTAACCTTGTTTACTGATACAGTACCATGTTCACCGGCTGTAGCTGTAACATTGTGAATTGTAGCATTTGTAAATGCAACATTTAATGCTACATCTTCTTCTGGCATTGTGAATGTATAAGTACGTGTAGCCTTGTTAGCAGATACAGGTACTTCGTTCTGTGAAACAACAGTCTTTACATTAACATAATCAACTTTGTATGCTGTTGACTTTGGTGCGATGTTAACAGATACTGTTTCGCCACTTTCAAACTTATATGTTTTCTGGCTAATATTGTTGATTGAAACTGTACCCATTTCTTCGTTGACAATGTTTACACTTACTGTTTTAACAGAACTAGAAATCTTTGCTTCAAAAGTCATAGAAGCTTTTATCTCAAGTGTTTCAGTCCATTTAGTTTCTCCAGCGTACCATCCAAGAAATTCCTCTCCCTCTTCTAATTCTGGATCTTCTGGAGCTGCAACCGTGTGACCATCTTCAACCTGATTTGTACTAACTGTTAATTCGCCAACCTTGAATTCTACAGTGTGTTTTTCCACTATACCTGATACAAACTCCATATAAAATAATTTTATACTATTGCTCGTTTCAAAAACATATTTACCTTCATCTGGGACATTGTACTTTACAGCTTGTATTGATTGATCTTTTAAAGCACAGAAGGATCCAAGTTCCGTTCCCGTTTTTTTATACGTCTCATCTGCATTGAACAACTTTAAAGTTCTAGTTTCGTCACCATTGCTTCCTGTTCGCATTGCAACATACACTTCACCTTTCGCAGGCGCATCAAAATATATGCTTCTCGCTCCGTTAGTTTTTAAATCTGCCGTAAACGTTAAAGGTTTTCCATTTACTGTTGAACTGTTACCTGTACTTGTTTCAATAGTAAATTTTTCTTTACTAGTTCCAGGAAATGTGAAAATGCCGTTTTCAGCATTCTTTATAGATGTTGTTACGTCACCCGCTTCCGCTTCAAAATCATTTGCATTAAAAATTTTTTCATTAGTGCCTGCTGCATACTGCTCAGCAACGACATCTGCAGCTTCTTCTACAACTTCATCGCTATATGTAACACTAGCGAATACTGGTGTAGAAACTGTTGTGGCAATCATTGCAAAAGCTAAAACTGTTGAAATGAATTTGCCATACATGTTCATTAACTTTTTCATCTTTCTCTCCTTTTTAATAATTTCCTTTTCTTTGCATTCTCTCATCTATTTAGAACATTCACATATGTACATTTGCCTCGAACATTTCCTGTTACATATAAGTAAAGTACGTTACACGAACTTTACCTTTTATTATGTCCAAAGGGAGCATGTTTATAAAACACTTTCATGTTTTATCTTATGCATGTACTAAGCGGTCACCACTCCGCTCATGTGAATGGATAAAAATAAACAATCTAACGCATATTAAATTAACGTACAAATTATAACACCACTTTTCGAAAATTACTTCATAAAATAGAACAAATTTTGTATTTTTTTTTGTGCAATATACACATCGCCGTACCCCCCCCCGAATTTTTTAGGGCTATTGGTTATTTTTGTGTATATTTATTGTAAAGTTTGGGTAAATAATTTTCCGTCTTTAATATTTTTTCGTCATTAGTTCATCTACTATTTTATTAAAAAGCTTTACTTTGCTTTTTCCATTAGTTTTTCAAACTCCGCCATTGTCATACCTGCTTCTACTGATGCATCTACAATACTTAGCATTCCTTTTTTGCCAATTCTATTAACTGCTGGCGTTTTCCTTGCTGAATTCCTTGCTGTATTCCAGTCTGAATTCCGGCCTGCTTTCCTCTTGCCTCTATTCTATCAAGTACTTCACACATATTCCTTACCTTTCCTCCATCATTCTGTATTTCCTCAAACCTATTATCTGCTGTAAGCACCGACATAAGCTTTAATATTTCATCTACATTTTTTATATCTTCTTTTGTTGGTACATATTCTTTATTTTTTCTTATCTGAACAAAATAATCTGCCACAATTCTAAAATCGCTTTTAAACATTTTAACCTGCTCATCTGTTAAATATGCTATATCAAACACATTTATTCTATAGTCTGAAAAGTA
>JAZQOO010000036.1:0-17755 GCA_045627905.1 Lachnospiraceae bacterium | reverse complement strand
ATTGGTGGTATTCGTTCTGGTATGGGATATTGTGGAACACCTACTATCGAGGATTTGAAAGAGAAAGGCAAATTTGTTAAGATTTCGGCAGCAGCTCTTAAGGAAAGTCATCCACATGACATCCATATTACTAAAGAAGCTCCGAACTACAGTGTTGACGAATAAAGAATATGTTAAATTATATATTTGAACAGTTAAAGAAAGTGTCTAAAAGGCGTATGGCTATAGTTATAGCTATATGCCTTGTAGGCGTTTGTCTATTATTAAATCTTGCCGTTATGGCATTCACACTTGTGTATGGTTCTGATAGAGATGGAGTGTTAGGCTCAAATGTACTTGCTTTTGCAACATGGTGTTTTTCAATACCTTATATTGCATGTATTTTTATATCAGACCTTGTGTTTGGACTTGAGTATCCAAATCCACTTATAAAAAATAAAGTAACAAGAAATCTCAAAAGATGGCAGATATACATAGGTAAATATATCGCGCAGGTGATAGTTGCCTTTATTTATATGGTGTTTGCATTCGTTTGTGTTCTTGCTACAACAAGATTATTTCATTCAGACATTAAAGCATATGATGTTAATTTGTTTATTGAAAATATGCTTATTTCAGTGCCACTATGGATGGCAGGTATTTCCTTTGGAAATATGTTTTTATTTGGATTTAGAGATAAAAGAAAGGCTTACGCATGCCATTTCCTTTTAACACTCGTAATTCCAAGAACTATTCTGTTTTTTGCAGCAGAACCATTTTCAATCAAGCTATTCCAGTTTATAAGAACGTTTCTTATATCTCAGAGCTTCAGCCATATACCATATCCGGCTGACCCTGCCAGAAATGTTCCATTTATTGTTGTGGAAGGCTTTGTATATGTCATCATTTCATGTGCAGTTGGTGTTATATACTATTCAAAGAAAAACTTTAAGGCGGAAAAATACGAAAATTCATGAGTATGGGTTCTTATTCAACTGGATATAAATTGAATATGGTCGAACTTCAGCAGTTTCAGGACAATTATTCTGCAGTTACTAATTTATTTGTATTTTGTGTTAGTGCTGACGGTAACAGAATTACTGAAATGTCAGGTGATCCGCTTGAGGTAAGAAGAATAGTTGGCTTAGTTGATGAAAAACAGCTAAACACTATAGCTACAAGGTTGCTTACAGACCCTTTAGAGGATCAAATTGTCGAGGATACTGAGTTTCAGAATGTTAAGGTTGCAGGAATATCTGTTAAGGATAAGGATAAACCTGTTTTTTGCCTGATTATTTGTGGAGTGACAGATGATTTTTCGGGTGAAAATTCAGTACAGAATATTCACACATGTACAACAGAGGCAAACTTTGTAAAATCAGTTGATTTGTTAAGAGAAACAGCAACAAAGATGTTTGGTAGAAGTAGTGAAAATATAATTGATTTTCCAACAATATCAAAAATCAGAAATGTTGATACAGAAAATATTGAAAAAGCTTATAACAGAAGTAAAGTAATGAATGAAATTATCCAGCTTCTTGACAGCGAGGATTCATTTGATAACATTGCAAAAAAGATTGTTGTAAGTGCAGCTAAGCATTCAAATATTACGAATGCTTATATGATACGGCTTGTTAATGACTCTAAGCAGCAGCTAATGGTAGATTACATCAGAGATGGTGCTAAGGATTTATCTTTAGAATTTGAAAATATACCAAAGGATATTCTCGAGCAGATAAATGATAAGCCTAAGGTTATTTCTTATAAAACACAGATAGACAGAGATTTCAGAGGCTGGCTTGATAGTAACAATATAAAGGGTATTGTAGTGTTCCCAATTATATATAACCATAAGCCAACTATGTATGTATTTTTTGCCGATTCTTCTGATGAGAAGAAATGGGAAATGGACGAAACTAAATTTTATGGAGATGCAATCAGAATTCTTCAGAACATTATGACTAGAAGACTTCAGAGAAATTCCATAACTAGTTCATATAAATCGTTAGAAGCAGTTCTTGACAATGTTGGAAGTGCTATTTATGTCAAAGACCATGAAAGCGGACAGATTCTATTTGTAAATAGAATGTGCAAAAATACATTTGCACAGGAAATGAAAAATGGAATGCTCGAGGAACTGTTTGAAAAGAAGGATAAATTAAGCCAGTTAGCCCAGTATATGGAAATCGAATATAAAGAGAAACAGAGATGGTATGATTTGACTACAACTACTATCGACTGGGTGGATGGACGTAAGGTTACGATGAGTTCAATCTTTGATATTACTGATAAGAAAAAATATCAGCAAAAGATTGAACAGCAGGCAAATAATGATTTCCTAACCGGACTATATAACAGAATGTGTTGTGAAAGAGATTTGACAAGACATATTGATGAGGCTAAGAGCGTAGGAAAGACAGGTGCAATTATTTATTTGGACCTTGATGATTTTAAGCGTATCAATGACGGTTTAGGTCATCAGTATGGAGATGTTCTTTTAAAGGCTATTTCGAACAGTTTACGCCGAATATATGGCATAGAAAGTACATGCTATAGAATGGGCGGAGATGAATTTGTAATCATTGTACCATATACAAGCTATACTGAATTTGACAGAATTAAAGATGAAATACAGGTAGTATTCAATAAGCCGTGGTTTTTAAAGGGTGCAGATTATTACTGTACTGCCAGTGTTGGTATCGTTACATTCCCAGATGATGGAGATAATGTTCAGGACCTTATTAAAAAAGCTGATATAGCGATGTATGAGGCTAAGAAATCAGGTAAAAATAAAGTTGCTGTATATTCAAGCGAAGCAGATGCGGATTCGTCAAGAAGACTTGATATGGAAAAGCATATGCGATTTGCAACATCAGATGGATTTAAGGAGTTTAAGGTATATTTCCAGCCTATAGTTGATGTTAAGAAGGAAGGCAATCCATGTATTGGTGCGGAAGCTCTTATAAGATGGAATTCCTCGGAGCTTGGTTTTATTTCACCAGGAGATTTTATTCCTCTTGCAGAATATTTAGGACTTATTAATCCTATAGGTAATTATGTGCTAGAGGAGGCCTGTAGGGCACTTAAGCACTGGAATGAATCCGGACATCCATATTATAAGGTCAATGTAAATCTGTCGGTTGTTCAGCTATTGCAAAATGATATAGTAGAAATGATTTCTGAGATGATTGAACGAATAGGAATTAATCCTAGAAATCTTACTCTTGAAGTTACCGAATCACTTGCTATTAATGATATGGTAAGAATGAAGCGTATTCTTGATGGCATAAAGGGTCTTGGTGTTAGAATCGCATTAGATGATTTTGGAACAGGATATTCATCTCTTAATCATGTACGAGAGATACCGTTAGATGTATTAAAGGTAGACCAGACATTCGTAAGAGGAATAGCTACTGACCAGTACGCACAGGCCTTTGTAAAGATGGTGGCAGAGCTTGCGGCGGCACTTAATGTTAAAGTGTGTGTGGAAGGTATTGAGACGCTAGACCAGTTTGAGGTAGTATCAAATATGAATATCTCGATGATTCAGGGATATTATTTTGACAAACCTATGACGAGAGAAGATTTTGAAGAAAAATATGTAAAAACAACCGAACTTGTTGAGACAGTAGAACAGGTATTATAGAAATACTCTCGTAAATATAAATAAATAGAATAATATGAAAGAAGCTCACAATATGTGGGCTTTTTTCTTTTGCAATAACACATATATCGTAGTTGCACGTTTACATAAAATATGTTAACATAATATTGTTGTTTTTGACTAACATAGTCATAAAACACGAATAAGTCTATGTTTATTGTGAAGGGAGTTATAAATATAGACTTAAGGAACTGATATGTGTTGTGTGATTTTGGGGGAGTAGAATGAACGATAAGTTTTATGATATAAAAAGCGAAAAGCAGGAACGTATCATTAATGCAGCAATTAAAGTATTTGCCGAAAACGGCTATAAAAAGGCAAGTACAGATGTTATTGTAAAGGAAGCAGAGATATCTAAGGGACTTCTGTTTCACTATTTTACTAATAAAATTGGACTTTACGAATACATTGTTGAGTATTCTGTAAGGTTCTTCGCATTTGAAATGACTAGTACAGTCAATAAAAATGAGCATGATTTCTTTGAATTACAGATGCAGATGGAGCAGGCAAAGCTTCGCATAATGAAGCTCTATCCATATATGCAGGAGTTTTTATCAGGTCTTAAATATGAAAATGATGAAGAAGCTAAGGCTGTCATTGGTGGCAACGCAAATGCGCTTGAAAATATATATGACCAGATAAACAGACAGGCAGATAATACGAAATTCAATGATTTTGTAGTTGTAAATAGAATAGTCAATATGCTTAAGTGGATGTCTGATGGATACGTAAGAGAGGCATTAAATAAGCAGCAGATAGATTTAGAGGAAATGGGCGAAGAATTTTCGAGATATTTAAAGATGATGAAGGCTCAGTTTTACAAGGGTGGTTCTATTGGAGTATCAAGAGAGGATTTTGCGTAAGTAAATGCAGTTACCAATTGATTTTATTAACAGGATGAAAAATAAATTAGGCGAGGAATGCGATGCATTTCTCGCTTCTTATGATTCTACGGAAATTAAAGCGTTAAGGTTAAATAGACTTCGCTTTGAAGCTGCTAATGAGGACAGTACTAAGGAGTCAGAAATAAGCTCAAATAACGAACAGCTTGAAGAATATAAAAAGTTAGTGTTTGATGAATTGATAAATAACAGCGTTATCGATAGGGACACGGCAGACTGTTATAGCTCTGTTCCATGGGAAAGTGCAGGCTTTTATTATGACGAGAATGTTAGGCCGGGAAAGAGCCCGCTTCATGAAATGGGTGCGTACTATATTCAGGAAAGCTCCGCTATGGCTCCAGTCAGCTTTTTAGATGTGAAGCCAGGTGACAGAGTGCTTGATTTGTGCGCAGCACCAGGAGGAAAAAGCACACAAATTGCTGGACTTTTAAATGGTCAGGGTATTTTAATTACTAATGAAATTGTTAAGAAAAGAGCTGAAATTTTATCTGAAAATATAGAGAGGATGGGGGTTGTAAATGCTTTAGTAGTATCTGAAGACCCAAGAAATCTTGCAAAGAGGCTACCACTTTATTTTGATAAAATTCTTGTAGATGCTCCGTGTTCTGGTGAGGGAATGTTTAGACGGGGCGAAATTGCCAGAAACGAGTGGAGCTATGAAAATGTTGTCGAATGTGCAAAAAGACAGGAATGGATACTTGACTGTGCTGTTGAGATGCTAGCTCCGGGTGGAAGACTAGTCTATTCTACATGTACATTTTCTGATGAAGAGGATGAAGAACAGGTAAAGGCATTACTTGATAGACATAGCGATTTATGTGAAATATCGAAAGATATGAAGCTATGCGGTGGAATGGAAAGAGGAACCGCTGATTTTGGGATACGTTTGTGGCCACATAAAGTAAAAGGCGAGGGTCACTTTTTAGCAGCTTTTGAAAAAAGCGGAGAGCGAAGACTTGGCAGTATACCTGTTGGAGGCTTTGAGAAACAAATAAATGACAAGGCAAAGGCAAAGCTTAAGCCAATGTATGATTTCCTAAAGGAATATGTTAGTAGTGACATTACAGAAAGTCTTGATAGAATAACCATGTTTGGAGACAATATTTATTTATTGCCAGATTTTACACCTTCTCTTAATGGATTAAAAGTAATAAGACCAGGTTTGCAGCTTGGCAGCATTGTTAAGGACAGATTTATGCCGTCGCATTCATTGGCATTATCACTTAAAACTACTGAATTTAAAAATATTGCGACGATAGATAACAATGTTATTTATAAATATATAAACGGTGAAACCTTTGAGTTTGATGGAGAAAATGGCTGGTATTTAATTACATATAAAAATATGCCAGCCGGCTTTGGAAAGCTGGCTGGCGGTATTATGAAAAATCATTATCCTAAAGGACTTAGAAAAAATCTATTATAATCTTGCAACACCTGTTTCTTTAGCTGCCTTAGCAACAGCTTTTGCAACAGCAGGTGTTACATCTTTATTAAATGAGTTAGGAATGATGTTTTCTGCTGTAAGCTCGTCATCTTTAATGATTCCAGCGATAGCATATGCAGCAGCAAGCTTCATTTCATCATTGATTTCTGAAGCTCTACAGTCAAGTGCACCTCTGAAAATTCCAGGGAAAACTAAAACATTATTTATCTGATTTGGATAATCAGACCTACCAGAGCCAACTACAGCGGCACCAGCAGCTTTTGATTTTTCTGGCATAATTTCAGGAACAGGATTAGCCATTGCAAATACAACAGCGCCTTCGTTCATTGATTTAACCATTTCTTCAGTAACAATATTTGGTGCAGATACACCAACAAATAAATCAGCTCCCTTTAAAGCATCTGCTAAAGTTCCTTTAAGCATTGATTTATTTGTAACCTCCATCATTTCGGCCTGAGCAGAGTTAAGACCGTCACAGCCTTTATATAAAATACCCTGCTTGTCGCACATTGTAACATTACCAAATCCAGCCTTTAAAAGAAGCTTTGTTATAGCCATGCCCGCTGAACCGGCACCATTTATAACAACACGTGCTGTCTTATAATCTTTTTTGACAAACTTAAGAGCATTGAGCGCTGCAGCTAATACGACAACGGCTGTTCCGTGCTGGTCATCGTGGAATACTGGGATATCACAGCGTTCTTTAAGCTTAGCTTCGATTTCAAAGCATCTAGGAGCTGAAATGTCTTCAAGATTGATGCCTCCAAAAGAACCGGCAAGAAGAGCAATTGTGTTAACGATTTCATCCACATCCTTTGAACGAACGCAAAGAGGGAACGCATCAACACCAGCAAAGCGCTTAAATAAAACACATTTTCCTTCCATAACAGGCATTCCTGCTTCAGGACCAATATCTCCAAGACCTAAAACGGCTGTACCATCTGTTACAACTGCAACAAGATTTCCACGACGTGTATATTTGTATGATAAATCAACATCATCCTTTATTTTAAGGCATGGTTCTGCAACACCAGGAGTATATGCAACTGCAAGGTCAGCCATGCTTTCTACCTCGGCACGGGAGATGACCTCGATTTTTCCCTGCCATTCTTCATGTTTTTTAAGAGCAAATTCTTTTTTATCCATTTTTATCTGCTGTAATCAGCATCTCCTTTCATAAAACTTTATTAAGTGTATCACAAAGAAATAAAAAAAGCATCCTTCGAGATGCTTTAGAAATAAAAACTTAAAAAAGTAAGGTAGCCCGATGGGGGAACCAACGGGCTACGATGAGGGGAGTATAAATAATTAATAAGGGGTCGTAATCGGAAATCCTTGAAGGGTTGATTCCCGCTTACAGATGCAATTATATTACACAAATACTGTAAAAATCAAGCAAAAATCGAAAATAGTAGTACACAAATTTGCACTCACAAAATGTTGTGGATAAAAAGTTAAATAAATTGCGCTATTGTTTCTCGCATGATATAATCATATGGTATGTGTAGGAATAATGTTTCCATAGATATTGTGTTTTTTTAGTAAAAAATATCCTTAATGATAAGGAAAATGTGTAAATGACACATTGGTTTACATAATACGATAAAATCGATAAAATCACAAAAATTTCAAAAAAATTTCATAAAAAATTTTGAAATTTATTAAAAAATATAAATACATGGTGTGATTATTGCTATCATAAATGGATTTAAATTGCATGGAGTAGATAATGAAGGAAGAAAATCAAACAAATAGTTTTATATATAGACTATGCTCAGTGATAGTTGATAAAAGAAGCATAGTTTTTTTATTTTTCATAGTAATAATGTTATTTTCTGCTGTTACAAAAGACTGGGTGAATGTTGAAAACTCAATGGCATTTTATTTACCACAGAGTACAGAGACTAAACGTGGTCTGGACCTTATGGATGAACAGTTTATTACATACGGTTCATGTAAGGCTATGATTGCAAATGTTTCATATGAACAGGGTGAAATAATAAAAGAGGATATTGAAGCAATCGATGGCGTATTTTCAGTTGAATACGAGAATGAGGATGATTTTTATGCGGGAGGCTCTGCTTTATTAAATATCACCTTCGAGTATGATGAGGATGATGATACATGCCTAGAGCTTTTAGAAACAGTGAAAGAAGAATTGTCGGTATATGATTCATATATTTCGACATCACTAGGGGATCAGCAGTCAGAGCTCATAAAAGAAGAAATGAATGTTATTTCCGTGTTTGTTGCTATTATTGTGCTTGTTGTTTTATTTATCACATGCGAAGCTTACGCGGAAATTCCAGTTCTTATTTTGACTTTCTGTTCGGCGGCTGCAATACAGATGGGAACAAATTACGTGTTTGGGACTATTTCATTTGTATCAAACTCAGTAACAGTTGTATTACAGCTTGCACTGTCTGTTGACTATGCAGTTATTTTTATTAACAGATATAAGGAAGAACATGAGCTTTTACCGCCAAGAGAGGCAACAATTGTTGCCTTAAGTAAAGCTATTCCTGAAATATCGGGTAGCTCTCTTACAACAATCGGTGGTCTTATTGCCATGACCTTCATGCAGTATCAGATGGGTCCAGACCTTGGAATAGTACTTATTAAATCAATCATAATAAGCTTGCTTGCGGTGTTCCTTTTAATGCCAGGACTTATTATGTTATTTGCAGACCTTATGGACAAAACAAGACACAAGAGCTTTGTTCCTAAAATTCCGTTTGTAGGAAAATTTGCATATGCAACTAAGTTTTTTATAGCGCCATTATTTCTTGTCGCAATAGTTGTTGGTTATTTTATTTCATCTGCTTGCCCGTATGTATTCGGATATTCCAATATAACACCACCGATAAAAAACAGAGTGCAGATAGTAAAGGATATGCAGGAAGAGGTTTTCGCGCCAGAGAATATGGTGGCGCTTGTTGTTCCAAGTGTTGATTATGACCTTGAAAAGAAGCTTGCCTACGATCTTGAAAAGAGAAAAGAGGTCGATAAGGTTGTGGCACTCTCTAATACAGAAGCAATGGGAGATTATACAGTAACAGACAAGCTTACACCAAGACAGTTTGCAGAGCTTCTAAATCTCGATTATGAAGTGGCAGAGCTTGTTTATACAGCATATGCTGTTGATGATGAGGATTATGGTAAGGTTGTAAATGGTCTTTCTACATATAAAGTTCCGCTTATCGACATGTTAATGTTTGTGTATGACGAGGTAGAGGACGGGTATGTCACTCTTGATGTGGAAACAAAAAAGACACTAGACGATGCTCACAAGCAGATGAACTTCGGTAAGGAACAGCTTAAGAGTGATGAGTATTCACGAATGCTTGTTTATTTGACTTTGCCAGAGGAAAGCAAGGAAACATTCGATTTTATTGATGAGATGCACGATATGGCAGGCAAATATTTTGAAGAAAAGGACAAAATATTTGTTGTTGGTGAATCAGTCAGCCAGTATGATTTGCAAAAGACATTTGGACGAGACAACATGGTAGTTAATGTAGTGTCTATTCTTGCTGTATTAGCAGTATTATTATTTACATTTAAATCATCTGGTATGCCAATACTGCTTATAGCGGTTATTCAGGGTAGTATCTGGATAAATTTCTCGGTACCAACTATTATGCATTCAAATATATTCTTCATGAGTTATTTGATAGTTAGCTCTATTCAGATGGGTGCAAATATTGACTATGCAATAGTAATAGCCAGTCGATACACAGAGCTTCGTCTTTCGATGGGTCGAAAACAGGCGATTATTGATACGCTGAATTTTGCGTTTCCAACAATAGTCACATCCGGAACTATGCTTGCAACAGCAGGTATTCTCATAGGAATGCGTACATCGGATGGTGCTATTTATAACATTGGACAGTGCCTTGGACGAGGTACAATTATTTCCATTGGAATCACAATGTTTGTGCTTCCGCAGATTCTTCTTGTAGGCGATTATATTATTGAGAAAACGGCATTTGTTGTTAATGCTCCAATAAGAAAGAAATCTGTCAGCGGATTTATGCGTGTGAATGGTCTCGTTAGAGGAAAAATTGATGGTGTAGTTACAGGTAGCGTAAATGCTATTGTAAGAGGTAATGTAAGTGCATTTGTAGATGCCGGAACGATTACCCCTATAGATAAAGACGAGCTTAGAAACGAAATGATGTCGGTTATTGAAAGTACAATAATTGATAGTGAAGCTACAAATAACGAATCAGACAGTGTGGCTGCAAACGAGGGCGTAGATGACGGAAAGCCTAAGTTTTATAGAGAAGATGAAAAGAAGCCATTTTGGGAACATGACAAAAAGGAAGATAATGAGGAAGTTGAGGAAAGTAATGATGAAAAATAAATTATTAGCTCTACTTCTTGCTACTACAGTAGGAATTTCCACAATTTATACATGCACAGATTATGTGTATGCGAAAAAGGACGAAAAAAAGGCAGAAGAGACAAGTGAAGAAACAGAAGTTCAGACGGGTACTCAGCAAAAGGCAAAAGACAGGACTGATGATATAGAGGAAACTGCCAATGAGAATGATGGAAGCTTTGAGAAGATAAATTACGAAACTGAGATTTCAAAAGAGGCTTCAAATAGTGAAATTATTGATGTTCACATATCTTCTGTTGAGGATTTAATAAGACTTTCAAATAACTGTCGACTTGATACGTGGTCAGTGAATAAAAATATCATTCTTGATAACAATATTTCTCTTATTGGTTCAGATTTTAAACCGATACCAACTTTTGGTGGAACCTTTGATGGAAATAACAACACGATAAGTGGTCTTAATATTTCCAATGGTGAGTCATATACAGGTTTATTTTCTAAAACTCAGAAAACAGCAATAATTAAAGACTTATCGGTACATGCTTCTGTACAGCCTGAAAATGAACAGATGGTTGTAGGTGGCATTGTTGGAGATAACTATGGACTTATTGAAAACTGTTCGTTTGAAGGATACGTAAGCGGACACGAGTATGTAGGTGGTATCGCAGGCTTCAACGAGCTATATGGAACTATTTATAACTGCCACAGCTTTGGTACTATTAAGGGCGCGTATTATACGGGTGGAATATGTGGAGAAAATGTCGGTATTGTTGATAGCTGTGTAAATAAAGCAGAAGTAAACGTTACAATATCTGATAAAAGTATATCGATAGATGGTGACATTTCAAATTACACAAATGGAATCATAAATGTATTCAAAAGTGAGGACGAGAAAAAAGAGCAAAGATCAATAATTGATAAAGGCTCTGTCGACACAGGTGGAATAGCTGGTATTTCTATTGGTGTTATTAGGAAATGTGAAAATGCAGCTACAGTAGGTTATGAGCATGTTGGATATAATACAGGTGGTATTGTAGGAAGACAGTCAGGATATGTAGATAACTGTGTAAATAAAGGCAGGGTGTTAGGTCGTAAGGATGTAGCAGGAATTGTTGGGCAGGCAGAACCATATATAAAGCTCGATTTAACCGATGATACTATCGAGAAGCTTCGAAATAATATTGACAGCCTTCATGATTCTGTGTCAGATACATTAAATGATGCTGGAGATAGCTCTGATACAATTCATAACAGACTTTCGATAATAAAGGATTTTACGGGCAGGGCACTTGATGATACTCAGTTTTTATCAGACAGAACAGTAACCTTCATCGATTCAGCGATGGATTCTACAAATGAGCTAATTAACAGAGCGGATTATTTTGTAGATGAGTTGTCTAAGTCAGATGGTGCTTTTGATAAGACAGAGGATGCTTTTGAGGATTTAGAAAAGTCATCTAAATATTTAAAGAAGCTTGTAAAAGATAGTGATATTTTTAGATATTTATCTGAGGAAGAAAAACAAAAATACGAAGATGCTTCGAATAATCTTGAGGAAAGAGTAGATTTTGTTTCAGAAAAGGAAAGCGAGCGACAGGCACATTATACAAAAGCATATAACAATTATTATATATATAATATGAAGGATGCTGTTGATGATACGACAAAGGCTCCGCTTTATCCTGAGTCGATGGATATTATCGCATTTGATAAGGATGGAAACGAAATTCCAGCATCAACACTTGCGACATATTCCTGGGAGGATTTTGCAAAGGTTGCAGAATTTAGACATGCTGATGGAACAAAATTTCCTGATTCAGATGGTGGCGACAGAAAGACAAGTGATGATAAGCTTTCAAGTGATGCATCTGTAGAGACAGCAAAGAAATCAGCTATAATTATAGCGGCAGCTGATATTGATGTTAGAAACGCATATAAAGAAAAATATGGAAGCGATTTTGCTGAAGATGCTGCAAATTACTCTGATATAATGGCAGAGATTGTATTAAGACACACAGATGAGATGGAAGAACAGCTAAAAAGTGATTTGTCAAAGTCATTTAAAAAGCTGAAAAGCTCAGCAAGCAGCTTAAGTGATGCAGGCTCAGAAATAAAACGTATAACAAAGAATATTGCAGATAAGCCAGATGTTTCAATGCCAAAGCTTGGTGAAGATTACAGACAGAGAACGAATTCTCTTAATGGAAATTTACAGGCTTTAAATGAGCAGATGAGCAATTTAAATAATGAAATGTCAGATGCCAGCGATAAAATGGTAGGTGACATGGAAGGTGTTAATGATAGATTTAATGATATTATGACGCTTTACTCAGATGCACTAGATGACATCAGAAATGGTGATTTAGATGACAAATTTGATGACGTTTCATTAGAAGAGGCTGAAAAAAGCATTGATGCTACTATTTGTGCATGCAAAAATTTTGGTAAAATTGAGGGCGATATAGACGTTGCAGGTATTGCCGGAGCTATGGGAGTTGAGTTTGATTTTGATCTAGAAAGCGATGCAACAAGAGTAGTAAAGGAAGAAAATATTTTTTCTGCAACATATCTTACAAAGTGCGTTCTTCGTTCAAATATTAATGATGGAAACATAGTTGCAGAAAAGAACTTTGCGGGTGGTGTATGTGGATTCCAGGAAATGGGTCTCATTCTGAAGGGGGAGAATTATGCACCAGTAAAGAGTATTTCGGGTCAGTATGTTGGCGGAATATGCGGAAATTCAGAGTCATATATTTTAAAGAGCTATGCAAAATGTAAGCTGGATGGTGAAAAATATATAGGCGGAATTGCTGGATACGGCTGTAATATTTCGAATTGTCTTTCGCGAATTACGACAGGTGATACAGTTGTATCATATGTTGGGGCAATTGCAGGAGATGTTAAGGACGAAGGTAAGATTCATTATAATTATTTCATAAGTGATGAGCTAGCTGGTATAGACAGAGTGAGCTATTCGGGTAAAGCTGAACCAGTTTCACATGATGAATTTGTTATGATGAGCTCTAAATCAGATGAAGAAAAGATAGAATCGCCTGAGGAATTTGCTACTATTTCAATAAGATTTTATTTGAAGGATGAAGATGCTGACGAGGATGACGATGGAGAAGAGCTACAGTACAGGCTCACAAAAAAATATGGTGAGTCATTGTCGCAGAAAGAGTATCCGAGTGTGCCAGAAATAGCAGGGAAATATGTAAAATGGGATATTCCATTTGTTGAAGAGCTTAATAGAGATTATTGTATAACTGCAGAATACGAGAGATATTACACGACTCTTGCAGGAGAAGTAAAGAGAGCAAATAAGCAGTCAGCAGTACTTGCAGATGGTCAGTTTACAGAAGAAGATGTGCTCTTAGATGAAATAATAAGTGGAAAAGAGCTTATGTCAAATCAGGTGGAACATTTGAAATTAACAATACCTGAAGATAGGGCAGCATTCCATAATATAAGATATGTTGTGCCAGATAATATTAAAGGTGAGGTGGAGCTGTACGATGTGACAAATGGGCAGCCTAAGCTTATAGAAACAACGTTGTTTGGCAAATACTACACATTTAAGGCATCGGGGTCGGAAGTAGAATTTATAACGGTTACAAAAGAAAAATCTATTAAAGATAAGGTGATTATTTGTGCTTGCATATTAGCTATAGTAATTTTGGCGATTTATTTGATTAGACTTAATAAGCATAAAAAGAAAGCTGAACAGATAAGAAAAGAGCGCAGAGAAGCTGAAAGAGGAAAAGAGGACCCTCAGCTAGAAGGACTAGAGAAAGTAGACGTATGATTTTTGAATTAATGGCACCATGTCACTTTGGCATGGAAGCAGTGTTAAAAAGAGAAATAATTGATTTAGGATATGAAATTACAAAGGTAGAGGATGGAAAAGTCTACTTTGAAGGTGATGAGGACGCTATTTGCAGAGCAAATGTATTTTTAAGAACTGCAGAAAGAGTGCTTATTAAGTGCGCGAGCTTTAAAGCTGAAAGCTTTGAGGAGTTATTTGACGAAACGGAAAAAGTTGACTGGTCTTTATTTGTACCAAAGGATGGTAAATTCTGGGTAGCAAAGGCGGCAAGTGTAAATAGTAAGCTTTTTTCACCGTCAGATATTCAGTCGATTATTAAAAAGGCAATGGTCAAGAGCATGAGCCGTGCCTATGGTATAGAATGGTTCGAGGAAAGTGGCGCGAGTTATCCGTTCAGGGTATTTATTATGAAGGATGTTGTTACTATAGGCCTTGATACATCCGGTGATTCGCTTCATAAGAGAGGCTATAGGAAGCTTGTAAGTAAGGCTCCAGTTGCGGAAAATCTTGCGGCGGCAATGATAATGCTGACTCCGTGGAGAGGGGACAGAATTCTGATTGACCCGTTTTGCGGAAGTGGAACTATTCCGATTGAGGCGGCGATGATGGCAGCTAATATTGCTCCTGGTATGAACAGAGAGTTTATTTCTGATAGCTGGGACAATCTTATAAAGAGAAAATATTGGTATGACGTGATTGATGAAGCAAATGACCTTGTGAATATGAATGTTGAGACTGATATTCAGGGCTTTGATATTGATGGGGATATAATAAAGTGTGCTAAGCAGAATGCAGAAGCAGCAGGTGTTGAAAAGCTGATTCATTTTCAGAAGCGTCCTGTTAGTGAACTCAATCATCCTAAAAAGTACGGATTCCTGATTACTAATCCGCCTTATGGTGAGCGTATTCTTGAAAGAGAAGAATTACCAAAGCTCTATACTGAGCTTGCAGACGGATTTAAAAGACTTGACAGTTTTTCTGCATATATTATTACAGGCTACGAGGATGTTGAAAAATATATGGGAAGAAAGGCTGACAAAAACCGTAAAATATATAATGGTATGATGAAGACATATTATTATTCGTTTTTAGGGCCTAAGCCACCTAAGCGTAAATAATGTTGTATGGTTTAATGGAGATTAAAATGAAAATTATTTTTGCAACAGGAAATAAAGGAAAAATTAAAGAAATAAGACAAATTCTAAAGGACTTTGATGCAGAAGTTGTACCTATGGCTGAAGCGGGAGTTGATATAGATATAGAAGAAAATGGTACAACCTATGAAGAAAACGCTATAATAAAGGCGAAAGCAGTTGCTGAAATTACAGGCTGTCTTACACTTGCTGATGATTCTGGTATAGAAATTGATTATTTAAATAAGGAGCCTGGAATCCATTCAGCAAGATATTTAGGCCATGATACGTCATATGATATTAAGAATAGAGATTTCCTGAGAAGGCTAGAGGGAGTGCCAGACGAAAAAAGAACTGCAAGATTTGTTTGTGCAATTGCGGCATGCTTTCCAGATGGTCATATAGAGACGACACGTGCTACAATGGAAGGGCAAATAGCAAAGGAAATAGCTGGTGCGAACGGTTTTGGATTTGACCCAATATTTTACCTTCCAGACAGGGGCTGCACAAGTGCAGAAATCTCTGAAGAGGAGAAGAATGAGATAAGTCACAGGGGTAAGGCTTTGAGGCTTATGAGAGACAGACTTATCGAGATTGGCATATTAAAGTAAATGGCTAATAATCACATTTAGAGAAAATGTGACACAAATTAATAGATTATTTTGTGTTTTCAGTAAAATTCTGTTATTATATGTATAGGTGTTAAATTTTAGGGAAGGTGTTAATGAATATTATTCAAAAATTCATTAATTACATAGAGAGAGATGTAAAGGCTGAAAAGGAGTCAAAAGAGCCGGCAATTCTTTTGAGACTGATGTGCCTTATAGACACATTATGCTTTGGCATAGTATCAGTTTTTTCGACATGCACATTTGGAAGTAAGAGTGCACTCAATTTCTGTATATTTGGAGCGGTAATTATTGCACTGTTTTTTTGCTCGTCAAAGGTGTCAACGGCGATATCAATTTCGATATATTCGTTAGTTACTGCTTTTGCGGTTGTTTATTTGACGTTTTGTTTTGGCATAGCTCCGATGTATCATGTGTGTTTATTCACGCTTATTTTTATGATACATTTTCAGATAGGCTTTTCTAAAAGGGTACGAGTTGGAACGATTGTTGCATCTTGCGCGATAGCTTGTTTTCTAATTGCTTACAGTATGCATAATGAACCATTCTTTCCTGTAAGCCCTGAAACAACATTTGTTCTTATCTCAATTAATTCATTATGTCTGTTTTTGAAGATGATGACTGTTGCATTAATGTATTACAGAAAGTTTTCTATTACAGACGAAAAGATTCTTAAATATGCAAAGAAGCTTGAAACATTTGCGGTGCAGGATACACTTACAAAGCTTTATAACAGGCGTGGTATGTTTAATTATCTTGATAATATTGAGAAGAGACTTGAGAGTTCTCCTGATTTCTTGTCAATTGCAATTGGAGACATAGACTTTTTTAAGAAGGTAAATGATACTTATGGTCACGAAGCAGGGGATTATGTGCTCGTAACCGTTGCTCAGATAATAAAGAAGTTCATGGAAAACAAAGGCTGCGTTTCAAGATGGGGCGGCGAAGAGTTTTTATTTTCATTTGAAGGTAAAAATGGTGATGAGGCAAGAGGAGAATTGGAAAAGCTCAGAAGTCGCATTGCCAATTATGAATTTAAGTATAATGATTTAACATTCCATGTAACAATGACGTTTGGCGTTGAAGAATACGCTGGTTTCCTTGGTATTGAAAAGACAATTAACAATGCAGACCAGAAGCTTTATGAAGGAAAAAAGAGCGGAAGAAACAAGGTAGTATTCTAAATTATAAAAAATTATAAAAAAATAAAAAAGTTGTTGACAAGTAAGGGTTATTTTAATATAATAATTCTTGCGTGTTGAAAACGCATTACGGGGTGTGGCTCAGCTTGGCTAGAGCGCCTGGTTTGGGACCAGGAGGTCGCAGGTTCGAATCCTGTCACCCCGATTTTTATTGCTTAAATGCAATAAATGAGTGTCCATAGCTCAGCTGGATAGAGCACCGGCCTTCTAAGCCGGGTGTCGGGGGTTCGAATCCCTTTGGGCACGATGTTAAGGGAATGCCGATAGGCATTTTTCTTGATTATGGCGACAAGGAAAATAAATCGCCATTGGGCTAGCGCAGGTTGCGCGTTCCCGGATTATATGGTGGGTATGGCGCAGTTGGCTAGCGCGCCAGATTGTGGCTCTGGAGGCCGTGGGTTCGAGTCCCACTATCCACCCAAGTTATCGAAAGATAACATCAGGACATTTGTTCTATAGAGCAGATGAGTCTGCTAAAGAATAGGGTTAACCGCCCTTCTTGTAGGGCTATAGCCAAGCGGTAAGGCACAGGGTTTTGATCCCTGCATTCGCTGGTTCGAATCCAGTTGGCCCTGTCAGGAAACATAAGGTTTCCTTAATAATTAAAGAGAATGGGATACTAGCTCAG
>JAZQOO010000035.1:0-58219 GCA_045627905.1 Lachnospiraceae bacterium | reverse complement strand
ATTTGCTCGTTTGAATGTCACAGCGGTGGTACCTCCTCTTTGGACTCCAATGGATGCGGTACCTCAGAAGGAAGTGCTCATACCATTTATTGGAGAGGAAAGATACAATAGGTGCTATCCAATCAGACGATTTATCGAAGCCGGTGCAATGATTAATTTCCATACCGACTATCCTGTATCACCTAATGTAAGTATTCCGATGTCTATATACACGGCTGTTACTCGTAAACTTCCTGAGTCTCCTAATAATCGTGCACGCGGTGTTGAAAGAGATGCTATTTCTGTTTATCAGTCACTTTGTGCACTGACTATTGACTGTGCAAAACAGCTTCATCAACAGGACAATATGGGTTCTCTATCAGTTGGTAAGGTAGCTAATATGGTGGTGTATGACCAGGATTTCCTTACGAGTGATATCGAAGAGATTCCGAATGCAGAACTTTTAGCAACTATCGTAGATGGTGAGATTGTTTATGCTTCATAAAATATAGTTAAGTGAACAATAATAAATAGATAAATATATGAAAGTAAGGCAGAACCATAACAGGCTCTGTCTTATTTTTATGTTAAAAACTATTATGTTTATTAGTAAAACGGGAGAAAAATTATTGTATATAAGCCATTAGCAAAGATTACGGATGAAAATAAGAGTGCGCTTTAGTTCCTGGATTTAATGTCAACTATTGATAAATATAGTGAACTTTCTGGAGATTCGCTAAAGGAAAAACTTCAGGCTTATGTTAAAGCGATTAATGTGGATTTTGAAATAGTTAAGAAGTATATTTCTTTGTTTCCAGATAGAGTATACAGAAATATATATCAGGGAGGTTTAATGAATGAACTGGTATAAAGATAATAAAAGTGAATGGAAGGAAATAATAGAAACTGTAGCACGAAACAAATTTTTATAATAGATGTAGAAACAACAAGTAAAAATGTTTATAATATAATAGAATGAGAGAAATATGAAAAGGGGGTGTTTGTATGCCACAGCAGATACAGGGTTTGATGCAGCAGTATGTTGAAACTATACGAAAAATATATGGTGTTCATTTGCGTCAGGTAATATTGTATGGTTCTTATGCCAGAGGAGATTACAATAAAGATTCAGATCTTGATATTATGATATTACTTGATTTATCAGATATGGATATAAAGGAATATAGACACCAACTAACAGATGTAACATTTGATTTCAACATGGATTATAATCTTGATATTAAGCCAATTGTTAAGAATGAGAAGCATTATAATATGTGGATCGAAAACTATCCATTTTATGCAAATGTAAATAGAGATGGGGTGACATTGTATGCAGCCTAATGAAATTGGAACACAAAAAGACCTTATATTATATCGAATAGAAAATGCAAAGGAAGATTTGAAATCTGCAAAAATTCTAAGGGACGCTAGTTCATATAAAGGCGCAAATAATAGAGCTTATTATGCGGTATTTCATGCTATAAGTGCGGTACATGGATTAAAAGGTGTGGCGTATAAAAGACATAAAGACGCTATTGGCAATTTTAATAAGGAATATGTAAAAACAGAAATATTCCCTAAAGAGATGGGAAGAAAAATAGCGGGTGTTGAAGAAGTAAGACATGCTAGTGACTATGATGATTTCTATATTGCTACTAAAGATGAAGTGGATGAGCAAATTGCTATAGCAGAGGAATTTATCGATATGGTTGAAAAATATTGTGAAGAGCATATTTGATATAATTGTTATTATGTTTTCTTAAAAAAATGGCAGGGGAATATTTCTCTTGCCATTTCTGATACATGATAACGCAAATGGCTCGCAGAGCGTGCCATTTCGTTATATTGACCAACGATGAAATCGCTAGTAGCCCGTCGGATTTGAGACATTTTGCGACTTTTGGAAATATTGACAGCTTTTATTGGCGTGGAAGATAGAATATGAACACTTGGATATTGATTCAATGTCTTTTAGCGTGAATAGAAAAGAATAAAAACTTATGTTATTATGTTTATTGTAGTTTTTTGAAAGTGTATATAATGATTATAAAGCTTAACAGATAGCAAAATAATAAACATGGGAATAGGAAAATGATAATAAAGAAGAATTATAAAAAGACACAAATTGCATGTTATTTAGGATTTGTGACACAAGCTATATGTGCAAATTTTGTGCCATTATTGTATATAACATTTCACAATATTTATAATATATCTTTTAGCATGTTAGCCCTTGTTTCTACATGTTTTTTTGTTACGCAGCTAGTAGTTGATTTTTTGTGTGCAGGAATAGTAGATAAACTGGGATATAGAACATGCGTTATCACAGCGGAGGTTACATCAGGATTAGGCCTCGCAGGACTGGCGTTTATCCCAGATTTATTGCCGTTACCATTTTATGGAATTATTATCTGTGTCATCATTTATGCAATTGGAAGTGGGCTTACTGAAGTATTAGTAAGCCCGATTATCGAAGCTTGTCCATTTGAAAATAAAGATAAAATGATGAGTCTTTTACATTCTTTTTACTGTTGGGGATGGGTTGCTGTTATTTTAGTCTCAACAGCATTTTTTGCATTATTTGGAATTGGAAAATGGAAAATAATGGCACTTATCTGGTCGATGATTCCCTTAATAAATATATACAATTTTGCAACATGTCCAATAGAGTCTTTAGTTGAAGAGGGTACAGGAATGACAATGCTTGAACTATTAAAAACAAAGACATTTTGGATTTTTATTATTCTTATGATTTGTGCTGGTTCTTCTGAAATTGCAATGGGACAATGGGCATCTGCATTTGCGGAATCTGCATTACACGTTACAAAAACAGTTGGTGATTTGGCAGGACCATGTGGCTTTGCGATATGTATGGGAATTAGTCGTTTGTTATACGGAAGATTTGGTGACAAGGTAGACCTCACAATATTTATGATGGCTTCAGGTACTATGTGTCTAGTGTGTTATTTAGTCTCAGGACTAGCCAATAACCCTTTAGTTGGTCTGATAGGATGTGCATTGTGCGGATTTTCAGTAGGAATAATGTGGCCTGGGTCTATCAGTATTTCATCTAAAATACTTCCTACAGGCGGAACTGCAATGTTTGCATTACTTGCATTAGCGGGAGATGTCGGAGGTTCTCTTGGACCTGCAATAGTTGGCTCTGTATCACAGTATGCAGCCGATGATTTACGTGTAGGTATACTTGCAGGAATTGGTTTTCCACTTGTTCTTACCATAACGGTATTGTATATACGAAAAAAGTATAAGTAGTTTAAAAGTGAAATTATTTCAAAGAACTACTGGGAGTAGAAAAGATTATAGATTTACTCTATAATTAAACCGTAAAGATGACAGAAGGATGCTGTACTAGCGGAGAGAAAAATGAAATTTGAAGCAAATGATAAGACAATATTAATTAGTCTTCCCCAAAGGATAGATAGCACAAATGCAGCTAGTGTTGAAGAAGAGATAGATGAGGCATTAAATTCAGGAAACTACAACGTTGTAAAATTTGATGCTGAAGATATGGAATATATATCAAGTGCAGGATTGCGTGTTGTTCTCGGAGTAAAAAAGAGATATAAAGAAGTTATTGTAATAAACGCTAGCGAAAGTGTTTATGATATTTTTTCTGTTACTGGCTTTACAGAGATAGTTTGGGTTCTAAAAAAATTTAGACACATAAGTGTACAGGGATGTGAACTTATCGGTGAAGGTAAAAATGGTAAAGTATATCATTTGAATAATGAAACTGTAGTTAAAGTCTTTAAGGAATCAACAGATTTAGAAATTATAGACCGTGAACGTGAGCTGACGCGTATTGCATTTATTGCTGGTATAAATACAGTAATACCATTTGATGTAGTTATTGTAGATGAAAAATACTATGGAACAGTTTATGAGCTTAGTTGTGCCCCAAGTGTAGCAAGCCTTATTCGAAAGAACCCTGAAAAAACTGATGAATACATCAGGTTAATGGTAAACGCATTAAAGGACATACACAAATGTACTATTGATTCAGATGAAATCCCAAGTGCTAAAGAAACAATTATTCAGCAAACAGAATATATAAGAGAATATTTTGACTCAAATTATTACGAAAAGCTTTGCAGAATGCATCAGTATATACCTGAAAGTAATCACATTGTGCATAACGATTTCCAGCTTCATAATGTGAATATATCAAATGGAGAGGTTATCATCATTGATATGGAAACTTTAAGTAAGGGCACTCCTATAATGGAATTTTCGGCAATGTATGCCGCTTTCCAGGCGTTTAGATTCTTTGGCGATAATTATTTTGAAATGAACATAGAGAAACTATCGTATATATGGGAGCAGCTTGTTAGAGGGTATTTTGGTGTAGATGATATATCCGAAATAGAAGATAAGTGTAAACTTATAGTGTTGCCACGTGTTCTCAGGTGGGCACTGAGGAAAGATTCGAATAATACAAAGTTAATTGACTTTTGCAAAAATACATTAATGGAACTTATAGATTCAAAAGAAGAGGATTTTTTGAAATAATTTAAGAGAGGTAACTTATATGGCTTTAGGTGTAGCAAACAATACAGTTAGATTAGAAAATCACCATCCATTATGGACACAAATGGCGATTACTCTTATTGAAGAGCTTAAGTCTATTATGGGTGAGGATGCAGTTGACATTAGGCATGTAGGAAGCACTGCTATATATGGAATTCCAGCAAAACCTCTTATTGATGTTGCTGTGGGAGTAAAAGATGTAAATATATATAAAAAATATGTTGATATTTTTAAAGAACATAATATTCATCTTTTAGGAGACCTTGTCGAAGAACAGATGCTGTTCTGTAAATCTACAGAAGGGTGTGATGATCGTACACATCATATTCATTTTGTTGAATACAACTCAGAAAGATGGGAAAACTACCAAAATATGAGAGACTATTGTAATTCTCATCCGACTGTAGCAAAAGCATATGGCGATTTAAAATCAAAAATTGCAAGTGAGCACGCAAACGAACGTCGCAGATATCATGATTTAAAACACGATTTTATTGAAGAAACAGTTGTTGATGCGAGGGCATGGAGAAAATCACTTTCAGAACAATTATCTAAAGAGTTTGTTGACAATGCCAAAAAGGTTATCAATGACAATTTAATGACTATGTCTCGAACTGCAAATGGAATTTTAGATTTATCAGCCAGTGCCACAAAGGCCGATGCTATGCAGGTAACAGACAATGATAAAGCTGCTGAGATTTCTAAGCGAAATTTTGCAAATGCCATTGATTTTATATTAGACGAAATAGATAGAAAATTTGAAACGGTAAAGGATTTAAGAGATTTTATTGAGAGTGTTGCAAAGCTTGTAAATAAAGATATAGTTAATGATAATTGCCTATATCGCTCTGGAGCAGATTCACAGACAAAAACATATACACTGATTCAAAATATGGAAGAAGATACTAATTGGTTTTATGAACAGCTATTTAATATGCTTAATATGATAACTTATAATCCAGTTAGAACGGCAGCTTTTTTAGAATATTATATGAATATGAGAATTCATATGTGGGCAGATGGATGTGGAAAGACATCTATGGTACTTGCAGCATTTATAATGATGAGAAGCAGATGTATGCCAGTAATGTATAATAGCAGAAGTGAGTATTATTCTCATGATTCCAGCAATCGATTAGATTGCAATTGTGAGGAAGACAAGGACTGTTACACTAAATTTGAAAATTATTACTGGTCATTATTTTTATAAACATTGCAGCGGTTTATAAGAGGAAAGAATGAGACAATTAAGTAGAATTATTAAAAATTCAAATGGATATATTAAATACCTGATTTTACTACCTATAGCTGTATTATGTGATGTTATGTGCGAGGTATATCTTCCATATGTTATGGCAGATATTCTTAATGAAGGTTTTTCTACTGGAAATATAGAATATATAATGAAAAAAGGAGTGATAATGGCTCTTACCGCCATAGCACTAACAATAGCGGGTATGACAGAGTCATATTGCGTCTCAAGGTATGCAGCAGGATATGTAAGAAATATTCGGGAAAAGCTATTTCAAAAAATACAAAGTCTCTCATTGGATAATGTAGGAAAATTTGGAACAGCATCATTAATGACCAGATTGACAGTGGACATGAACACTATAAAGAAGGCTATGGGAATGCTTGCATCATTAATAAAATGCCCGATGCTTATTATTTTTGCAACATATATGACCAGCAGAATTAATACGTCATTGTCCTGGATATTTTTAGCTGTATTACCTGTTTTTGCTATTGTTTTATTTATTCTGAATAAGCTTGCCAGAAATCATTATAAGGCAATGTTTATCCAGTACGATAAAATGAACAACATTCTGGATGAAAATGTATCAGGAATTAAAACTGTAAAGGCATACGTTAGGGAGAAGCTCGAAACAGATAAGTTTATTTCATCTGCAAAACAGGTACGTGATGAATCTCGTAAGGCAGAAACAATTACGACACTAAATAGCACTCTTTTACAGCTTGTATTAAATATGTCCATTCTTTTGCTTGTATACTTTGGCGGTATGGACATTATAGAAGAAAAGCTGAATCCAGGCGATTTGTTTTGTATGATTACATATGCTAATCAGATACTTTCACAGGTATGGATTATTTCTTTAATGCTAATACCAGTCTTATCGGCGCAGGTATCAATTAATCGTATATTTGATGTACTAGAAACAGAAGATATCTACTTTGGAAGCATGGAAGATTCTGAAGCGAGTGTAGCAGATGGTTCTATAGAATTTCACAACGTTTCATTTAGTTATGATAAGTCACAAAAGAATAAGAGTCAGCTAAAAGATATTAACCTTTCAATCCAGTCTGGTAGCTTTGTTGGTATAACTGGTATATCTGGTTCGTCCAAGACAACGCTTATAAATCACATATTAAGATTGTGTGAAAGGGATGAGGGAATCGTACGTGTTGGTGGTAAAGATGTAAGAGAGTATAAGGTTAAAAACCTTAGAAATGAAATTGCAGTTGTACCTCAAAAGAGTATACTATTTTCAGGTACTATAGCGGAAAATCTTCGAATTGGTCGCTTAGATGCAACAGATTCAGAGCTTGAAGAAGCGTGTAAGATTGCGGATGCCTATGATTTTATAATGGCGTCAAAGGATGGCTTTGGCACTCAGCTATATCAGGGCGGTGCAAATCTGTCAGGCGGTCAAAGACAAAGACTATGCATAGCTCGTGCTCTTGTTAGAAAGCCCAAAATTTTAATATTAGATGATAGCTTAAGTGCAGTTGATAATAACACTGAAAGAAGTATATGCGAAAAGCTTATAAATAGTAAAAGAGATATGACAATTGTTATGATTTCTCAACGTCTGTCTGCAATTAAAAACGCTGACAAAATATTTGTTCTTAAGGCAGGACAAATTGACGGATGTGGAAAACATGATGAACTTATAGAAAGCAACGTGATTTATAGAGAGCTATTTGAAAGTCAACGGAGACAAGTGGAATGAGTAGTAATAAATCAAAAAAACCAGATAATGCTTTTAAGGTTATTGCTAGACTGATTTTCTATATGATTTCGTATAAAAAGAGTCTTATTGTTGTAACCATTTGCATGGTTGCAAGTGCATACAGTATTGCACAAGGGACAGCTCTTCTTATTCCGGCAATTAATGATTACATAGTACCACTTATTGGAAAACAGAACCCTGATATATCCGGATTTTTGCTTATATTAGGAAAAATGACAGCATTATATGTAATAGGTGCTGTTGCTGCATGGCTACAGGGAAAAATAATGGTTTCTGTCAGCAATAGTACATTATTTGAGATTAGGTCAGAGCTGTTTGAAGTAATGGAGAAAATGCCTCTTTCATATTTTAATACCCATACACAGGGTAGCGTTATCAGCTTATTTTCGAATGACATTAACGCCATGAATGATATGCTAAGACAGGGTATTCCAAGAATTGTGAATGGTATAGTAACCTGTGCCTTTATATTTGTGACAATGCTTTATACGAATTGGAGGCTGGCAATCATTGTTCTCATTTGTGAATTTTTGCTTGTTATTTTTTTAAAATCACTTGTACGTAAGAATTCAATTCAGTTTGTAGAACAGCAGAAAAATATTGGCACACTCACTTCTCTTGCAGAGGAGTATGTATCAGGAAGATATACGATAAAAGTTTTTGGTCAAGAGGAAAAAGTCTGTGATATATTTAATGATGTAAATGGAGACTTATACAAGTCTGAGGCCAATTCGACTTATTATTCGGATACAATATTTAATCTGACGAATGGTCTGTCAAATATTGGGTTTGCGTTTGTTGCAGTAATCGGAGCTATATTCACAATATATAATATGGCCGATATAGGAACTGTTGGAACCTTTTTACAGTATTACAGAAATCTTTTTAGACCAATGACAGATATGTCAAAGCAATTCAATAACATTTTAAGTGCTCTAGCAGGAGCGGAGCGAGTATTTGAATTTTTAGATGGTGCAGCAGAAGAAGATTCAGGAAATGTATCGGTAGAGCTTATAGATAATAAATTAATGTGGAAAATACCAGATGAAGGAAAAGGGTATAGATACACTAGATTTGAAGGTAAGATACATTTTGAACACGTAGATTTTGAGTATGTAAAAGGCAAGAAGATTCTTTCCGACTTTACCTTGGACATAGAGCCTCATAAGAAAACAGCCTTCGTTGGAACAACCGGTGCAGGAAAAACAACAGTCATTAATTTGTTAAGTCGTTTTTATGAGATTTCTGCCGGAACAATCACATGTGATGGCATTGATATTAGAAATATCTGTAAAAAGGATTTGCGTAAGGTGGCAGGTCTTGTTTTACAAGAAATTAACTTATTTACAGGTTCTATTGAAGAAAATATAAAATTTGGAAATGATAATGCATCCTTTGATGATATAAAAGCTGCAGCAGGACTTGTATGTGCCGATTCATTTATTGACAAGCTTTCTGACGAATATGACACTCAGTTAACTGATAATGGAGAACCATTAAGTCAGGGTCAGAGACAGTTATTGTCACTAGCCAGGGCGGCCGTTACGAATGCGCCGATTCTCGTTTTAGATGAAGCTACAAGTTCTGTAGACAGCCGTACAGAAATGCTTATTAATAATGGCTTGGATGCTCTTATGGAGGACAAAACTGTACTTGTTATAGCCCATAGATTATCTACAATAAAGAATGCAGATAAAATTGTTGTATTAGATAAAGGGCGTATTGTAGAAAGTGGAACATATGTTGAACTTATGCAAAGACAAGGTGTATTCTATAATATGAACAAGTAATAATGTGGCATATAAAATAAAGCTTTAATTAGCCGTAAATAGTAGGAGGGTAAAATGAAAAGTATAAAAAGAGTTAAGTCAAGGTTATTGTTGGTTGCAGTTTTTATTATTACATTATCTTTATTTGCTGGATGTAATGGTAAGACAAATAACAAAGTTTCATCTGGTTTTGATGAATTAGACGAGTATGTAGATTACTGGAAAGAAGGACAGAAAACATTTTTTGGTTATCCTGTTGATGAAGATTCAAAGCTTCATGATTTCTACGAATGGTATACTGCGTCAGGTCTTGATGTAATTAATCTTAATAATGCTGGAGACCCAATGACTGATTCACCAGCTAAGATGTCTACTCAAAAGTTTGAAAAAGAAGTTATTGAATATTTTACACCATTATATGGATATGATGTAAATAATGTATGGGGTATTGTGACACATAGTGGTACGGATGGTAATAATCATGGAATATATTTTGGGGCTAAAATGCTTGCAAATACGACTGGATTAAAGCCTATAGTATATGTTTCAGATGAAGCACATTATTCAAATATGCGTTTGTGTGATCTTCAAAATCTTGATTTAAAGCTTATTAAGAGTGATGAAATGGGAAGAATGATTCCGGAAGAATTAGAATCAGCGCTTGATACAACACGTCCATGTCTTATAGTATATGCGATGGGATCGACATTTAAAGGCGCAATAGATGATATGGATACTTTAAATGCTGTAATCGATTCACATCCAGAAATTCCAGCGGTATATAGACATTTAGATGCTGCTTTATTTGGTGGATATTTACCATTTACTGAAGATAAAGATATGGTAAGTCATGAAAAAATGAAATTTGATTCAATTGCAGTCAGTGGTCATAAATTCTTCGGCATTGACAGCCCATGCGGATTATTCTTATGTACAAAAGAAACATATGATAATCAAAATAGTTTTAATGTTCCTTATCTCAATAATAATATGAAAATGATTAATTGCTCGCGTGATGCTGTACAGCCTCTTAAATTTTGGTGGTTAATTCATAAGGTTGGTACTGATGAGTGGAGTACTCAGGCAAAAAATATTACGGAATGCACTAAGTATCTTGATGAACAGCTTACAAAAATTGACTGGCCACATTGGGTAAACGAGTATAGCAACACAGTGTTTTTTAAACGTCCATCTCAGGATATTATTGATAAGTATTGTTTAGCTGGCGGATATGACGAACGCTTTGGCGGAGATTTATCACACATTGTTGTTATGCAGCATGTAACAAAAGAGTCGATTGATTTATTTATTTCTGATTTGGCGAAATAACATTCATTTTACATTTTAAAAGCATAAAGCGAAAGAGTTATCAAAGTTTTGGATAACTCTTTTCGTGTTTTTAGGGCAATATTAAAGGGTGGACAAATGAAAATATTGATTTGAATGTTTATTCTCTTAGTGATAAAATTATACAATGAGTGTCAATAATTATACGATATTTTAGGAAGAAGTTATATTCATGAAAAATGATATATTTTCAGTAAAAAAACGAAAAAAATTAGTATGGCAGGTGTTACCAATTCTGCTAGCTGTATTTATGATAGCTTTTGTGATAGGTGGCGGTATTGCCTGTGAGAAGGTGCTTCAGTTATGCTTGAAAGAACAGTATACAGGGCTTTCTCGTATTATATGGTGTCTTGAAAATCATGTAACTGAAAATCCGAATTACGAGTGGCTTTTATCTTACTGGGAAGATAATTTTAATGAGTTGTCAGAAAGCGTTGTATATGATAACGCTGATGCTCTCAGTCAAAGCAGGGAATCTTTCGCTAAGGAAAATCCTGGATTGTCCTCCTTTGATTTGAAGCCAGAAGAGTTAAAAATGCTCAGTAAAGAATCAAAGAAGCTTTATGCAGAGATATGTCTGATGGATTTAACACTAGAGTTCAACAGAATTAAAGCAATTTATGGATTAAAATACATATATTTTTCAAAGCTTAATTCTGAAAATGAAATGTTCTTTCTTGTAAGTGGTCTTGTAGAAGGAGAAAAGCGAGGCAACGATATAAACGATATTTATATGTTGGGCAAGCAGGTGGAAGCAGGTTTTGAGTACCATCCTGTTTTAAAAGAAATATACGAAACCCATCGTTTTGTAGATAAGTTTGAAAAGAAAATAAAAAAGGGTCGTACAGGGTATGATTATAACGTATATGTGCCAATTATTTCTTCTGATGATTCCATATATGTCATATGTGCATCCATGGATGCTAGTGCAGTACAAAGTGAAATATATCGTGGAATGAGATTTATAAGTATTTTCTTTTTAGTGATTTTGATAATAGCAATAATTCTTATGAGTTTTGCTTTGAATAGCGTATTATTAAAACCGCTCAGTCTTGTACAGGGGCAGATTCGCAAATATACTCATGATAATAATGTTGCAGAACTTTGTCAGGAGCTCTCCTTAATTAAAAGTGAGAATGAGATTGGCAGATTGTCTGATGATGTAACTCTTATGGCACAGGAAATAGAGCGTCATACAAAAGAAATTATTGAATTAACTAGTACGAACCAGCGAATAGAAACAGAGCTTACATTAGCTCGCAATATACAGAAAGCAGCTTTACCATCTAGAACACCCGTTTTTGAGGAAAATAATTGTTTTGAGCTTTATGGCAGTTCAAAGCCTGCAAAGGAAGTGGGTGGCGATTTCTTTGACTATTTTAAAATCGATGACAGTCATCTTGGTATACTTATAGCAGATGTTTCCGGTAAAGGTATTCCTGCAGTTATGTTTATGATGTTGTCTCATATTTGTATTAAAAATATGAGCCATATCGGTACTAATCCAGCGTTGATTTTCGAAAAGGTAAATAACATTCTGAATGAAAGAAATGATGTGGAAATGTTTGTTACTGCCTGGCTTGGAATTTTAGACTTAAATACTGGTATTATTACTTGTGTAAATGCTGGACATGAAAATCCTGCCATATATAGAAATGGTGAGGAATATTCGCTTTACAAGACAAAGCATTCTCTTGTATTAGCAGCGATGGATGATGTGAAATACAAAACTGAAACTATAAAGCTTGAAAAGGGGGACAGGCTCTTCCTGTATACAGATGGTGTACCTGAGGCGACAGACTCAGCTAATACCCTATATGGTACTGACAGAATGCTGAATGTATTAAATAGAGCCAAAGACTGCACCTGTGAAGAGCTGCTTATAGCGGTAGAGGAGGATATCAATTCCTTTGTAGGTAATGCACCACAGTTCGATGATTTTACTATGGTATGTTTAAAATACAATGGCAGTTAATTATCAAATAAAAGAGGATAACATATGTATTATTCAGTGATAGGAATGATAGCTATTGTGCTTCATTTAATAATGAATCATGAATTCATTAAGATAGATAAAAATAGAGATGAGATTAATAAAGCATTTAGGAAATTTGTTTTAGCCACATTAATGTATTTTATTACAGATGTTTTATGGGGGATATTTGATGGCTTGAAATTACCGACATTGTTATATATTGATACATTTGTCTATTATATTTCAATGGCCTTAACTATTGCATACCTATGTAACTATGTTACAAAATATCTGCATCTGCGCAGCGGTTTTGGAAAATTTATAAGAGTATTTGGACAAATATTTGCTTTATTAGAAATAGTGTTACTTTTCGTTAATCATTTTGTTCACATTTTCTTTTGGATACATCCAGATGGCACATATCAGGCATATGCTTACAGGTATATTGCGTTATATATGCAGGTGTTTCTGTGTTTGTTATTGTCTATTCAGACAGGAATTGTCATGCTGAAAACATCAGATGAGATGAAGAAAAGATACTTTACAATATTTTTCTTCTGTTCTGCAATGGGTGTTGCAATAGTTTTGCAAATAATGTATCCACTGCTTCCTATATATGCAATTGGACTTCTTATAGGAAGTGCTATTATTCACACTTTTGTTAATGAGGGTGAGATAGAGGAACAGTTTAAAGTTCTGAAATCAATGGCTGATATACATTACAGTATGCATGTAATTGATCTTATAAAAGATACAGTACAGGAGCTGACTGCGGGACAGGAAGTAAAAGCAATTGTAAATAAAACCGAAGGTGCGTTAGAAATGATGCGTACTGTAATAAATGCTGTTACTGTAGAAGAACATCTAGAATCAGTATTGGAATTTACTGATTTATCAACTCTTGCGGAAAGAATGCGCGATAAAAGGACGATTGTTAAACAGTTCATAGGCAGGCAGACTGGTTGGGTGCAGGCAATGTTTATTGCTATTGAAACGGACCACTATGGAAAACCGACGAAAGTAATATTTACAACTCGAGTTATAGAAGAAGAAAAGAAAAATGAGGAAATTCTTATCAAAAAAACAATAGTTGATGAACTTACAGGACTATATAATAGAAGAGCATATGAAGAAGATATTTTGAAATATTGCATTTTCCCTATAGAAAATGATTTCGTATATGTATCAATAGATGTTAATGGTTTGAAGGTAGTGAATGATGAGATTGGTCATGCTGCTGGGGACGAGTTAATTAAGGGCGCGGCAGATTGCATGACAAAAGCTTTTGGTAGTTATGGAAAGGTTTATAGAATCGGCGGCGATGAATTCGTTAGTATTTTCTTCGCGGATAAAATCCAGTTAGAGTCTATTAAGAGAGATTTAGAACAAATTACAGATAGCTGGTCTGGAACTCAAGTTTCATCACTAGCTTTATCAGCTGGTTACGTTCCTAGATATGAGTTTGAGAAAGAGACTATTCTTGATATAGCCAAGATAGCAGATAAAAGAATGTACGAGGCAAAAAGTGCGTATTATTCAAGAAATGGGATTAACAGAAGAGGTCGTGTGGCTGCTGATTAAGAGGTAAAAATGGAAAAAGAAGGATTATATTCACTTAATGGGAAAATAAAAGTAATGGAGGGTCTTCCATTTGCAATTCAGCAGGTGCTGTCAATGTTTCTTGCAAATATTACGCCAGCAGTTCTGATAGCTTCGGTTGCAATATATAATGGAAAACCATTAACTGATATTGATGTAGCAATTATCCTGCAAAATGCCATGATAGTCGCCGGAATCGGGACATTAATTCAGGCAATACCACTAATTAATGTCGGAGCTGGTCTACCGATAGTTATGGGATTGAGTTTCAATTTTCTGACTGCTTCAATGGTAATTGCTGCAGTTGATTATGGATATTTGATGGGAGCAGTTCTAGTTGGTGGAATATTTGAGGGTACTATAGGACTTTTCTATAAGTATTGGCGACGATTCATATCTCCGTTAACGAGTGGATGTGTTGTGATAGCAATCGGTTTTAGCATTATAGGTTCAGCTTGTACTTCGTTTGTTTCATCAGACCAATATGCCAGTGGAAGCTATGTGAATATAGTAGTTGCAATGATTACAATGTTAGTTGCAGTTGCATTGTTTTTGAAGGGAAAAGGAATATTTAAGCAGTTATATCTGCTTATTGCTTTATGTGTGGGATATATAATATCAATACCGCTTGGTATGGTAGACTTTAAAAGCATAGGTACTACGGTTTCGACGTTAGGTGCGATTTCTTTGCCACATATTATGCAATATAAACCTAAATTTGAGTTTAAATATATTATTGCATTTATAATCATATATCTGACCTCAGCGGCAGAAACAATTGGAGATATTTCTGCACTAACTAGCGGTACTATTGACAGAAGTCCTTCAGAAAAGGAGTTAAAGGGTGGGCTTGCCTGTGATGGATTTATTTCTGCAGTATCAGGTGGTCTATTTGGATGTACGCCTATAACGAGCTTTAGCGGACAGATTGGAACTGTTATTATGACAAAGATTGTGAACCGTAAGTGTGCTGTTATAGAAGGTATTATTTTAATTGTGGCAGGATTTATTCCTGCTATTGGAGCAATATTTACTTCGGTACCTAGCTGTGTACTTGGCGGAGTGAGTGTTATTGCCTTTGGTGCTATTTTAACTTCTGGTTTTTCGATGATAGCAAAGGAAGGCTTTGATGAACGAAGTTCGTTGATAGTTGCTGTATCATTGACACTAGGAATAGGTTCTACTTTATGTAGTGGGTTTTATACATTGATGCCGGATATAGTGCAGAGTGTATTTGCTAACAATCCTATAGCTGGTGTATTCGTATGTGCAGTTTTTCTATCAGCCATATTTAGAAAAGACAACAGAGAATAAAAGTGATATTTAAGGAGATATATGCATGGACAGTAAATTTACGCTTGAGGATTCGCTACAGTTATTAGCAAATAATTATCATAAGATTTTGCGAATTAATTTAACGGAGGATTCACATACAGAATTAAAAATGTATGCAGATGAGAAAAATAAGCAGAAGGGGTACTCTGAAAAAATATCGGTGTGGCTTAAACAGTTTGCCTTAACAGGACAGGTGGATTCAAAAGACTGTGATATGTACCTTAAGTTTACTGATATAGATAATATCAAATCACATTTCGAACAAAGTGATGAAAGAATGAGATTTCGTTATCGCAGAAAGACAAATGAAGTATTCAAATGGGTAGTAATGGAAATTATGAAGTCTTCTGAATATCGTAACGATAATCAGATTGTTATACTTTATATTCAGGATGTGCATGATGCATATGTGAAGGAACTTGAACATAATAAAGAGCTTGAATATTACTGCAATTATGATACTATGACTGGTCTCGCCAATTTTTATTCTTATCGCTCGTTTTGTAATGCATTTGCGGGAAGCTTGTGTGAAAAGCCAGTCGGAGTAATGTTTGGAGATTTGAATAGACTCAAATATGTCAACGATACAGAAGGACATGAGGCTGGTAATCATTATATTCGTACATTTGCAGAAAAGCTTAAGAAAGCATTTTGGGATTATAAATGCTATCGTGTAAGTGGTGATGAATTTATTGTAGTTTATTCTGGTGACGATGAAGCTGATTTTTATCAGAGAGTTAAAGATTTTGAAAAATTAATCAAATCCGACCCTGTTCCTACTGCTTCACTTGGATATTCATTTGGAATTACGGCAGAGCTAGAAACAGTTACAACTGTAGCTGAGCAAATGATGTATGCTGATAAACAAGGGTTTTATGAAAAGTTTCCTCAATTTAAGAGAGCTATTGCAGAAGAAAACTTTAAAAAAGAGATGGATGCGTTAGTGAAAATTCTGACAGATTCGTTTGAGGCTCTTTTACTTATTGATCTTGAGCTTGATGAATACCGCATTATGAAGAAAAGTCTTACAAGTGTTTCTGAAAATGAAGCAGAAAGAGGCGTATATTCACTTAGAAATATGTATTTTTCAAGAACCTATGTTGCCAGTGAGTTCCAAAAACTAAGGGAAGAAATAGGTCAGGTAGATACATTAAAAAGAAGACTCCTTGAGGAAGATCATATATCCTGTGCATATCAGCTAGCTAATGGGGCCTGGAGAGAAGCTGTTTTCTGGAGAGAAGAAATTAAAGCTGGTGAAGTATCAAAGGTAATATATTATTCTCAGGATTTGGATACAGCGATGGCAAATCGTATGCAACAGAGACGTGAAATGGCAGATGAATATAAAATGATAGCAGGACTTCGTGAAGAATATAGCATGATAGGGGTACTTGATTTAAAGACAAAGCATGTTCATATGAAGGATGTTTTCTCACAGGAGCTTAAAGCTTTCAAGGAAATTGAGGACATCTCATTTGATGATGGCAATGCTATCATGGCTGAAAATGTTATTGTACCAGAGGAAAAAGAAGACTTTATTGAAAATACTAAATTAGAAAATATTATAGAAAAGCTTAAAAGTAAGGAATTGATATCTTTCTTCTATCATGTGCGTCGTGACGAAGGAAATATAGCGTGTTATCGCTTCAATTTCTGCTATGAACAAAATGACAAGACTAAAATTGTGCTTGCTATCAAGGATATTACAGACATTGTAGAATGGGCAAATGCAGGTTAGGGCTGTATATATAATAGTAGGAGAGTTATAGGATGAGACAATTTACTGTAACGGGCATGAGCTGTGCTGCGTGTAGTGCACGTGTAGAAAAAGCAGTAAATGCTGTAGATGGTGTAAATAGCTGTTCAGTTAGCTTACTTACGAATTCTATGGGTGTTGAAGGAGATGCAAAGGTAGCTGATATTATTGATGCTGTTACTTCAGCAGGATATGGTGCATCTCTAAAAGCAGCTGATTCTGAAGATAAAGGTATAAAATCAAATGATTATGATGATATTTTAGTCGATAAAGAAACTCCAGTGATGGTTAGAAGATTGATTGCTTCCATTTGTTTTCTTATTCCGCTAATGTATTTGTCGATGGGCCATATGATGTGGAACTGGCCACTGCCTGAATGGCTTAATGGAAATCACATCGCAATGGGGCTTTTACAGCTGTTACTTACAACTGCAATTATGGTTATAAATCAGAAATTTTTTGTAAACGGCTTTAAGGGTCTTATTCACAGAGCGCCTAATATGGATACATTAATAGCACTTGGTTCGACCGCTTCTTATGTGTATAGTGTGTATTCATTATTTGCAATGACTGAAGCACAGGTTATGCTAGATTCAGATAGAGTTATGAAATATATGCATGACCTTTATTTTGAATCTGCTGGTACGATATTGACTTTAATTACTGTAGGTAAGATGCTTGAGGCAAGGTCTAAAGGAAAGACGACTGATGCACTTAAGGGATTGATGAAGCTTGCTCCAAAGACGGCAACTGTTTTAAGAGACGGCATAGAATCAGAAGTAGCAATTGAACATGTAAAAATAGGAGATGTGTTTATTGTAAAACCAGGGGAAAATATTCCTGTAGATGGTGTTGTTGTGGATGGCAGCAGTGCTGTTAATGAAGCTGCCCTGACTGGAGAAAGCATTCCTGTTGATAAAGAAACTGGAGATTTTGTATCAGCAGCTACGATTAATCAGTCTGGATTTTTAAAGTGTGAAGCAACCCGTGTTGGAGAGGATACAACGTTATCACAGATTATTCAGATGGTAAGTGATGCTGCAGCAACTAAAGCACCTATTGCTAAAATAGCTGACAAGGTTTCTTTAGTATTTGTTCCAGTTGTTATTTCAATTGCGATTGTTACGATGTTAGGTTGGCTTATAGCTGGAGAAACAGTGGGCTTCGCTTTAGCAAGAGGAGTTTCAGTGCTTGTAATCAGTTGCCCGTGTGCATTAGGACTTGCTACACCTGTTGCAATTATGGTAGGAAATGGAATGGGTGCTAAGCATGGTATTATGTTTAAGACAGCGGCTTCCCTAGAAGAAACTGGAAGAACTCAGATTATCTGTTTAGACAAAACGGGAACAGTTACAAAAGGAGAGCCTGTTGTAACTGATATTATTCCAGAGAAAGAATTCACAGATGAGTCGTTATTACAGCTTGCGTATAATTTAGAAATAAAAAGTGAACATCCTTTGGCAAAGGCTATTGTGGCTGTAGGAACTGACAAGGGACTAAAGGCACAGGAAATTACAGAGTTTAAGGCTGTGGCTGGAAATGGACTTACGGCAAAATGTGATGGTATACATGTGTGTGCCGGAAATCTTAAATTTACAGAGAAGCAGTGTGCTGTAAATGAATTCGCAAAAAAGAAATCAGAAGAGCTTTCAATGGCTGGTAAAACGCCCCTGTTTTTTACTCATAATGGTAAACTCGCAGGTATTATCGCTGTGGCTGATGTCTTAAAGGCTGATAGCAGACAGGCTATACAAGAGCTTAAAAATATGGGAATTACTGTAGTTATGCTGACAGGAGATAATGCTAGAACAGCTAAGGCAATAGGAGAACAGGCTACAGTAGATAAAGTGATTTCTGAAGTACTTCCAGAAGGCAAAGAAAGTGTTGTTCGTCGTTTGAAGGAGCTTGGCAAGGTTGCAATGGTTGGAGATGGAATTAACGATGCACCGGCTCTTACTCGTGCGGATATTGGAATTGCTATAGGGGCAGGTACGGATATAGCTATTGATGCAGCGGATGTTGTTTTAATGAAAAGCAGTCTGTTAGATGTTCCTGCTGCAATACGTATGAGTCGTAAGACACTTAAAAATATATATGAAAATCTATTTTGGGCATTTATTTATAATATAATTGGTATTCCGCTGGCAGCAGGCCTGTTCTATAATGCGTTTGGATGGAAGTTAAATCCAATGTTTGGTGCAGCTGCAATGAGTCTATCAAGCTTTTGTGTTGTAAGTAATGCACTCAGGCTGAATCTGTTCTCGATGTATGATGCCAGCAAAGATAAACGGATAAATAAAATAAAAGAGTCTGAAATATGGGACGATTTTAACGAAAGAACTGTAAATAAAGAAATAAAAAGAGAAGAGGAGCATGTAAAAATGGAAAAGACAATAATAATTAATGGTATGATGTGTGGTCACTGTTCAGGAAGAGTGAAAAGTGCACTTGAAGCATTAGAAGGTGTAGATGAAGCTGTAGTTAGTCATGAGGATGGCAATGCTTTAGTAAAAATGTCTGTAGAAATCACAGATGAGGTTTTGAAAAATACAGTAACTGAACAGGGCTACGAAGTAGTTTCAATTCAGTAAAATATGTATCATAATGGTGCGAGATAGAAGAGATAAAAACTCATGCTTGCATTATACACTTTAATTAGTTATAATGATGAACGTCAAAATAAACTTCAGGGTTGGGTGTAATTCCCTATCGGTGGTGAAGTTACCTGAATTTTTATTCAAAGGTAAACAAGTCCGCGAGCGAAGAGCTGATCCAGTTAGAATCTGGAACCGACGGTTATAGTCCGGATGAAAGGAGAGAATAATGAACATTTCTAAAGGAACAAGAAACATCACTGTTATTGGAATGCTTTCAGCAATAGCATTCATCCTCGAATATCTCGAGTTTTCAGTACCATTTATGCCAACATTTATTAAGATGGATTTATCAGAGCTTCCTGCGCTTATTGGTGCGTTTTCGTTAGGACCAATGGCAGGCGCGATTATTTGTCTTGTTAAGAATATTCTTCATATTTTTACATCACAGTAGCGTGGTGTTGGTGAATTATCAAACTTTATGCTAGGAGCAATATTTGTATTAACAGCAGGTTTAATTTATAAGTTTAAGAAGGACAGAAAATCAGCTGTTATAGGTTCTATTACTGGAGCGTTGGCAATGGGACTACTCAGTATTGTAACTAATTATTACATAGTATATCCTATGTACAGCAATTTTATGCCTATGGAAGCTATAATCGGTGCATATCAGGCAATTAATCCAAGTGCTGATTCGCTTCTTAAATGTTTAGTTATGTTTAATTTCCCATTTACTGTTGTAAAGGGACTTATAAACGTAGTAATTACATTTTTGATTTACAAGAAAATTTCACCTATTTTAAAGGGAACAGAGAAGTTTTAGTTGCTGACCAACGATGAAATCGTTGGTAGCCCGCCGGCTTTGAGGCATCAGAGAAATGCTGGATGGCATTTCTTCTTTGTTAAATAGTAATCTTGAAGTGTTATTTTAAAAAAGCTCACGATTTTGAATCGCGAGCTTTTTCATTTTATTTATTTAGTTTTAGATTGCTTCTCAACCTCGGCCTGAATACCTTCATTAAGTGACTGCATTTTGTTATCAAGAAGTGATACCATCTGTGCACACTCATATAACTCCTGCTTGATTTTTTCTGGAGCATTTTGTTCGAGCTTATAGTTCATTTTATGCTCGAGCGAAGCCCAGAAATCCATGGCTACAGTTCGAATCTGTATCTCAACCTTTGTGTCAACAACGCTGTCTGAAAGGTAGATAGGAACAGACACTACCATGTGATAGCTCTTATATCCACTTTCTTTTGGTGACACAATATAGTCTTTAACAGAAATAACCTTTATGTCATTCTGGTTTCTAAGCATCTCAGCAATATGATATATGTCCGAAGTAAAAGAACAGATAACGCGAATACCAGCAATATCGTTTACGAATTCAATCATATTTTCGATAGTTGATTCAAGATCACGTTTTTTAAGTTTTTTAACAATGCTCTCTGGTGTTTTTATTCTTGATTTAATATGCTCAATAGGGTTGTACTGATGAATATGCTGGAACTCATCATTAAGAATTTCGAGCTTTGTGCCAACCTCCTTAAGTGCCGAATTATACAGGAGCATCATTGTTTGCCAGCTATCAACACTGCTGTCTCTTGATGTTGTGTAATCCAATATTTATACCTCATAAAAAAATATTCTCACCTGACTTCAGGTGCAATTATTATAGCATATTCAGATGTATAAAAACATTGAATAAATGTCAAAAATGCTTTGGCTATTTTTGTATATTTTGTTATAATAAAATATACTGTGCATAAGTGCAGGCATAATTCATAAAGATGTAATTGTTTTATTAAATATAGTAGCAGGGAGACCCCGGATGGCAACAGATAATGATATTTTAGAATTGACAAAGGATTCGTTTGCAAAGATTATTAATTTCGCGCATTTAGAACCAGAAGAGAACAAGGCTGCAATGAGTGCCATGGCAGCATTCAGGAAAGTAAAAGACAGAACTAGCTCAAGTGACGATGTTAGAAAAATAAGACTTCAGCTAACGAAGATTTTTTATAATGTTTATAAAAAGTGTTTTCTTTCATGTATGCAGCTTTCATCACAGGATAGAGGGATTCCTATTCTACTCAGGATGTTTTTTAACTTTGGATTTATGGATGAAGTGTTAGCTGGTCCTGAGAATACAGTTTTCATATATAAATTAGCAGCACTCTTACAGGAAGACCCTAATGGTCATGTATATTTATATTATGACTGGCTGAAGGCTATATATGATGGAAAGAAAATGCCTTCAGTAAATGAAATGTCATTAGATTATGAGGGGAACCTCAGAGAGCTTAAAAGAAATGGCAAGGTAGATGACACAGGAATAAAAAGGCTGATGGGAGACAGCGTTAAGAAAGTAGAATTCGAGATTGATAATGCATTTAGGTCAATGTCGAAGGTTGTATCTGGAACAGTTACAACCTTCTGCCCGATATTCTGTGACTCACAGTTATATAAACCAATGGACGCTACTATTATTTCATACAAGTCGATATATGAAGAGCTTAAGAAAATTCGAAGTGTTGATTTCTCCTGTTTTTACAGAGAAACATTATACACAAATCCAGAAATTGGCATTGAAAGAGCATTTGTTCAAAAAGAGGTTATTCCAGATGTGATTCTTATGCCTAATGTCGGACAACGCGGTGTAATGTGGCAGGATATTGAAGGTAAAAAGAGAACTACAAGAGGAAGATTTGCACTCCCATTCTTTATGAATGATGATATGGAGAAAGCAATGATAAGAATGTGTGCTGAGTTCAGATGGGAGCTATGTAAGCGTATTCAGGGAGGAAGATGGAATGATATGTCTGACCCTTCTCTTACAGCAGAATACTGTGATTATGTAGAAACCTTTAAAAAGAATAGAGAACTGTCAATAGAACAACGTGAAAAGCTTAAGGCAGTTTATTTGAAATGTAAAAAGAATTCTAAAGAAATGTTTATTCTAGATTATGTTGATTATTATATGCATGAAGCACAGGGCTCATTAAGATTAAATAAAATAGCTAGAAATATAATATTCAAATATTGTCCGTTTTCAAAGCAGTACAGAGAAGCTGCATCAAAGAATGCAATGTATTCAGAGATAATAAACAGATACGGTATCAAAAAGTCTCATGATATTAAATTATCAGATGCCATGATAAATCGAATCGAAAGTAAGGGGGCATTAATACCGCCTGAAATAAAGGTTCACAGAAAATATTTAGAATCGTAGGAGGCAAAGCTTGAGCACAATTATTGACAGACTCACAGAAGGAAAATTCACATTAATAGCTGAAATTGGTGTTAATTATTATGATATTGCAGCAAAAGAAAATATAAGCAACATGGAAGCTGCAAAGCTCATGATTAAAAAAGCGAAAGAAGCTGGAATACATGCTGTAAAGTTTCAGACATATAAGGCAGGGACGATTGCAGCAAAGGCATCACCATCATACTGGGATACTAAAGAAGAGCCAACGACGAGTCAGTATGAACTATTTAAAAAGTTCGACAGCTTTGGTTATGCAGAATATAAAGAGCTAAAGGAGTATTCAGATAGCTTGTCTATAGAGTTTTTATCAACAGCCTTTGATTTTGAATCGGCAGATTATCTTGATGAGCTTATGGATGTATATAAAATATCATCATCTGATTTATCTAATCTTCCGTTTATAGAATATCAGGCAAAGAAAAATAAACCGATTCTTTTGTCTACTGGTGCATCAGAGCTTGAAGAGATTGAAAAGGCGGTTGAAACTATTAGAAAAGTAAATGACAAGCCGCTTGTTTTGCTTCACTGTGTTCTTGAATATCCAACACCATTCGAGCATGCCAATCTTGAAAAAATAGCATCACTTAAGAAGCATTTCAATGATTTGATTATTGGTTATTCGGATCATACAAAGCCTACGCAGTCAAATGATGTTATTAAGACAGCATACAATCTCGGTGCTATTTGTATAGAAAAGCACTATACGCTTGATAAAACACTTAAAGGAAATGACCACTATCATGGAATGGATCCAGAAGATGCAAAACGTATCATTAGTGATATAGAGTTTATCGATTCAATTCGTGGCTCAGGAGATATAAGATGTCTTGATACAGAAGGAACAGCTAGAAAGAATGCCAGACGTTCAATAGTTGCCGACTGTGATATAAAGGCAGGAACAGTTATCACAGATAAGATGCTTACATTTAAACGACCAGGAACTGGTATTTCTCCAGTTAGAATTAACGAGGTTGTTGGGAAAAAAGCTAAGGCAGATATTACAGAGGACACAATTCTTACAGAAGAAATGATAGAGTTTTAATTGTTTATGAGCGATAACAAGGTACTTAAATCAGGAGTATTTTACACGATATCGAGTATAGCGATAAGGGCAGTTGCGATTGTCACAACACCTATCTATACGAGTATGCTTTCTACAAATGATTATGGAATAGCAAATACATACAACTCCTGGATTGATATTTTTAACATAATTACATGTCTTTGCGTTGTTTACAGTATTGGGAGAGCAAAGATAGATTACGCTGATAAATTTGATGAATATATGTCAGCGCTGCAGGGATTATCCAGTACATTTGCAGCTATAGTGCTTTTGTTTGTGTTTATATTCAGAAACTACGTGAGCAGGCTGATTCAGTATGAAGTACCGCTTGTTATCATGTTGTTTACATACCTTGTAATTTTTCCTTCTGTTGAATATATGCTTCAGAAGTGCAGGTATGAATATAAATATAAAGAAAATATATTAATTTCACTTATAACATGTGTTGGAAGTGTGTTTTTTTCAATTTTATTTATGCTTTTGTTCAGTGAAAAAAGATATTTTGGTAAAATAGCAGGCTCGATAATAACCCCATTTTTGCTTGGATTATTTTTTTATATAAATATTTTAAGGCAGGGGAAGTGTTTTTATAAAAAAGAATACTGGAAATATGCGTTAAAATTCGGAATACCGATGATACCACATGCATTTGCACTTGTTGTACTTGCACAGGTAGACAGAATAATGATAAAGGATATATGTGGTAATTCGGATGTTGGTTTATATACATTTGGTTACAGCTTTGCCACACTTTTATCTATTTTTACAAATGCAATCGGTCAGGCATGGTTGCCGTGGTTTAATGAACAGCTTCATGCAGGCAATAAGGCTACAATAAAAGACATTCAGAAAAAGCTTGTTCTATTAGGTGTGTTTTTAACACTTGGATTTATTACAGTTGCACCAGATGCAATTAAAATTCTTTCGCCAAATGCAAAGGCTTATTGGGATGCAAAGTGGGTGATTGCGCCTGTAGCACTTGGAACGCTTATGCAGTATTTTTATACAAATTACGTTAATGTAGAGCTTTTCCATAAAAAGACTCCAGTAATTGCGGTTAGCTCTATTGCAGCGGCATTTGTAAATTATTGTTTGAATGCGCTTGTAATTCCAAGATTTGGATATATTTCAGCTGCATATACGACATTGCTTAGCTATATATTTTTGATGCTTTTCCATTATATTGCAACAAGATATGTAATAGGTGAAAAGGTTTATGATGATGTGTATATGTTTATAGTAGCTGCTGTTTCGATTGGGCTAGGACTTATGCTAATGCAGTTTTATAAATCAGGGATAATGTATGCTGTAGTAAGGTATGTTTTATTTATTCTGATTTTCGCTGTAGTAGCTTTTATTAATAAAAAAGACGTTGAAAGTCTTGTATTATATTGTAAAAAAAGGATTTTAAAAAGATGAAAACTTTAATTGTAATTCCGGCAAGAGGTGGTTCTAAAAGAATACCAAGAAAAAATGTGCGTATTATGTGTGGTATGCCATTAATATGCTATAGCATTGAAAATGCAAAGTCACTTACAAAGGCATATGATGTTGATATTGCTGTATCAACAGATGATGAAGAGCTTGCAGGAATTGTTGAAAAAAGAGGAGTTACTGTAATAAGAAGACCTGATGAGCTTGCAACAGATTCAGTTACGCTTGACCCTGTTATTTATCATGCGGTCTGTTATATGGAGAAAACTCTTGGTAAAAATTATGATACAGTAATCACAATGCAGGCAACGTCACCAACACTTAAAGCAGATACTGTTAAACGTGCATTATCATACTTTAAGGTGGAGGGATATGATACTATTATTTCTGCGATGAATAAGCCACATCTTTCATGGGGCGTTAAGGATGGAAAAATAGTTAAAAATTATGAAAAGCGTTTAAATTCACAGGAGTTACCTAAAAATTATATTGAAACAGGTGGTTTCTTAATTACAAAGAGAGAATGCGTCACTGAAACTGGCAGAATAGGTGAAAATGTCAACGTATTTGAGATAACCGAAGACGAGGCTGTCGATATAGACACATATTCAGATTGGGTATTATGTGAAAACATACTTAACAGAAAGAAAATAATATTTAGAACAGTTGGAAAAATGAAGCTTGGAATGGGCCATGTATACAGAGCGCTTACTCTTGCATACATGCTCACAGGTCATGATATATTATTTGTTCTGGATAAGGAAAGTGATATAGGGGCAGCAAAAATAGAGTCGACGAATTTCCCTTATGTATTAGTTTCTAACGATTCGGAGTTTGAAGCATTACTTCAGAAGGAAAAGCCAGATATTCTTGTTAATGATATACTTGATACAACGGTTGAGTATATGGAAATATGTACTAAAAATGCAAAGAGAGTTGTTAACTTTGAAGATGTTGGACCTGGTGCAAAGTACGCCGATGCTGTAATTAACGCTCTGTATGAGAAGGGTGATAGACTTCATAATGAATATTATGGCTCAAAGTATTTTTGTATAAGAGACGAGTTTTTAGAAGAGCATCCGAAGGAATTTTCAGATAAGGTTGAAAATATAATGGTTATATTTGGTGGCTCTGACCCATCTGATTTAACAGGAAGACTTTACGATATTAGTAAAGAGCTGCATAAAAAATATGCAAATATTTGTTTCCACTTCCTAGTGGGCTTTGCATATCCTAATAAAGATAAGGTTATTACTGACGAAGCAAATAATATTTTTATTCATAATGACGTCAAAAGGGTAAGTGCATATATGAATAAAATGGACCTTGCAGTTACTTCGCAGGGTAGAACTGTTTATGAGCTTGCTAGTATGGGTGTTCCATCAATCGTACTTGCTCAGAATGAGAGGGAAGCTGAGCACGTATTTGCTGGTATTCAGAATGGATTTATTAATTTAGGACTTGGTTCTGAACAGGATAACCAGACAATTATTTCCACAATAGACTGGCTTATAAACACACCAAATGTTAGAAAAGAGATGCGTAAGCTGCAGCTTGCAAAAGACTTCTCTAAAGGGCAGAGAAGAGTTCTTTCAATTATTTTGAATGATTTAGAAGAAGACGATTAAGGGGTACTAATGGATAACGGGCTTTTTGATTTAAGAGAAGATGAAAATAATATAAATCATTCTCAAAACGATTATCAGTATAAAGATGTTATGAGTGTGTCGCTTGAGGAAAATATTGAAAACAATTTTATTGGACAGGGTAATTACACAGAAGAACAGCCACTCATAAGTGCAGAACAATCTGAAATAATGTCTTCTATGAGAACACTTACTAATAGAAGAGTGCTACTTGTGAATACTGTTGCTGGTACAGGCTCAGTCGGCAGATTAGTTACAGGTTTATATGACACTCTTGAAGCTAATGGATATGAGTGTCTTATAGCCTACGGAAGAGGAAATGCTCCTGAAGGGTATAAGTCATATAGAATAGGAAATGATTTCTCGGTCTATTTCCATGGTATTATGACGAGATTTAATGATAAGCATGGATTTTATTCAAAAAAAGCGACAGAGGATTTTATTGCTGTCATAGAAGATTTTGATCCAGATATAATTCATCTTCATAATGTTCACGGATATTATCTTAACATAGAGCTTTTATTTAACTATATAAAGCAGTCTGGACGAAGAGTAATATGGACATTGCATGATTGCTGGTCATTTACTGGACACTGTTCTCATTTTGAGTATATTGGGTGTATGAAATGGCAGGTTTTATGTGATAATTGTGAGCAGTTAAATGAATATCCAAAGTCATGGTCTCATGACAATTCAGCATTTAACTACAATAAGAAAAAAGAACTGTTTACAGGTATTGAAAATCTGACACTTGTGACACCTTCAGAATGGCTTAAGGACAGAGTTTCATTTTCTTTTATGAAGGAATATCATACAGTCGTTGTACCGACAGGAATAGATTTAACCCAGTTTTCACCTGTACATGAGGAAGTTAGTACAGATAACTGGATATTCAATTTAAGAAATAATTTAAACATCAGAGATAAGATAGTCTTACTCGGAGTTGCAAATCCATGGAGAGAAAGAAAAGGTTTGCTACAGTTTGAAAATCTTTCAAAGACTCTTTCAGATAAATATGCAATAGTATTATTAGGTCTTAATGATGCACAGCTTAACGAACTTCCAGAGTCTATTATCGGTCTTTCGAAAACCGATAGTATTAAGGAATTGGCGGCTCTTTATTCAATGGCTGATGTATATGTTAATCTGACATTAGAAGATACGTTTCCAACAACAAACATTGAAGCACTTGCATGTGGAACACCTGTTGTAACATTTAAGGCAGGAGGCTCCGCTGAAAGTATAGATGATACATGTGGTATTAGTGTAGAGAGAAACAGTATTCAGGGTGTAATTGCTGCTCTTGATAAAATATTATCCCAAAAGGGAATAATGTACACAGAAGAGGACTGTGTAAAAAGAGCAAGGCTATATGATAAAAACTACAGATTTCTTGAATATATTCAGGAAGTCTATGAAGGAATGTAAAAAGTATGGAATTTTTAAAGAAATTTCAAAAATCAATATTGTTTTTAATTAAGTCTGCAATGTACATAGCTGCATTTCTGACATTTTTTCTGCTGTTTTCCATAGATAATCCAGAAATAATATCACTATCAAGAACAGCAGCCGTAACACTTTCAACATATGTAATTATGTTATTTTTACTTACTAACATATATGGTGGTTTCGAGATTCAGTCTAAAAGGAAAAGAGAAGTATGTGTGTCGCTTATTTTGACAGGTGTACTTACAGATTTAGTTACATATTTTGAACTTACAATCATGAAGACAAATGAAGCTAATAATGCTACGTTTACGATTGAAAATGTTGGTATCCTTACTTTAACGATAATTATACAGATTTTTATTTATATAATATTTGTCTCTATTGGGAGCAGATTTTATTTTACAGTTAATGAAAAAGAAAAGTGTCTTATCGTTACGAGCGATGTTAAACAGGCAAGAAGAGTTAAGGCTGCCCTTAACGGGTTTAGAAAGAGATATGATGTTATAGGAATTGCTAATATAGATGAAGCTGATATTGAAGAAAAGATGTTATTAGCGGATTCAATCGTAATATATGAGGTTCCTGTAGAAAAGAGAACTGCTGTTGTAGATTTCTGTTATCAGAATCTTAAAAATGTGTATTTTAATCCACAGGTTGCTGATATATTAGAGCAGAATTCAAAAGCAGTTGTAATTGATGACATATCGTTTTTCTCATGGGATTTTCATCTAATATCATTAGAAGAGAGAATTGTTAAGCGATTGATGGACATTGCTATTTCATTTGTAATGCTTATAGTAACATCTCCTATCTTTCTGATTAGCGCCATTTGTATAAAAAAGCACGACGGCGGAAAGGTTTTCTTTAAGCAGAAGAGAGCTACTGTAAATGGCAGAGTATTTGAAATATATAAATTCAGAACAATGCGTGAAAATGTTGAAAACAAATCAACATTTGTCGGTGATGACAGAATAACTCCAGTTGGAAAAATCTTAAGAAAATATAGAATAGATGAGCTTCCACAGCTTCTTAATATCTTAACAGGAGATATGTCGCTAGTAGGTCCAAGACCGGAAATGCTTGAGAATGTAGATGAATACACAAAAGCACTTCCAGAATTTAGATATCGTCTAAGAATGAAGGCGGGGCTTACTGGATATGCTCAAATTCTTGGAAAATATAATACAAGCTCGAAGGATAAATTGATGCTTGACCTTTTGTATATAGAAAACTATTCATTGCTTAAGGATATACAGCTATTATTTAGAACAGTATTTGTATTATTTAAAGCAGAGGATTCTACAAGTGCCTTTACAGATGATGAGGAAGACTGATGGCAGATTTTTCAATAATAACAGTTGCATATAATAGTGAAAAGACAATTGAGAGAACTATTAAATCAGTATTAAATCAAACGATGGCTCCTGTTGAGTACATTATTGTCGATGGTCTTTCTAAAGATAATACTGTTAAAATTGCGAACTCATTTAAGGACGAGGCAAAAGCCAAAGGCATCGAATTAATAGTAATATCTGAACGTGACAAAGGAATGTATGATGCCATGAATAAGGGCATTAAAATGGCAAAAGGTCAGATAATTGGAATGATTAATTCAGATGATTATTATGAAAATGATGCTATCGCGAAGGTTAACAAGGTGTATGAAACAAAGGGATTTGACATGTTCTTTGCAGACCTTTATATGCATATGCCAAATGGAGGTGTCTTTGTTAAAAAAGCAAGAAACAGAAAGTATGCAACAAGTCGCGACTGGAATCATCCAACAACGTTTATAACAAAAAGTCTGTATAAGACATATCAGTATAAAAATGAAACTATTCATGATGATTATGATTTGGTACTTCGAATCAAAAAAAGCGGTGCGAAGATAGAGATACTTAATGAGCCACTTGCCAATTTTACAATGGAAGGTGTAAGTCATAATAGAGACCTTAAGGAAACAATTAAGCGTATCAAAATAAAGTATCAGATATATAGAAATAACGGCTACTCTCCATTCTATATAATTGAATGCGTTATGGTGGAGGCCGCTAAATTTATTATTGGATAGGGATATAATAAAGAGTTATTTGCCGGATGAAAAGAATATGGAAATAAGAACAGTTACATTTTATTCAAATTACTTTAATCATCATCAGAAGTCACTGTGTGATGAATTATACAAGCTATTAGGCGATGGATTTACGTTTGTAGAGACAATGCCTATGGAAGAATTTAGAGCAAGCATGGGGTGGGGTGAGAACGCACCATCATATACAATAAGAACATATGAGAGTGAAGAAGTTCATAAAAAGGCAATGGAGCTTTCTATTAGTTCGGATGTTGTTATAATGGGTACTGCACCTGAGATATATGTTGAGGAGAGACTTAAGGATAATAAGCTGACATTCCGTTATTCTGAAAGACCATTGAAGGAAGGCTTTATAAAGTTTTTTATACCTCGACTTACTAAGAAATATTTACATTTACATGTTAGTAATAGAAATAAAAATATGTATGTTCTTGCAGCAAGTGCATTTACATCTCTTGATTTTAAGAAGATGTTTAATTCATACAAAAATAAGTGCTACAAATTCGGATATTTTCCAGTGCATAAGGTATATGATATAAATGAGCTTATGGAGAGGAAGGAAAGGCTTTCGAACGGAAAAATTTCTATTCTCTGGCTCGGAAGAATGTTAAAGTTAAAAAGACCCGATTTAGTCATAAAAGCAGCGGCAAGGCTTAAAAAAGATGGTTATGATTTTACGCTTCATATGGTTGGAGAAGGTGAAATGAGACCTGTGTGCGAAAAGCTTGTAAAGGATTTAGGTCTTGAAAATAATGTCACCTTCGAAGATTTTTTATCTCCTGACGATGCAAGGGAAAAAATGGCAGATTATAAGGTTTATGTGATGACCTCTAATAAGCTGGAAGGCTGGGGCTCAGTCATTTACGAGGGCTTAAATGCCGGCTGTGCCGTAGTTGCCTCTCATATATGTGGTGCAACGCCATGGCTTGTTGAAGATAAAAAATGTGGTTTAGTATTCAAAAGTGGTAGCGTTGACTCACTATATAACAAGCTAAAATATTTATTTGACAATCAGAAGCTTATAAAAGAATACGGTGTGAGAGCATATAATAAAATGCATGATAAGTGGAATCCACAAAACGCTGCCAAATCTATTTTACAGCTTTCTAAAGGGTTACTTCTAGCAGGTGCTGATGGAAAAGATAATATATATCCGTTAAAGGAATACGAGATAGTAGATGGTCCATGCTCTAGAGCAACTGACCTTCGTAATAACTGGTATAAAGAATAGTAAAAATACACATGAATAGATAAGTGGTATATAAAGTGAAAAATAAAGTACTGTATTTAATGGAATATCCGATTGATTTACCTGGTGGAGGTCAGCTTTCAACACAGACGTTGTGTGAAGGTCTTGTAAAGGAAGGTAAATATAAGCCGGTTGTATGTTGTCCGAAGCTTCTTAAAAACAAGCCTTCAGACTATTGTTTTGATATAGTAACATATGAGTCTGATGAAAACAGAGAAGATACAAAGCTAAGAAGAATAATTAATTTTCTTTCAAGAATATTATCGTTTAAGAAAATTATTTCACAGGTAAAACCAGATATCATACATGTATCTATGTCAGAGTCGGTTATTACATATGGTTTTTTGAGATGTCTTGGATTTTTTAAGAGAATTCCATTTGTATATACGGATAGAGGTCTTGCATATGGCTATAGAGCACATTCAAAGTTTTGCATAAAGCAGACGCTTAAGCATGCGGGCAGACTTCTTACAACGACACAGTTTAACAAAAATTTATGGCTTAAGGAAAATCTCAAATGTGATATTACTGTTATACCTAATACAATAAGCAGTGCTTTTGATGATTTTGATGCTGAAAAAAGAAAAAATGAAAAACAAAAGCTTGGTCTTTCAAATGATGATTTTGTTATAGGCTTTGCAGGACGTATTTCAGAGGAAAAGGACTGGGATTTTGTGCCTGTTCTTGTAAAAGCGCTTAGTGAAGCTGGAATTAATTTTAAGGTTGCACTTGTTCTGTCGCTTTATGAAGCAGGGGATAAGGAATATGCCGAAAAAATAAAAAAAGAGATTACATCATCTATAGGTGAAGATAATCTTATATATAGACAGGATTTATCGCAAAAGGAAATAGCAGATTTTTATTATATGGTAGATGTATTCGTAATGTCCTCAATTTTTGAGTCATTTGGTAAAACAGCAGTTGAAGCTATGAGCAGGAAATGTTCTGTTTTATCTACATCTGTTGGTGGACTATCAGAAGTGATAGGCAAAGAAGAAAATCTGTATACAAAGGATAATGTTGAAAAATTTGTCACAAGAATGAAACAGCTTAGTGAGAGTCATGATGAAGTTGCTAATGATGGCGAATTTTTCTATAAAAGATACAAAGAAAATTACACTATTGAAAAAAACGTTGAAAGACATACTGCTGTATATGACAGCCTGATAGAAAAGCTTTGAAAATGAAGGTATCTGGAGGAATACAATGAGTAAAATTTCGATAATAATACCGGTATATTATAATTCCGATACATTACGACTTTTATATGATGATATGAAAGAAAAGATTCTTCATAAACTTGGAGATTATGAAATAGTGATGGTAGATGATGGCTCAGGAGATAATTCCTGGGAAGTCATGAATGAAATAAGAGATATAGACGAAAATGTAAAATGCGTGAAGCTCTCTCGTAACTATGGTGAGCATGCCGCCATTTTAGCAGGACTTTCGAACTGTACAGGCGACTGTGCTGTGACAAAACAGGCAGATTTACAGGAAGATTCAGAACTGATTCTAGAAATGTATGAGAGCTGGAAGAGAGGAAATAAAGTAGTTCTTGCTGTCAGAAAATCAAGAGATGAATCAGCTGTTAAGAAGTTTTTCGCAAATCTTTACTACACAATTATTAGAAAAACAGTAGATAAAAATATGCCAGTGGGTGGTTTTGACTGCTATCTTTTGGACCGTCAGGTTATAAAGGTCATTGAGATGCTTGATGAAAAAAATTCAGCACTGACATTACAGGTTTTATGGGTTGGATTTAAAACAGAGAAAATCTATTTCCACAGAAAAGATAGAGAAGTAGGAGAGTCAAGATATACATTAGCTAAAAAGGTTAAGTTAGCAATGGATTCGATGATGAGCTTTTCATATTTCCCAATCAAATTCATGTCTATGGTAGGTGTGATTTTCTCTATAGCTTCATTTGTATTAATAATAGAAGTGATTGGTGAGTGGATACTTATGGGACAGCCTGTACAGGGCTGGACTTCACTTATGTGTATAGTCCTATTATCTACTGGCTTAATCCTTATGATGCTTGGAATATTAGGTGAGTACTTATGGAGAACACTAGATGCCTCAAGAAACAGACCTGTCTATATTGTAGATACAGTAAATGAGGTGCGTGGTGGCGAAAATGCTAGTTCAAAAAATGAAAGCTCAGATAAATAATATAACAGGTGAAATAAATGAATAACAAAAAAGGTGGAATCTTAAGGAGCTTTCTTGAGTTTTTCTATGGTAATTTCATAGTACTGCTTTTAGGCTTTATATCCTTGCCTTTAATAACAAGAGTGATGTCAACGGATGAGTACGGCAGAAGTGCAATGTACCAGTCCGTTGTTTCTATTATTTATATTTTTGCAATATTAGGTCTGGACCAGTCATATATTCGATATTATTATGTTGATAATATCAATAGAAAAAAGCTGTTTTTAAAGTGTCTTTATCCAGCACTTTTTTTAATCATGCTTTTTTCAACAGTATATTTTATTTTTGCAGATAAAATAAATATTATATTGTTTGGAAAGACTGCTTTTGATGTCACACTTTTAGTTGTTGGATATGCAGTAACATCCGTGTTTGAACGATTTGTTTTTTTGAACATCAGAATGGAGCAGAATGGAAAGCTGTATTCTAATCTGAATATACTGTCAAAGGTGTTATACATTGCGTTTATTTTCATATTTGTATATATTCTTGGTGATGATTTCAGAGTCGTTTTATATGCTTTGACACTTCCACTCATTGTTGTTACGATATTTTTACTTGTGAGATTTTATATACATAGCAGAAATAGTATAGATGGTACAGCATCGATTAGTGAACGTGAGCTATTAACATATGGTGTGCCTTTTGTACCAATGCTTCTTATGGAATGGTTACTGTCTAGCATGGACAGATGGTCTATAAGATTTTTTAATGACTTTTCAGAAACAGGCATTTATTCTGCTGCAATGCAAATAATGGTTATTTTATCGACGTTTAAAATAACATATGTTGCATTCTGGGCGCCAATAGCAATGGAAAAATATGAAAATGAAGAGGACAGTGTTTGCAAGGAGTTCTTTGCAGATATGTTTTTAAAGGTACAGTTTCTTGCAATGAGTGCGGCATTTATGCTGACAATATTTAGGGGAATAATAGTGATGATTCTTGGAGCAAGATTCAGAGATGCGATGAATATTATTCCATTTCTTACACTAATGCCTATTCTTAGCATTTTATTTGAAATGACTGGACAGGGTGTGAAGTTTGTTAAGAAGATAAAGTATTTCAATTATGCGTCGCTTTTTGCAATTGTGTGTAATCTTGTCGGAAATACTATTCTTGTCCCAATGTATAAAGGAATTGGTGCAGCTATGGCAACGGGAGTCACTTATATTGTTTATTTTGCAGCCGGAACATACTTTTCAAAAAAATGCTACCCTGTAAAATATAATTTAAAAAGCTTTATTATTTCACTTGTCCTGTATATAGGATATGCATTTTATGCAACCTTTAGCAATAATCTTATTATGAGTGCAATGATAGGAATGATATTTTTTGTTCTCCATTGTTTGATAAATGCTGGCATCATAAAAAGTCTTTTTGCAATTATGAGCGAGATTTTGGTTAAAATAAAAAATAGATAATTAACGAGAGAAGTAGTAGATGAAGTTTTTAGTAATATTAATTCCTGGATTGATACTTGTAATCCTATCCTTTATTAAAAAGAAATATAGAATGATTTTTTCGTTAATATTTGTAATGTATGTTATTGCTATGAATATATATTACAATTCGAAAATAATAAATCTGATTGTAAAACCGGTAACGACAACGAATCAGCTGATTTATCAGAAAGAATATGTTGAAACAGGAGAATATCCTGACGCACTGTTGCCGTTTTTAGTACGAAAGAAAACTGTCTATGTAAAGAATGACCCGTGGACGAGGGCAGATGCAAGAGACAGGCATTTTAACTGGGCTTATGCATATTATCATATGAATAATGTCTGTAATACTATAAGTCACATGAGTGCAACGGTAGTTCCGGATGAAAGTATGAATGATACATTTATAGATGCGGTTCGCAGAGCTGATTTTGAAAATATAGGCTACGCAAATGATATGCTGCGTAACTCACTGATGTATTCTAATAACTATGGAGACGAATCAGGAAACTATTTTTACTATTATTGGTATTATGGAGATCAAAGATCTGAAATGAATACATATGTTAACTTTGATGGTCTGTATGAGGCAGATGAGCTTGTGTTAATATGGCAATTAAAGGACCCTTCAGAGGAAACAGAGGATCTCTATCTTATGACAAAAAAGTATTATGAGGAAAATTTTAAATAATGATAGATACATTAAAGCTTATATCAGATAACTGTTCAAAAGCATATTTTATCAACCAGGTTTTAGTCATTGTTGCAATCTATTTGTATGGATTGTTTATTACATTTTCGCTAAATCATAGAAAAAATGTTAAAAAAGCAATGTCGACAATATGGGAATTCCTGCTGGCATTTCCAATGGGGTTGTCAGTCTTTATTGCAATAGGAATTATTATGCTCATTACGAGATATGGATACACAAAAAATGCAGTTGTCTGCTTTATGGGAGTAGTGCTTGTTGCAGTACATTTTTTCAGTGAGGTTAATTATAAAGATCTTTTAAAGGGAGAAGGTAATAATAAGATTAGAACGGTAGTTTCAGCTGGAATAGCACTTACAGTAGTTGTTTTAATTGCAATGTTTGCAACAAGTGGATTACTGACTATTATATATTCTAATGATTCTATGTATTATTACAATGCGTATCCAAAGGATTTAACAAGAGTCGGTGTAGTGTCAGCGCGACTTGATACATTCCTTACAGACTGCGGTCAGGGAACGGCGCTTATAAATACGCTTCAGTTTTTATTCGGATTTAATGAGTCGTTTGGAATTCAGAATTTCTTTAATATAAATTTCATTATGATTTATTTCTATGCTTTGTATGAATGCTGTATAAATAAATTTTGCAAAAATAATGAAAATGACAGTAAAAAGCTTAATATGCAGGCAGTGATTTATTCTGCTATTTTTACTTTACTACTTATAACATCGATGCCGTTTGTAATTTTATCAAAGTGGGTTATTGCTAATGTTTATTTTATGGAGCTTTCTTTTATATGTGTATATTTAGCCTATAAAATGAAACGTGACGGAATGGAAAATATGTTTATCATGGCACCACTATTATTTATGCTTTCAACAATGAGAATTGAAGGAGCGATTTTTTGTGGATTTTTCCTGATGGCTTTTATTTATGTTGGATTTAAAAGCTCTGAGATATTCTGTATAACTCTCCCTATAATGATAGTACATGCGTTGTATTATTATTTCATATTTATATTTATAGAGCTTCATTCAACGTACACATTTATGACACGAGGAAAGGCTGTCATTGCAATCGCATTTCTTATCGCGGTAATCGTATACGCTTATGTGTGCGGATTAGTAAAAAAGGCACCAGTAATCACAAATCCAGGTATTGTAACTGTGGCTAGTCTTATTGTTGTTAATATTTTACTGTTTTTGTATAACCATTCTCTATACATTGTTAATATGAAATTTTTTGTAAAGAATATTATAAATCAAAGTGGCTGGGGATTTTTTGTGGCTGTCATAGCTGTTTTTGTAATTATGGTTCCAAAAAAGAAAATAAGTACAAATTACTTTGATTTTGTATACATAGGATTTGTTTTGATGGTAATTGCACTTTGCTTTGCCAGAGGAGGAGATTTAAGAGAGAGCTTCGCAGATTCGGGAAATAGAGTATTATTACAGGTAGTTCCATTTGTACTATTTGCTTTTTCATATCGCTTTATAGAGACTTCTGGCAGATTTACTTTAGTAGGGAATAAATCAGAAATAAATAATGATTAAGGAATAATGCTATGCAATTTAACAGTTACATATTTATACTTCTATTTTTGCCAGTAATGGTATTATCGTATTATTTATTAGGAAAAATAAACATTATAGCAGGTAAATTTGCAATTATTATTGGAAGTGTTATTTTCTATGCCTATACGGACATTACAATGCTGAATATTATAGGTCTTAGTCTTGTAATGAATTATTTATTTGTTCTTCTAATAGCTAAGACCGAATGGAAAAAGCTTTTTATGTTCGTGCCTGTAGTTATAAATGTTTTGCTTCTTTTGTATTTTAAATATACGAATTTCTTTCTTGCAAATATTAACACTTTATTTGGTACAAAATATGAATTTAAGCAGTTGATACTTCCTCTCGGAATCAGCTTTTTCACATTTCAACAGATAGCCTACGTTGTTGCTGTTTATCGAAAGGAAATCGAGTCAATAAATGTAATTGACTATGTGTCATATATTTTGTATTTTCCAAAGATTTTAATGGGACCACTGATGGATCCGGTTGATTTTATTTCACAGTATAATGATAGTGAACTTAAAAAAATAAACCTTAATAATATAGCATATGGACTAAAACTGTTTTCTTTTGGACTATTTAAGAAGCTGCTTATCGCAGATACTTTTTCAAAAATGGTATCATGGGGATTTGATAATGTTAATCGTATGTCATCAGTTGAGATTATCCTGATTATGTTATTTTACACATTTGAGATATATTTCGACTTTAGCGGATATACCGATATGGCAGTTGGTGTATCACAAATGTTAAATATCACGTTGCCTATCAATTTTGATTCTCCGTATAAAGCATCATCAATTAGAGATTTTTGGAAAAGATGGCACATTTCTTTAACGAAATTCTTTACAAAATATATATACATTCCACTAGGGGGAAGTAAAAAGGGAGATTTGTTTACTTACATAAACACAATGATAGTATTTGTCGTAAGTGGTATATGGCATGGTGCAAACTGGACGTTTATTCTTTGGGGAATTTTGCATGGTGCATTCAGTATTTTAGACAGACTTCTTGACAAGCTTCCAAAAGATTTATTTAAGCATGGAAGAAAAATACTCACATTTATTGTAATTAACATATTGTGGCTTCTCTTTAGAGCGCAGAGCATTACTCAGTGGGCTAATATGCTAACGACAATTATTTCATTTAAAAGCAGAACAGTGAATGATGGTCTTATAAAAGCATTCTCGTTTCCAGAAGCAGATTTAATATTTAGTAATGTTCATTTTTTAAATAAAATAAGTAGTAAAATAAATGGTTTTACAATGTATGTGTTTCTTGTGATAGCAGCGTTTATATGCTTTGTTCCAGATAATAATTATAAAAAAATGAAAAAACTGTCGGCTGTTTCAATGGTTTTATCAGCAATTGCTATTGTTTTAGGAATAACATGCTTAGGCTCTGAGTCTGTATTTGTTTATTTTAACTTTTGAGTGCGAGCTGAGAAAATCAGCGTAAAGCGTCTGATTTTCCTCAGCGAGCACGGGGGAGAAACCATGACGACATATCAATGAACTTTTAAAGAAATTGAGTTGATGATACCTATTATATAAGGGAGAGAACAATGGAGTCTGAAAAATGGATTAAGGGATGGCTAGCTATTGTAGCTACTGCCCTTATAGTAGAAGGAGCACTTGTTTACAAAGTTGATCCGTACATGCATTTTCATAAACCGAATATTTATAGATATTATTATGATCTTGATAACCAGAGAAGCCAGAATGATGGCATGACAAAACATCTTGATTATGATGCAATGATTACTGGAACATCAATGACTGCTAACTTCAGAAGCACTGAAATGGATGAGATTTTTTCGTGCAATTCTATAAAAGTTCCATTTTTTGGAGCTTCATATAAGGAAATAAATGATAATATCAGAGTGGCGATTGAAAATAATCCCGATTTAAAGATTGTTGTCAGAGGTCTTGACCCAGGTGCGTTTATTACTGAGAAAAATAAAATGTCTGATGATATGGGAGAATATCCAGCGTATCTATATGACTCAAACCCTTTCAATGATGTCGAATATATATGGAACAGGGATGTCATCTATAACAGAGTAATAAAGATGATAAATAAAAGCAATAGCGAAGATAGTATTGCAGGTATGACTTCCTTTGACGATTATTCAAACTGGCATCATTCATATACATATGGTATTAATACTGTATGTCCGGGTGGGGTTACAAAGGTAGTTAATGGTGAAGCAAAGCATTTGTCAGACGAAGACAAGGAAATACTTATAGGAAATATAGAGCAGAATGTTGTTGATTTAGCAAAAGAAAACCCGCAAATAACATTTTATTATTTTATTTCACCATATAGTGTTGCATGGTGGAAATCACTTTATGAGGATGGTTCGATATACCGACAGATTGAGGCAGAAAAAATAGTAATAGAAAAGATACTTGAGTGTGACAATATTAAACTGTTTTCTATAAATAACAGAACAGATATTATTGGTGATCTTAATAATTATAAAGATATAAGACATTATGGACAGTGGATTAACAGTCTTTTGTTAAAAATGATGCACGACGGAAAGTGCCAGTTAACAAAGGAAAACTATGAATCGTATATTGAAACTGAATTAAAAAATTATACAAACTTTGATTATTATTCGTTAAATAATCAGGTGGATTATGAAAGTGATTTTTATGCAGCAGCTTTATTGAATGCCGAATATTCTGGAAAAGAGCCTATAAGTGTTCTTGATTCGTTTGAGGATCGCATCAGGTTAAATAATTCGGTAATAGTTGAGAATCAATATAATAATTCAAAGGGAATAGACTGTGTAGGAACTATAAAAAAGAGTAGTGAGAGCGATGAATCTGTTGCCTCATATATCCTAAATACGAATGACTATGTAGGTGCAATTATATGGCTTGATGACGCAGAAAAATATGATTACCTGACATTTTGTGGTAAAAAAATAAAAGAGCAGGGTCAGCCAAGCGTGTATATAATTAATAGTGAAGGAAGCAGGGCTAGCAGGCTTTGTTTAAAGCATCAGGATATTGATAATGACTGCCATCAGTATGTAATTGATATTTCAAAAATAAAGGGTGATATTCGTATTATATTTAATGGGGGATACACAGACGAGACTGGCAACCCAGATTCTGAATATATATTCAGTAATATATATTTGTATTAAGGAAGAAATGCCTATTGGCATTTCTTTGATGTCTCAAAGCCGACGGGCTACCAACGAATAAATCGTTGGTCAGTACTAATGAAGAAATGGACTAATGATTATGAAAAGAAAATGTATGTTACCTGCCATGATAGCGGTACTTAGCGCAGCGGTATTTAGCGTAGAGGCAGGTGCAAGTGATATTTATTCGAGTAAAACATATTCTGGTGAAGTAATGATAGGAGAAGCACTAGCATCTTTGGCAGCAGAGGGAGATGTTTATGCTGCTGAATTACTTAATAAAGGCGAATTTGGTGATAAATCGCTTATTAATAAGGCAGTTCCTGCAAATATAAATGTTAACGCGCTTTCATCATTTGGACCACCTCCAGTTGCTCAGACTGTCCCGGAAAAGCCAGATACAAAGTCACTTGCCATAGACAAGCCTGCAGTAGTAGACCTTATAGTATTTGCAGGACAAAGTAATATGGAAGGTCCTGGAGGAAATAAAGACTTAGCACCAAAGGTGGCAAGTGGACACGGTTATGAGTTTAGAAATGGAAAAGACCCTAAAGGATTATATAATGTTGTTGAACCTTTTGGACATAGGGAGACTGGCTGGTTAGGAGAAAGAGGACCAGGAGGAACATTAGTATCATCATTTATGAACCAGTACTATAATAAGACAGGTGTTCCAGTTGTTGGAGTATATGCTGCAAGAGGTGGCACAAGTGTTGGAACATTTTGGAATAATGCAGGCGTTAAAGCAGAACTATTAAGAAGATATAATGATTCTGTTAACTGGTGCACAGCAAATAAAATTGTAGTAAGACATAGATATTGCGTATGGTTGCAAGGTGAAAATGACTGCATGACTGAAAAAGAAGCATATAAAAAATGTTTGACTGAGGTTTTTAAGCCTTTAGAAAAAAATGGACTTGAACAGGTGTTTATCGTAACTCCTGGTACATTCAAGGATAATACTCTTTCAATGGATGGTGTCGTTCATGCACAGGAAAGTCTATGTGCGGAAAATCCTTCATTTACTCTTGCATCTGAGGCATTAAGAGGCCTGTCAGATGAATATTTTGCAGATGTAGTGCATTATAACCAGTCGGCATTAAACATTGCTGGAAGTACGGCTGCAGATATAGTGGCTGCATATTCATTATTGCACTGATGTTTATCTCTTGACATTTATAGTGTAATGAGGTACATTACATGTATGATTACTGCTGTCTTGTCAGGTGCAAATACATGATAATAGACAGGTGTGACAAAATAGAATTGCAGATAAATTTATTTAGCGCATATGTTATTTAAGGATGGTGACATGGAAAAAGATTTATTTATGGTCATCGATATGCAAAATGTATATTCAAAAGGCGGAGAGTGGTATTGTCCATCAATAGATACATCAGCAGATAACATCATTAAGGTTATAAATAAACAAAATAATAACGGTGGAAATATTATTTTTACAAAGTTTATAGCAAATGAAAATCCGACTGGTACATGGATTGATTACAACGTTGAGAACAAGGCCGTTAATGATGATGTGTATGCGGGTGAGATAATAGATGTGCTTAAGCCATATGCTAATGATGAAAACACATATGAAAAGTCTGAGTATTCATCATTATCAGTGCCAGCCATTAAGGATGTTGTCAGTACATATATTGGTCTAGGAAGAGTCGTTGTGAGTGGCGTTGTTGCAGAATGTTGTGTTCTTGCTACTGTCATGGGACTGATTGATATGGGTGTTAAAGTAATATATTTAAGCGATGCTGTTGCCGGAATAGATGAAAAGACAGAACAGTCAGTTTTAAACATATTAGAAGGACTAGAACCGCTACATGTCAGACGAATGACTACAGATGAATATCTTAGTGAACTTAGGTAGTTTTTTATGATACTAAAATTCTAGTATCATTATTATTTATAAATTAAGGAGAAAATATTATGGGAAAATTATTTAAAACAAAGCTTGACACAGCAACTATTGTGCTTATTCCTGCATGTATAGGAATCAACTATTTAGGTAAGCTTTTTGCTTCATTTTTAAAGCTTCCTTTATGGCTTGACTCGATAGGAACATGTATTGGTGCAATACTTGGTGGTCCTATTATTGGAGCTATTTGTGGTGCGGCTAACAACATTATTTATGGTCTTACAACAGGCGATAACATCACTCTTATATATGCTCTTACAAGCCTTTTTATCGGTCTTGTTGTCGGTATATTGGCTAGAATGGGATACATGAAGAGCTTTGCAAAGTCACTTGTATGTGCAGTTGGCGGCGGATTAGCAGCAGTTATTGTTTCTACTCCATTAAATGTAATGTTCTGGGGTGGTACAACTGGAAATGTATGGGGAGATGCACTTTTTGCATTTACACAGGCAAAGGGAATGCCAGTTGCTTTAGGATCATTTTTAGACGAGCTTGTTGTTGATGTTCCAGATAAGTTATTAACAATCATTATCGTATTTTTCATTATAAAGGGACTTCCAAAGAAGCTTACATCTATATATGATGCCAACGAGGAAGTAGAAAGTCTTGATTAGGAGTATTAAGTGAAAAGTATAAGCTTATATGTAGACAACGGATCATTCCTTAACAGAATGCATCCATATACAAAGTTATTATATGTTTTTGCAGCCATAGCTATCCCTCTGATAGGGGGAAAGCTGTGGCTTTTTCCAATTGTAATAGCTATTAGCCTTGTATTGCTAATAAGTGGTGGAATAATAAAAAATGCCTTACCGCTAATTGGTTTTTCAGCGACATTAATAGTCGTGATTTTTTTAATACAAGGTCTGTTTCATTATAATAACGAAAATGTTTTATTTAATATCGGTGGGGTATTAGTGTATAAAGAAGGTGTTTTGTATGCAACAAGGATTAGCTGTAACATATTAAATATGCTTCTTTCGTTTGCAATCTTTGTACTGACAACATCGGTTACAGAGCTTGTAGATGAACTTGAAAAAAGTGGTTTTTCTCCAAAATTTGGATATATAGTGACATCTGTTTTTCAGATTTTGCCACAGATGATGGCTACTAAAGATACAATTTTAGATGCACAGAAAAGTCGTGGTATGGAAACAGACGGTAAGCTAAGCGTCAGAGTTAGGGCATTTTTACCACTTATATCACCTGTTGTAACGAGCTCGCTTATCAATACAAGAGAGCGTGCGGTTGCTCTTGAGGTAAGAGGTTTTGGACGTAAAAATAAAAAAACATTTTTATACGACCATCCGAAAAAGGCAATAGATATAGCTGTTGAGGTCATATTAATTTGCCTGATTATTGCTGTAATAATATGGCGTTATATATTAAGTAAGGGAGCCTTATAAAGATGCCAATTATAGAAGTTAAAAATTTAAAATATAGATATCCCGGTGCAGCCTCGCTGGCTATTGATGATGTTACCTTTTCTATTAATAAAGGTGAATTTATAGGAATAGTAGGAGCTAATGGGGCAGGAAAAAGCACGCTGTGTCAGGCAATTATTGGACTTGTCCCACAGTTTTATAAAGGTGCCTACGGTGGTAAGGTAATTGTTAACCCTGAATCGGGAAAGCAATTTGAAGCTGCGAAATCGCACGTTAGTACAAATAGCTCATATATCGGTCTGATTTTTCAAAACCCATTTAATCAGCTTTCTGGTGCTAAAGACACAGTGTATGATGAGGTTGCATTCGGATTGCAGAACCTTGGTGTAGACAGAATTGAGATGAATACGCGTATAGAACGCGTGTTAAAACAGCTTGATATATGGCAGTATAAAGATAGAAATCCATTTGAATTGTCTGGCGGACAGATGCAAAGAGTTGCAATTGCAAGCATTCTTGTAATGGAGCCGGAAATAATTATATTAGATGAGCCTACATCACAGTTAGACCCTCAGGGAACAGAAGAGGTTTTCAAGGTAGTTGATTATCTTAGTAAAACTGGAAAAACAATAATAATGGTTGAACAAAAGATGGAAGTAATGGCTCATTACTGTGACCGAATATTATTGATGGATGATGGTAAAGTCATTGATTATGATAAACCAGAGTGTATTTTTTCCAGAGATGATATATATGAACACAATGTTGAACCTCCTGTGTATACAAGATTGTGCAGACAGTTTGAGCTGCGTAGTAGTAACGGTTACTATTCAACGACTCTAGAGCAGATAAAGCAGATAATTGATGAACTACCTGAGGAAGACAGGAAACGACTAACTTCATATAATGAATGTAATAAAGGAAAAGTAATTGAAAAATCAGAAAATAATACAAAGGCTTCTAATAACGTATTTGAAGTCAAAAATCTTGATTTTTCATATTCAGATGAAGTACATATTTTTAACGGTTTAAATCTTAATTTAGATTTGTGTCCTACTGCAATAATTGGACAGAACGGTGCTGGTAAAACGACACTTGTAAGACTGATGAAGGGACTACTAAAGCCATCAGGAGGCAGTGTTACGTTATTTGGCGAAGATATTTCTAAAAAGACTGTTGCATCATTAGCCTCAAAGGTCGGTTACGTATTCCAAAATCCGGATGACCAGATTTTCAAAACAAAGGTATTTGACGAAGTAATGTTTGGCCCATTAAATATTGGAATGGATGAAAATACTGCAAAGCAGAGGGCATTAGAAGCACTTAAGCTCATGGGACTTGAAGGCAAAGAAAATGAAAATCCATATGATTTAGAGCTTCATGAGAGAAAGCTTATAGCAATAGCTTCAGTCGTAGCTATGGATACTGATGTGATTATTCTTGATGAACCAACAATAGCACAGGATTATGCTGGAAAATGTGCAATAGCAGCAATGATTAAAAAATTGTCAGGTGAAGGTAAATTAGTTATTGCAATATTGCATGATATGGATTTCGTAGCAGATAATTTTGAACATGTATGTGTAATGGCACATGGGAATGTTTTGCTTGAAGGTAGTGCAGAGTATGTATTTTCACACGATAAAATATTGCAGGAAGCAAGACTGAAAAAGCCACATAACATACAGTTGTTAGAGATGATAAAATCATATATGTAAAATTATTTTTCATGACTAAATGGATGAGGATTTAAGAGATGAGTAGTGATGAAAGACGAGAAAAGATAATTCATATATTAAAGAAAAATAAAGAACCTATCACAGGTAAGCATTTAGCAGAAATGGTAGGTGTAAGCAGACAGGCTGTAGTACAGTATATCTCATTATTACGAGCACAGAATGTAAATATTATATCAACTACGAATGGATACATGTTAGATGATGATGACAAAATCAGCCGTGTATTCAAGGTTGTTCATACGGATGAGCAAACAGAGGATGAGTTAAATCTGATAGTTGATTATGGTGGAGATATAGAAGATGTATTTGTTTATCATAAAGTTTATGGTACAGTAAAGGCAGAGCTTTCAATCCGTAGTCGTAAGGATGTATCAGACTATATGAAAAACCTGTCATCTGGAAAGTCTTCGTATTTGAAAAATGTAACAAGTGGATATCATTATCATACAGTTAGTGCCAGAAGTGAGGCAGTTCTTGATATGATTCAGGAAAAGCTTAATGAACAAGGTTTTTTGGCAAAGCTACAGGATTATGAACCAGTTAACTTCTGGGAGGACAAGGTTTGATGGATAAGGTAAGAGTTCTGGGAATCGGTGTGGCTACTATGGATGTGTATGTGAATCAGCGTAGAATGTATCCAGGTGGAAATGAATATAATATAGCATGTCATGCAGTAAACTGTGGTGGTTATGGAGCATTTTTAGGTGTATTTGCTAATGATAGAGCAGGAGGATTATTAGAAAGCACTCTTGAGCAAATCGGAGTAGACAGTTCAATGTCTCACCACGAAGAAGGCTCTAGTGGATATAGTCTTGTAGAGTTAAAGGAAGATGGAGACAGAGTATTTTTATACTGGAACCAGCAGGGTGTAACAGACGTTCATCCTATTGAGTTTAATGCTACAGAGTTAGAATATGTAAAAAGCTTTGATGTTTGCTGTCTTGGAAGATGTGCCAGTGTAAGCTTTGATAAAATAAAGCTTCTTGCAAATAATAATGTGGCACTATGCTATGATTTTCATGCTACCTTTGACAAAGCAACTATTGATACATTTGCACCATTTGTTAAGTATGCCTTCTTTTCCTGCAGTCATCTTAACGAGGATGAGACTAAGGATTATTTGAAATATGCAGTGGAAAAGGGTTGTAGCATTGCCATAGGAACTAGAGGTGCAGAGAAGCTATTTGCATATGATGGTAAGCGTATATACGAGCAGGAACCATTTAAGGTAAAAGCAATAGATGCGCTCGGTGCAGGTGATTCTTTTATTGCTGCGTTCCTTGTATCATATCTTTCTATGATGAAGGAGCGTACAAATAGCGAAGTACTAAATGCGGATGAAGTTGAAAATGAAAAGATAGTTAGCAAAGCATTGATGGCAGCAGCAAGACATGCCGCAAATGTAGTTAAAATAAGAGGTAGTGTAGGAATACATTACGAAATAGACCCTGACAGGCTTAGCGATGTTATAAATGTTTGATGGAGAAACAAGTTTGAAATCTTGGAAGTAAAGTTTGAAAATAAATTTTCAAACTTGATTGATAATTTCAATTCAACAAGCAGTTGAAATCAATGGAGGAAATTATGAAAAAGCTTGGATTTGGTACTATGAGGCTACCAATATTAGATGCAGATGATAAAAAAAGTATTGATTATAAACAGGTAGAGAAAATGGTAGACAGCTTCATTGAGCAGGGCTTTACTTATTTCGACACAGCCTATCCTTATCATGAGGAAATGTCAGAAATAGCTGTAAAGAAATGTCTCGTAGAGCGTTATCCAAGAGATAAATATATTCTGGCTGACAAAATGCCAATATTAAAGGTTAAGTGTGCAGATGACTATGAGAGATTTTTTGCTGAGCAGCTTTTCAAAACCGGAGTTGATTATTTTGATTATTATCTTTTGCACAATATGGGAGTTGAACGTTATCCTAATGCACAGAAATTTGGTGCCTTCGATTTTATAGAAGAAAAAAAGAAGCAGGGATATATAGGAAAAACCGGTATTTCATTTCATGACAGAGCAGATTTTCTAGACCAGGTTTTAACAGACCATCCGGAGCTTGACTTTGTACAGCTTCAGATTAATTACCTTGACTGGGAAAGTGCTGTTATTCAGTCAAGACTATGTTACGAGGTATGTAAAAAGCATGGAAAGCCTATTGTTGTTATGGAACCTGTAAAAGGTGGCATGTTAGCAAAGCTTCCGGAAAAAGTAGCAAAGCTGATTGATAGGTTTGTTGAAGAAAATGCTGATTTATACAATAATACCAAGCCATCATATGCATCATTTGCAGTAAGGTATGCAGCAAGTCTTGACAATGTATTTATGGTTCTTTCAGGAATGAGTGAAATAGACCAGATGCTTGATAATACATCATATATGAGAGACTTTAAACCACTATGTGATAAAGAATATGAGCTGATAAATGAGGTTACAGATGTATTGCTAGAGTCTATAGCTATTCCTTGTACAAGCTGTCGTTACTGTACAGAGGTATGTCCAAAGAATATAAATATTCCAGCATACTTTGGTCTTTACAATATGCATGCCTTGACGGGTAATAAAAGTAACATGTATTATGAACGTGCATACACAAATCATGGGCTTGCAAGTGAATGTATAGAATGTGGAAAATGTGAAAAAAATTGTCCGCAGCATATAGAAATTAGAAAGTGGCTTAAGGATTTTGTTAAGCTTTATGAGAATAAATGATACATATTATAGAGGGTGGAAAAAGATATGATTAAGCATGTTATTTTATGGAATTTAAAAGATGAGTTTAGTGAGTCTGAAAAAGAAACAATTAAAAAAGGAATTAAAGAGGGATTAGAGAGTTTACATGGTAAAATACCAGGTCTTATTGAGATAAAGGTTAATATTAATGGCCTTGAAAGCTCTACAGCTGATTTAATGCTTGACTCTTCTTTTGAAAGTGTAGAGGCACTGAAAAATTATGCTGTTCATCCTGAGCATGTTGCTGTTGCAGATTCAAAGGTTCGTCCATATACAGCAGTAAGAAGCTGTCTTGATTATGAAATTTAAAATGAAGTCGGGAATATGATAGTGTAATTTTAGAGAGTATAATGGTTTCGATGACATGGCAATGAAGATTTTGAAGAAATTGAGTTGCCGATACATATTATACGAGGTGATACATACAATGAACGTAGTAGAACAGAAAATTAATATAGATGAAACATACATGAATGTTATCAAATTTGGTAACGGAAATAAAAATCTTGTTATAATTGCAGGAGTTAGTCTTTGTGGATTAGAAGGACTTGGAAGTGCTATTGCAGAGCAATATAAGGCATTTCAAGATGAGTACACTGTGTATGTAATGGATAGAAAAAAAGAACTTGTCGAAGGCTATAGAGTAGTACAAATGGCAGAGGATTTATATAGAGTTTTAAGAGAACTCCATATAAATAAAACATATTTATATGGAGTATCACAGGGAGGAATGATAGCACAGTGTATAGCGGCATATCATTCTGATATTGTTGAAAAAATGGTTGTATGTTCATCACAATGCAGGATAACTGAGACTGAAAAAGAGATAGTAAAAACATGGGTTGAGCTTGCAGAAAAAAAGAACGTCGTAGATATAAACAGATATTTTTTTGAAAAGGTTTATTCAAAGAGATTTCTTGAAAAAAATAAAGAGCTATTGCCAGAGCTTGAGAAGCAGGGAACGGAAAGTGACTGTGAAAGATTTAAAGTATTAGCTGCTGCCTGTGGTACATTTGATATATACGATGACATGGATAAAATAAAATGTCCGACTTTCGTAATAGGGGATATAAATGATAATGTATTAGGTGTAGAAGGCTCATATGATATTGCTGACAGGTTAAAATGTAAGTCATTCATTTATGAAGAGTACAGTCATGCAGTGTATGATGAGGCTGAGGACATTCAGGAAAAAATATTGAAATTTTTTGAGGAGGAACCGATTCAATGAACATGCAAAGCATGTGAGTTGATGATACATATTGAGGAGGAACCATTATGAACGAAGTTCATAATTGGGAATGGTTCCGACGACATATCAATGAACATGCAAAGCATGCGAGTTGATGATTCAAATTAAGGAGGAAGCGCTATGATGGAAAAATTAACAAGAGACTGTACACTATGTTACGATGCACCTTGTAGTAAGCAGTGCGAAAAGGTAGACGTAGAACGTATTATCAGAGCCTGTAAGTTTGATAACTTGGAAGCTTTTTCAGGTGAAATATCTGAGGATATGTGTAGTGGCTGTGATGCCAAATGTGAAAGTGCATGTCCTAAAAATGTTAAGATAAAAGAATTATTTGCTAAAATGGCAGAAAATAAAAAATCTATTGAAGCTACTCCTGAAAAGGATGTTGATATTTCCTGTGATATTTGTGGTGTAAAATTAGAAAATCCATTCCTTTTGTCGTCATCTGTTGTAGCGAGCAATTATGATATGTGTGCCAGAGCTTTTGAAATGGGATGGGCAGGAGCTGCGTTTAAAACGATTACATATATAGAGATGCATGAGGCTTCTCCACGTTTTTCGGCATTGAAAAGTGAAGATGGTACATTTAGCGGCTTTAAAAATATAGAGCAGTTATCTGACCATTCTGTAGAAGAAAATCTGGAATGTTTCAAGCGACTAAAGGAAAAATATCCTACTAAAGTTATTGTAGCTTCGATTATGGGACAAAATGAAGCAGAATGGGAGAAGCTGGCTCGTCTTGTAACAGAGGCTGGTGCAGATATTGTTGAGCTTAATTTTTCGTGTCCAAATATGGAAGAAAAGGGTGTTGGAGTAGATATAGGTCAGGATACAGATGCAGTAAGGAGATTTACTAAAGCTGCAAGACGTGGAACTAATGTACCTATTTTAGCTAAGATGACTCCTAATATTACTGATATGAGATTACCTGCTGAAGCAGCAATAGAAGGTGGTGCAGATGGAATTGCGGCTATTAATACAATTAAAAGTATTACAGGAGTTAATATAGACACTCTTGTCTCTGCTCCAGCGGTAAGAGGTGCTTCATCTATTGGGGGTTATTCTGGAAGAGCCGTTAAGCCGATTGCACTTCGATTTATTTCAGAGATGTGTAATGATGAGAGATTAAAGGGAGCTCATTTAAGTGGAATGGGTGGTGTGTATACATGGCGTGATGCTGTCGAGTTTATGCTACTCGGTGCAGGAAGTATACAGATTACAACTGCTGTTATGGAATACGGTTACAGAATTATTGATGATTTGATTTTAGGTTTAAAGCGTTTTATGCTCCTTAGAAATTATAATTCAGTATCTGAATTTATCGGAATAGCTTCTGAAAATATTGTAGATACGAATGAGCTTGAAAGAGATACAAAGCTTTTCCCACATTTTGAACACGATAAGTGTGATGGTTGTGGAAGATGCTACATATCTTGTATGGATGGCGGTCATCAGGCAATTATATTTGATGAAGAAACAAGAAAACCAAAATTAAAAGGTAAGGATTGTGTTGGATGTCATTTGTGCAGGTTAGTTTGTCCTAACAATGCTATTGGTGTAGTTAAGAAGAGAGTATAATAAGTATTGGTGTGAACTGTTAAGAAGGATTACGACATAATGATGAACGATATGAAATATAGATTAGATACTGACTTATTATATGCGATGAGTGAAAGAATCTCGATTGTTATGAGATTTCGCGCTGCTATGAAAGATAAGGTTGATGAAGCTGTACTTACAGAAGCAGCAAATATTGCTATTAACAGATATCCGTATTTTAAAGTGCGTATAGAAATAGATGACGAAGGAGGATATGTTCTTAAACCGAACAGTCAGCCTATTGTAGTTACAAAAACATCTATGAATAATCCGAGAATCAACAGTGCTGAAGTAAATTTTCATGTCGCATCAATAGATTACGAAGATAATATCATATATTTTAATTTGTGTCACAATGTGGCTAATGGCCCTGGTATGATGGAGTGGGTATTGACGACATTATATCAGTATGTTTCCATGAAGGAGGGCAAAGAGCTTGACTGTCCAATGATTAGAAAGCCAGATAGTGATTTGTTGGCCGATGAGTGTGAAGAGATAAATCCATCACTTTTGCCAGAGGATAGTAAGCCAATATGGAATGGATATAAAGGAAAGGTAAAGACTTATTCGATGTTACGTTCTTTGCTCCCTTGTTTACTTCCAGGAAATAGTGTAAATAATTTTTATCTAATACGAATTGATGAAAAAGAGCTTATGAAATATATTCAGGATAATGATGCAAGTCCAGCTTCACTATTTTCAGTTCTTATGTTTAAGGCAGCGGATAAGAGAATACCAAAAAAATATTCAGATATTGTTATAGATATGCCTGTTAGTACAGCAAGGGTACTTGGCATACCTAATAACCATTCTGATTCAACAATGCATATTCATATAAGATATAAAAGAGATATGGTCTCATGGGATGTAAAAAAGCTATGTACGATGACTAGAGGAAATATGTTATTGCAGACAGATTATACGATGGCTGTTGAATACTGGAAAAAGAAACTAGCTAACTGGATTACACAAGGGAATATAAAAGGATTAAAGGAAAAGAGAAGGTTTTACGCTAAACATTCTGATCTAAGTGGAATGCTTGAAGCAACAGCAAACATAAGCTATATAGGCAGATATCAGACAGGTGAGCTTTCAGAGTACGTAGATTCAATAGTTGCGATAGTTGATGGAGAAGGAGCTTCTGAAACTATGGCACTAAATGGTGAGTTTATGATTGCTTTTCTACAGAAGGATAAAAAGGAAAGATGGTTTAGGGCTTTTGTTTCAGTACTTGATGAACTTGGAATAAAATATAAGGTAGAAGGCCCTTACGAAAAAAATCAATCAAAATTACTATTAAAGACAAAGTAGAAAGAAGGAAAATCGTATGTTCAGTATAGAAGAATACAATAATGAGGTAGTGGCAAAGGTTCTTGAGCATAGTATAAATGTATTTCACGAGGCACTTAGTGATGGTGATAAATATTATCATGTTAAAGGTGATGGAATAGCTTACGATATTCAGTACAAAGGAAATACAGAGTGGTTTGGAGACATGGTTCCTTCATATGTAGGTAAAATTGCTCCTGAATATTTAGAATATGATGAAAATGATAAGGAGTCTATGGATATAGAATTTCTTAATAATTTTTCAAAATATATTATTCTAAAGGCTTCAGAATACAGTATAGCAGTGGCGCGTGCTATTCTTAAGTACACAGATAAGCCTGTATATTTTATGGATCCCAGAGCATTATGGTTTTTAGATAAAAACGAGAATTTACATATAGGAGAAATGCCAGAAGAAGATGAAAAAACAATATTTCTTGTTGGGGCGCTTGGTAAAGGGTTTGTAAAAGGCGAGCCTGAGGTTAATAAAAAGAGTGATATATTTATGTTTCATAGTCTTTTTATTATTCAATATTTATTAGCAGGAAAAAAGTTTAGTCAGATTAAATATATAGAGTGTCCATTTGAAAAGCTTCATGTTGGAATTGGTGGATTATTAACACAGACAGCGAGTTTGATGTCTTATGCTGAAGGCCTTGGGCTTAAGCTTGTGTACAACGGAGAAATGGCAGGAAAATTTAAAATTTCCGACTTATCAAAATATTTTAAGCTTAATTTCAAACAATCTGACAGTACGATAGAGAATACAATTATATTAGAAACTGTACCATTTTTAAATGTGTGTTGGAGATTCTATAATACTAAAGCTAAATTGTCTACAAATATATTACAGGATACATTTTACAATGAGTTAGAAGAGTATACAGAAGCTGTTATTAAGGGAAGAAAATCACTTGGAGTATTAATTCGTGGTACGGATTATAAGGTGGTAGGATTTTATGGAGCAAGAGCTCAGGCTTCGGTAGATGATATGATTCCTACTATAAAAGAGTGGATGGAGCAGGATGGATATGAAGTTATCTTCTTAGCTACTGAGGATAAAGATGTACTTGACCAGATGAGAGAGGAATTTGGTAACAAGGTTGTGGTGATTGCTCAGGAGCGTCATTCTGTTACAGAGTTTGAAAAAGGACAGATAATCAATGAACTTGAAAAGCAGATATACTCTGAAGAAGAATATGACGCGCGAATAATCGATACAACAATCAATTACTATTATGCACTTCATTTGCTTTCAAGCTGTGATGCATTTATGTGTTCAGGACAGAATAATGGTTGGGATACGGTGAATGCTATGAATGCAGGAAAGTTTGAGAGGGTTTACAAATTTAGTGTAGATGTGTAACAGGAGAGATATTGATATGATACCGTATGTTAATGCAAATGAAATTCTTGAGAAAACTATCACAACGGGTTGTGATTTACTAACAGAAGAAGATGGATGTGTAAATGGGTGTAAATGTGGAATGTCAAGATACACAAGTACAGAATATGATGCTAATGGTGGCCGTTCTCATGATGATCAGGAGGGTTTTCTTGTATTAGAAGGCACTGGAAGTGCATTGGTTGACGGTGTGGAATATGAAATGAAGCCAGGTATATGTTTTATTGTACCAGCAGGTGTACAGCATACTATGAAAAAAACAGGAGATTGTGAATACTGCAAGGTGTTCTGGTTTCATGCGGCGGTATAATATGATGAGGTCTAGAAAAACACTTTTAATGATGTATTTGTTCACTATAATGCTGGCGATATTTTGTGGCTGTAGTAAAAATAATGAAGTGACAGATGAACAGGCACTTTCTGCTATTAAGAATTACTGTTATAGTGTTAATCCGGATTTGGAGAGCATTGTAAATGCAGGGGAGTATCCAGTTTATTGGGAGATTTTTTCAAGTGATGAGAATGAAATAGTAGTTCTGTTCAGGTCATATACGGGAGCTCAGAATAGGTATTATATTAATCGAACTACAGGAGATACATATGTAACAGAGTATGTTCCTGGAATAACAGAGTCAGAGCAACGTACGGATGAAGAATTTAATGTAAGAGATTATTTTTAGTAAACGGTAAGAAGATTCCTTTTTATGATAGGAGCGTATATGAAGTATAGAAAAGATAAATATGGAAAAGACATTTCACAGCTTGGATTTGGATGCATGAGATTTCCTAAGAAAGGAAATGCGATTGATTTGGAAGCAACAGAAAAGTTACTTATGCATGCAATTGAAGAAGGTGTGAATTATTTTGATACTGCATATATTTATGCTGGAAGCGAAGAATGTTTAGGTAAAATTTTTACAAAAAATAATATAAGAGAAAAAATAAACATTGCAACAAAGCTTCCACAGTATATAATGAAATCTGCTGCTCAGATTGAGAAAATATATAACGAGGAATTATCAAGGCTTCAGACAGATTATATAGATTATTATTTGATGCATATGTTCACTGATTATACTGAATGGGAACATTTACAGAGTATAGGAATTGAGGACTTTATTAATAAGCATAAAGCAGATGGAAGTATTAGAAATATAGGATTTTCTTATCATGGAAATACTGAAATGTTCTTAAAAATCCTTGATGCATATGATTGGGATTTTTGTCAGATTCAGTACAATTATTTAGATGAGACAAGTCAGGCGGGAAGAATAGGTCTTGAGGCTGCCTATAAAAAAGGAATACCAGTAATAATAATGGAACCACTAAGAGGTGGAAAATTAGTACAGTTGCCAGAGAATGCTAAAAAATTATTACAGGATAGTACAAAAAAATATACGCCAGCACAGTTAGGATTAAAGTGGCTTTATGATCAGCCAGGTGTTACATGTATTTTGTCTGGAATGAATACAATGGAAATGGTTGATGAAAATATAAAGACTGCATCTGAGTCATCAGTTGGTGAATTTACGGACGAAGATTTTAAGCTTGTTGATGAAGTAAAAAGAATGATTAAAGAAAAGGAAAAGGTTGGATGTACAGGCTGTAGGTACTGTATGCCTTGCCCGAAGGGTGTAGATATTCCTGGAAACTTTTATCATTATAATCTTATGTATATCGAGAAAAAGACTTCTGCGAGATTTGAATTTGCAAGAAATATGGGACTTAGAACAGAGCCATGTTTTGCTTCACAGTGTATAGGCTGCGGTAAATGTGAGATGCATTGCCCACAGAATATAAAAATAAGAGAAAAACTAAAGGAAGCTGATAAAGCACTTAGACCTTTGCCATACAGAATTGGTATTGGAATAGCAAGAATGATTTTTAGAAAAAAATAATTAAAGTATAGTGTTTATTATTTTATATTGCGTGAACGAATATAAAATAATAAAGAGGTTTGATGACAACTGGGGACTTGATAATCCTACAGGAAAATCAGATGATGATTTTAAAATTGTGATACAACAGATTGAGCAGAAAATCGCAGAATTAAAGAGAATGTTGAGTGAAAAATAGTCTCCATATTGGAGGCTATTTTTAATACATGAAAATATTTTGTATTGCATGAAAGTATATAAAAGTATATAAAAGTATATAAGGCGCATGAAAGTATATAAGAGTATATAAAAGTATATAAAAAGAAGGACGATATAAATGACTCAGAATCCATTTGCAATAAACTTTGGTGTAACGCCAGTTCAATATATAAGTCGAGATTGTTGGTAATTTTCAAAGTGAAGTTATACAGAATCCATGTGTGATGTTAACTGGGAATAGCGGAACTGGAAAAACTGTTACAATGACATCTGTTGAGAAAAGGTTATCTAAAGAAAAGATTTGGTCAGAATTATCAGAAAAAGATAAATGGTATATGAGTTATATTGTGAAAAAAGATAAAATGCCGACTGCAGAACTATTAGAGTTGACTGGACAAAAGAAGAATGAATTTTCTCAATATAGAACCAGATTAAGTGAGAAAGGTCTTATAGATATTTCTAATAGGGGAATGGTTGCATATACCCTGCCAAGATTTGACGTATTCATTCAACAGCAGCAATTTTATTCAATATAGGCTCCATCTTTTGGCTACATAAAGAAAACGAGACGATCAAAGCTCATTAAGCTTAATGATAATTTGTTTATGGATTATATTATTAGAGTTGAAGATATTATTAAAAGGCATGAAAGAAGGTGTAAAAAATCCGTTGGTGAAGCATATGCTATTTACCCCAATTGGGTTCCGCGTTGGGTTCCGATCTTTTTATTTTGTAAAAAAACGGGGCAAAAACTATGAATTGAAACTTAAAAAACGGGGCAAAATGCAATAAAAACGATTGCGAAAACGGGGCAATGTGATATATGATGTATTTGGAGGTGAAGACTTGTGTTTAGAAAAGATTCAATCGCAGTAAAGGAATGGTTAGAAACTTCGAATAAAGCGCTATTAGTTACAGGTGCAAGACAGATAGGGAAGACTTGGCTTATTAGAGATGAAATAGATAAAAGTGTATATAAACGATTTGAAATCAATTTTATAAATCAGCCAGATATGGTGAATTATCTCAATGCAGAAATGAGTGCGGAGGATTTTCTTGTAAAGCTTAAAATGATAATGCCTGAGGAATGTAAGCCTAATGAAACTGTTGTATTCTTAGACGAAATTCAGAAGTGTCCAGAAATCGTTACAAAAATAAAATTCTTGGTTGATGAAGGAAGCTTTAAATATGCTATGAGTGGATCTTTACTTGGGGTAGAACTAAAAGGTATAGCGTCCGCGCCGGTTGGATATTTATCGATTAAGAAAATGTATCCAATGGATTTTGAAGAGTTTATGATAGCAAATGGGGTTTCGACAACGACTCTGAATATGCTTAAAGATTGCTTTGACACATGCAGGCCTGTAGATAATTATATTCACGAAAAGCTATTGGCGATGTTTTTTGTATATTTGATTGTGGGCGGTATGCCGGATGCAGTTAAAAAGTATATAGAAACAAAGGATATTCGCCAAGTTGATAAAATTCAGAAGGATATTGTGGATTTATATAGAGTTGATTTCTCACAATAT
>JAZQOO010000034.1:0-23863 GCA_045627905.1 Lachnospiraceae bacterium | reverse complement strand
CCTGCATCTTCTAATTGTTCGATGAAACGAATAACTTCATCCATTGTTTCTGTAACTCTAGGTGTTACATCAGGCATATCTGCATGTAAACGTCTTCTATCTTCATTATATGCTTTGATATAACGATCACTGATTTCTCTTTCATCAGTCCCTTCTTCTTTTGCTTTTTTGATGATTTTATCATCTACATCTGTAAAGTTGGAAACAAAATTAACCTCTAATCCCTTGTGCTCCATGTATCTTCTAACAGTATCAAACACAATCATTGGACGTGCATTTCCAATGTGAATAAGGTTGTACACAGTTGGACCGCATACATACATTTTTACTTTTCCTTCTTCAATTGGCTTAAACTCCTCTTTTCTTCCACTTAAAGTGTTATAAACTTTCATATCTTCCTCCCAAATATATAATCAGTGACAGCTACCACAGCCAGGACACCCTCCTTGGCTCATTACATCAATGTAGTCTGCTGCCTCCTGTAATAAACAAACTGCCTGTGCCGATATTCCCTCGCCTCTTCCAGAAAATCCAAGGCCTTCCTCTGTTGTTGCCTTTACACTAACCTGACTGACAGCAATGTTAAGGGCAACCGCAATATTTGAACGCATATTTTCTATATATGGGCGCATCTTTGGCGCCTGAGCAATTATAGTTGCATCAATATTTGAAATAAAATAATTATTTTCTTCGAGCATCCTGCCAACCTCTCTCAAAAGAGCAAGGCTGTCAGCACCCTTATATTTTTCATCTGAATCTGGAAAATGCTTTCCAATATCTCCAAGCGCCGCTGCACCGAGTAGCGCATCACTTATGGCATGTAACAATACATCCGCATCCGAATGTCCTAGAAGACCCTTTTCATACGGTATCTTCTCTCCACCTATAATAAGGTCGCGTCCCTCAACAAGACGGTGTACGTCATATCCTGTACCTATTCTCATCATTGCCTCCTATGATTTAAACAGCTTGCTTTGCCAAAATCATCAATCTATCCTTCATGTCTACCCTTAATCACTGGATTATTGTACATACCAATAATAAGTGGAATAACCATAAGTACCCACACTATCGGTTCAGAAACAATAATTCCCATATATCCAATTCTTGGTGCTAAAAGCATCGCTATAAGAAACTTTCCGACTAGCTCAATAAAGCTTGAAACAATTGGTGTTTTCGAATCTCCAAAGCCCTGCATACTATTTCTAAAGAGACAAATAACTGCAGGGACATAATAAAATGATGTATTTACTTTAAGATAAAGAACTGCGGTATCAATAATCTCTTTATTATCCATTCCTGTAATCATTTTTACAATAGCCGAAGAAACTGTAAAAGCAAGTACGATTACAAGCGTAGACCATATAATCATGAGTATTGTTGTATCCTTGATTCCTTTTTTTATTCGGCTGTACTTGCCTGCGCCTAAATTTTGTCCGCAGTATGTCGCAAGTGTTGTTCCAAACACACCGAAAGGAAGCATAAATATTGATGTAGCCTTTCTGGCTGCTGTATGTGCAACAATAGTACCTGTACCGAATGTATTAATTGATGTCTGAAGCGCAACAGTACCTAGAAACACAAAACTAAGCATAAACGACATTGATATGCCTGTTTTTAATAATCTCGACATCATTATTCCAGATATTTTAGTATCCACCTTCTTAAGTCTCAGCAGTGGATACTTTATATATGCATATATGTAACATAATATAAATGATACAGCCTGAGAAATAACAGTCGCATATGCCGCACCTGCCACTCCCATATGCATATTATTTATAAAAAATAAATCAAGTCCTATATTAAGAAATGACGAAATAACAAGAAAAATAAGCGGAGTCAGGGAATCGCCTATTGCTCGCAATATTCCAGCAAAAGCATTATAAAGAACCGTCGCCAAAAATCCTGCCGCTAATATTCTAAAATAAATTCTCGCGTCCGAAAAAATATCCTGTGAAATATTTAAGAAACCGAGTATCTGATTTACAAATATAACGCAAATAATACTTATTACAACTGCAGCAATTGAACCTAAAAATACTGTTCCAAAAACTGCCTTTTTAACATCCTCATATTTCTTTGCGCCAAAATAAGTTGCTACAACTATGGCAAATCCATTTGTAAGACCCATCATTGCCTGAAAGACTAGGTCAAGCATTGTAGTCGTTGCCCCTACCGCCGCAAGAGCTCCCTCTCCAAGAAATGAGCCTACAATTCGTGTATCAACCAATGTATAAAATAGCTGAAATAACTGACCAATAAATAGCGGAACAGCAAATGCTATAATTAATTTGATTGGTTTTCCTTCTGTTAAATTTTTCATTGACTTATTACTATCCTGTCACTTGGAATATGTTTTATAATCATCTGCTCTAGCTTATCTGCAAATACTGGCTTAGAAAGGAAATCATCAAAGCCCTGAAGTAAATACTCTTCTTTAGCACCAACAATTGCATTTGCCGTAAGCATAATGATTGGTATATTTTTACAAAGATTAACCGGGTCTGCCTTAATAATTTTAAATGCCTCTCTTCCATCCATTTCAGGCATCATATCATCAAGGAAGATTATGTCATATCTCTTTTCTCTCGTAATTTCAGTAGCCTTAATACCACTGTCTACTTCATCAATAATCATCTTTGTATTTTTAAGCAGAGCTTTGAATACCTTTCGGTTAATAGAATTATCATCAACCACAAGTACTCTTACACCTTCCGCAGTAAAGTTGATTTTCTTACTTTCTTTTTTATTTTCACTATTTATATTAAACGAACCAAGCTTCTCATCAGACTCAATACCCTGAAGGAGTTCAAAAGAAAACGTACTTCCTTTTCCATACACACTTGTAACATCAAGTCGTGAACCCATAAGCTTTAACAAATCCATTGTAATATTTATACCAAGTCCAGTACCTTCAATATGTCTGTTTCGTTTCTCTTCAATTCTCTCAAAGGCATTAAATAGTCTGTGTATGTCTTCCTGCTTAATACCTATTCCTGTATCTGATACACTAACTCTTAAGTTAAAACCACCTTCAACACGTTCACCGTCAAATTTAAGAGTTACTGTTCCCTTTTCAGTATACTTAACGGCATTAGTCAAAAGATTCGTAATTATCTGTTTTACACGGATGTCATCACCTAAAAGCTTTGCTGGAATATCCTTATTTACATCTAAGACAATATCGATTCCTTTATCTTTCGCACGCTTCTCAATAAAATTATTTAAATCACGAATAAACTGTCCGACTTCATAAACTGTCGAGATAATTTCCATCTTTCCAGATTCAATTTTTGATGTATCCAAAATATCATTAATGATATTTAACAGTGTATTTGCTGCCGAATTGATATCTGTAGCATATCCAACTATAGCTTTATCATTACATTCTCTTATAATCATTTCATCCATACCCATAATAGCATTGATTGGGGTACGAATTTCATGTGACATATTTGCTAAGAAGTCTGATTTTGCCTTTGATGCCTGTTCTGCCTCAATTGCAGTTTTCGTAAGTCTCTCAGAATTGGCCTCCTGCCATCTGTTAAGAGATATTACAATCATTAAAATAAGCACGATACCTATTATTGTACCTGTAAGATAAATAATAAGCGTCTGAACAATTCGACCGAATGAGTCAAAGAAATCTGTAACCAAAACAACAAAAAATCCAGTATCAGTATTTACAACAGAAATACAGCTTTTTAGCCTATTATCAAAATCTCTTATCGGTACAACATCATCTGTTGAGAATAGCTTTGCATAATCTGTATCTACAGCCCTTACAATTTTATCTGTTGTTAATGAATACAAATCACTTGGATGATTTATTATATACGTAGACTCATTTGTGATAAATGCGTACTCTCCGTCATTGTATCCGTAATTTAACAATATTTCCTCAAGCTTATCTACATAAAAGTCAACGCAAATAATACACTTAAACTCATTATTTTCATCAAATACAGCTCTTCCAATGGTTATACAATAAATATTATGATTTCCAATATATGGCTCACTTATACGTATTTCGCCGCCATCTGTAAGAATATTGCTGTAAATATCATGGATATTTGAGTGAATCTCTGTACGCTTATATATACCATCATCTCCAATATAGGACATCTCCCATGATGGGTTATAAATATATGCGCCCGAAATCGCGTCTTCATTTTCAACAAGATTTTTTATATCATTTGATATTTCCTCTGTATGTTTTTCAACACTATCATATACGTCCAAATCATATTCAATAAGAAGAATCGACTGTTTAACCTGAGCAAACCACTCTGTAACAGTATCTGACACGTTTTGCGCCTTATTTACCATCATTTGGCGCTCATATTTTAGCTCAGAAGTAATTCCACTAGTAATAAATACAAAGGATAGCGCAATAAATATAATAACAAGCATCGACAGATAAAGCGTCTGACGAACTCGCATTATATCAAGAATATCTATTTTACCTTCTTCATTGCTCATGTACTGTGCAAGAGCTTTAGCATTTATCGTAAGTCCGGCAATAATTAATACAATTAAAACAAATGGTACAAATAAAGATATCGCATTCTGACATCGTACTAATGTATCTGGACTTGCAGGCATGAACAGGATTACATATGCATCATCTTCACTTTTTTTAGAAAAGGCAATATGTTCTCTTCCTGTTGATTTATTGTCAACTGAGATGCCTGATGTAGCAAAAATTTTACTGATTACACCATAATCATCCACTAGACTCTTAGCAAATCGTCCTATAAAGTTGCTATCTGTACTTGCAAATATCATTCCCTGTGAATCAATGATAAGTGCTCTTCCACCATATTTAGCTGTAATGTCACTAATTATATTATCAAGTCCTGATAGTGAAAAATTCATTACTGCAACAGTTTTTCCATCATAGAGCATTTTTGAAATAGAATAAACTACCTGATTTGACTCCTGATCATAATAAGGGGCTGTTACAAACATACGACCATTCTTCTGTAATGCGCCCGTGTACCATACCATATCTGATAATTTTCCGAGTAATGGATACTTTGTATCCTTTCTTATTAAAGTCGAACCATCTGTACAAAAGAAGCTAATACACTCCCCATTAGACTGGTCATACAGCTCGTCTGTCTTTTCGAAAATATAGTTTGTTAAGCTTCCAAGAGATGCATCTCTTTTAAGAAGAAATTGCAAACCAGAAGACGCACTTTCCATATTATCGAACTTTTGCTGCAATTGTTCATCAAGCTCCTCTGCACCTGATGTTACTATGGCATTTCCAGCGTCTAATCTTATACTAAGCCATACATTATATGTAATAATTACAACCGTAACAAATGCACACAAAAACAACAGTAGTCGCTGTGCGATTACAACAGGCCTTTTACTATCATATGTAGTTTTCACATTAGTCTGTTTTTCTTTCATAAGCTTGTCACTGATTCAAGTATTTGTATCGCCTTTGATACATATTTTAAAGTACACTATTTAAAAACTGCTGAGCCTTCTGAGTCTTTGGATTATTAAACAACTCATCAGGAGAATTTACTTCTAATATTTTTCCATCTGCCATAAAGACAACTCTATCTGCTACCTCTCTTGCAAAGCCCATTTCATGAGTTACAACAAGCATTGTCATTCCTGCTTTTGCAAGACCCTTCATTACGTTAAGAACCTCTCCTACAAGCTCAGGGTCAAGAGCCGATGTCGGTTCATCAAATAACATGATTTTAGGCTCCATTGCAAGCGCTCTTGCAATAGCCACTCGCTGCTGCTGTCCACCCGAAAGCTTATTTGGATAAGCATCCGCTTTATCTAAAAGTCCAACCTTTTCAAGCAGTTCTTTTGCCTTTTTTTCTGCCTCTGCCTTTGGAACATGCTTAACATTCATTGGTGCAACCATAACATTTTCAAGAACTGTAATGTGTGGGAAAAGATTAAATCTCTGGAACACCATTCCCATTTCAAGAAGATGCGCTTTATGCTCTGCATCACTCATCTTATCTATTATTTTGCCCTTTTCTGCCTTGCAAAATAGCTTTTCATCTATATATATTTCACCTGATGTTATTGTTTCTAATGTATTAAGAGAACGAAGAAGTGTTGATTTACCGGCACCAGATGGTCCAATAATAACTATAACCTCTCCTTCCTCCACTGACATATCGACATCCTTTAATACTTCAAAGTCGCCAAAGTTTTTGCATAATTTATTTGTTCTAATAATTGACATTTTCTGCTCCAATTCCTATAAATCAATATATTTAATTCTAAGCTTCTATTTACTCTATCTCTTATTGATATACTGAGTATTTCTTCTCCATCTTGTTAAAGAAGAATGTAAAGAATGCTGTAATAACTAAGTAAATAGCCATTGCTGGAATGTATACAAGAGCCGTTGCTGCTGATGAAGAAATAGCTCTTGTTACTTTAGTAAGGTCTGAAAGACCAATGATAGCTACTAATGATACATCCTTTAATACCATGATAAACTCATTACCTACTGGTGGAATAAGTCTTCTGACAGTCTGTGGGATGATTATAAGTCTCATTGTCTGTGCATAAGTCATTCCAAGAGCTTTTGAAGCCTCAAACTGACCCTTATCGATTGATTCGATACCAGCTCTTATATTTTCAGCAAGATATGCAGATGTATTAAGCGTGTAAGCAATAAGTGCTGCTACAAACGCGCTCTTTATTGTAAGTGCTGGATTGAACTGTGGAAGTCCAAAATATATAAAGTAAATCTGCATAAGAAGAGGTGTCCCTCTGAAAAAGAATATATAAGCTGAACAAGGCTTATTTAAAATAGGATTTTTAGACATCTTTCCAAGAGCTAAAAATAAACTGAGCAAAAGACCTATCGTCACTGAAATAATGGTAATGATAATCGTCATTTTTGCTCCATTTAAAAGCTGTGGCATCCACACATACATCTTATTTAATGCTTCCATAATATTTCCTCTCACTCGATTTTTGCCAGTATATTGGCACTGTTTTTTTATACAATTATACAAATTTATATTATACAGTTTTTTTGTGTATTTTGCATTAGTTTTTTGCAATAGTTGGTAAGAAAAAAGAGACGGCACAAAAATGTGTCGCCTCTTTGCAAATACGAGTTAATCTTATTCAGCATCAAGAACAGATTCTGTTCCAAAATACTTAACTGCGATTTCTCCAAGCTTTCCTGAATCCTTAAGTGAAGCCTTAGCATCTTCAAGAGCCTGTAATAAGCTATCGTTACCCTTCTTTAAGCACATAACGATTGGTTCCTTTGTATCTGATTCCCATACTGTCTTGTAGTTTGAAGCCTCGTCTCCAAGATAGAATGCAGCAACTACTGCGTCAGTACATACTGCATCTACTCTGCCAGCCTTGATTTCATCAAAGGCATTGATAACCTTTTCATACTGTCTTAAATCTGTGTTAAGACCTTCAGCAATCTTATCCTGAACAAGGTAATCAGCTGTTGTTTCCATCTGAACTGCAACTGACTTTCCTTCTAAATCAACGATATCTGCGATTTCTGACTCGTTAGGAACTACTACTACAGGTGCATTAGCTACATATGGCTTTGAAAGAAGATAATTTTCATTTCTCTCATCTGTGTAGCTTACACAAGAAAGAATCACATCATACTTGTCTGTATCTACACCAGCGAAAATACCATCCCAAGCTGTATCAACGATTTCAAGTTCAAGACCCATTTCATCTGCAAGAGCCTTTGCAAACTCCATATCAAAACCTATTGGTGTTGCACCATCTTCATCGAAGTATTCCATTGGAGGGTAACCAATCTCTGCGCCTACCATTAAAACGCCGTCTTTGATTGTTCCAAGACCTGTAACTACTGCTGCATCACTAGCATCTGCTGATGCCTCTGCAACTACTGTTTCCTCTGTTGCCACCTCTGCAACTGTTTCTTCTGTTGCTGCTTCTGCTGCTGGCTCGCTTTTAGCGCCACAGCCTGCAAGAAGAGCTGTCATTGCTCCAACGAGCAATAATGCTGTTAACTTTTTCATAACATCCTCCTTAAAAATTTGAATTTCCGCAAGCGCGGTTTCAGGATTAACCTGATATATTTAATTCTGTAAAATGCATTTGAGGCTCCCATCTTCCTCGATTTACAGATTTAAATCTTTAATTATAATGAAGAAATGCTCTAAGCATTTCTCTGATGTCTCCAGATGTATCACATCTTCGATGCGATACAATGGCACGACGGGCTACCAACGATTTCATCGTTGGTCAGTAATAAACCCATAATGCTTAAGCGCATATTCTATTCCATCTTCGCTTGCATTCTTCGTCACAAAATCAGCCCTGTTTTTAAGCGTCTGATCTTCAGCATTTCCCATTACAATCGAATATTTTGCAAAATCAAACATCGGAATATCGTTGTTGCTGTCCCCAATCACAAAGCAGTCATCAACTGACAAACCATAATAATCCAGGCAAACCTGCATTCCCGTAGCCTTCGAAAAGCCATGCGGAACATACTCCTGCAACACATCCGTTCTTTGTATACACTGAAAATATGGCGACATAAGTTCCTTCATTCTTTTATGCTTTTCAGAATCATATGACCATATTATGAATTTATCCGTCGTAAAATCATCTGCATCAGGTGAACTCGACATATCGTAGCCTCTACCAAGATATCTCTTTTCAAGCTCAATAGCTTCCTTTGTACGAAAATCACGAGTTTTATCGCAAACAATTTCATATTTAGACTCAAAAAATATATCTACATCAAGCTCTCTTGCACTATTTAAAATAAACTTAGTAACCTCTTTTGAAACCTGATTATATAAAAGCTCCTTACAATCACAGTATATGTTAGTACCACAACCGCAAACATATCCGTCAAAGCCAATATCAGTAAAACGCTTCTCAACATTCTGAAAACATCTTCCTGTATTAATAAGCATCTTGTGACCGTTTTCTCTGGCAAGTCGTATCGCACGTATTGCACTCTCTGGAACTGTCTTATCGGTTTCTGTAGTAAGAGTTCCATCTATATCAAAAAATACTATTTTTTTATCCATTTTGTATATTAAACTGTTCAGACTTTTATCTAGCAAACAGTTTCCTTTTCTATGTTTTAACGGAATGTATTTCTCAAATCATCCTGGCTAAGCGCATTTAATTCATTCATCTTAGCAATAGCCTGATTAATATCTGAACATTCAATGATACTCTTATAAGCATCTGATTTTCTAAGATATCTATATGCTGATGCAGTCTTAGAAGGAGTTACCGTTCCATCAAGCTTTTTATATCCATAATATGCCGCAATAACAGCATATCTTCCTGAAACGAAGTTGTATCTTATAGCTGGAACAATTTCTCTCATTGAAATATCATCAATATTGTCAATTGTCCACATGAAGTAATTTTCCCACTCGTCAGAGCTTGACGGATTAGAATAATATGACCAGTCTCTTGCTCCAAGTAACTGCAAATCTATGTCATACAAATTAAGAGAAATAACTGCTTTCTTTGCATCAGACTCTGCATCAACCAGGACATCTTCTGAATCAAGCACATCATAACCAGTAGTCGTAAAAACATTTATAATCTGATTCATTACATCCTGTGACCATGTCTTATTTATAACATCTGCGTCATGGAAGCTACAACGAAGCTCAACATTATTAGCAGTTGAAGCCTGTGTATTTAATGTAATCTTGCCACCTCTTGCACATGTAAATCCAAGCTTTTTATTTTTAAACGCATGCTCAAGCTGTATGTCAACACGATTTCCCTTTTTACCTGAAATCTCTTCTGCAATCTGTGATGCAATATGTGTACGCTTCGCTATACATGAAGTCTCACTCTTACTAACAACATAATTTACCGCACAAATAGATATAACTGCGATAATAATTGCTATTATTGCTACAACGATAATTATTTCTATAAGAACAGAGCCCTTGTTATCACTTACAATACCTTTTGTATCGGTTGAAGCTTCTCCTCTTTTTATTTTGTTTTTACGCATAAAATCGTATGTTTCACGGATATTCCTATTAAGCATTTCTTCTCCAAATCCTAGTCTTCACGTTATAACTCCCCTTATAAACGTATACTTATAAAATATATCATAAAATGAAAGCGTTTACAACACATGTTCTACTTCGCATAAAATTTATTTATTAGCTTTTCATTAAACGGCATAAAGACATTGGCAACAGGTCCAACCAAAAATGCACATACCAGAGTTCCTATTCCAACCGTTCCAGAAAGCAGAAATCCAATTGCAATAAAGGAAAAATCGACAATTATTCTTACAATCCCGAAATTTTTCTTAAGCTTATCACTTAAAACTACCGCAACAAGGTCATTTGGACCAGTACCACAGTCCGACTTAATAACTATTGTCATTCCGTATGCTAAAATCACACTTCCAAGTGCCATTGCGATAAATCTAACTGCAAAGCTATCTGTAATAACAGGCTTTAAAATAACAGTGAAGATATCAATTATTGGTCCGCCAAAAATCATGCACAAAAGCGTTCCTATCTTTATGTATGATTTATCAACAAACAACAGCACAATAACTATAATTGCACAAATCAAAATATGCACTCTTCCATGTGTAAGAAATGCAGCAAATGACGCATTTGCAAATAGCTTTTCCGATGTTCTGAATAACCCCTGAATCAATACGTTATATGGGTCATTTCCTAAATTACTTAAAATAAAAAGTGTGCAGCCTAGATGCGCGATAGTTAAACCTATCATTAATGCTATAATTTTTTTAATCCATAATTTGTAGTTCATGTTTGTTCCTCTTTTACAGTTTGCATTTTGTTTTACAGTTTGGCGTTTTTTTTTACAGTTTGCAATCTCTTTTACAGTTCGGCACTTTCTTTTACAGTTTGGCACTTTCTTTTACAGTTCGGTCATTTCTTTTACAGTTTGGTCATTTCTTTTACAGTTTGAGCCATTTCGTTATCATGAATAGAAGAAAGGTCTGGCTAATGTCAGACCTTTGCGTTTCTTTTGTATAAATTTAGTCAAGATTAAACAAATCTCTTACTATGATTGTTGCGGTATCATAACCTTTTGCAGTCTGTGAACCTAATGAAACTTCTGTATAGGCTTTTATCATATAGCCAAACTTACCTGGTGTGATTCCCTGCAATTCACTAGCATCTATCTTGAAAGCATATTCCTGAACATTGCTTAAATACGATTCTGTACCAGCAGGCTCGTATTTATCTGAATCACTTGTAACTTTTGTGCACTTTCCATCATTCAAGTATGCAACCTTTTTTTCGGTTACACTTCCCATTGATGCAAATGGTTGGTAGCTCGAAAACTCTTTATAATATAGATTAGTATTAGTGTCATCAACGGAAGCCGAATCTTCACTCTTTATAACACAGTAAATATTTAGTCCATTTATCTTTGCCTGTTCAAGCTCTGTATCTGTCAAATAAATTATTTTACGTTCCTCTGAGCCATCATCTGCCTTGACAACATCTACTGAATATACTGTGTTTTCGTAATAATACTTACCGTCGTCTCCAGCGACTTTTGTTCTCGCATTCAAATCTCCAGCTATTGATGCCCCAACAATATCGATTATACCGACAGTCGTAGCAGTCTGGATTTCCTGTTTCTTAAGCCCTCTCGTAAGCGCCTGCAACATAAGTAATCCATCACTTCCAGATTTATCAAGCGTCAAAATATTCGATGTAGTCTCGTAAACCATCTGATTGATATAGATTGTTGAATTTCCTCCAAAACCCCTGTCATAATTTCTAGTATAATTCTCTATATCAAGCATGTATGTAAATACTTTACGCTTGAAATTATTCATTTTTTCAGTTATTTCAGGTTTTGTAGCATTATTTTCTTTTATTTTATCTTCTTTTAATAGACCTGATAAATATCTAACAAATATGTCTGTAAAATCTGTATACGCAATCCACTCATAGCCCGATGGAAAACTATTAGCGTTTATGTCATTCTCTTTAATAATTAAAGAAGCATAAACTTTAAGACCATATTCATTATTCATCATGGTTTGCATCTTACTTCTAAAATCATCGAAGCTTATACCATCTATTATTTCATCTGCAAACATTTCTTTAAATTCATTATACTGTGACAACAACGCATTTGGTACAGTTGTTCTAAATAATAGCGGCATCATCGAATAAGGATCACTCAGGTGTCCATCTAGTACTGAATACAATAAACCATAATCATTTTCATCAGCATCGTTTTCTCTTAATCCTAATTTATTGTATAGCTCCTTATTATTAAAAATCCCTCTTCCAGAACCATACTGCGTAGCTCTGAGTCCTATTTTGTCTTCATATGAAGGATCGTATAATAAGTCTCCATCTTTATTTTTAGGTGGTGTTAAAACAAATTCTTCTGCATCATTATCCTTAAAATTATATAACATGTTGAAGAGCTTATTCATATTAGTGTATCCGTTGTTCTTCATACCATGTTGACATATAATTGCAGTATCCTGATCAATAACTCTTTTGTAAATTTCATATATTACACTTTCATTTAAATCTGTAGAATCTGCCACTGGAGTATAGCCAGGCTTTAAATTTTTATACACAGTATCCTTTGCCCAATTCACAAAACTACCATCATTACCAAAATAAGCGTTTCCTGGACCATATGTACCACCAAAACCACCAAATACAATCATATTAGCTTTTTGTATACAAGATGGATTATTATTCAAATCTGCCGGAGTTGCAACATACAATTCTACTTTATTTCCAGCATCATACCATTCACTCAATGCAGTATAATTTGTACTACATTTTTTTGAACTTAGTTCACTTTCTTTAATTTCCTTTGCTCTTCTACTACTCTCATCTCGTTCGCATTCGTATATGCCGTGTTCAATACATACTTTTTTTGTCGATGAATATGACGCTATGTAGTCTTGTAGCACATATAATTTAAACAACTCGTTATTCACGATGTCCTTAATCTTCCCAGCTTCATCAATAATAGGAATCCATACAGGAATATCTCCATTAGGATACAGGTTATATAATAGCTTGAAATCAGTTTTGCCTTCCTGACCATCCTTAATACATTTAACTATATCATCCGGTGTGATTCGATTAAATGCATTGTTCAGATAGTGAGTATTATCATAATCCAACACCTTGCCATCCTTGCTTCCTATTATGTACTGAATATAATCACAGCTATAGTCTGGTAAAATCTCTAATATAACAAAATCTCCAGTGTACGCAGAGTTGCCTCCCTCAGTTTCAATCTTACCAAGATTTCTCTTCATTGGAATTACTTCTGTGATCTTGTCATATTTACCTACAGGCGAATTGCTTGCAGAGTAAGAATTATTCTTTACATTATCGCTTTCAGCCATAGTATCCATATTCTCTACGGCTGTACTATTATTTCTAGCACTATTTGCAACTATAAAAAGTCTTGCTACAGTTCCAAGCAATATACTACAAACAACAACTGCTATTACGATATCTGTTATTACAAATCCTTTGTTATTATTTCTATTGAACATCTTCTCAGCCATTTCCTATAATTCAACCAAATCATTATGCTACACATGTAACTGTATAAGCAGTTCTTCTAATATAAACTATTAGTTACATTCTTTTAAATACTCACTAACTTTTTTTACAATTATTTCGGCGTTATTCACCTGTTCTACTGTTACACTTTTACTTGCAATATAAAAATCATCGTAATCCGATATATTTCTTATATGTTCTGCCTCTGCCGCCATAGTGTAATCCGCCTGAACAAATGTACCATCACCATTTCTTATAAACTCCATATTAAACATTTTCAAAACACCCGTATGTGTTTTTGTTTCAATTCCTTTATTTATAAGAAGTGCTCCTAACGACTTCTCTATCGCATAGTAAGCACGATTGTTTGCCGATTTATATTTTTCTTGTTCGAGAAGCATTTTTGCCTCAGAAAGAAGTTCAGACGCTCGCTCTAGTCTTATTTTTGCTATTTCTTTATAATGTTCATTTTCCATATAGTCTAATCCCCTCTTTATCAATATTTTTGAAATAAGGATACCAAGACTTTTTTTCAAGAAACTCAGACACTGGTAAGCATACAAAATTTACAATTGCTATGTATTTCATCGCAAGATCCGAAGCCAACTTGGCTAATGGCTTACGATACTTTTCTGATTCTTCTCTATCGCAATATGTAATTAAGGCTATATCAACATCTGAATCCTCTGTATAATCTCCTCTCGAACAAGAGCCATACAAAATAACTTCATCTAAATCATTCTTAAGTATATCTCTTACCATATCTACAGACTCTAATTTGATTTTTTCGATTATTTCTGGTGTCATAGTTTTTTCCATAAGCACCTCCCGCCTATCATTTACATTTCGGCTTTATATAAACTTCTACAATTTTATTTTATACACATAATGCAAAAAATACAATAAAAAGTGGCATTAGGCCACTTTTATGTATTACCTTATATTCTCTGACGCAGCACACATTGCCTTCAAATCATCTTCGTCAATAAAATTTCGCATATCTATTGTTTCGTTAATACTTTTTGAAATAGTTTTATTAAAATTAACACTATTCTTTGATTTTTTTGAAAGTTTAAGTGTTACATCTAGTGAAAACGGGTATGAATAATCAATCACCCTCTCTGATGAGGACGAACTGCTTGAACTCGAGCTGGAACTACTTGAACTAGAACTGCTGGAGCTGGAACTAGCACTGCTTGGTGTTTTCGTTTCGTATGGAGCGGTCTTTACACAAAACTCAGTAACATTATCCACAAGCATCAGTACGTCTTCTGCTGATTGGCTTAACATTTTGGCCTTAATATCGTCTAAATCAACATCTGAATCTGATTCAACATCTTCGTTGTCAAATTCGAACTCCATAACATAAAGCTTTCCATCTTGTACTATTTCTTTTGATGCATCAAGCTTTCTAAAATACAAATACCCCTTTGTATTTCCTGTTGTATCTGATGTATCTTCAACTATCTTCCACTTATTATCACTTACTTTGCAAAAATTGCCAAGTAAAACAGCCTTTGTATTTTCATGGTCATCATTTATGATAATAAACCCTTTTGATTCCATCAGATTATCAAAAATATGATTACTTGCCATCTGAAGGTCTGTCTGTAATTTTGCATTCAATGTTTCATTGTTATACATATTAATAGACTGCATCATAAGAGAAATAACACATGCCGTAACAACAGATGCTATTGCCATACATACTATTAATTCAACTAACGAAAATCCTTTATTATCTTTCATATAACTCTACAACTCTGTTCTATTTATTATCTTTTTGATAACTCAAACTATTCTCCAACAACAAAATGAAGACCTGTTAACTCAACTATTTTTATTGTTGACACTTTTGGTGCACTTGGTGAACTGTGCCTTGAAATAACCTCCAAAGAATACACACCACTAGAATCATCATCTAAATCCGTATAAGAGACATTTCCCTTCGACATATCAAATTCTATTTTGGTACCATCTGATATAAAAGCACCATTATTTTTTATATTTATACTATTTCCAAGCTTGATACCATCTTTATAATTCTTATAATTTTCTATTTTTTCTGTGCCATCACTTTCTTTATATTTATTTTTAATATAAATCATTCTGTCATCATCAGAATTAGCATCATTTGGCACATGAAATTCTACCCACCAAGTTCCTTCTCTCGACATAGCTAAAGTCCTTGTTTCAGTCAAAGCATCATTAATCTTTTTAGACGCCTTATACGCATCTCTACTTGTTAAAATAGATAATGATGTACCCATTGCACCAACAAGAACAGTTATAATCGCAATCACAACCATTAATTCGATTAACGTATATCCACTATTATTAAGTTTATTCGCTGAAAATTCCTTATTTACACCGAGCATCATTTATCTGCCTTTTTTCCAATTTTCATATCTCACATAGTCTGAATATGCAGGAAAAGTATCATCTCTGTTTTCCTGAATGTCACTCTTGTCATTGTTAATCACAACATTAGCACCATTCTTTACAGTAACAGTTCCTGTAGCAAATATCATGCCATTATATCCAGATAGTGGAGAATTTCCTGATATTTCGATATCACCATCTACATATAAATACACTTTACCTGGATGCTTATCACAATCATAATCACTCTTTAACTCAAATGGTGTGGACGATGCATCTATTTCATTAAATATATCCCTTACATCTCCTGTTAAACTACCGTATTTTGATACAGGCAACCCATTAGTATCTATATTATTCCATTCATCTCCCTGTGTCTTTCTAATACCAGTATCTATAGATGTTGTAAAATCACTTATTTCTTCATATGGCCATAAATGGGTACATATATCCTGATATCTAACAAATACATTATTATTAACATCAGCAATTGAACCATAGCCTGTACTTGATTCAATACTAAACGGATTATTATGATAATAGTCGTTACTAGCAGCAACATTGAACTGGTTTCCTGATGAATTATTTGATGCAGTTATTCGCTGGTATAACGTTTTAGCAGTCGGTTCGCTTCCCGTTACAGACTGACCTTTAATCCAATTGTAATATTTAACAACCTCAGAATCTTTTATATCTAGGAAATAATAATATGCCCCTGACTTTTCTCCGTATTTTATTGAGTTTGAATTTAAGAAACTACTACCTTCCCAGTCACTTGGGATATTATATGTTGTCCCATTCTTAGAACTAGCAGGATTACTATTAGTACCATCAGGCAAAAATTCTGTAGGACAGAGGTATATTTCCTGTCCTGACTTATAGGCAATTCCTTCTCCAGTTCCGTACTCAGGCAAAGTACTTGAAAGACCTGTCAGATAAGCTCTTCCCATTATCATTAACTCTTTTAACTTACCATCTATTTTATTTCTGTTTCCGTTAAATATGATGGAACTACTCTGTGCATGACCGCTATTTGCCTGCTTATATTCCTTTGCTTCAGACTTTGAGACCAGCACCTCATTATTATACCCATAATAGCCGCTAGTGTTTCCATCACCCTCGAACACAATATTATTACCATTACCATTAAGTTCAAGGTCACCCAAGGCAAACATTTTGGTGTTATTTTTTACATAAATATTATTGTTATCATTATTTATCTTATAATTTTCGAACCAAACATATGATGTTTTCTTTACACCATTCTTATCATTTACTCCATCAAACGTTACATTTGACCCACCGACGCTATCATTTATGACAATATCTCCTCTTGCCACTAAATACTCACTTTTAAAATCAACTGTATCATTATTTCCAATAGTTATTGCTTGTGATGAACCTGCTTCGCTTCCCGCATACACTCGACCTGTAACATCCAATGTCGCATCAGCTTCTATTATTATCCCTTTATTAGCCACTATTGCATAATCGAGCAAAAGATTTGGTTCCATTTTCAATGGCACATCTGGAACATCAAAGACAATGTCTGTACTAATTGTTGATATATATCCTGTGGCACTTTCCTTACACGTCACTTTCAGGCTCTTAACTTTACTATTTGTGACACTTTCAACACTTATATTAGTTATCACAAATGCATCACCCGAACTACCATTGGTAGATACATTTTTTACATATGACTTTAATACCTTTGAATTCCCGTCACTATCTGCCTCAGAATACTTGCCAACAATAGTACCCAATTGCGTTTCGAACTCTGTTTTAAATTTGTTTCTTATGCTTTCTTCCGTCTCGTTTTCTGAGAAAACATATGACGAATTTTTGCCTCCATCAGTTGCCACTTCCTTATATGCACGAAGAGTCGCAAGCTCGCAGTCTTTACCTACTGCATTGTAAATATCATCAAGAGCGACTTCCGCATAGTAGAAGGCATCCTTCGTTCGTCTATCAATTGCTCTGACCTTATAATTAACCATCGCAGAACTGGCAACAACGCCTGACAAAATTGTCACAAAACCCACTGCAACAATTACCATAATCAAAGAAGAGCCCGTATTATCGTTTAGTAGGCCTTTAAATGCACTATTAACTTTTTTTAATAGTTCTTTTAGCAAATTATCTATCCTCCATTGTTGATGTAACTGTTGCCTTTATAGCTCCTGAACCATCCTTAACTATAACCTTTATTTTATTTATTTTACGATTGCTCTCATAAACTTTTGAAGTAGAGCTTTCATCTTTCAAAAACGGATTTTCTTCAGTTAATTTTAAAACTTCATCTTTTACAAATTTTTCTGACCCTGCTTCTCCTACAGTATGGTCTTCATTTTCGACTGATTCAACAGATACTTCTACACTAAATTTTTCACTTGAAGTATTCGTAATATTGCTTCCACTGAATACAACCTTAGATTCTGTTTGACTATCCCTTGTCAAGCTTATTCCATCAACATCCTCTTCTAATGCATCGCTTATCTTTAACTCTTCGAAGCTGTATCTTTTGACAGTCTCCATAACATCCTGTGCAACCGCCGTGGCATTCTGCATTCTCTGAGCTTTAGCATTTGTACGCACAGTTGATAAAAAAGCATTTATTATTGGAATGAAAACAATTGAAAGCACAGCAATGCTAACAATAAGCTCTACAATTGAGAAACCCTTGTTGTTACTTTTTATATTTTGTTCTTTCACATCATTTGTATTCATATCTACTTCTGACTAACTTTATTTTCTTATTATATGCTGGCTTCAACTCTACAAGCCAATCTTCTACACTTTTTATTGCTTTCAAAACAGAATCTACTCTTACTGAAAAATGTAAATCATATCTGCTTTCAGCTTCCCACAAAGTATATGTCTTAGCATTCTTCTTTATATTCTCAGGAACATAAATACTATATAGTACAATATATTTTTTAATAAGTTTATCTAAATCATGTGTATAAATCTGTTTTATTTCATCTTCATTTCTATATTCAGATACATTATAAATCAAATATTTCAAAATGAGCTCAATTGATTGTTGAACATGATATGCTGCACAATTTTTAAGATCCTTACTGTTAAACTCCTTTGATGAAACAAGTGCTTGTCTTGCGGTTATAACATTTGACAACGCTTTTGACAAATATTCTTCATACATTTCTACACCACAAGCCTTTCATATAATAGAGCCCCTTTATTTTTAATATCAAAGCAAACTCTTTCTCTTCCCTCAGTTATATCATTTAACGAGTCAAACTGTAAAATGTCATAATCCTGATTAAAATTAATATCATATAACTTTGTAATAAACTTATCATACGAGGCTGTTCTAAATAATCTTGATCGAGTAACATTACTTACAATTGCTATATCAATATCCGAACTTTCCGTGCACCTCTCTTCAAGAGACGAACCAAATATATACACATAATCAATTTTATCGCACTCTGATGCAAGCTGCATAATTCTTGATATAATATCCGACTTAATATCCGCAACCGAAATCAGTTCTCCCTTATTATTTTTTATTGCTACAAGTTTACACATACTATACCTCTTTGCGTACCCTTATACCTACTGATTAATTGTAAGCTTTCCATCTCCATTTGCTTTCTTTGTTCTGACATTCACTCTTTCATCAGAGTCACCATTAATATTAACTGTCATATCTAAGTCAGCATTATTCGTAACATTAAGGTCAACAGTTACATTATCGTCATCATCAGTCTTTGCAGAGCTTGAAATATCTACAATAATCTCTGAATCTTCTTCAAACTCAAAAGAATTTGTTTTTCCATCAATCGAATATTCTGCTGTATATTCTCCTGCTTCTCCGTCAATTGTTATATCTGCAACCATTTTTTCGTTCTCGTTGCCTGTAGCCCATGTACCCCTTCCTGCCTGATTAGGATTACAAATAATAACAGCACCGCCGTTATCATTTACGCGACTTATTGACATATAAACATTCGCTGTGCTACCCGAGTTAGCTCCTGCAGCAGCATTTTCATTATTATAATTCTTTGGAGCTGTTCCCGAATGAAAAACATTTCCTGTGCCTTTATTTATGTCAGAAAAATCATTCTTATCTCTGTCTTTACCATATTTTTCAATGGAATACTGCGAAAGATTTACAACACCATACACAAGATCAAGACTATCATTATAGCTACCATTGATATTTGTAAGTACCATTCTCTTGTCATTTGTGTCTATGAACTGAATAAACTTAGCAAAATTGCTGTAGCTAACCTCGTACGCAAGTGTTAATTCCTGCTTTGTACCAATAAGTCGTGTCAAATCCTCAAAAGAAATCATCTTCACGCCATTTTCATCAGTTTCCATAGCAGTAGTATCTGTAACCTCTTCTGAATATTCCTCTTCAGGTGAATCTTCATAAACTGCATCTCCTGATGATTCAGTTCCAAATGCAGTCACAATATCACCGAAGCTGATATTAGTAATCTTTACTGGTATTTCTTTTTCTGTAGAGTCAATAAATACAAGCGTATCTTCCTGTGAAATATTACTTGGAAATCTTGCTATCAATTCGTTACATTTCGCCTGATTTTCTACAATGTCCGCCTCATACTGTTCTCTTGAATTGAAAATAGTCTGAAGTCTGTTAAGCTGCTGCTCCAAATCACTTATATGATTATTCATCACCTCTATCTTGCTTAATACCGGGCTTACAACAAGATAATACGCAGCCGCCAAAATAAGAACTGTTCCTAAATATACAAGGAGTTTTTTATCTCTGTTACTCATTATTCAATACCTCCCTGCTGAGAATCCGTCATTGCTGACTTTGGTCTTCTGCCATTATTACCAGTATCTTCAACCTGAACAGGTTCTTCCTGTATCTCGTTTTCATTATTCTGTTCTTCAGATGTACTTTCATCATCCGACTGGTTTCCTTCATCTGTTGTTTCTAAATCAGAACCGTCACCTTCTTCTGATACGATATTTCCATCTCCGTCTAAAATCACATCATTCGACAAAAGATTATCATCACCCTGAACAACATCAAACATCTCGCTATTACCTGCGTTATCAAAAGCTTCTGAATATCTTTCTTCCTCAGGAAGTTTATCCAATATGAAAGTCATTACAAAACTATCATATGCTCCAAGTTCTTTCTCAACTTCGACAACGTTACTTATCTGAACATCTTTAACATATTCAAGTTCCTTCATAGCTACTATAAACGCAGCAACACCTCGTTTACCTAAAACATCACAACCAATAGTTACATTTCCATCACTTGCATTAAAGTTAGTTATGCTAAGTGACGATGGCTGATATCTTTCAAGGTCTCTAATAAGTCTTACTACACTTTCATTGTTACTTTCAGTCTGGTCATAAAAGGACTGAACCTGTGCTATTGATGATTGCGACAACTCATGTCGTTGCTCTAGAGATACCATATCCCCTAGCGAATCAACCTGTGCCTGAAGCTTAGCCTCATTACTCTTTGTAAGGAAATAAAATACTAAAACTGCTGCAATAATAAGTGCAGCTGCACCGCCTGCCAAAACAAGCAGCCAGTAAGGGATTCTTGCCTCTTCCTTAGCCGCTCTTTCAGCATCTTCTTCTGAAATATATTTAATGTGAATAGGGTCTATTACACAACCAATATTTGCAAGATAGTTTGTTGCATAAAAATCATCAAATGCTTTATTCTTTACCTCAACACCTTTAAGCTTATATATAGGCGTCGTTGGAATACCTAGATTCTGCTCGATAAACTGGTTTATTCCATTGATAACAGACGCATCACCTATGTACTTGAGTGAAACAATAGGATTTTCACGGTTTTTTGATGTATAAAACTCAAATATACGACCAATACTATTAAAAAGAGCGAACATTACATCACTAACATCCTGATATGAATCACAAATCTTAGCAATATCATTATCCTGCACGAAAAGGTACGCATCTTCATCCTCTAGCTTGAACGAATCCTTAACTGCAGAAAGAATAGTATTCATGCTATATCCAACAGTTCTCTGCATTACAAGTATTTTACCTCTCATAATGTTTACAACTGTTGTATCTCTAGAAAACTGAAGAATCGCCTCTACATCATCCTCTGCCTGTCTTTCTAAAACTCGAAGAATCGAATTACCAGCATAGTCAATACATGTAACGCTCATCTGAAGCATTTCAGCCAAAAGATAATAGTTGCCTAGTAACTCATTTGGTGTAGCAGTTACAGAAAGTCTATACTGCTTATTGCCATCCTCTGTCTGTATTTTTTCAAGTATTGAATAATTGAGTGAATAATCTTCTATATTTGGAATCGGGAAATAATCAGATGCATTCATCTTTACAAGTCCCGATATTTTATTCTCTTTTACAAATGGAATTACTGCTTCTTTAGATGCAATCTTTTTAGAAGCAATTGTATACAATATCTTTTTTGTCTTAATTTTATAATGTTCAATTGATGCACGTATACTGCCTGCTAAAAGCTGTGGATCAAGAATTTCTCCATCATCAGCCACACCATCTGGAAGCTCAACATCAAATGCATTGAATAACTGAACCTTCTTTCCAGAAAGCTGTACTTCAGCAATTTTTGCTGTATGTGTACCTATTCGTATTGATAAAACTTTTGCCATTTTATCTTGCCTTTCATTTCGTTATTTATTTAAAATAACATTGTTATTTTTCTGATTTGCACCCATGTTCTAACTTTTGACTTATTCGGTCATTTCTTCTAAAGTCCAAAACACTTACATGAATGAATCAAGATACATATTAATTAGTTCTCTTCCCCATATTGCCGAAATCCATATACCTATCGATAAATATGGACCAAACGCAAGCACATGGTCTTTTCCTGATATTTTCATTCTAATGATATGGATAATCGAGCCTGCTACGCAGCCTATTACAAAAGCTAATATTATTTTATCTATTCCTAGTAATAATCCTGCTGCCGCCATCAGTTTTATATCTCCGCCACCAATGGCTCTACCTTTGCTAAAATAATACAATAAATATAAAAATGCACTTATAGCAAAAAATCCTATCACATACTTTGACATATGCGGTAGGTCAACAATCACCTGAATTACTCCAAGCACAAATATAAAAACATTACATCCAAAAGGAATCTCGTATGTGCGAAAATCAATAACTGAAATGACAATCAACACAGACGTCAATGCCATATATAGAAGTGTCTGTATAGTAAAACCAAATTTTAAAAATACTATTAAATATAATAATCCGTTGGACAGCTCAATAATCGGATATTGAACGGATAATTTCGTCTTACATCCTCTGCATTTTCCACCCTGTATGATGAAACTCAAAAGAGGAATGAGTTCATACCATCTTAGTTTCCTCCCACAGCTCATGCAGTGGGAGGATTCTATGACGATATTTTCTTTCTTAGGAATTCTGTAAATGCAGACATTGAGAAAACTCCCAATGCAAATACCATATACAATTATTATTAAGTAGATTGGTATTAGTTCTGTCATTTTATACCTTCACACAAAATTATGATACGTGTGAGCCAGAAGCATCAACTGTAATAGAACCACATGTAACTGTAACAATTCCTGTAGATGTAACTTTCACATGAATATTTCCAGATGCCTTCTGTGACTTTATTGAACTCTGAACCTTACTTAAATCTCCACCTAAAGTTTCTGTGATTTCAGTTAAGAAATCTCCTGCTGCAATACTAGTAAGATCCTCATCAATTCCACCTGATGGCAATGTAACTAATGGATCAGCAGCTGCTGTCTGAGCTGCTGTATAAACAGCACCTAATACCTGCTGGTCTGCAGCAACTCTTGATCTTTCAATGTACTTAATGAGCTGTGGAGCTAAAGCACCAACAAGGATTGCCATAATAGCAATAACTACAATAAGTTCGATAAGTGAGAAACCTTTGTTATCGTTTTTCA
>JAZQOO010000033.1:0-6325 GCA_045627905.1 Lachnospiraceae bacterium | reverse complement strand
CATACCACCTGCAACTACTATATCTGCATCTCCAGCTAAAATCATCTGAGCAGCCTGGTTAACACAGTTAAGACCTGAACCACAAACAACATTCATTGTAACTGCTGGTACTTCAATTGGAAGTCCTGCCTTTATTGTTGCCTGACGAGCAACATTCTGTCCCTGTCCAGCCTGAATTACACAGCCCATATAAACCTGATCAACCTGTTCTGGCTTAACACCAGCTCTGTTAAGAGCTTCCTTAATAACGATTGCTCCGAGCTCAGCTGCTGGAGTTTTACTTAAAGCTCCTCCCATTGTTCCGATTGCTGTACGGCAGGCTCCTGCCAAGACGATTTTCTTTGCCATTTTTAATTCCTCCATTATTTACTTCTCTTATATACTTAACCGATAAAGATTGTTAAATTTTTATCATATCTGCAATTATACCACCAAAGTCGCCATATTGCAACACTCTCTGTACCGCAGCGGGATTTTCATTTGAGGCGTTCATTTGAGGCTTATGCATCCACTTTCGCATACCATTATCAGCCGAAGCTCTCAAATCATATCCTACGCGAGGAATCCGGAGTCTTATGTAATTCTTTAGATTTACATAAGACGACAACCGCAGCGGGATATGTATTTGAGAGCTGAGGCGTCCTACTTATATAACTCTAAAATATTCTCTGTAAACGGCGCCCTAATAACCCCTTTCTCCGTCACAATCGCAGTAATAAGCGAATTATCCGTCACATCAAACGCCGGATTAAATGTTTTCACATTCTCAGGCGCCATTGGCTTTTCATACCACATTTTTTTAATTTCATCACCATTTCTTTCTTCTATTATTATATCTTCTCCCGAAGCAATATCCATATCTATTGTAGAATATGGTGCACAAACATAAAATGGTATTCCATAATGCTTTGCTAAAATTGCAACTCCTGATGTTCCTATTTTATTTGCAGCATCTCCATTTGCAGCTATTCGGTCTGCCCCAACAAATACAGCATTTATAAGGCCCTTTTTCATAACAATCGAAGCCATATTATCGCAAATAAGCGTCACGTCCATACCTGCTGACGATAGTTCATAAGATGTAAGTCTGGCTCCCTGCAAAAGCGGTCTCGTTTCATCGCAGTATATTTTAAAATCATAGCCTCTCTCATGACCTAAATACATCGGTGAAGTAGCTGTTCCATATTTAGAAGTAGCAAGCTGTCCGGCATTACAATGCGTCAAAATACCAGCACCCTTTTTCAAAAGACTTAAGCCATGTTCACCTATCATCCTACACATATTTGTATCTTCATCTTTTATTTTAACCGATTCAGTATACAGGGCATCTTTAATTTCACTTATCGCTTTTTCTTTGTTATTAGTAACAACTGACTGCATTCTGTTAAGTGCCCATGACAAATTCACTGCTGTAGGTCTTGATGAATTCAGATAATCCTTTAGTTTGTTAAATTCCTCTAAAAATTCATCAAAAGAAACCTCATCGAAAATCTTATCAGCTAATAAGTAAATTGCAAAAGCAGCAAAAACGCCAATAGCCGGTGCCCCTCTTACCTGCAAAATATTGATTGCATGCCACATTTCTTCTCCATTTGACAATTCTAAAATCTTAATTTCATTTGGAAGAAGCGTCTGGTCAATTATTTTAACAAGCTTTCTTTCCTTATCTATTGCTACAGTTTCTACATTTAATATTTCACTCATAATTGCATTATCCTCATTTTGTATAATATGCGATGTTATAATAAAGCGAGGAAGCAAATATAAAATCTGCTTCCTCTAAGTAACCCCGTCAAAATCTAAAATGTAGGAACATCTCCATATTCTTTTGATGTCCCAGTAAAAATTATACTTCTGGTTCTATAAGACCGTATTCTCCTTCTTTTCTTTTATAAACAACATTAACCTTATTAGTCTCTGCATTTACAAATACGAAAAATCCATGTCCTAACAATTCCATCTCAACACATGCATCCTCTGGATACATTGGTTTGATATCAAACTTCTTTGTACGAACGATTTTTACTTCATCATCGTCATAAACCTCATCTATAAATTCCTTCTTAAAGTTTGATCCACTGTGCTTAGCATCAGTAATTTTATTTTTATACTTTATAAGCTGTCTCTCAACAACTTCCTGAACCAAATCAATTGCAACATACATATCTGTTGACTTTTCTTCAGCTCTGATTATTCCACCCTTTACAGGAATAGTAACTTCAATCTTCTGTACTTCCTTAACTACGCTAAGTGTAACATGTGCAATTGTATCATCTGCAAAATACTTATCAAGCTTTGAAAGCTTATCCTCAACTGCACTTCTAAGCCCTGGAGTAACATCAATGTTTTTTCCTATTACTTTAATCTGCATATAACTTCACCTACCTTCGGCTTTATTACGATAACTAGCTTAAAATAATTTAATAATCTTTCGCTTTTCCTGTCATCGTGAATTGATTATATCACAAGATTTCACTATTTCATAGTCATTTTTTACAACTGCCAAAAGATTTCGTATATTTTTTTGTACATTTTGCCATCTGGTTCTACCAAATATGTACATACTCTGGAACAATTTGTTCTCCCAATTTTTCTTTTACATATTCCTTAACTGAATCTTCTGTAACGATAACGCCTGGTATTTTTACAGTCTGTAAATCAACATGAAGTCTCATATTATTGATGCTCTCTTCGTACTGTAAATAAGCAGATGCCCCTGCAACAGAAGGAATCGCAAGAAGATTATACTCTAAAGTAATAAGATCATAATATGTTCTTCCCGTTGAATCCTCTATAAGAACAGTTCTTCCGCTATCCTCAAGGAAATCAACACTTCCATCTGGCATGATTCTTGCAGTTCTATTTGTCTTATAAATAAACACACCACTCTTAAATGGATTTTCAACTACCTGCTGACCAAACAACGGCTGATAACCCTGAATATATAAGCTACCCCATGCACCAAATGGTTTCTTAACGTAGTTTTCGTCGAGAACATATACCTTAACCATTTCATCATTAGGCACATCTATTAATAACTTTCCACCTGCTGCCTTGTTAAGCTCCTTAACAGAAATAGTAAAATGAATAGGAATACATTCATCCGGAACAGCTTCTTTAAGTCTTCTGACAGAAGTTGAACTTAGCATTCTAACAAGAATGCTTTCATAACAGTCAAGGAAAATCTCTAAAAGCTTTTTATCAAATCTATTTTCCCAATAACGAAGCTCGTAATAATATCCATCCTTATCAGTCATAACCTGCATATGGAACGGAAGAGAATCTAACTGCTGACGAACTCTCTCAGTTTCATATCCACCAATCTTTGGCGGCTCCATTAAATCACCCTGATACTGGAAGAACATTTCTCCTTCTCTCGCACATGTAAGTGTGGACTTCATTGAATTCATTATCTGATTTCCTGTCTTCTTAAGAAGCTCATCAACTGTTTCGTGTGCAAGCTGTGTGTATCTTGTATAGTAGGTCTGGAAAAGTGGTCCTACCATTCTGGCAAAACGGCTGTCTGTACGTCCACTATGGATACTATTTGCAAATACGTCCTTTTCATCACTAAAAAGCGATATACAGTAGTTAAATGCAGTCAGGAACATAACATTTTCTGTAACGCCCTTTTCCTGACAGAAATTGAGAAATTCCTTTTTAATAATTCTATTAAAACGTTTTCTTATTGCAGAATAATGTCCAACCTCATATGTACGAATACCTGGAACATTAAGGATACTTCTCTGAAGCTTAAGACCATCAAGAAGCTCTGCAACTTTCTTTCTGTCTCTTGGGTATATACCCTCTTCTTCCCTTGCATTTTCTTCAATTGTGAAATCAAAGAATGTAAACTTCTCTTTCTGTACTTCTTCACCTGCGTATCTTTTGCAAATATCCTCCATTACGATATTTATACTTACACCATCACCCATAATGTGTGACAAATCAAAGAAAAGATATTTTGCTTTTTCTGTCTCATATAACTTTATATGACATAGATTGTCCGTTCCATCATATTTAAATGGAACAAGGTCACTTTCGAGCTGTTTTAAACACTCATCATCTCTTAACTGAATAATCGGAATATCATAAACAAAGTCATCTCTTCTATACAGTCCAAGGTAAGGATTGTCTGTGCCTGGACGAATGCTTGCTTTCATCGTAGGATGTGCATCAATTACATCTAAAATAGCCTGCTTAAGCTTTGGAAGGTCAACGCGTTTATCAAAACGGAATGACATTGGCAGATTTCCTGTTGTATTTCCTCTTATTACATAACCAAAGTATAACTGCATCTTTGTAAGCGTGTATCTTTCTCTTTTAGTATAATCATACTTAGACTGACTGGCCTGCTTTTCATCCATAATCTTTTCGAATCCAAGTATTGTCTTGCACTCAAGAAGATCATTAAGTGTTATAGTAAGCTCTAGTCTCTTATATACTTCTTCAATAAGCATTATACTTCCTAGAGAATCAAGCCCGCATTCGTAAAGGTTTGTATCAATACCAAATGAACGATGTCCTATTATTTGTGCAACTATATCACAAATAGCCTTCTGCCTCTCTGTCTCTGGCTTTCTTGCAGTATCAACACGTTCCTGTTCACGTTTTTTCTCCTCAAAGAATGCTTCACGCATTATCTTCTTTGATGAGTTCTTTTTAAATGGAACTTTACGAATTGTAACCTTTGCAATTCGCGCATATGTAGGAAGAGTCTGATTATTGAATGCAACAATTTCATTTACAGCCTCTTCGATATTGTCTATTTTATTAACCTGAGCATATTCGTAGTTTGGATAAATCTCTGCTGCAATTATTTCACCCTGTCCATACGCAACAATATCCGCAATAAGAATGTCAGATGCAAATGTTTTCTCTATCATTTCTGGTGAAACATTTTCACCATTACTAAGTATTATAAGGTTCTTTTTGCGTCCTGTAAGATAAATAAAACCATCTTCATCAACATATCCTAAATCACCTGTTCTTAACCATCCATCTTCAGTAATGGCTTCCTTTGTAAGCTCTGGCTCCTTATAATAGCCAAGCATCACAGAAGGTGAACTAACCTGAATCTCTCCATCTACAACTCTTACTGTACAGCCATCTACAACCTTACCTACTGATTCAAGCTTCTCAAGATTACCATAATCAGGTGCTGAAATCTTTGGAGAACATTCGCTCATTCCATAGCCCTGACCAGTAACCATTCCCATATCGAAAACTTTTTTAGCAAGCTTTGCTTCAAGATAACCACCACCACTTATTAAACGGTAAAGCTGTTCCCCATAAAGTTCATTTTTAACCTGCTCCATTGTAAGCTCTGGATGTTCTGTTTTATAAATAGCCGCTCTGTTTACAAGCATCTTAACCATCATAGGAACCATTCTGATTGTTATTGGCTTAAACAGATTAATGTAATGAACAAGCTTTGAAATATCTGGACAGATACATAATGTATCTCCATATCTTGCCATGAGTAATACATCACCAGAAATACAGAAAACATGATGAATCGGAAGTACATTAAGACATGTTTCCCCATGGTGTCTTTCAGGCTCTTCACTACTAAACATATTACTTATGAGATTTTTATGTGAGAGCATTACACCTTTACTTTTACCAGTAGTTCCGGATGTATAAATAATTATTGCCACATCATCCTCATTAACATCAGGTGTGAAAGGTTTTCCATTATATCCAAAAATAATATTTTTTGCAGTTTTGAGATTATATCCCATGTCTCCATTAAGATTTTGGAAACAAATAAAATGTTTAATATTAGGACACTTTTCGTGAATCAGAGAAAGCTTTGGATGCAAATCAACATCAAAAAACAAAACATCAATATCTGCCTCGTTGAGTCTGTCGATTAACGCTTCATTAGAAAGCTGCACATCAACAGGAACTGAAATTCCACCGGCTGCTGCAACACCAAGCATTGATATTAAATATCTGTGACCGCATGTACCAAATAAAGCCGCATGTACTTTATGTCCAATCTCATTATTTAACTCACTAATGTAGCAAGCCATTGCTTTTGTATCCTCAGCGAATTCAGTATATGTGCGCTCAAACAAATCCTCACCCTTAATATAACGTAAAAATGTTCTTTCGCCATACTCTTTTCCTGCATTGATTGCAAGATCAAATAAAGTTTTGGTATTTTCTTTTGTTATCATAAGCATCCTTTCTTTTACATTGTAATAAACTGCATTGTTTACTGTTTTACCATATAGAAGCAATTGTTTAGTTAAATATATTTAGTTAAATAATTTTTACTAAATATATTTAACAATTTTATTTAACTAATTATAATCAA
>JAZQOO010000032.1:0-14133 GCA_045627905.1 Lachnospiraceae bacterium | reverse complement strand
TTCATGTTACCATAAAAGCGGTAGTCTCTTACACTGCCATTTCACCCTTACCTGTTGCCAGGCGGTATACTTTCTGTTGCACTTTCCTTCAGGTCACCCCGACCGGCCGTTAACCGGCATCCTGCCCTATGAAGCCCGGACTTTCCTCTCCCTGCAATTGCAGGCAGCGATCATCTGTCAGACTCAATTAATATCAATAAATAATTAAATATAAGCTTCGCCGATATTATGTTAACCTGCTATGGTCATTTTATTTCTTTATCGACTTTGCAGTAATCTTAAATGTTTTTGTTACAGTACCGATAGTTTTCACTCCATCGCCCTTATACATAACAGTAGCTGTACCTTTGTAAACATTATTTGAATAATAACAGTTTTCTTTAACTACTTCAATAGTACTTGGTGTAATCTTAATATCTGGTTCTTTATACTCTCCATTATATTCTGGATCATATGAGCCAGTTACAACTGTTATTTTTGCCTTTGAAATATCAGTAACATTATACTTCGTAGCATAGTCTTTTGCATATACATTATATTCGCCATATGCATTACCTGCGTAATTACCTGTACCTGTTATTTTAACATATACGGTTTTCACACGAGTTTCATCAAATATAACCGGACTTGAGTTACTCATCTCTGTGTGCATTTCACTATCAAGATAGTACTTCACAGTATAATCTGATGTAGATAGCTTCACACCATTAACATCTACAATAGGTGTAGACTTTATTACTTTATTGTCTGCACACATTGTTTTGTCAGGAACAATAACCTTTGTATCTCCATCCGCAAAATTATATGGCAGAATATTAAATAAAATTGTCTGTGCCTTTGTTCCTTTGTAATTTCCTATAAACGAAATAGTACACTTAGCTTTTGAAGACTTAGCAGTTGCCTTTTTGTTGGATGTATATTTTAATGTGTAGTCAACATCCTTTGTCAAACCACCAATACCATTCGCAGAAACTGTAACATTCTGCAATTCTACGCCAAAACTATTATATACTAAATCCATCGTGTCGTATGATATTTCAATATCATCTTTATTAATTGCTTTTGGATATATTGTATATTTTTTAGTTACTGTTCCTGAATATTCTCCAATACCCTCTACTATATATGTGTGTGAGCCTGCACTAAACGTATCACCTGGTAAATGTACTATATAATCCTCATTTTCTATAAGCACGTTTGACTTATTTTTTGAGTCTACTACAGTTATTTCAGGGAATAGCTCAGTGCCTGTATAATAAAGCTTTGTATAGCTCTGGTTTACGCTGATTTTATTTCCCAGGGCTTCTACAACATTTGCATTTATATATATATCACCAGTATAGTTTTTCTTACCGCTGATTAAAAGCTCACATGACTCAGTAAGCTTGTCTCCTGACTTTATCTTTATTTTATCATGACCTGACATTTTATAAATGTCATAATCACTTTCTTTAAGAAGAATGCCATTGTCATAAATAAGCGGTTTTAATGCTGTTTTCTTTGTCAATGTGATTTCACTACTATATGAAAGAGCAGTAAAATCAGCTTCCTTAATTGTATATTTACATGTATATGAGCCTGAAAATCGTCCCATACCAGAAATAACAATAGCTGGTGCTACTGATGCATCTTTATTCGCTACCTTCTTATTGTTTTTGTAGCTTACCTTGTAATCTACTAAAGGTTTGAGTTCTTCGCCATTATAGTAAACTGTATACTCTGGCACTGCTCCATTTGGATTATAGTAAACATAGTCTTCATTGTTAAATACTACCTGAAAACCTTGAGCAATTACAGGTATTGACTCTGTTTCAGTATATGTACATACTAAACATTCTCGCTTCTTTTCACCCTCTTCTGTGACAGTAGGCTTTTTAACTACTACCCACTCGCCCATTTTGTGACCTTTAGCTTTTATTATTTCTGTTTCTTCATATGTACAGCCCTTGTTAGTACAATTCCTCGACTCTTCACCATCCTCTGTACATGTTGGTTCTTTTGTAACCTTCCATTCTGTTAATGAATGTTCTAGTTTCTTTATTTCCTCTGTTTCACTATATGTACAGCCTGTATTCTGACATTTTCTTTCCTTTGTTCCAGCTTCGTAACATGTTGGCTCTTTTGTTACTGTCCACTCTGTCAAAGAATGTTCTAGCTTCTTTATTTCTTCTGTTTCACTATATGTACAGCCTGTATTCTGACATTTTCTTTCCTTTGTTCCAGCTTCGTAGCATGTTGGTTCTTTTGTCACTGTCCACTCTGTCAAAGAATGTTCTAGCTTCTTTATTTCCTCTGTTTCACTATATGTACAGCCTGTATTCTGACATTTTCTTTCCTTTGTTCCAGCTTCGTAACATGTTGGTTCTTTTGTCACTGTCCACTCTGAAAGTGAATGACCCGTTGCAGGAATTGTATCTCCACATATTGAACATGTAGCCGATTCTGTACATGTAGCCTTTTCAGTCGATTCTGAATGGTCACATTTTTCCCACTTTGCATAGAGCACGATATCCTTTGCTGTTCCAGCCTCAATCCTTGTAATTATTTCTCCTGAAAAATCACTATTCAAATAAAATCCTTTAAACATGTAACCGTCTTTAGCTGGATTTTTTAATGTAATTTCATCTGATGGCTTAACCCATTCTGGATTCTCTTCATCATTTACACCACCATCAAGCTCATAAATAACCCTGTATTGCACATCAACATACTCTGCAGTTCTATTTGAAGAAGCCCAGTTATAGCTTTTTATATTAGTATCTTCTCCTGCTACCATAATTGATGTTTCTACTGCTTTATCTGTAGAAAATGCATTATCAGCTATAGTAGGATTTCCAAGAAATCTTATTGTCTGAATATTGCTGTTATTTTTAAATGCATATTCTCCAATACTTGTAACACTTGCGGGTATATCTAATAGTTCAAAATACTGTACGCCCTCAAAAGCGTGTCCTCTTATAGCTGTTACCTTACAAACCTCAGGCCATACTATATGGCATAACTCCGCTTTATTAAAAGCATTTAATCCTATAGTCTCAACATCTGGACCTATAATCAAAGTTCTATTACGGTCTTTTAGTGAATCACTATACCCGTTATAAAAAATACTTTGTCCTTCTGCACTGACAGCATTGTACTCTATTGTCTCAAGCTTTTTACAATGTGCAAACGCAGATTTTGCAATTTGAGTCACACTTCTAGGAATAACAACATATTCGAGCCTAGCATAATCAGTGCCAAAGTTCTCTCCGATTTGCGTAACTCCATCTTCAATTATTATTGTTTTAATTGTGTCTGCGTAATCGTGCCATGGCAAATCAGTTTTTGCTGAATAGCTTCCTGTTGCTCCTGCTCCCGATACTGTAAGTGCACTAAACTGATCAAGCGTTGCACTGCAGTCACCAGTTGTAAATTCAATCGACTTCCATTTTGCGTAAAGTGTAATATCGCCTGTAGTTCCTTTATTTATTACAATAACCTTCTGCGTAAGCTCGCTGTCACTATACCATCCATCAAATACCGAAGAACTAAGCCTTGCCACTGGTGCTTTCAAAATAATGTCATCACTTGTTTCGTAATAATAATTAGGATTGTCATTATTATCGATACCGAATACACCACCATAGTTTACAACATAGTTAATACTGTACTTTTCAGTTTTATATACATTGTCTGTAAAAGCCTTTATTTTTACATTTTTATCTGTCTGTTCATCAAACTCTTCGCCATCTTCTGACGTAAAGCTTTCACCTGCATTTAAGCCATAGTTTGTTGATACTATAGTTATTTCCTCATCTCCATTTCTCTCAACGATGGAATATTCAGTTTCTATTGGCAGGTGAGCTGTTTCGCCTTCTTTGTATTGTAGCTTAAGTACAACAGAATATTTTTCACCTTCTTCTACCTGTATGCTTTTCGATAGCGGAACAGTATAATATCCAACCTGTTTAGTAGTTCCGCTTACAGTATCAGCCAATGTTCCTGATATTGGATTAGAACCATCCTGAATATTTGTATATACAGAAACCTCATATTCTATATTTGATTCATATGTTTCAAATGAAACTGCCTTTACATTTTCTGCTGTAACATTTTCATCATTATCTTTAGCATGCGCAGTAAAAATATTTGCACCATAAACTACAGCAGAGCCAGTGTATAACACCGATCCTGTTCCCCACGAACCATCATATTGATAATTATTATCATAATTATCTGCAAGCTCTACATCTAACGCTACAACATTTACTCCAAGTGATTTATCATCGTATGAAAGCCAGAAATAACCGCTATGACCTTCTGCATTGCTACCCCAGCTATTTCTAATAAGCCATGCACCATCTTTTGATGCAGGTGTAACGAAATTTTCTTTTGGGAATGTATCATCCCAGCCAATAACGGTAATAGCATGATTTGTGCCATGTACAATATTATGATAATACGAATTATAGGTTTCACTATAATATTTATCCTCATCACAATATGATGCTGAAACTGCACCATATTCCCTTATTAGCTGTTTTACAACGTCTGGCTCGTTGACAATATCTGCGTTTCTAACCCCCTGAACATGAAATGTATCATTACTAAATGCATATTTTGTAGTTTCAGCGATTGAAGATTGAAAATCGCTTGTTAATCCATATGGAATCTGCGCTTCATCAACAACCCCTTTCCATCCGGCTAAATATGCTTTGGCAAAATTAATATTGCCTCCAACATTGATATAAGAATCACTACCTCCATAAACAACTTCATCCTTTGCAATACCACCTAACGGGTCTGCAACATTAGTATACGCAAAAACTGCTGTCTGCATTTCAGATAAATCAATAGAGCTGTCCGCAATACCTTTTTTAATAAGGTTTATTTCTGCAAGAGTCATAGTACTATGTGCCCAACAGGAACCATACGGACTCTGATTTCTGACAACAGGAATATCTATTTCATCTCTGACATCATACTTCTCTGGAAGAGCTTCATTATACTTTTCCGCACGAAGTTCTTCTGATTCAGACATATTGTCATATGCTGATACTGAAGTATAATCCTCAGCACTTGGAATATAATTTCTTAAGCCAGAGTGGTCTTCTGTAAAAGATAGACTTTCAAGCAGATTTTCGCCCTCTTCATATAGGTTTTCTTCCTTTATCTCTGCGTCAGTTTTTCTATCTTCAGACTTCTTTTCATCATCAGAATCTTCTACAATATCTTCCACTACATTTTCTTTTATATTGTAAACATTCTTTTCACTTGCATGAACTACATCTGCAGGCATTCCATTTACTAAAAGTACTGCTGCAAGTGCTATTCCTATTACTCTTTTATACCATCTTTTTATCATTTCATCTCTCCTACAGGTTTATGTTATGTAAACCAAGTTCCGATATTACAATTTCAATTATTTATACTATTAAACATTAAATATGCTTCCACCTATAAACTCTCTCAGTAGAGAATTATTTGGTATTCCTTCGCTCGTAACACCTATAAAGTAATCTAAAAACTTAAGAAGTCGCTTTGCTTCATGATATGATTCATCGCTTTTATCTATCGCATAAAGCAGCGGTTCTGCAAACTGCTTAAGTATTGATAATTCATATAACAGCGAGGAATTGAAATGTGCATCAGCTTCCTCCTGAAATGGGAAAATATATTTTTCTTCACCATTTCTCACAGACTGCCACATTGATATTGTTCCACTTGCTTTCGTATTTCTCGTTCTGGCATCTCTTATCATTCTTCTTAAAAGTCTGACATCTGTTGTTGGAATTCTATTGTGTTCATCAAGATTAAGTGTCGTCAGTGCACTTATGTAAACCTTGAACTTTGATTCCTTTGGTAAAGTATATGACATTCTTTCATTTAATCCATGAATTCCTTCTATTACTAAAACATCACCCTCAGACAATGTCACATAATTTCCATGATATTCTCTTTTACCTGTTGTAAAATTAAATACAGGAATGTCTACTGTTTCGCCATTTATAAGCTTTGTCATATCAGCATTAAAGCCTTCAACATCTAAAGCCTCTATACATTCAAAGTCGTAATTTCCGTTTTCATCCTTTGGACAACAGTCTCTGTTTTTATAATAATTGTCAAGTCCAATTGCGTGTGGTTTTAAGCCCTTTGCCATAAGCTGAATTGACAGTCTGTATGAAAATGATGTTTTACCAGAAGACGATGGTCCTGCAATCATTACAAACTTAACGCTCTTCTTTTTATATATTTCATCAGCTATTTTTGATATCTCGGCTTCCTGAAGTGCCTCCGATATAAGTCTAACCTGCTCAAATCCATTTTTACAAATAGCATCATTTAAATCTGCAACTGTTTCAATACCGTAAAACTGACCTATTTTACATGATGCATTCATTGTGGCATATATATTCTTCTGTGGTTCAAACTCTGGTAATTCCTCAGGATTATTTCTCGAAGGCATAAGAAGAATAAATCCATCGTTGTATTCGAACAAATCATACTTTGTAAGGTATCCCGTTGACGGAGCCATATAGCCATAAAAATAATCATAATAATCGCCAATAGAATAAACATTTATTTTTGATGACATTCTGTATTTAAGAAGGTTGGCATTACTTCTAAGACCATTCTGCTTAAATAGCTCTACTGCCTCTTCAAGCGAAATGCTGGCTTTTTTAATTGTTTTATCAAGCTCAACAATTTCATCCATCCTGCATTTTACTTTATATAAAAGCTCTTTAGATACGATATTAGGTGTTAATGTGCAGTAGTATCCTTTAGATACCGAAAATTCAATTTTTACTCTTTCAAGCTCATCACCACATACATCTGAAAATGCTTTAAGCATTACAAGACAAATAGTTCTTCTGAATGTGTGAAAACCAGCTCTGTGCGATAAATCTCTAAAATCAACAACACAGTCCTCCTGAATAGTTTTATGAAGTTCAGTAAGCTTTCCATTTACATTTGCTAAAATAATTCTATGCTTGTAATCTGCCTGAAAATCTTTTGCAATCTCTTCAAAGGAAGTTCCTCTTACATACTCCTTTTCAACATTTCCTACTGTAACCTTTGCCATATCAAACACCTCCACATCACATTATGTCATCTAATTATGTTAACCGTCTGTATATTATATAACTGCTTTTGTATGCCTTGCATTATACACTCTACAGTATCATCTATAGAACTTTAAATGGTGAATCCAAATCATCTGTATATATTTTAAGTCCCGGGAATTCACCTCTTAAGTACTCTTCAATATATGGCACAAATAATTTTTCTATACCATGATGTCCTGCATCGATTATACATAGTCCCTGCATCAGCGCATCTATTCCTGTGTGATGGTCTATATCCCCTGTAATAATAACATCTGCCTGCCCTTTTATTGCAGCACTGATTTCACTTTTTCCTGACCCTGGCGAAATAGCACATGTTTCTATTTCTGTTTCCAAATCTCCAAAAACCTTTACGCTTTCAAGCTCAAATCTCTCTTTTACGAACTGACAGAGTTCCCTAAGTGTCATAATTCTTGGTAGCTTTCCTATACGACCGAAGCCCTCTTTTCCAAGGTCATCTTCATATGTAACATCAAGAACATCTCTCTTATTTAATCCTATTTCATCTGCTGCCGCATCTGCCATCCCCATAACATCGAAATTAGTATGCATTGCATAATACGAAATATCATATTTTGCCAGTTTTAAAATTCTTCTGCCTATAAAATCATCAGACCTAACCTTCTTTATAGCAGAAAACAACATAGGATGATGTGTAATAATCATATCAGCTTCGCACTCTATTGCTTTACTTATTACATCATCTGTAGCATCAACAGCTATATAAACTGTTCTGACTTCTTTTTCTGCACGACCAACTAAAAGACCTACATTGTCCCACTCAGCTGCATAAGATGTTGGTGACAGTTCCTCAAGAATCCTCATAATTTCTGAACACTTCATACATAACCTCCAAGTCCCTTATTCTTTTTGTGTTATTACTATCTAGGTGTTACTATTCAATTTATCCTACATTCCATTTAAGAAGAAATGCTTCCGCATTTCTCTTATGGCTCCAGGTGTATCACATCTTCGATGCGATACAATGGCACGACGGGCTACCAACGATTTCATCGTTTGTAAGATTAAGATGAAATCTTCAGTTAAGAATCTGCTCAAGTGCCAATTGATTCCGTTCACTTATCATACTTAGCGCCTCATCATTATACTTAAGCGCAGTCTCTACTTCTCTTAATCTATTTCTAACAGACTGTGTATTATCAGCACATGCCAAGTCACGATAAAGGTTTACATAATAATCTCTTTCGTATATCAAAAATTCGTGAAGCACGGGGTTCTCTTCTCTTAAAAGCACCTTGCCATAAATAAAGAATATCTCCTTATCCCAATTCATTTCTCCTCTTACAGCCTTCATCATTGGATAAAATTTGCCATCTTCTTTAATAAATGACTCAGAGACAATATTATAACCATTATCCTTAAGATAATGCCTCACTCTTGCTATATCAGACTGTGGCTGTAAAATAAGCTGCTGTGCTTTTTTAGCAACGTCATTTCCTCTTTCTAGAATGTCTACCATCAGATTTCCACCCATTCCCGAAATAACAATACACTGCACTTCCCCAGGCTCATATTTCTCCAGTCCATTTGACAAGCGTAAATCAACCCTGTCGGCACACCCATATATTTTTACATTTTGTGCTGCCTTTTTAAGTGGTCCTTCATTTACATCAGTTGCTATTACTCTTTTTGCACGCTTATTCTGTAAAATATAAATTGACGTATACCCATGATCACAGCCAACATCTGCAACTACATCACAAGGCGTAATCAAATCGGTTACAGCTAACAGTCGTTCTGATAATTTAACCACATTCCCTCCAATAAAAATAATACACTTTTACTCGTTCAAAATACCTGACTTTCTTAGCTTGCGTATAGCATTTGCTTCAATCTGACGCACTCTCTCTTTTGAAATCCCAAGCTCGTCACCTATTGCTGCAAGAGTCTCTGGATTTTCACCATCCAAGCCATATCTTTTGTAAATAACTCGTTTCTCACGCTCACTTAACACATCAAGAATATCATCTAAGGAATTATCTGAATCACTTTCATTTCCTATAGCATCTATATTCAGCTCACTGACTGAAATTCTTCCAATAAGAGCATCTATATCTTCATCTGTATCATCTAGAGAAATAACATCGACTTTAGTATTCAAAGCCTCGCTTACCTTATCTTTACTAATTCCAATTTTTTCTGCTATTTCTTCCGCTGTTGCTTCTCTTTTTAGTTCTTGGAGCAAATCGCTTTTAGCCTGATTTATTTTATTTATAACATCTAACATATATTCAGGTATTCTAATAGCATTTCCCTGTGTTGAAAGAGCTCTGATTATGCTTCGGCGAATCCACCACGTAGCATAAGTAGAGAATTTAAAGCCCTTCGTATAGTCGAATTTTTCAACGGCCTTCATGAGCCCCAGATTACCCTCCTGAATCAAATCAGAAAGTGCCATACCCATTCCCGTATATTTCTTTGCATTCGACACAACTAGTCTTAAATTTGACTCAATAAGCTTTCCCTTAGCTTCTCTGTCTCCTGCTGCCACTTTTTTAGCAAGCTCTATTTCTTCTGTAGCATCTATACAGCTTATTTTACCCATTTGCTGCAAATAAATTCTTACATCATCCATTAGAGGCCCCTCCAAAAGTTATGTTAACCTTCGATAGTGCTTCGAGATTTTTCTTGTTCTCAAACATTTTTGTGAGAGACATTGCATCCTCATCACTTTCTTTGGCCTTTCTATCAAAGCTATTTTGCTTAAGCTGTAAAAGTAATTGCTTGACTGCTTTTGACACATCCGCTTCATCAACATGCTCGTGTGGTGTTAGAAACAGCGAAGCTACCTCTGACTGTTCCGCCTCATCTGTAAAGCACGCAACAATTCCTGCTACATTTAATTCGTTATTATCAAGCTGTTCAAATAAAAGCGCCGCTGCTCTTTTATAATCTCCTGTGAAATCATCCGCCTCAATATACTGCTTTACCGCTTTATAAATTGATGGCTCGTCACATATCCATGAGAGCAGTAGCTTCTGAACTTTTATTTCTGCATTATCGAGCTTAACAGATTTATCCGATATACCTGATTTTGGTCTCTCATAAGCTCTGATTCCTTCGTTTTTGGCAGCCTGCTTTCCGACAAGAGTATTTAAATGTTCAGGATTAATGCTATACTTTTCGCATATACCCTCGATGTAACTGTCTCTTTGAATGTCATCCTCAAACCTAAGTATTCTCTTTGCAGTCTCTGTTAAAAACCTTGTCTTTCCATCAGGGTCTTTTAAATCATACTCTGTTTCAAGCATTCTTATTTCAAAATAAAAACTGTTTTCGGCTGTTTCTAAGCGTTTCTTAAATTCCTCCGCGCCATATCCTTCTGTATTAATAAACTCATCCGGATCTTTAAACGGCTTAAGGTTTATAACCTTTGTTGTAATACCAGCTTCTCTCAAAACACCTGCTGCCCTTATTGCAGCCTTTACGCCTGGTCCATCTGAATCATATGCAAGCAATGCTTCATCTGTATATCTTCTAAGAAGGCTTGCATGTCCTGATGTCAGGGCTGTTCCAAGCGATGCAACTGCTTCTGTAAAGCCTGCCTGATGAAGTGTAATTACATCAAGATATCCCTCGCAGACAATAAAGCTCTTTTTTCTTGATGTTCTTGCTACATTTAATCCGTACAGATTTCTTCCCTTATCAAACACTGGCGTTTCATTTGTATTAAGATATTTTGGTTCGCCCTGTCCCATAACACGGCCACCAAAGCCTATAACCCTGTGATTTACATCCATTATTGGGAACATTACTCGATTCCAAAACTTATCAAGCATCCCATCTCTTTCGCTAAAATTAAACAGACCTGCCTGTCTTAAAATGTCATCCTCAAACCCTTTTGATTTTAAATATTTATATAAAATATTTCTTCCAGCTCTCGCAAATCCAAGTCCATAATTTTTAATCGTTTCATCTGTGAGCCTTCTCTTTTCGAAATATTCTCTTCCGATTTTCCCAGACTCATCCTTTAGCTGGTAAAAATAAAACTTTGCAGCCTCTTTATTTGCTTCGAGAATTTTTGTCTTAATGGCGTCTTTTTTTCTCGCTTCGTCAGAATATTCAAATTCAGGTAAATCTATCCCTGCACGTTCTGCAAGAACCTTTAATGCTTCCTGAAAAGTAAAGTTCTCATATTTCATAATAAAGGTAATTACATTGCCACTCTCTCCACAACCAAAGCAATGGTACATCTGCTTCGGGGCAGATACAGAAAATGATGGTGACTTTTCTGAGTGAAATGGACATAATCCAAAGTGATTACTTCCCTTTTTTTGAAGCCTGACATATGTATTTATTACATCGACGATATCGTTTCTATGACGAATCTCTTCGACTAACTCATCTGGATAATAGATTCTAGTCTCTCCATGAACGTGGCAGGTAAATCTCGTTAAATCGCTGAACCGCAAACTTATCTGACATAGATGATACATAATCACATACCACCTTGCTCAGACTATCTCCTCTGTCATTTAACATCTGAATATATTCAGATGGCAGTTCATCAGAATGCTCTAAATAATGTAAATATAATCTTTCAACTAATCTCTCTGCCTTTTGCTCCTCTGCTTTGACAACAGGATTCGTATATACATTTTCAAACATAAACTTACGAATACTGCTCATTGCTTCACCGATTTCATCTGACATACAAATATCATTTTTGCCTGTACTATTTGTAATAATATCGTGAATAAATCTGTCAAGACGCTGCGTTGTCGTCATTCCTAAAGTCTTTCTTAAATCCTTTGGAATATCTTCCTCGCACAAAATACGTCCTCTTATCGCATCATCCATATCGTGATGAATATATGCTATTTTATCTGAAAGTCTGACTATTTTCCCTTCTAATGTCGATGGCATTGAATGGGTCTGGTGATTTCTTATTCCATCTCTCACTTCCCATGTAAGATTTAATCCTCTGCCATCCTTTTCAAGTATCTCAACAATTCTTACGCTATGCTCACTATGGTCAAAGCCTTCAGGACACACATGCTCAAGCGCTCTTTCTCCGGCATGTCCAAATGGTGTATGTCCAAGGTCATGACCTAAAGCAATAGCCTCTACTAAATCTTCATTAAGTCTAAGTGCCTTTGCAATTGTTCGCGCATTTTGAGATACCTCTAGTGTGTGAGTAAGTCTTGTTCTGTAATGGTCGCCTTCTGGTGTTAAAAAAACCTGCGTTTTATCTTTTAATCTTCTAAATGACTTTGAATGTAATATTCTATCCCTGTCTCTTTGATATACAGGTCTTATATCACACTGTTCTTCCGGAAAATCTCTCCCTTTAGAATTCATCGCAAGAGAAGCGTATGGGCTTAAATATTCTTTTTCCCTTATTTCTAGCTGTTCGCGAATTGTCATTACTTCCTCCTCATATAACACGTATCATCAACTCGCTTTCTTCGAAAGTTCATTGATATGCCGGTCGAAACCATTCCCCATTACGAATTTCGTTCACAATAGTTTCTCACCTCACGCCACGCACTAGCTTCAGCGTACACTATACCCACTATGACTCATATATTATAACACCTTTTGTCTATTTCTTATAGTTTTTTGTTTATTTTTCGCTGTTTTTGTAAATTTCGATTTCTTTACACATATTTTCATTAATGATACAATGGTACATGTGTCGTAATTTTTAGATAAGGAGTTCAAATGAGCGTTTTTATAGATATTATCGTAGATGCTTTAATTGATTCAGCAAAGCTTCTACCATTTTTATTTCTAACTTATCTTTTAATGGAATTTATTGAAAGATATGCTGAAGAAAAAACAGAAAAATTAGTTAAAAAAAGTGGACCGTTAGGCCCAATACTCGGTGCAGTTATTGGTGTAATTCCGCAATGTGGTTTTTCTACTGCGGCAGCAAATCTTTTCGCCGGTAGACTTATAACAGCAGGAACACTTCTTGCAGTATTTTTATCAACATCTGACGAAATGATTCCTATTTTTTTATCAGAAGCTTCAAATGGTTTTGATGCCTCAATTATATTGAAGGTCGTAATCATCAAGATTGTAGTTGCATTAATATTTGGCTTACTAATAGATTACTATTTAAAGCTTAAACATATGCATGACGAGCATCTACATATCCACGATATATGTGAACATGACCATTGTCATTGCGAAAGAGGAATTTTATATTCTACTCTTTCACATACATTTCAGACTTTTATTTTTATATTGCTTGCATCATTGTTTCTTGGCTTTGCAATACACTTTATCGGCGAAGACACAATCCAAAACATTGCCTTTAACAAACCATTCCTCGGCGAGATGTTTTCAGCACTCATTGGTCTTATTCCTAACTGTGCTGCATCAGTAATTATTTCAGAATTATTTGTAGGTGGTGTTATGAGCTTCTCCGCAATGATTTCTGGTCTTTTATCATCAGCAGGTGTCGGTATTTTAGTTCTACTTAGAGTAAATAATCACCCTATGCAGAATGCCAAAATAATATGCACTTTATATGCTATATCTGTTATTGCAGGCATAGCCGTAAGATTTATTTTAGGATAAGTCCCTTTTCGGAATAATGGGTCTGATTATTTATAGCATGCAATTAGTGCTTAAGTAATAAGAATATAGCAGAAGCACTAACAATTTATCATAAACAAAAGGAAGGCTAGTGCTTCGGCGTATAAAAAGCACTATAGGCACTAACAATTTGTAAAAAATAAAAGGAATGTTAGTGCCTAAATGACTTAATTAACCTAAAAGAACTAATTCAACCAAATGGGGACACTTTTACGAAAAGGGACTTAGAAAATACGTATATAAAAAGTCAAAATCAACCAAAGTTTCATTATGATTTTTGCATTTTTATTAAATATGGTTTGTTGATGTAGGACAAAGTTGCAAATGGTTTTTCTGTTGCTATATAATATAATTTCGTGATAACTATAAGAAAGAGGTATTAAGGAATATGAAAAATAAAATAGTAATTATTGCTACGTTTATAGGAATTGCCGGTACATTACTTACCGGTTGCGGACAT
>JAZQOO010000031.1:0-54844 GCA_045627905.1 Lachnospiraceae bacterium | reverse complement strand
CTGATGGATTTTACTTCCTGCCTTATAAACACTTTTATCTCCTGTATTTTTAAGATTATGTTCATTTATTACCATTTCACCATCAAATAAAAGAACATTCATAATATCAGCGAATACATCATTATAATCCGCCAATAGCTTCTCTGTAATATCTTTTTCTGCCATAAAGATACAACCTTCCTTTCAATTATAGCTTAACAAAATGTGCATTTCTACACTACTCACTGCATTTCACGCATTTTCAACTACAAGTATAATTTTGTCGCATATAAATTCTCTGCTCGCACATACGACTCTTTACTTTATTCACTTTTTCCTATCCATTGAATTTCGAGATTAGAATTAATCTCTCTATAGGATTTGCACAAAAGACATAAGATATGATGATTATAATATCCCTTGTGTTATCGTATTAGATGTGATTTCATCTTTGAAACAAACATTATCACATTATTAATAAACAATCAAGTAATATTTTCTATATAATTTATAGAAATACTTCTTCATATTTGTTATGATAAACCATAAATTGAATAATTATTATTTTAAAAATTATATATATGCAATCATATATAACGAAATGGCGCGCTCTGCGAGCCATTTGCGTTGTCATGTATAACGAAATAGTACGCTCTACGAGCTATTTACGTTATCACGTGTTATAGATAAAGGAGTATCTTATGCAGTTTGAACTTATGGCATCAATGATGTGTGCCAATTATGGAAATTTAGAAAGGGAAGTCCGTGCTTTGGAGGAAGGCGGCATTGATTCATTTCATATTGATATAATGGACGGAAGGTATGTGCCAAATTTTGCAATGTCACTAAACGATATGAGCTATATTTCGTCTGCAACGACAAAGCCTCTTGATGTTCACATGATGGTTGAGCATCCTAATAACAACATTCATTTATTTATAAAAAACCTCAAACCAGGTGACACTATTTACATCCATCCAGAGGCTGAATACCATCCATCAACAACTCTTCAGAAAATTATCGATGCGGGGCTTATTCCAGGAATTGCAATTAACCCTGGTACTTCTGTTGAGACTGTAATGGAAATGCTTCGTATCGTAAAGAAGGTACTTGTAATGTCAGTCAATCCAGGAAATGCCGGACAAATGTATTTACCTTATGTAAGTCACAAAATCACAAAGCTACTTGAAATGAAGAATGAAATGGGATTTGAAATATACTGGGATGGAGCATGCTCTGCTGAGAAAATAAAAGAGTATGCACCTAAAGGAGTTAAAGGATTCGTGTTAGGTACTACACTTCTATTTGGCAAAAACAAACCATATGGTGAAACCTTATCAAATATAAGAAAACTTGAATTTTAATTGGAGTAAAACATGGTAGTAGCATTGATTCTTTCGGGTGGTACAGGGAGCAGAATTGGAACAGATATTCCTAAGCAATACCTACCTGTCAACGACAAACCACTTATTCTATATAGCATGGAAGCTATAGTAAATCATCCTCAAATAGATGCTGTACAGATAGTAGCTGATCCATTATGGCATGAATTCTTAAACAAATGTATGAATGAAGCTAACCTGACTAAAAAATTCAGAGGATATTCTCTTCCTGGCGAAAATAGACAGCTTTCAATATATAATGGACTTAGTGATATAAAAAAATATACTACAGATACAGATATTGTTTTTATACATGATGCCGCAAGGCCGAATATCACAAATGATATGATGTCAAACTACATAGCTTCAATGAATGGATATGATGGCCTGATGCCTGTGCTTCCTATGAAAGACACTGTTTATTTAAGTCGTGATGGTAAAAAGATTGACGAACTTCTTGTAAGAGAACATGTAGTTGCCGGACAGGCTCCTGAACTATTTATTATAGGAAAATATTATGAAGCAAATAAAAGACTTCTTCCTGATAAAATAATGGATGTCAAAGGTTCTTCTGAACCTGCTGTAATGGCTCATATGAATATAGCTACTGTACCAGGTGATGAAAATAATTTTAAAATAACTACAATGGCTGATCTTAAAAGATTTAAATCAATGATTTCAAAGGAATAAAAACAATGAAGGCATGGGTATTAGAAGATATTGGACAATTTAATCTAAAGGAAACAAGTAAGCCAGAGGTTTCAGAAGGATATGTACTTGTAAAAGTAATGGCTGCTGGTATTTGCGGTTCTGATATTCAGCGTGTATATGAGAATGGAGCACACAAAATGCCTCTTGTCATAGGTCACGAATTCTCTGGTATTGTCGCAAATATAGGTAAAAACGTATCTAATAAGTGGATAAATAAGCGGGTTGGTATCTTCCCTCTTATACCATGTAAAAAATGTCCTTCATGTATGAAGAAGAAATATGAGATGTGTACCGGCTATAGTTATTTAGGTTCCCGTACTGATGGAGGCTTTTCAGAGTATGTACTCGTTCCTGAATGGAATCTTATAAAGCTTCCAGATAATGTAAGCTTTGAGCAAGCGGCTATGCTTGAGCCAATGGCTGTTGCCGTGCATTCTATAAGAAGACTAAATATTTCTGAAAAAGACACTGTAGCTGTGTGTGGTCTTGGTACTATCGGGCAGCTACTTATTATGTTTCTAAAAGAACGTGGTATTAATAACATATACGCAATAGGAAAGTCAGATGCTCAGAAAAACGCTGTACTTTCTTTAGGTTTAACAGAAAAACAATACTGTAATTACAACACTACAGATGTCTCTCAATTTATATATGAAAAAACTCAAAATGAAGGTGTTTCAGTTTACTTTGACTGTGTAGGAAAAAATGATACAGCCTCTTTCGCATTCGATATCGTCGCTGCTGGCGGGCAGGTCTGTATAGTCGGTAATCCATATTCGGACATGCACTTTAACAGAGACAGCTGGTGGAAGCTTCTTAGAAAACAGATTACAATAACTGGTACATGGAATTCATCATTTCTAGGAGAAGAAGATTCTGATTCGCTTGATGACGACTGGCACTTCGTAATCAATTGTCTTAAAGCTGACAAAATTCATCCTGAAAACATTATTTCCCACAGACTATCAATTGATGAGCTTGACAAAGGATTTCATATTATGAAAAATAAAACCGAAAGCTATACAAAAGTAATGATGGTTATATAGATTTCTCACAGATTTTTTACGAAACAAGGCCTATCGAAAATGATAGACCTTGTTGCTTTTGTGATTGTAAACGTTTTATTCTCCCAAAAGTGCTAGCAAGTCTTCTTTTGTCATGCTTGAAAGACTTGCACCCTCACCACTTAAAATTTCATCAGCCAGATCTTTCTTGATTTCTTGAAGCTTTACTATTTTTTCCTCAATAGAGTTCTTGATAATAAGCTTATAAACTGTCACATTTTTAGTCTGTCCTATTCTATGCGCCCTGTCTGTAGCCTGATTCTGAACAGCTAAATTCCACCATGGATCATAATGAATTACAATATCTGCTCCAGTAAGGTTTAGACCAGTTCCACCGGCTTTAAGCGACACTAAAAATACAGGTACATCTCCTTCGTTAAACTGTTTCATAAGCTTAACTCTCTGTTCCTTAGATGTATCTCCTTTTAACATAAAATAGTCTATTCCCCTACTTTTAAGATCATTTGCCAAAATATCTAACATCGATGTAAACTGTGAAAACAGTAGTATTCTATGTTCTCCCTCAATCGCGCTTTCTATCAGTTCAAGACAGGCCTCTCTTTTTGCTGAACCGCCTTTATAATCTTCAAACAAAAGCGATGGGTCACAGCACAGCTGTCTTGCTCTTGTTATTTCTGCCAAAATTTTAATTTTACTCTTATTAAAGTCCTCATCACTATTGTTTTTAACAATAGAAGATATTTTCATAACCTGCGAATCATATAGTTTTTGCTGAGCATCATCCATTACTCCATATCGATTTTCCTCTATTTTCTCTGGCAGATCCTTTAACACATTCTTTTTCTGCCTTCTTAAAATAAATGGTTCTATCATTTTCTTGAGTCTTGATGATGTTTCTTCATCCTTATTCTTCGTTATAGGTGTTTCAAAGTCATGTCTGAACTTTTCATACTCAAATAAAAATCCCGGCATAATAAAGTCAAATATACTCCATAACTCACTTAACCTGTTCTCTATAGGTGTGCCTGTAAGCGCCATTTTATGTCTCGCATTAATTACTTTTACAGCTTTTGCTGCCGCTGTTTTTGGATTTTTAATATACTGCGCCTCATCGATTATCTGATACTCAAACTTACACTCTTCATATTCAGCAATATCTCTTTTTAACAAGTCATACGATGTAATTATGACATCATATTTTGAGTATTCTTTTATCTGAGCATGACGCTCCTTTGCACCGCTTGCAACAACCTCCACTGACAAGTTTCCTGCAAATTTTATAAACTCTTCTTTCCAGTTATAAACAAGTGATGCAGGGCATACAACAAGAGAAGTCTTAGGCTCATCCGTTTTTTCTGCCAGAAGAACAGATATTACCTGAAGTGTTTTACCAAGACCCATCTCATCAGCAAGTATTCCACCAAAATTATTATGAGTAAGTGTTCTTATCCATTTATGACCATACTGCTGATACTTACGCAACGTATTTTCGAGAGTAAATGGAATTTCTAAATCAGAATCTTTAATAGTTCCAAAATCTTTTATTATCTGTTTAAAAATTTTGTCTCTATGACCATATATTTCATCATTGCTTTCAAGAAGCTTATCAATATACAAAGCTCTGTACAGTGGAAACTGTATTTTCTTTCCGAGAACCTTTTTAATATCCTGACTCTTCGTTGATAAAATCTGATTCACCAGCTGTATATCTTCCGACTGTAAATCGATAAAATCACCACTCTTTAGCACATGATACTTCTTTTTTAGTCTATAGCTTTCAAAAATGGATGCAAGCTCGTCCTGCGAGATATCCGTTGATGAAATATCAAGATTTAATAAATCACTTTCTACAGAAACACCCACTTTAACCCCAATTCCTTTTCTTACTTTTCTATTCGAAAAACTGTCTGTACACTGAATTTCTCCTAGTTTTAGCAGTTCATCCACACCTTCTCTGTATACAAGATATCCGAGCTCTGGATCCACACATAATGATTCTCCTTTTTCTGAATCATAGTCTGGAAAAAATCGCGCAACCGTGTTCGCAATGTCATGTTCTTTATTATAATCTCTGTAAATCTGAGAAAACATATTCTTTGCAAATGATTCCATTGGCGAATGCTTTTTATCATCATATATTACTTCTGATTTACACGAAAGAACATTATCAATACTATCTAGATAAAATACAACGTCAGGCTCTGGTGGAATCAGCTTCTCTACATTTGCTGTTGCAGTATCTACGATGTCAGCAATCTCACTAAGCATTGGATATACATTTCTATAAAAGTCTGCAATAGACCTGCGACCTATTTTAAAATCAAGACTTCCTGATTCATTAGCCAAATCAATGAATGGCTTTATTTGCATATAATCTTCTTTCGAGGATTTATAAAATAACTTTCCATCTGTAAAATAAATTCCGTCAATTCCTTGAGCCAGTTCAGGCAAACTCCCTGTTAATCTGACTCCTGCAGTTTGTTTATTTTCTGTTATTTCTGTCAACTTGATTTTTAATCTTGGTTTTCCAGTGGCACACTTCATCCTGGATTTCTCTACTACACGACGATATTCCTTTCTAGAGTAATCAAAATCAGTCAGTTCCGTGCATATTTCATAGAATTCGTCAAGTCCAGTCGCATCCAAAGGTACAGAATCAGTTATATTTTCTATAGATAATCTTGACATATAACCCCATCTTGCTCTTGATTCGAGTCGTTCATTTCGCTGTTCATTATCTCTGACCTTACTCTCAATAAATTCAAATAGAGGCTTTGATTTATCATTAAAATCACACAAACTAAAATTAATTGAATTATTTTTACCTAAAGTAAGAGTCTCATTATTCTGCGCTTTTGATACAAGTTCTGTTAGATTTTTAACTTTATATGGCTTATCTATTCCAATTTTGAAAGCCACTCTAAATTCTCCATCATCATTCTGAAGCTCTGGAAGTAAAAATATGTTCGCATTCTTTTCAGATACAGACCTACTCTGACGTCTGTATCTTCCAAGTAACTGCATTGCTTTATAATCTGTTATATCTCCTGGATTTTCCTCAATCACAAAATCTTTTAAAAGCAGTATCCCGGCCGCTATATGCTGACACAATCTTCTGGAATTGTTTCTTGATGCATATGGATCTATATCGTATTCACAAAAACATCTTCGTGCAAAACATTTTGCTCTCCAAAATTCATTTTTTGTTACAGTAATTGAAATCGGAAATTTTTTTCCTTCCTGATTTAGTTCTGCAATAAACTCTATCCCATAATATTTCTGTGAAGCATCATTACTTGGATAATAATTTATAAGCTTTGAACTTTGTTTATGAATTTCTCCTGCTTCTATCAGGCGTTTAGCTTCCTTCTTAGCCTCTTCGGAAATATTTACACTGTTTAAAATACCTTTAATATCAAAATAATGATACTCATTTTTATCAATAATTATATCATCTGTGATATTTGAAACTGGTGAATTATCCGTATGATACATTGCTACCGGCTTTGTTACAGCGTATATACTTGGAACTATATGATGACAACCCCTACCATAATATCGAGATTCCCAGCAGTCACATTCAGCAGTGTAATCATCTCCTGTTTTAGTTACAGTTACTGTCGATTTATCATACCCACCGAATTTTACAATAAAATGTTCACCCCTTTTTGTAACACTTCTTATATTTCCATTTATGTACGATTTAAACCCAAACTCTAGTTCCGAATCTGTAAATTTATCTTCCCAATTCATAATACTATCCTTTTCTATTTTATTTGCACAGCCATTGTTTATTTGCAATTTATTATATTATTTACTTTATAACAAATCTACATCATCTAAATTACTTTTATCTAATACACACCCATGAATTATATCACATTTTATAATACACATTTATAGTCACAGCTTAACATTTTAAGTTTTAGTTTTTAAGAATAAATGTTACAATTTAATATGCGGTATTTTACATGATAAACTCTCGCGATGTAAAACGTGAAAATACATCATCAATATATGAGAAAGCGGCAGAAGAGGCAGATATACAAAATATTTTCTGCCTTCGGAATGAGGTAAACATGAATAAAAACAGAATTACGTACCTTGATTTTGCAAAGGGAATAGGCATTATCTTTGTAGTTTACGGACATATTGAATATATAAGTGAGGGAATAAGAGGTTTTATTTCATCATTTCACATGCCACTATTTTTTATTATCTCTGGCATGCTTATTAGTCTTAAAAATGAGGATAAAAAGAACTTTATAGAAATAATAAAGAAAAAAGCAAATGGCATACTTACACCATATATGTTTTTTTCTATTATATATTTTTTCATAGATATAATGAATCTATATCTGCACAAAATCGATTTGTCTACATTTATTGAAAATGGCATTTCATCAGTTACGTTATATGGTGTTTCCGTGCTGTGGTTTCTTCCTGCCCTTTTTATCGGCGAAACTGTAGCTTTATTTGTCATGACAAAGATTCATGAATTATTTAAATATATTTCAAACGAAATCGCTAACAATCATCCAGTTATCTCATCATTTATAAACTACCTTAAGCTTCAAAATATCGCTAGTGGAACAAATAGTAAAACAAAAAGCACTTCAAAAAAACTTGCAAAAACTGATTACATTTTCTTTGTCATTTGTCTATTAATCTGCCTGTTTATTGCAAAGCTTTGCTACCTTGCTCAGCTTTCTATAAGTGTTGTCTATGATAACGCCGGTTCAAATATACTCGTCAAATCATTTGTCAATTTTGTAAGAGTATTTCTAAGAGGTGGCATTGCTTCACTTTTTGTAACAATCGGTTTTGTTTTATTTCCAATTATCGAAAGTATTAATATATTCAAATCAAATAAAGAAGACTATGCTATTTTTACTGAGCTTAAATCTGACAAGCCAGTGTTTTTACAGAAACTTAAAGCAAAGCTTAAAATTATAAAAGAGCAGATAAACTTACCTGCTCTTATCATTGGAATCATTCTTCTTATAAATACAATTGCTATGGCTAAAATAAATGGCTGCGTTGATTTTCACTACATAATACTCAAAAATACATCTGTTTTTTACACATGCGCTGTTATTGGGTCCCTGGCAATTATTCTCATTAGTAAAGGTCTGCCAAGATTACGACTGATAGAATACTTCGGCCAAAACTCACTCATCATAATGTCAACGCATGTACATTGTTATATTTTATATATCGCAATACTATTGTCCTGGCAGGTAGATGCCTTCATTACACATGCAAAAGGATACATATTTATGTTCAATATCATGCTATTCACATTCTTAATCGAGATTGCTGTTATAGAAATCATCAATCGTTTCTTCCCATTTATATTAGGTAAGAAAATGCGTTAATCGTTTCAAATCAATTTTCACAAACGCCATAGCTTACTATAATTTTCTATTTCATCTATAGCCTTATAAGAATCATATACAATGCTGTACTCACGCAAATACTCAAAAACACACTTCTCTTCCATGCATGAAGTGCTAGTGCTAAAACAGTACAGAATATCTCTGGGATTCCTCTCTTTCCCTTTGTAAAATCAATTCCTTTAAGACAATAAATAAGCAAAAAGCTCATTACCGCTGGTGGCAACGCTTTTCCAAGGTATTTAACAATTCTTGGAAGATCCTGTCCGTGATCAAATATTAAAAAAGCTGTCATTCTCGTAATCGCAGTAATAATAACCATTACTGTAACGATAAGAAATGCATGAGTCGAATTAATCATGTAATGGTTCCTCCACAAACTTAGATTCTAGCTGTTTTCTCTTACACAGTAAAATAAATGTAATAATTGCAAGTGCTGCAATAAGGAAATTGTTTGGTCCAAAGATTACAACTGCAAGAATAGATACAATCGCACCTAATACTGCTGGGATGTGTGACTTCGCAGAATACCACTGCTCGACCGCAAGCACTGCAAAAAGTGCAGTCATTGCAAAATCAATTCCTGTCATGTCAAATGGAATAAGCTTACCAATTGCCGCTCCAATAATACTTCCTACAGTCCAGTAAATATGATTTAAAAGTGTTATTGCAACATAGTAATCTTCAGGTTTTATTCCTTCAGGAACTTCACAGCCGGATATCAATGCATAGTTCTCATCTGTTAAGCCAAAGTATAAATAAAATTTCTTCCATCCTGTCTGCTGATATTTATGAAGCATCGATATCGAATAAAAGAAGTGTCTGAAATGAAGGATAAATGTCAACAGAGCAACATCAATAAGTGGTGCATTTGTTGCCATCAATCCAACGCACAAGTATTCTCCGCTTCCAGCAAACATAAATATACTCATAAGACCAGCTACTAAAGGACCATATCCTGTCCTTTCCTGAAGCATAACTCCAAATGCAATTCCAATAGCCATATAACCAGTTAAAACTGGAATCGTAATAGGAAATGCTTTTTTAAAAACATTAAACATTTTTATAAATAATTCCTTTCGCACTAATAAGGTACAAATCAATTTTGATACCAATTGATTTGTACCTTATATTTTCGATGTTTCTATATATTAACTCTACAAAAACTAACGCTTTATATCATAATTCTGATTCATAATATTGAGGATTGATTTCTCATCATCAATAATATTTGCATCTCCATGAAGAGTATGCTTGATAACACTGGATGCAACCGCAAAGTTAACCATGTCTCTTGCACCATAATTATGAATCATCGCATAAATAAGACCCGAAGCAAATGCATCTCCACCGCCCACTCTGTCAAGAATATTAAAAGTAAAAAGACGGCTCTCGTATGTATTTCCATTATACCACATGTAAGCCTTAAGCGAATTTTCACTACCGCTGTGTGCATAACGAACATGTCTTGCAATACATTTTAGATTTGGATATTTATCAATAAATGCTTTGAAAATCTTTTCCTGCTCTTCAATAGATGGCTGAAGTGATACACCATCCTTGTAATCACCCTTTGAATGATCTTCATCATCAATCCATAAATGATATGGCTCTATTCCAAGAAGCACATCTACATATGGAAGACATTTCGTACAGAAGTCTCTTGCCTCTTCCCATGTCCAGAGCTTACTTCTGAAGTTTCCATCAAAGCTAACTGTAAGACCCTTTTCCTTTGCCTTCTTCAATACCTCCATTGTAAGATATTCACAGTTAGGTCCAAGTGCTGGAACTATACCACTAATGTGTACCCAGTCAAAGTTTTCAAGTAAGGCATCAAAGTCATAATTTGAAAAATCGTACTCACATATTGCACTATTTTTTCTGTCGTATGTAACCTTACTAGGTCTAATACCAAAACCTGTCTCAAGATAATATGTACCAAGTCTGTGTGTTGGTGTTTCTTCAGGTGTTGAAAGAATTACTGGTGTACAGTGAACATCGTTTGAACGAAGCATTCTTATGGCACTTTTTCCAACACTGTTATCTGGTACAACAGAGAAAAATGTGGAATCAACACCAAGATTTGCAAGTGCAAGTGCAATATTTGCTTCACTTCCACCATAGCTCGCCTCAAAGGTAGACGCTGTTCTAATCTTTTCATAATTCGGAGGAGTCAAACGAAGCATTATCTCTCCAATAGATAAAAATTTACAATCCGGATTTTCATTGATAAGGGGGTTTTTATGTTCCATTTGCTACCTCTTTTCTTATATTATTTTATAAAATGCTATTTCTCAAATAAAAACTAACATTCTCATTATAAAACACACTCATTATCCTTGCAAGCACATATATGTACATGTTTTGATGTATGTTTTAGTCTTAAAAGAAGAATTTGGTTTGCAATCGAAAAAGTCGATTACATTCTATAATGTGAAATGTAATCGACTTTCTTTTATTTATAAAATTATAAATGATTATATCTTACTGAAGACGAAGGTCTACAACTATCTGCTCTTCGATGTTGTTATTTGGTACAACGTAGAGCTTTCTTTCATTTGTATTGAAGTATACCTTAAGATCCTTTAAAGCTTCCTTCTTCTTTGAATCCTTATATGCCTTCTTAGCAATCTTTATAAGTGACTCTTCTGTATAATTAACATGATCGAGCTCAACCTGAACAAATGTCTTAGCTTCAACCTTCTTAGCTGGAGCTTTCTTCTCTGCTGTAGCCTTTGCAGCTGGCTTCTTAGCTTCTGCCTTTGCTTCAGCCTTTACTTCAGTCTTAGCAGCTGCCTGCTTTGCTGGAGCTTTCTTAGCAGCTGGCTTTGCAGCAGCCTTCTTAACTTCCTTCTTTGGCTCTTCTTTCTTAACTTCTGCTTTAACTTCTACCTTTTTAACTTCTACTTCCTTTGCAGCTGGTGTAGCTACAACTGGCTTTTCTTCTGTAACAGCCTTTGTAATTGGTTTCTTAACAGTTGCCATTTTATTTCTCCTTTATATCATATGTAAAAATAATTAAATTTCCAATAACATCATATATCATATATCACGATTGATTTATCGTCAACAAGCATAACGCACAAATATAGCGTGCAAATACATTGTTTTTTAGTATTTTAGCATATATTAACTAATATAATCTATTATTAATCACATATTTTGAAGCCAAGTGACTGACCATCTCTCACAAACATCTGTACAGTTTCTAATGAGAACTGGTCAAGATCCTTTCCAAGACCTGAAAGCTTCTTAAGTAAGTCGTTCGTTACTGTAACGATATCTGTTCCACACTGGTCTGCCTGAATAATATTGTAAACCTCTCTGCAGCTTGCCCAGAGTGAAAGTGTTCCTGGCTTTGTAGCACAGAGCTTCTGAGTCTCTTTCATTATTTCTGTTGCGTCAACACCAGCATCCATAATTCTTCCTGCAAATACTGAAACAATATTTTCTGTTCCATCTTTAAATGCAGCAACCGTATTCTTAACCTGCTCTAATGTAAAAATAGCTGTAACATTAAGCTTGATATCATCCTTTGATAATTTTTCAATAAGTGGAATACTTGATTCACCCTTTGAGTTTGTTATTGGTATTTTAACAAATACATTTTTACCAAGTGAAGCGATAACCCTTGCTTCCTTCTCCATCTGGTCAAAATCATCTGCAAAAACTTCAAGTGAAATAGGTAAATCCGGGATTTCTTTTATAGCCTCTTTTGCAAAAGAAACGTAGTCTTTAACACCAGCTTTTTTCATAAGTGTTGGATTTGTCGTGAAGCCTTTAACAATTCCCTTCTTGTATTCTTCCTTCATGCCCTCGATATCTGCGCCATCAGCATAAAGTGTTATTTTTAAATCCTCTAATTTCATCAGTATCTCCTTACTACTTTATCAAAATCACTACAGGTCGAAAATCCCTCTGGAATTTTCTCCCGTCATAAGGCATCCTCCCACTTCGTGGGTCCCTCCTTATGACAAAGCATTTACCATTAAGTGCCAGATAACTCCCTGCCAGCCTTCAGCATGTGGAGTGATACGTTCTTCTGCTACTACTGGGATGAGGACACATGCGTCAGAAACCTGCTTCGAATATCCACCTGTTCTTGATACGATAGAAATAGCTTTTGCCCCTCTTTCCTTTGCAAGCTTTAATGCATTGACAATATTGAGGGATGTTGTCTCTGAGCCACCGCCCACTGAAAATACCATTACTACATCCTTGTCATTTATTTTTGAAATCTTTAACCATTCTGTAAATGTTGTTTCCCAGCCTTCGTCATTTGTTCTTGCTGTAAGCTCAGAAACATTATCTGTTGGAGCATATGTCTCAATGCCGCCTATTTTTCTGAAATCATTTACTGCATGTGAAGCATTAGCTGCACTTCCACCTACACCTAAAATAAATAAGCGGCCGCCATTTGCTTTTACCTCACGTAAAATATCAACTGCCTTCTCGATTTCTTTTCTGTCCACTGTGTTAACGATTTCCATCGTTTCCTTCATGTACTGATCAATATACTCCATTGTATTCATGTCCGGTTACCTCCATATAATATAAAACCGTTCCAATTCGTTCGTTTTACTTATGAAAAATTCTGCAGGCTTCTCGCTGCCTCTAAAATATTCTTGCATATCATATCAGGCTTTTCGCCACATAGTCTCTTGCACGAATCACATTTATAGTCGCCTATAAAAATAGTTTTCACACCGGCAGCCTTACCACATTTAACATCTGTGTAAGAATCACCTATCATATAAGAATTTTCTATATCAATATTATATTTGTCAAATGCCTTAAGAAGAAGTCCTGGCTTTGGCTTTCTGCAGTCACATTCCTTTATAAGAAAATCTTCTTTAGTCATTGCAAGCTTCTTAGTGTAATGAGTGCACATATAAACATCATCAATCTCTGCACCCTCAAGCTTCATTTCATTAACAAAATATGTATTTATGTCATAAAGCCTTTCAAGACTTGTTTTTCCTTTTGCAGCTGCTGGCTGATTCGTAGCCAGAAAAACATAATAGCCCATTTCTTTAAAAAGCTTTATTGCCTCAGCAACATCTGGTAGAAGCTTAAACTGAGATATATTCATCGGGGAATCCATCTGCTCTGCATCCTCGTTAAATACTATCTCATTTATTACACCATCTCTGTCTAAAAATACTGCAGGATGGCTTTCTATAAGACGATGATTAATATACTCACTAAACTCCTTTAAGGAGTCAGGATTTCCTATTTCATAAAAACGCTTTGTGACCTCACATGCCTCCATTGTTCCCTCAAGAGAGAGTTTATTCTGGATTTCTGATAAGTCAAACCTGACATCCTTTTCGTATACTTCAAATAATGCCTTTTCATACATACAGACACCATAATCAATATACTCCATTTCCTTAGTCATATTAACTTTATCATATAGTGTGATTTTTCCATCCTTCATAATGACATTACTTTTATCAAACATATTGTTGTTTTTAAGTACTGTCATCAAAGCATGCTTGCCAGATTCCTTACCCTTAAAATATCTGTATATGCATTCCTCGTAATTAATATCCATAAACGAGTCGCCATACATTAATAAAAAATCATCCTCTATATAATCAAGTGCTCTTCTTACCGCACCGCCTGTACCAAGCAGCTTCTCTCCATCGTAGCAGTAATTAATAGTTATTCCATACTTAGAACCATCACCGAAGTATTCTTCTATCATTTCTGCTTTATAGCCTATTAAAAATAAAAACTTTTTAAATCCGGCTTTTATCATCAAATCAAGAGAATATTCAAAGAACGGCTTTCCAGCTACATCAACAAGTGATTTAGGACACTGCTTTGTATATTCTTTAAGTCTTGTTCCAAGACCGCCCATTAAAACAACGGCCTGTACATCCGCTACCTGTCTCATAAAACCTTAGCGCCCTCTTTTTCAAATCTGAAGCGTACCTCACTCATTCCAGTTGTCTTCATCGCTTCACGAAGTCTTGATTTATCCTTTGAATAGAAAAGAAGGAAGCCACCACCACCGGCACCTATCATCTTTCCACCCATAGCACCGTTTTTAAGAGCATACTCATACCATTCATCAATTACTGGATTACTCATTCCACCAGAACGTTTTTTCTTATGCTCCCAATGAACATTCATTATGTCTGCAAATGTATCAAGGTCTCCCCTCTCAAATGCAGCCTTACTCTGAAGACCTAAATCTTTAACAAAATCAAGGTTCTTCATCATGTCCTCATCTTTATTTTTACTCTTATCATCCTGTTCCTTTAATATGCTTCCTGCTGAGCGAGAAAATCCGGTAAAGAACATGATAAGATTATCCTCAAGATTATAAAAGGTTTCTCTTGAGATGTTTAAAGGATCTACCCACACGTAGCCATCCTTATGAAAATTCATGCATGTGATTCCACCATATGCCGCGATATACTGGTCCTGTTTTCCAATTGGCTGTTTGAGTCTGTTCATCTCAATCTCACATGCCTCTTCTGCAAGAGTACGTGTACTTACAATGTTACCCTGCATGTAGTGAAGACCACGAAGAAGCGCAGTAGTAAACGTAGATGATGAACCAAGACCTGTACCGGCTGGGATATCAGCCATAGAGCTGATTTCTAGATTTCTTTCTTTTATTTCCAGCATCTTAAGAGCTTCCCTTATAATAGGATGCTGAATTTCATCTATTTCTTTTACTTTTTCGTACTTTGAATACTTAAGAAGAATCTCTTCCTCAAAAGTCTTATGAAGAGTAATATAAATGTACTTATCGATTGCGGCAGAAATAAGGAAGCCTTCCCTTTCCTCATAGTACGAAGGCAAATCTGTTCCACCACCACCAAGCGTAATTCTAAGTGGGCTTCTAGCGATTATCATTAATCGTCCTCAACTTTCTAATTTATTACCCTTATTAAATTCCCCAAAATTTAACATGAAACAAACTACCCTTATTATTTGTCTCATGACAATATCATAGTGATAAAATGTGCTTTATGTTTTTAGTCTCTTGCTGCAAATACCCAAGGATTTGCCTGTAAATATTCTACAGTCTTTTCTACACCATCCTGAATAGAAGCCTTCGGTGCCCATCCAAGTGAACGAACCTTCTTAGTATCAAGATAAATAAATGGATTATCTCCAATCCAGCCTCTCTCTCCACCGGCATATGAAAGCTCTGGTGAAACACCTAACTTACCTGATATCCATCTGATAGAATCATTTACTTCACAGTACTCATCTGTTCCAAGATTAAATATATTAACCTTTTCATTTGCATTTCTGATAACTGTTAAAATAGCTTCCATGCAGTCTTTTACATAAAGATATGATTTTCTCTGATGTCCATTTCCAAGAACATAAAGCTTCGTAGGATCATCAGCTAATTTCTTACAGAAATCAAATACATGTCCATGTGTATATCTCTCACCTAAAATCGAAACGAATCTGAATATGTATGCCTGAAAATCAAAGCCTTCAGCATATGCGGCAAGTAAGCCCTCACATGCAAGCTTAGATGCTCCATATAAAGATGTCTGAATAGGGAATGGTGCATCCTCAGGTGTTGGAATAACCTCTGCCTCACCATATACAGAACCTGTTGATGAGAAACCGATTCTCTTAATTCCATTAGCACGCATAGCCTCTAAAACATTATATGTTGCGATTGTATTCTGCTCTAAATCCTTTCTAGGATGCTCACAGCCCATTCTAACATCTGCATTTGCTGCAAAATGGAATACAAACTCACAGCCCTTCATAGCCTCTGTCATCTTATCTAAATCAAGAGTATCTCCCTCTATAAGAGTGAATCTGTCGTTCTTTAACGCATCCTCTAAAAACTCTCTTCTTCCTGTAACAAAGCTGTCATATACAACAACTTCATTTTCTGGCTCAGATAAAAGTCTGTCTGCCATATTTGAACCAATAAAACCTGCACCACCTGTAATAAAATATCTCATAAGTCGTATGCCACCTCTTCTTCTACTCGTGATTTAAATAAAATAGCATCACGGTTATATTCCTGTTTATATTCAAGACATCCAAGCTGAATCTCCATTCTTAACGGCTTTTCAGCAATGTCTGTAAATGCTTCCGGATTATCAATCTTCTCACGCAAACGCTTCTCAACAAGTCTTGCGCCATTTCTGTTACAAGTAAGCAAAATACCTAGCGTACCATCATTATCAAGAGAATAAACCCTATCCTCAAGTCGTACAGTGTCATACACGTATTTAGAGAGCTTGACAACCGCTTCCTCAAACTGTGCACGCTTAAGTACATCCTTAAGCTCCTTTTTATATCTAGGTCTTAAAATCATAAGACAAATATTTTTGTTATTTCTTTCAGCAAAAGAAATCTGCGTCTGAATATCCATGTACATGCTTCGTAGATTATACAGACCTGTAAGTGGGTTAATCATAATCAGCTCTTCTACCTGATTACTAAGAATATTATTATCTCTCTGAAGTCGGTTCACACCTTTAACAAATAATAACATTCCTGCCACTGCAAGCCCAGGAACAACAATCCAAAAATATGACGCATAATTAATCTCATTACTCAGTACAAACATCGAATAAGCCTTGTAGCCTATATATGAAATTGTCTGAATGGATGACACAATAACAGCAAAGCTTGATACTCTGAACGCTCCCAAAATAACAGAAACGAACACAATGGCTGTCATTATTATATTTTCATTTAATAGCTCTTCTCCTGAAATAGCACACACGATAGAAATAATAAAAAGTGCTGCAAGAAGCACAACTATTCCTATATCCTCAAGAGCTTTGCCTGATACATCTCTGCGTTTCATTTTTATAAATCTTTCTGAAATAATTATTTAGAAAACGTCATCCTAAGACAACACTTCCCTTATGGTATAATCTTAATAATTATATCCTTAATTAACTAAATTGTAAAGAATGAAGAATTTCAAAGCCGACGGGCTACCGACGATTTCATCGCCTGCCGGTAATCTAAAAATCTCACACCACTTTTAATGATGTGAGATTTGACTATTTTTCATTTATTTCTATTTCATCTAAAATATTAGCCGCATTTAAAATAAAACCAAACACCTTGTGAGGATTATCAATGTGAAGCGGCAGCATTGATATAAACAAGGATGCTTCATACAAACGAACTAATGTATAATTAAATCCATTTTCTTCAACCTTTGATTTGAAAATGTTCACATATTCTGAATTATCAAAATCTATTGTAAGCTTTGATGATAAATCCTTATCAACAGTTATCTCAAATAAATCATTGTTAAAGAAATCATATCTGCCACATATACTGTGACTTAGCTTCGCAATGTCGTAATATGGATTAGTCCACAGTTCTTCCTCCTTAAGTGCTCCCTTTGGGTCGATAAACTTGAGAGTCTTTGTAGACTTATTGTACATAGTATTTGCAAAGCAAGGGTCGCCATGTCCTATTACACTTATACATTCCTGCTTGACACCTGCTTCAACTCTTTTCTTTATTTCGAGGTATCTGTTAACAATACTGTCAATTCCATCACCAAATGTCAGCTTACAGAGTTTTTCAATTTTCTCAAATTCCTTAAGGCCTTTTAAATCTTCAACCCTCTTTAACACCTTATTAACATATAACTCGTCTGAAACACTTTTGTACTGTGCATCACTAATCTGTTTTACATGACGACAGCTAAAGAAATAAAAATACTTGTCAAGAATCTGGCTAAGCTCATCCGCTTTAATAGAACCATGAACCCACTTAATAGCTATATCCGTCATATGAAGACGTTCCATAGTATAGCTTGCCTTTCCATCTTCCTCTGTATAGTTAAATGGCTCAACAAACCAGTATTTCATGTCTTCTGGAAGCAAATGATAAAACTTATACTCTGCCTTTATTTTATCTTTATTATCTGATGTTTTGGTGAGTGTATATTCATTTCCTTTAAGAGCATTAAAATATCTTGCATCAAACTGACCCGAGATGCACTGGATGAAATTGCTTATTTCACCTATGTTAATAACACCCTGAATCTGAGTTTCCTTTTCTATTCCTTTGGTCGCCTGCTTTGACGATTTATGCTGAATACAATTGTCTACAAACTCAATGTATGAGCTAATGTTTTCAAATAAAACAGCAACACATTTTTCGCCTGACATTACTTTATATGGACTGTCAACATATTTGATTTTTTCAAAAGTCAATGCCGCGGTTTTACTATCAGATATGATAAAATCAGAAAAGCAGTGCAAAACCTTCGTACCAGTAGAAAATCGTCTCTCAAGCTTACTTTCTAAATCAGCAAGTTCAAAATATGATTTGATACGGATTATCGTAATATCGCCACATATCTCTTTGATGAAATCCGAATAATAATCCCCAAGTTTTTTACGTTTGACAACAACATCAAGAAAGCCTCTTTCGCCAATAACATCAGCTATTATTTCACTCTTTATACTGCTGTCATCCTGAATTAAAATATATCCCATTTTATCCTCTTATTTTACTTTTGACATTTTTATTATTTCGTAAAAAAAATACACTACTATCATAACAATCACACTTACAAACACATACTGCGTGGCGTACGGCGACTGCTCTATCAAAAGTGTTCCATTAAGGTATGAATTAATCTTCTCCGAAAAATTATCTGTCATATCAATTAAGCTTTTATTATTTGCGCTAGCGCTAAATAAAATAATACCTGATGATTCAACAACCCACGAGAGAACTGACAGAATAAACAAAACTGCACCTCTGCCACTATTTACCTCTTTAGCCTTAACATATACGTTATTTATATGTTCAAGTAACGCGAGCATATATAGCTTTCTTTTCGAAGCATCAGAGCTTAAAAGAAAATCCTTCCAGTACTTTGCAAGTCCCGGATACACAACATACATAACTATTACAATAATGAGAAACATCATCAGAAGATATGCAATTATACTTGTCTTTAGTCCAAAAACAAGACCTGTCAGAAGCATCACTGCAATTAATCCAAGAGTATCATAAAATCTGTCAACAATTATATAAACAATACCACTAATATAATCCTTAAGCTTATACCCATAGCAGTACATTCTAAATAATTCTCCAGATTTAAGCGGTAACATACATGAGACCGGAACTGATTTTGAATATTGCTTAATGTGGTCTGAAAAACTCATATTTTTGCCATATATAATCAGATAAAGTCGTAGCATTTTAAGTAAATTAACGACTATGGAAATAAGTACAACAGCTATTACTGATTTAATCTGACAACCTGAAAACGAGCTGAGTCCTTTATTAAAGCTACCAATAAACAGAACTGCTGCCAGTACGATTACTATGAAATTTATAATCAAATATGTATATTTTCTCATGTATCTGTCAAAATCTTTGAGGATTATAAATATATCTCTTCAATATTATTTCTTATATTTTTTCTTGAGATTAATACTAAACCTTATATTTCTTTTTATAAGATTTACTCTTGCCATGAAGCCATTGTTCCATGTAGATTCGCCTTCATTTCTTTCGTGCTGAACTACTGGAAGCCTTTTGATAATGTATTTATTTCTCTTGGCCATGTAATAGTAAAATAAATCAAAAGCAAAATCATATGGTGGTTCTTCTGTATTATCAAAGAGACTTCTGTGCATAATTGTTGGCTGTCCATTTATATCAAATAATGCTGTCCCAAGATACAATGTCTCAAATGCACTCATGCAAAGTGTAAAAAAAGTATCAGAAAGCGGACGTTTTTTTCTTAATCCTCTGATAAATATTTTTTTACCTTCGTCTCCGTTAGGAATCATATTATATTCCTTGATGATATAATCCGGTGAAAACTGTAAATCAGCGTGAATCCAGCATAAATACTCACCAGCTGCAGCCTTTAATCCACTATATACGCCAAAGCCATAACCTTTATTTACTTCAACAGTAACCTTCTTAATCCAGTTATATTTTGCAGACTGCTCCTCTATTTTTGAACCCGTAGAATCTTTAGAACCGTTATCTACTAATATAAGCTCAAATTCATTTTCATCAAATTTTTCTTTAACTGGAACAAATTGTCTCGTGAGCTCTTCAATATTTCCTTCTTCGTTATAGCATGGTACTACTACTGAACATTTCATATTACACACTTCCACCAAGGTACGCCTTCTTAATGTCATCGTTCTTAAGAAGCTCTTTTCCTTTTCCACTCATTGTAATTCTTCCTGTTTCAAGAACATATGCATCATCAGCTATTTTTAATGCCATATTTGCATTCTGTTCAATAAGAAGAACGGTTACTCCCTGATTATTTATCTCTTTAATGATGTCGAATATTCCTTTAACGATAACAGGTGCGAGTCCAAGTGATGGCTCATCCATCATAATCATCTTAGGACGGCTCATTAGAGCACGACCAACGGCAAGCATCTGCTGTTCACCACCCGATAATGTTCCTGCTGCCTGCCAGTTTCTTTCCTTAAGTCTTGGAAATAAATCATAAACCCAGTTAATATCGTCATTTATTTCGCCATCATTTCTTAAGTATGCACCTATCTTAAGATTTTCTAAAACCGTAAGGTCTGCAAACACTCTTCTTCCTTCTGGAACAAGTGTAATTCCTTTTGAAACTATACGGTCAGGTGACAGACCTGTTATATCATCACCCTGAATGTGAATGCGTCCACTTGTTGGCTTTACAAGTCCGGATATGGCACGAAGTGTTGTACTCTTTCCTGCACCATTACTGCCAATAAGCGTCACAATTGATCTGTCCTCAACTTTAAACGAAATCTCTTTTACCGCTTCAATTCCGCCATAATTTACTACAAGCTTATCTACTTCAACCATCTTCTTCATCTACCCCCAAATATGCCTTAATTACTTTTGGATTGCTCTGAATTTCTGCAGGCACGCCTCTGGCAATTTCACTACCAAAATCAATTACATAAATGTAATCAGAAATCTGCATAACGAGATCCATGTGATGCTCTATTAAGAAAATAGTCAGCTTATATTTATCTCTGATTTCCTTAATAAAATCAGCAAGCTCCTGTGTTTCCTGAGGATTCATACCAGCCGCAGGCTCATCTAAAAGGAGTAGCTTTGGATTTGTAGCAAGCGCTCTTGCTATTTCAAGTCTTCTCTGTAAACCGTAAGGAAGACTTACTGCTATTTCATCCTTATATTCATCAAGCCCCTGTTCCTTTAAAAGTTCAAGAGTTTCAGCTCTCATGCGCTCTTCTTCAGCCTTGCTAAAACCAAAGGTTGCTGAGAAAAGGTTATGATTTGCTCTCATATGCTTTGCAATCAAAACATTTTCAAATACAGTCATTGATTTAAAAAGTCTGATATTCTGGAATGTTCTGGCAATACCTAACTCCGTAATTTTGTCAGGAGATGGCGTAAGTCTCTGCTTATCAGTGTAAAGCTCCTTATTCTGACCCTTGTAGTTTTTAATCATCTTACCTGCTGGAGTAGTAGAAATCATTGGTTTTCCCATAAAATCTACAATTCCATTCGTAGGCTCATAAACACCTGTTATACAGTTAAAAGCCGTTGTTTTTCCTGCACCATTAGGTCCGATTAATGCAATAATTTCGTTTTCCGGAACGTCAAGTGACAAGTTATTTACAGCAACAACACCGCCAAACTGCATTGTGACATTTTCTACATGAAGGACAATGTTTTTCTCACTCATTTATTTGCCCTCCTTCTCATTATTTTTCTTAAATTTATTAATAATTCCTGTAAATGATAATTCTTTATCTCCCATAATACCCGTTGAGAAGAATAAAACAATTATCATGATTACAACTGAAAATACAACCTTTCTGAAACCATCTCTGAAAAATGGAACAGAAACATTTACGAATGGTAGTGAACCACTATCTAAAAATCTTAACCACCACTCTGAACATGCAATATAAAGGAAAGCCGCAATACAGCTACCACTGACAGAGCCTATTCCACCAATAACAACCATAAGAAGAATTTCATAGGTCATAGCTGTTTTAAACGCCGATGCCTGAATTGTAGTCTGGAACATCGCAAGTAACGCACCACCTACACCAGCAAAAAAGCTTGAAATAATAAATGACATCATCTTATGCTTAAATAAATTAATTCCCATTGCCTCGGCTGCTATTTCATCATCTCTGATAGACTTAAATGCTCTTCCATATGACGAATTAATAAGCATTACAATTATTCCAATTGATACTGTAACAACAGCAAATACAAATATAAGACTAAACTTATATGTTGTACCTCCAAGTGTAAGCTTCATGTCAGAAAATGTTATGTACTTTCTAAGAAGATTAGAACCGTTCGTAACAACACCGAGTCCATCCCACTGGAAAATTGCTCTTATTATTTCTGCAAAACCAAGAGTTGCAATTGCAAGATAGTCTGACTTAAGTCTGAGAACTGGTATACCAATAAGTGCTGCAAAAATAGCTGCAAATGCACCTGCTATAATAATTCCAATGATTGCTCCAATACATGCTCCAATCTCAGGTCCAACCGCTGCTGAGATTATTTCAGCAAAGGAAAACTTAACAATACCACCATCAAAATACTGATATACAGAAGCATGATCCTTCCCTGGAATCATAAAAATCGCATAAGCATATGCACCTATAAGCATAAACCCTGCCTGACCTAGTGAAAACAAACCTGTAAAACCATTTAACAGGTTCATTGATACACATAAAAGTGCGTAAATAACACCCTTTTTAAGAACTGCCATGAGCATTGACGCCCATGTAACTGAAGCTGGGACAAAATTATCAAGAACAAATAATACGATATACAACACGACAAGCAATGCTGCAGTGATAACTTTGTCTGAATTTAATTTCTTTTTTACTACTGCGTTCATTACCTTCACCTCATACCTTATCTGTTGATTTTTCGCCAAAAATACCTGTAGGTTTAACAAGTAAAATAACTATAAGTAACACAAATGTGAATGCATCTGAGAATGTTGTAAGTCCCATTCCCTTGATGATGTTTTCACAAATACCAATAATAAATGCACCTATAACAGCACCCGGTATCGAACCAATTCCACCAAATACAGCTGCAACGAATGCCTTAAGTCCAGGCATTGCGCCTGATGTTGGAAGAACTGATGCATAGTTAGTAAAGTAAAGAAGTGAACCAACTGCTGCAAGAAAACATCCGATAATAAATGTTGCTGAAATAACATTATTTATTTTAATACCCATTAATGCACTTGTTTCGAAATCCTTTGATACAGCTCTCATCGCCATACCAATCTTTGTCTTATTAATCAGTGTAACGAGCGCAAATACAAGAGCAAATACAAAAACAGGTGTTATTATAGTAACCCACTTTGTTGTAGCTCCAAATATATTAACTGACTGTGAAATAAATGGAATTGCAGGATATGTCTGTGGAAGACCTCCTGTAAAATAAAGTGCACAGTTCTGTAATAAATAACTTACACCAATAGCAGAAATCATTACTGACATTCTTGGTGCTGAACGAAGTGGCTTATAAGCTACACGCTCAATTACAAAACCTAGAATCACGGTTGCTACTATTACGATTGGAATCGCAATGTAAAATGGAAGGCTTGCAGTTGCATATACCATTACAAGTCCGGCCATCATAAATACATCACCATGTGCAAAGTTAATGAGTCTTAATATGCCGTATACCATTGTATATCCGATGGCAATAAGTGCATACTGACCACCAACGGAAATACCACTCAAAAGGTATGGCAGGTTGTTCTGAATAAACTGTGTCATATACTACCTCTTTTGTTTTACTTTATTTTTATTTTCATAGAAAAACATTTTTATTTTACCACAAAAGTGATATTAGGGTCAAAAGTATCATATAAATGCTTGTCTAGTAAAATAAATATATCTAAAGAAATATCCCGGGAGAGTGTCCCCCGGGATACAATAGTTTTAAATAATTACTGTACTTTCTGGGCAGCAATGAAATCCCATGCAGCAGTTTCTGTATTTGCCTTCTTAATGAATGCAGTATCTCTTACAGCATCACCTGTAGCATCAAATGAAATAGCACCTGATACACCTGTGTATGATACTGAAGGAAGTGCAGCCTTAATGTCAGCCTTGTCAACACTACCTGCAGCTTCGATAGCAGCTAAAGCTGTGTAGTATGCGTCATAACCCATAACTGAAACAGCAGCAATCATATCGTTACCACCGTTGTTTGTTAAAGCTTCTGAGTTAGCATTTAAGTACTCCTTGAATCCAGCTTCGAAATCAGCGTCTCCACCTTCTGCATAGAATGTTGAAACATAGATGTCAAGGTTTGTTCCCTGTGCTGCATCGATATTAACGTTTGAATCCCATGTATCTGGAGCAAGTAAAGGAATCTCGATACCCTGTGATGAAGCCTGCTCGATAATAAGCTGAGCATAGCTGATTGATGTAGGAGCAAAAATAGCTTCTGCACCCTGGTTCTTAGCATTTGTAAGGTATGATGTGAAGTCTGAGTTGTTCTCTGGGAATGACTCTGTGATAACTGTCATACCAAGAGCTTCTGCAGCCTGCTTGAAGTAGTTGATAAGACCCTGATCGTAGTCGTTACCAAGCTGACCTAAACAGTAAACTGTTGAAGCACCTAACTCGTCATGAGCGAAGTTAGCCTGAACTGTTCCCTGGAATGGATCAAGGAAACAAATTCTGAAATAGTGATCGTTACCTTCTGTAACCTGTGGGTTAGTACATGTAACACCGATAGCTGCAAGACCAGCCTCAGCGAATGTATCAGATGCAGCGATTGAAACACCTGAACCATAAGAACCAAGAACTACTGCACTACCTGCTGAAATAAGCTCTGTAGCAGCTGATACAGCCTTATCTGTTGATGACTCGTTATCAACAATCTTAAGCTCTACATTGTACTCTTCACCGTTAACTGTAACTGTAGGAGTCTTAGAATTAGCATACTGCATACCAAGAATTTCCTGCTTACCACCTGCACCGTTGTCACCACTCTGTGGCTCGTAAACACCGATTACAACTGTCTTTGAATCTGATGATGCTGTAGATGCAGCATCTGCACTACCACTTGCTGAACCACCACATGCTACAAGTGAAAGCGCCATTGCTCCTGTTAAAAGAAGCGCTACAACCTTTTTCATAATTTCCTCCTTTTGGTTATAAACCTTATTATTTTGATTTATACCGTTAATTAAATAAAAGAAAAATACCTGATGTCAGATTACTCCAACATCAGGCATCATTGCCTTTGTTATTTTATCACAATAAAGTGCGACAAATCAAGGTTTAATAAATGTTTACGCTTAAAAATATATCAATTTTAATATCTATTAACGACAACCGAACCGATTATTTCTGCTTTTGAGCCTTTAATAAGTTCAATTTCTTTAACAATATCATCAATTCTCGACTGTTCTACAGACTCTACAAGTACAACAGCATCTGATTCTGCCATTTCACGAAGAGACTTAACATCCTCTGAAACAAGTGAGCCAGTCGTTACAGTTACACCACTTATTCCCTTTGAAATCTTTTCAGCTATATCTGCTGATTTATCTGACGCACCAGTAACATGAAGCTTCTTATATCCAGCCTTGTCAGATGCAATCTTAATCACTTCTGAAGCAAGTAATATCTTATCTTCAGCATTTACCTTTAATGCTTTTCCATAGAAAAGATTATCAATGAAATCATCTATAGCTGAGAATGATTTCTTCTTATCATCCTTAACCCAGATATTTTCGATTACTGATACTGAAAATGCACTGCTCATTGTATCTGCCGTTCTTATAACCGGCACAAATAAATATCCACAGCATACAACTGCACAGGCAATAACTCCACCAAGAACAAATCCAATAATGATAAATTTAATGCTAATTGGACGAATCTTATCTTTATCAAGAAGCTCCTCTTCAGTAATCATATCTTCAGCTGCCTGTATATCGTTTTCTTCATATACCTCTGATGTATATTGCTTCTTCTCTTTTACGGCAGCTTCTTTTCCAAGCATTTCTCTCTTTTTAGCGGCCATATGCTGTTTCTGCTCTTTTGCAATTTCATACTCTAAAAGCGCTACATAATATGGTCTCTGATTAGCATTAAGAGTCGAACCAAGAGTTGATAAACGCTCATTCAGGCTATCACTCTTTGCATATCTGTCCTGCTGAGTTTCTAATATATCATTTCTTACTTCTTCTCTGTAGGTCGTTCCTATTTCTTCGAAATCATATTTTCCGTATTTATTTCCTATTTCTGCCTTTTTATCAATAAGAAGTGTATTAATAACCTCTGCCATCTGTTCACACTGATGCTTATCAGGAGCAATAATATGGACCTCAAATATGCTGCCAGAAACGCCATAAATACCGAGTAATTCTCTCATATACTCTATCTTAACATCTTCTGAAAAAGCCTTTGCTATCTGTTCAATGTTCTCATCAGAATTAAAAATAGAACAAAACTCTGTCATCAGCTCTCCTGTATAATCCTTTTCAGTAATAACAGGATATTCTACCTTATAATGAGTATCAATATTATAACGAAGAGTCATTGTAGGAACCTTATTAGCCTCAATACGCATAATGATAGAATTCTCATTGTACTCTTCGATATATTCATTTGTATCTCTGATTCTTACGTAGTTATCATATACCTCATTTACCTGAGCAAGCTCTCTGTCTGATAACTCTTCTCGAAGCTTTAAAAGCTCTTTCGCCTGACTACGCAGCTCGTTTTTATTTTTTCTGATTTTTAAGAATGCAAGTCCCATTGATGCAATATTAGCAACAATTGCAAAAATAATACAATATGCAACTATCATTCTCCAACTCTTAAGGATTCTATATAGTAAGTCCTTTAAGTCTATTTCCATTTCTTCTGTCATGACCATTCTCTCCTTTAATTATGTATCTTCAACAAGCCAGTTTGAACTATTTGTTGATATATACTCACCTATACATTAAAAATAAGCTATAATCCTCTATATTTTATCACTACTATCATTTTTTAGCAACATATGAGATTAAGCTGTCTTTCTAGCTTTTCTAAGTCACTTTTTGTATAAGTTTTATTCTTCTTTTCACAAATACGACATTATTTCAACATTTTTATATGCTAAAATGTGATAATAGATTATACATACTCGTCATGCTCACATGTAAGAGAATAGAAAAAGCTTATTGATTGCCAATGCATGAGAAGCTGAAAAGGAGGTTTATATGAATATACAAAAAGCAGTTATGGTTGGTTGCGGATTTGTCGGTTCTGCATCAGTATTTGCCCTTATGCAAAGCGGATTATTCACTGAAATTGCTATGATTGATGCAAATCATGAAAAGGCAGAAGGTGAAGCAATGGATATAAGTCATGGTATTCCATTTGCTAAACAGATGCATATATATGCTGGTACATATGAAGATGTAAAAGATGCAGGTATTGTTATAGTTACAGCCGGTGCAAATCAACAGCCAGGTGAATCAAGACTTGACCTTGTAAATAAAAATGTTTCTATTTTTAAAAGTATTATTCCAGAAATTAAAAATCATGGCTTCGATGGAATTTTACTTATTGTTGCAAACCCTGTTGATATTTTAACTAAGGTTGCACAAAAGCTTTCTGGACTGCCAGAAAATCATGTTATAGGCTCTGGAACTGTACTTGATACAGGTCGACTTAAATATCAGTTAAGTAAGCATTTAAGTGTTGATAGCAAAAGTATTCATGCTTTTATTATTGGCGAACACGGAGACAGTGAAATTGCGGCCTTTAGTTCTGCAAATGTATCTGGAATCCCGTTAGACAAATTCTGTGAAATGAGAGGTCATTATAAACACAAGGAAGCAGAGGATGAAATAGCACAAAAGGTAAAAAATAGTGCTTATGACATTATTCAAAGAAAGCATGCCACATACTATGGTGTTGCTATGGCTGTTAAAAGAATATGTGAGGTTATAGTTCGTGATGAGCATGCTATTTTACCTGTATCTATCGCAATGCATGGTGAATACGGAATAGAAGATGTTGTGCTTTCAATGCCTTGTGTCGTAGGAAGTGAGGGAGTCGAAGCGCGTGTACCGATTCAGCTAAATGATGACGAGGTTGAAAAGCTTTTAAAATCTGCTGAAATACTGAAAAAAACTATTGAAGGACTTGATTTATAAAACGACTTAGGGGGCTTATCAAGCCCCCTAATTTTACTTACTGTTCACCTTTTTCTAATACTTCTTCAATTTTCTGTATCATTTCATCTTCCTTAAGGCGGAATTTAATTTCAACACGTCTTGAAGCATTCATATTTATTTCTGTGCTACCCTCATTATAAACCGGGTCCATATATGAACGTCCATTAACAGTCATAACATGTCTTAACTGCTCTATTTGCTTTGGATTAAGACCATTTGATTCATTAAGACAGTACATTGCAACAGCATTGGCGCGCTTGTGCGAAAGATCCATATTATATTCGTATCCACCTTCAGTATCTGTATGACCTTCAATAATTATTTCTGCAACATATTTGCTGAATTCGTCCTTCATAAGTACGCCAAGATATGTTGGAATAACCTCTTTTAACAGACTCTTACACTCATCAGATAATACAGCGCTTCCCTTCTTGAAAAGAACGTCTGAGGAGAAAACAATCGAACCAGTCTGCGGGTCGACCTTCATCTGCGAATTATTAAACTTCGTCTGAAGCTGTCCGATAATATCAGTTCTGATACCAACAATATCTTTGAGTTCACTTTTTGTAAGCCTTAATTCCTCATTAGCATTATCTATTTCAACCTTTGCAGCATCAAGCTGTGCTCTCGTAACCTCCAGCTGAGCCTTCTGCGAATCTATTTCACGCTGCGCTGCCTCAAGCTGTGAATATGCATCAGCAAGCTCTTCCTGAGTAAGAGCCACATGTTCGTTAGCACTATCCAAATCATTTCTTGAGTCAATCAGAGCATCTCTTGTCATCTTAAGACTTACGGTTGCGTCCTCGAGTTCAATATTTTTCTGTTTGTATATAGCCATTGTGATGGCAATTATTAATATAAATATAATGAGCAGTGCAGCCATCATATCTGAATAGGACTGCCAGTAGCTAACCTGCTCGCCGTTCCAATAGGAAGTATTTCTATCATTCATAGGCTACTCCTTATCTACCATTTGATTTAATGTATAAACTTCTGCAGATAATCTGTTACATGATTCAGTGATTTTCTTACGAAGCACTTCGTCCCTTTCATATGATTTGTCAAGCGAAGACTTAAGCATCTGACAGCTCTCCATAAGCTGTCTTGTTTCCTCACTAAGAGCCTGTATATTATTATTAAATACAGCCTGATTACTGATTGTGCTCTCTAGTGCGAGTGCAATATTTCTGAAATCAACCGAAACATTTTTAGAAACCTCATTTGTGAAATTATTCATCATCTCATTTACTGCTGCTATCTGGTTTCTGGCACTTCCTTCAAGTAAAGCATTCATATTTTCTATAGTGCTAAGCATCTGAGACTGATAATAAAGTAATACCTTTTGTGGGTCCTCCTGATTATATGGAGCTACGCATTCTCTAAATATATTTTGAAAATGCTCAAGACTCGCATAAACATGTGAAAGCATGCTTCTGTAAATCATTGTAAAGACAAGTGAGAGAACCATACCATAGACTGAAGTATGGAACGCTACCTTCATACCTCCTAAAAGTGGTCCAACATTGTCTGAGATTGTATAAATATCATCCCCGCTAAAGCTCATCATTCCAAATGACAATCCGAGGAATGTTCCTAAAATTCCAAGACCAGTAAATATTCCAGAGAGGGCTGAATTAAACTGAGCCTGTCCTATTCTGTCCATTGTGGAAATATTAATAAATTCTGAAATATCTCTGCGTGACGAAATACCTTTTTCAACTGATTTCTTATATCTTGAAAATGCTTCCTTAAGCTCTTTCGTAATAAATATAGAATTCTGTTTTTCGTAATATTCATAAAGCGGACCATCAGCCTTATGTGATTCCACCTCTGCATGAGCTGCAAACGAGATAAGCTCATCTGTTGCAAGCATCAAGCGTCTTAGTGACGCACATGACATAAGTATTAGAATACCTATAACAAATAAAAAGCAAATATTAATCAACATGTTTGCACTTAAAAGCTCTGCTCCGCCAAATATTCCGTTTAAAAATAAAACCGCAATAATTATTGCAAAATACAGTGGAATCATTATCCAATATAAATTTTTCTTCATGTGTGCTCCTTTGCTTAATTAAATGTCGACATCTGCTTTGGCTGTATTTTTATGTTACAAACCTTTGCACCTGCATACAGGTCTGACTCTGCTGAAATTACCGCGTTCATCTGACCTGGCATTAAATTATTTATATTTTTAAAGCTTAAATCAGCTTTATTAACTGATACCCATTCACTCTTTCCTGTATCCTTATTCTTCTTCTGTATCTTAATGTCTATATAATATCTTGAATTTGTGTCTTTATTGTTAATTTCTGAATAGTCAGACATATCTTCAAGACATATCGGTGCTCCAGCATACTCTACATAACTAACACCCTTTTGAGCTGATATATTTTTATCATAAATAGTTACCTTTAGTTTTGACAAATCAAGCATATCCTGAGTCTGCTTTTTCACCTTAAAGCTTACCGCTTTAGTTCCTTCTGAAACATTTTTATTTTTACTTGTAATTACAGCTATTACTTCTTTTTCTGTTTCGTCACCAGCAAGCTCTAACTTATTTTTTGCATCCATTGGCTTACATTTTGATAGGTCATTTTCATCATACTCAAGGTAATATGAAACTGCATATTCATTTGATGCAAGCTTTACATTATCAAGCTGTGCAAATAATGCGGCTTTATATATGCCTGGCTTTGTATAAATCATATCCGTCGCATATAAATCTACTTCATTAATATCAGCTTTTTCTATTACGAAATCTTTCGATACAGACTTACATCCTTTATAATTTCCGACAAAGGAAATTTTAGCCTTTGCAAGCTTCCCGTTTGCTGTATCTGATGAAGCCTTATTATTAGCATATGAAATAACGTAGTCTACACCTTGCTTTAATACTACATTATTCACTGTATCTTTTACTTCAATCTCGTTTTCAGAAATTGTAACACCTGCTGCTAAGTACTTCTTAGCCGCAATATCGCTAACCTCAAAGGTATTTAATTTGTTTTGTGTAACATTCACACTTTTTGCTGCAGCACCAGTATATTCGCCAATTCCAACAACCGCTACTGAATACTTACCAACACTTGTAGCATTTTCTTCATTAACTCCATCAGAAATACTTATTATAAAATCTCTTCCCAAAGTAAGAGGTGCTGATTTTGATTTGTCAGTCGCATCAAATACTTCAAATGAAGTTATAATATCATTAAACAGTGAAGCGGCATTATATGTGAAGCTATTTTTCTTCTGAACTATTACAAACTTCTTTGCTTCGATACTTTCAACTATATTACATTCTAATTTTTTACTTCCCTTGAAGTTTCCATTTCCTGTAACTGTGTAGCTGTAAGCTTGTCCACTCACAATATTCTCTGGCAGTTTTCCTGCATTATCAGAAATATTATAGTCTGTAGTCTTTAATATAACTCCATTATATGCTAACACAGGTTTAACATTTGTATGTGGCTTTGCCTCTACATATCCTGAAATAATATCTGAAGCCTCTATGTCCTTCTTTTCAATATCAAACGTCAGTACTTTGTTTCCTTTGTAAAGACCTTTACCACTGATTGTGACTGTTGCTTTCTTTGCAAGTCCCTCTGTTGCTTTTATATTATTTGCATATTTAACTGTATAGTCACTACCTAAAATAAGCTCATTTCCTGATGCATCAGTTACAAGCATTTTAGGCTCTTTTTTAATGCCATCATACTCTGTCACATATTCACAAGACCCTGTGGCTTCAAATACCGCAACAAAAGGTGTTTTAATTTCTGGCTCTTTCTCCTGTCCAGGTTCTTCGCCTGGTGTTGGTTCCGGTGTTACTCCAGGATTTTCACCTGATGCATCTTTATCAGAATAAGTATATGTAATATCTGCTATAAATGGCTTTGTTCCTGAACCATACAACATATACTGACAATTTTTTTCTACATCAATATTAAAGCAATAGTTATCCTTTGTTGTGAAATTTTTCTCTTCTACAACAGCATATGTTGGAGCTGTTCGTACTGCGTATATTTTCTTTGCACTTGATGTATATGGTGATTTAAGAATTATTTTTACAACTCCACTCTTAATATCCCCTGTATTAATAACAAGTACTGCTCCTGATGTTGGAATATTATTTTTTATTGATGTATTTGTTGTACCCTGAACAAAACCAGGATAAACCTTATCGCCATATGCTACAGCTTCAACAGTACTATATGGCATATTTTCCATAACTGTGAAAACTACCGCATCTTTTGAACCATATGCTTTATCCTTTATGAGTCCTTCTGTTAATCCAATTGTTTTCGAACCATCTGCATTATCAATCGCATTAACATCTACTTCTTTAGGAAGCTCTGGATTTGGATTATCTGTTCCTCCAGATATAGAGTCATTGATTTCAATGTAATATATATTTACAGATGAATTTCTAGAGTACAAATACCATGTTCCGGCTTCAAGCTCCTCAGTGAATCTTCCTGGCGCATAATCATCCGGAGTAAAATTCTTAAGAACAATCTCGTTATTTTTATCTGTAACAACTAACGGACGGTTACTTTGCAATGTTGCGCTCGCAGATTCAGCTACCACTATAAGCTTTGACTTTTTCGATATAGTGAATTTAATTGCTCTATAGCCTTCACCTATATCTCCTGTTCCACCAAGCGACAGCTTATGTGTGTATCTATTACCTTCAACTACTTTGTCACTAGACGAAACAGAAACAGGATAATTCTGTGTTGCCATAACTGTAAAGCCATGCTTTGTAAATGTATAATCATACTTATCCTTTACCGGCACATCCTTCATGTCAAGCTTTAATGATTTATCTGTATCACTAATATCTGTAATTTCGCTCCACTCAGCTATTAGTTTAATATCCGAGTGTACAGGCGCATCAAAATCATATGGAACACCTTCTTCATCATTCCATCTGACAAAGGAATAACCTTCCTTTACTGGTACTACTGATGGCTTTGATACCTTTTTACCAGATAATACTGTTGACTTTGTAGATGTTGCATGTGCATTATTTTCACCACCATTAAAATCAAAGGTTACAGTATAATATTTTATTTCATCTGTTTTCTCAATTCCTCCGATAGTTACTAAGGAAGTCTTATATGCAAGAAGCTTGTTCTTTAAATCCTGAACGATTCCACTATCATCGGCACTTGCACCAAGTGTATATTTAAAATCGCCTCCGTCAACTCGTCCTGCATGAGCCTTAACTATTTCTGGAACATTTTCTGCAGGGTCAGGTGTATATGCATAGAATAAACCTTCTGTGTCAAAATTATTATATGTTCTGACATCCGTAACACCATAATTTGTATAGTACGAATACTTATCTGACTCATCCTGTATGTGATTTACCTTAACTGTATCAGGTACTTTTTCGTCTTTTGATGATGCTTTATATGCATCAAAATCATATGGACATTCAACCGGATCATATGGATTATATTTTGAACCAGAATTAACAAAAACATTTCCATACTCCTTTATGAAACCGCCAGATTCTTTAGATAATGTACTTGTAACAGTTGAACTGTCTGTTTTATCACCACTCTCAATATCATGTCCCTGTGATGCAATAAGGAACGGTCTGTTTACATTTTCAAAATAATTATTTTCAGCAAAAATAGACGCACCAAGAGTTGCTGCCATTGCATATCCACCATTATGGTCAAAATAATTATTGTATGTATGAACGCTGTAATATCTTGCTCTTGGATGACGCGAATCGCTGTGGTCATACCAGTTATGATGATATGTTATATAGTGACCTTTATCATCAGAGCTGACAGACAGAAGATTACATTTTCCATTATCGAAAAAATGATTGTATGATAGTGTCACAAAGTCCGCTCTTTTACAGTCCATTGCACCATCACCCTTTTTCTGGTCTGAATCACCGCCTGGCTCTCCGTAAAACGAATCATTGTTATGCATCCAGACATTACTTACCGTATTATTAATCGAGAAATTGTCTCCCTCTTTACTGTTACAGTTAATAACAGCCATATTTCTTACTTCAACATTGTTACACTTAGTGAGTACAATACCAAAACCATTAAATGTAGCATCGTCGCCAATTCCTTCAAGCGTAATAGGAGTACCCTTTGACTTATTGGCAATTGTTAAATCACCTGAGCTTGATGAATCTATTCCATCAGGGTCTGTTAAGCATCCAATAACACGTATGTCTATAGGTCTTGTTTCATATCCCGAACCAATCGTTGATAATATATTTAAAATACCTGTACATTCCCTATAGCTTTCTGTACCATTTTTTATTTTTACCTTAACATCATTTTTATTCCACTCAGAAATATAAATAATAACGGCATCATCCTTTAGTGTTCCATCTGCGTTGTATGCACCAACAGAACCATTCATATACGGACTACCATCCTTTTCAATAAATGCATAGCCGGAACGGTCGTACTTTATAACCGAAGCCTTTTCAGAAATTGCAGATGCAATAACAGTCTGTTCCTTTGTTTCAGAATTAACCTTTACAGCATCTATTTTAAAATAGTAATCTCCAGCTGGAAGCCCCACCTCATCAGCTCTGTAATATGAACCGTAATTACGAATCAGCATATCATCAATAGCTTTAGTAAATGAAGAACTATCATTTGAACAGTACACTACATATCCGTCAGCTCCATCTACAGGTGTCCACTTAACATACGCACCTTCCTCATAGCCTTTTACTGCTGTTATTGATACAGTCGCTGACTCGGCTGCGTATTTTTCACTAGCTTCTGAAACGTCGCATATTATTTCTATGACTTCATTTTCAGTAAATGCACCTGTGTCTGCATCGTGCGAATCTATGACTATTCTTTCATCTGAATAGCCAGTATTAGCTAAGACACTTTTGAAAGGTGACACTAAAACAATCGCGGCACACAACGAAACTGAAATTATTTTCTTAATACAATTCAATTTTGAGTAGCTGTTACAATTCATAATGGTTTCTCCTAATATTATTGGTCTGTTATATTTTTATACAGAAAAAGTCACGGTTATATAACTGTGACTTTTTCGTTTTACTATCATTATACTCTAATTATTTTAAATAAAATCTCCTATTACATTCCTGTAAAAAATCTAGCACTCTTATTTGCTTCATCTTCCTGCATTCTTTTCTGCATCATAATCTGGAATGTATCAAGAAGCTCCTGCTTTTTCTGATCTGAGATAGCTTTTGGTATATCAAGGTCTGCTATCTGAGACTTGGCACTAAGCACATTCTCAGCAGAATTATTATTAACATTATAGGCATACTCTAAACCGTTAGTTTCCGCTCCTATTTTACTTCTCTGAGATGATACAATAGAGAGCGCATCTGTTACTCTTGAAATATCAAAGTTACCCTCAACACTGTAGCCTTCAAGGCCTAATGCCTTTATTGTAGAATTAACATTATTAATTGATGAACCTGAGCCGTCAGGATTTGATGCAATGTCTATACCGCCACCGCCATTAATAAGCTTCTTCTCATTAAACTGAGTATTGCCGGCAATCTGATTTATATTATCAAATAATCCTGAAATCTCATTCTGAATAGCCTTTTTATCACTACTGGACATAAGACCACTTGAAGCCTTAATCGAAAGCTCGTGAACTCTCTGAAGGCTATCTGTAATGATGCCTAATGCACCATCTGAAATATTCAGCGCAGATATACCGTCTTTAATATTATTAGCTCCCTGACTAAGTCCATTAGTCTGAGACTGCATCTTCTCTGAAATCTTTAAATCTGCAGGTGAAACAGCCGCACTAGTAAGTCTGTTTCCACTAGCTATCTGACCATATGAAACGTTACTCACTGGAGAAATATTCATAATAATCAGCTCCTTTCAAAATCAAAACAAAATACTGCTACTACTATTATAATCTTAAAATACAAAAAATACAATATTTAACAGTTTTCAGCAATATAATAAATAAGCTTTTCGGTATCATCCCATCCAAGACAAGGGTCAGTTATAGATTTACCATATATTCCTTCACCTATTTTCTGACATCCCTCTTCGATATAGCTCTCTACCATGACACCTTTAACAAGACTTCTGATATTGTCACTATGTCTTCTCGAATGAAGCACCTCACCAACTATACGAACCTGTTCCTTGTACTGCTTTCCAGAGTTATTATGATTTGAATCAATAACTGCTGCCGGATTTACAAGATTTCTTTCCATGTACAAATCATATAATCTCGATAAATCTTCATAATGGTAGTTTGAAAAGCTTCTTCCATATGCATTTACACTACCTCTTAAAACAGTATGTGCAAGAGGATTACCTGTTGTATTCACTTCCCATCCTCTATATGTAAATGTGTGCGACTGCTGTGCCGCATATACTGAATTAAGCATTACAGTCAAATCACCCGATGTTGGATTTTTCATACCTGCCGCTACATCAAAACCGCTTGTTGTAAGACGATGCTGCTGATCTTCAACAGACCTCGCACCAATTGCAATATATGAAAGAATATCTGAAAGATATGGGTAATTCTCAGGATAAAGCATTTCATCTGCTGCTGTAAGTCCCGATTCCTTCATTGCATTAATATGAAGATTTCTTACTGCAATAACGCCCTCTAAAAGATTAGGCTCCTTTTCAGGATTTGGCTGTGATGCAATACCCTTATAGCCTTCACCTGTAGTTCTTGGCTTATTAGTGTAAATACGAGGAATAATAACAAGTCTGTCCTTAACCTTATCGTTAACCTTTGCAAGCCTTGAAACATAATCAAGAACTGCATCCTCTCTATCTGCACTACAAGGTCCAATAATAACTAAAAACTTGTCACTTTTGCCCATCAGGACATCGGCAATTTCCTTATCTCTCTCTATCTTTAAATCTTTAAGTTCATCTGTCAAAGGATATTCCTTCTTAAACTCAATTGGATCAGGAAGCTCCTGTACAAATGTCATTCCCATTTTCATCTACCTCGGGTTTCTATATTTTATATGTGCGCCTAGATGCGTCCGTCTGAGTCACTTCCACACACAGCATCTTGGTGTCTAACCATTGTTTTGGAAGACACTCATTTTTCGCCGGTTCTTAATTATGAAAAATAATTTATAGCATTTATAATATGTCACTATAGTCACTTCCACACGCAGCATCTCGGTGTCTAACCATTGTTTTGGAAGACACTCATTTTTCGCCGGTTCTTAGTGAAGACATCGTCTGAGCTTAGAACCGTTGCGTTAAAAATAAGTAGCGGAAGCGTGTCTGGAAAAACACATGAGTTAGCGCCTAGATGCGTCCGTCTGAGTCACTTCCACACACAGCATCGCAGCAACTAACCTATGTTTTGAAAGACACTCATTTTTCGCCGGTTCTTAGTGAAGACATCGTCTGAGCTTAGAACCGCTGCGTTAAAAATAAGTAGCGGAAGCGTGTCTGAAAAAACATATGGTTCAGTGCTAAGATGCGTCCGTTCGCCAACTACGCATGCACTGGCTCATCATACTCAACACCTTGTGTGTCAACAGAAACGTTGCGTATCTTCTGCTCCTCCATCGGTCTATCATTCCAGTCCGTTGCACACTCTGCAATCTTATTCACGATATCAAGTCCCTCTGTCACCTTACCAAATGCAGCATAAGCACCATCAAGATGAGGACTATTCTTGTGCATAATAAAGAACTGAGAACCAGCAGAATCTGGATGCTGAGCTCTAGCCATAGATAACACACCCTCTGTGTGTTTCAAATCATTCTTAAAACCATTCTGTGAAAACTCACCTGCAATATGATATCCAGGTCCGCCTGTACCAATACCATCAGGACATCCACCCTGAATCATAAAACCTCTTATAACTCTGTGGAAAATAAGACCATCATAAAAGCCCTTCTTAATAAGTGAAATAAAATTATTAACTGTATTTGGTGCGATTTCTGGATATAACTCAGCCTTCATCACATCACCATTTTCCATTGTAATTGTAACTATTGGATTACTCATTTGTTAACCTCCTATAATATGTATCATCAACTCACTCATTATTTTTTATAATACTGTTAAGCTCTTCGATTTCTTTATCTACATCAATTCTTGGGAATAAAACCTCACCCTTCTTAACAGTAACATCCGCTGGTAACACACCAAACTTATTAGCATTCTCATAGCTTGCACATTTAGGACATGCTCCAATCTGCTCCATAGCCTTTGGCATTGTCTGTGGCATAAATGCTGAAAGAAGTGATGTTGCAATTCTTATAGACTCTAAAAGATTATAAAGTACTGTAGCAAGTCTTGCCTTTTTAGACTCGTCTTTTGCAAGTACCCAAGGCTCAGTCTCATCAATATATTTATTTGCTCTTGCAACAAGATTGAATATTTCTGCAAGTGCATTGTTAATCTGTGTTTCATCAACAAATGCATCAACCTTATCTCTTACAGAAGTAGCAACACTTATTAAATCATCATCGAAATCTCCTGCTTCTCTGTCAGTAATTAAAGTTCCACCAAAGTATTTAATAACCATTGCAACAGTTCTTGAAACAAGATTACCAAGACCATTTGCTAAATCAGAATTAATTCTGTTAATCATAATTTCATTTGAGAAAGAACTGTCTGCACCGAGTGCCATCTCTCTCATAATATGATATCTGATTGCATCAGCACCATAACGCTTACCTAAAATAAATGGGTCAACTACGTTTCCAAGAGACTTTGACATCTTCTGACCATTAAAAGTAATCCAGCCATGAACCGCTAAATGCTTTGGAAGTGGAAGATCAAGTGCCATAAGCATCGCAGGCCATATAAGAGCATGGAATCTCTGAATATCCTTTGCTACCATATGAACGTCTGCTGGCCAGTATTTATCATAATCATTATATTTATCATTCAAATAACCAAGCGCTGTTATGTAGTTTGAAAGAGCATCAACCCATACATAAACGACATGCTTTTCATCAAATGAAACAGGTATTCCCCATGAGAAGGATGTACGTGAAACACATAAATCCTCAAGACCTGGCTTAATAAAGTTATTAACAAGCTCATTTGCTCTTGTCTTTGGTCTTAAATAGTCTGTTTCTGTAAGAAGCTTTTCAAGTCTGTCAGCAAATGGAGACATTTTGAAAAAATAAGCCTCCTCTTTAGCTTCGACAACATCACGTCCGCATTCAGGACACTTTCCATCTACAAGCTGTGACTCAGTCCAGAAGCTCTCACATGGTGTACAATATTTTCCCTTGTATTCACCCTTATAAATATATCCTCTGTCGTATAATTCCTTGAAAATTTTCTGAACACTTTCTACATGATAATCATCCGTTGTACGAATATATCTGTCATAATTAATGCCCATATACTCCCAGAGATTTTTAAATATTTCTACTATTTCATCAACATACTGCTTAGGTGTTACACCCTTCTCAGCAGCCTTAATCTCGATTTTCTGACCATGCTCATCTGTTCCAGTAAGAAACATTACATCATAGCCCTGCATTCTCTTATAGCGAGCAATCGAATCACATGCAACCGTTGTATAACAGTGGCCAATATGTGGATTTCCTGATGGATAATAAATAGGTGTTGTAATATAAAACTTTTTCTGACACATAACTCGTCCTCCATATGGATAATTACGGTTTATTCCGTATATATTTAATTCCTCGAACCTTCATTATAACATACAATTAATCAGTTTTCACTTTCAATGTATGATTTTGTCTTTTTACGACGTTCCTTTATTTTAAGCTCCGGCATATAAGCAGACACTGTAGTATTGGCAGGAACAGATTTCGTTAAAAATGTATTACCGGCAATTACTGAACCCTCACCAATTACAGTCTCGCCACCTAGCACTGTAGTATTAGCATAAATAACAACATAGTCTTCAATTGTTGGATGTCTCTTAACACCAGATAATGCCTGTCCCTTCATTGTTGACAACGCACCTAACGTAACACCCTGATAAATCTTAACATGGTCTCCTATTTCTGTTGTCTCACCGATAACAATACCTGTACCATGGTCGATAAAGAAATATTCACCGATTTTCGCACCAGGATTTATATCGATTCCAGTCTTACCATGAGCATGCTCTGTCATAATTCTAGGAATAAGCGGCACATTTAATTCATATAAAATATGTGCAATTCTATAAACTGAAATAGTATAAATTCCAGGATAAGAAAAAATAATTTCTTCTAAGCTTCCAGCAGCAGGGTCGCCCTGAAGCACTGCCTCCACATCTTTGATAACAAGACTCTGTATGCTAGGAAGCTCTTCAATAAATTTAATTGTAAGCTCCTCTGCCTTTTTGTGAGCATCGCCTATATCCTCACATCTTCTGCTAAACATAAGCGCTATTTTTATCTGCTTAAAAAGCTTTTCATACACAACAGCAAGCGTATTACCTGCGAAATGATCCAGGTTTACAAATGCAATATTTTCTGTTCCAAAATAGCCTGGAAATAATAGTCTTCTCACCTCGTCCAAAACATCTATTATTTCCTTTCTCTTTGGAAGCTTTGCTCTTGCATTAACTTCAAAAAGCTTCTGTTCTTTATAATTTTTTGATAAAGCATCTGCTGCTTCCTGTAATTTTTTCTTAACCATTTTGCCTCCTACGATTCAACAGGTTGATGAATTGAAATCAAATATTTTAAGCTACGACCAATATGCAAACGCAACCGCAATAACAAGTGCAGGCATAATATTTGCAACTCTAATCTTCTTTATTTCCAATAAATTTACGCCAACAATAAAAATCAGTATCGAACCAACTAGCGAAATATTATCAAGAGCCTTGTCGCTTAAAAATGGTCCAATTAAAAGGGCCACGACTGTAACAAGTCCCTGCCATATTCCAGTTGGGATTGCTGAAAAAATACAGCCCTTCGAACCAGATGCCGCCATAACACCGATAAATACAGCATCAATTACACCTTTGGCAATAAGAAGTGACGGGTCGTGAAGTAATGCATCCTGAACGGCACCAACAATAGCCATTGCACCGATACATACAGTACATGAAGATGCAACGAAACTATTAATAAACTCGCTGTCACTTTCATTTCCCGTTTTCTTTTTTAGAAACTCTCCAAAACGGTTCATCATATTATCGATATCTATTATTTCACCGATAATAGCACCAAGTGCCATCGATACAATCATCATCATAGTATTAGATGCTGATATTTTGCCGTTCTCTATAACAAAAATCTTTTCAAACGCTCCGCCCATTCCAATAAATAGTACAACAATACCGAGCGAATATAGTACGGTTTCTCTTATTTTTTTACTTAATTTATTTCCTGCAATACTGCCAACAATTCCACCAAAAACTATAAGCGCGACGTTGGCGATTGTTCCAATTCCTGCCATTTTTATGTATTTCCTTCTTCTTTGATAAGTCTTCCCTTTGACCGCATATAAAAGAACAGTCCCATTACCATTAGACACTTAGCTACATTGTCGGCAATCATACAGCCCCAGACTGCACTTAAATTCAGTGCAAGAATTTTCACACAAATAAATGTCGAAAAAATTCTTATTCCCCACATACCAATCAAATCTATATAAAACGGCTCCTTTGTAAGTCCAAGTCCCATAAATGAGCCCTTGTATACCATTGTCAATCCAAAGAACGGCTCTGAAAATGCTACAAGCTTAAGCATATCAGCCCCCAACCTTTGTACCTCACTATTTGATGTAAATAATCCCATAAGAGGATATGCTAACACAAATAATAAAATACCATTTATTATTTGTAAAACAATCATTAAAATGGCCGCATATCTCATCATTTTATTAAAAGCTGCTTTGTCCCTTCGTCCAAGGAAAAAGCCTGACAATGTTGAAACTGCTGCCTGAATGCCGTGACCTGCCATATAAAATAGCATCTCCGCTGTAACAGCGAGCGAATGCGCTGCAAAAATAACTGTTCCCATGCCTGATACAAGCGCCGCAAATACAACATATCCTGTACACGAAACAATACTTCCCATAGCTGATGGTATACCGATTCTTAGACACTCCGACACTGCATCTTTACTAGGCATTTTCAGTAGCTCGAAACGCGCAAGCTGCATCTTTTTAACAAAGCAGATGTACATTGCCGTTCCACCGATGGCAAAAGAAATCGCTGTAGCAATAGCCGCCCCTGTTACACCATAGCCTGCAACATAGATAAATAAATAATCAAGCACTATGTTGATAAAATTCATAAAGAATGTAATATACATAGGTGTCTTAGTATCTCCAAGACCCCTTATTGCACCTGCTAATGTTGTAAGCGCACATCTAAATAACATTGGAGTACAAATAATAAAGAAATAAAGTGAAGCAGCCTTGTGAAGATCCTTTTCGGCTCCCATTAAAACTGGAACATATGGTGCGACAAGTAATGTAATTACAAGCTCAATAAGACCTATAACAATAGTTGCCCATGTCGCAAGATGTGAGACATTCTTTATTTTTTCTTTATTTCCTTCACCGTCAGCCTTTGAAATCATAGCAACGATACCAACTGCTGCCGCATACATCGGACATCCGATAAGCCATGTCATACTCGTTGAAAGACTTACCGTTGCTGTAGCTTTTTCCCCAAGCCGACCTACCATTGCAGCATCTACATACTGCACAAGCGTATCAAGAATACACTCTATTGCTGAAGGAACTGCAAGCATAAGAATCCGATAAAATAAATTTTTTGCATCATTTTTATCTTTAATCATTGTCACTGCCCATTTATCTGTACCTACTGATGAACTGCTTCGTTCTTTCCTTTTGAGGATTCTCAAAAAATTCCTTCGCGGTGTTTTCTTCAAATACAACGCCTTCATCCATGAAAATAATTCTACTTGACACTTCTCTTGCAAAGGCAATCTCATGAGTGACTAGAAGCATAGTCGTACCTTCATTGGCAAGCGTCTTGATAGTGTCAAGAACCTCACCTGTAAGCTCTGGGTCAAGTGCTGATGTAGGCTCATCAAGTAATACAATATCTGGATTTGCAGACAATGCTCTTGCTATGGCAACTCTCTGCTGCTGACCACCTGAAAGCTTTGCCGGATAATAATCCTTGCGGTCTAATAATCCGACTCTTTCAAGTGATTTAAGCGCTATTTCTTCTGCATCCGTTTTATTATATCCATATCCATAAATAAGACCTTCAGTAATATTTTCCTTTGCAGTCTTATTTAAAAATAAATTAAAGTTCTGAAAAACAAATCCCATCTTTTTTCGAATAGTTTTTACATCCTGATGGCTCGCTTTTAACATATCAAATTCGATATCTTCAAAACCAATCCTACCCTTGTCAGCTCTTTCAAGAAAAGCAGCACACCTAAGAAGAGTAGTTTTTCCTGAACCTGACGAACCAAGAATAGAGACTACTTCTCCTTTATTAACTGTTATACTGACATCTTTCAAAACCTCATGGTTTCCAAATTTTTTACTGAGATTTGTTATTTGTAACATAATGGTTTCTTACTCACTAATATCTACACCAAAGTATTTGTTAGAAAGCTCCGAAAGCTTTCCTTCGCTAGCAAGCTCTTCAAGTGCCTTGTCAATTGCTGCCTTTAATTCTTCAGAGCCTTCTGTCTTCTTCATAGGAATAGCAACGCTTGTTGTTTCATAATCAAGACATGCAATTTTTATAGGTGCTTCTGGATGTTCTTTTTTGTAATCATAAAAAGTAACCTCTGCATTTAATGTTGCATCGATTCTTCCAGCCTTCAAAAGCTCAAATGTCTGATTTAAATCATCAACAGGTGTAACATTTGCGCCGTATCCTTCAGCTACCTGTGCATATGTACTTGAAATAGTATTTGCTGTTGTCTTTCCTTCTAAATCCTCTGGCTTAGTAATCAAAGTATCATCCTCTGCAACGATGATTGCTGTTTTGTTATATGCATAAGGTGTTGAGAAATCATACTTTGCAGCACGCTCTTCTGTAATATCAACACCATTTACCATAATGTCATATCTTCCAGCATCAAGACCAGCTAAAAGTCCATCCCATTCACCCTCAACAAATACAGGCTTTACACCAAGCTTTTCAGCAACTAATGTACCAACCTCAACATCATATCCAACAAGCTCATCATTCTCATCATGATATGTCCATGGAGCCCATGTACCTTCCATTGCAATAACGATTTCTCCTTTATCAAGAATATCCTTATAAATACCTGTTGCTTCCTCGTTTGTTGCTTCTGTATTTGTTTCTGAAGCATTTGTTTCTGCTGCGTTTGAAGCCTTTTCTGCTTCATTTCCATTTGACTTTGAACATCCAATGGCACTAAACACCATAGCAAATGTAAGTGCTAAAACTACTAATCTTTTCATAACTTTCTCCTTATGTTTAATAATGTTTTATTCTTTATCATGTATTCACGCTGAATATGCATTAAGCTTCTTCTCACCGATACTCTGAAGCTTTGTAAGTACTGTTGAGAATAATAAATAAATAACACCAACCTCGATATATAGAACAAGCGGCTCATACGTTCTTGCTATAATTCGCTGTGTCGCCATAAGCATTTCAAGAACCGTAATATTAGACGCTAATGAAGTATCCTTAACAAGTGCAATCATCGTACTTGCAAGTGATGGAAAGGCTGTTCTCATCGCCTGCGGAAGAATGATTCTTCTGACTGTCTGAAGATATGACATTCCTGACATAACTCCTGCCTCTAGCTGTCCTTTTGGAACTGCTTCTAGCGCTGCCCTTATTATTTCAGCACAGTAAGCACCTTCGTTTATAGAAAATACTAAGAGCGCTGCCGGGAAAGGGTCTATTAAAACCCCAATACCTGGAAGTCCATAAAACACAACATAAAGCTGTACTAAAACAGGAGTTCCACGGATTACCCATATATAAAATCTGGCCAACTCTTTTAATATTTTAATATTAGCATACTGTATAAGTGCCATAACTGTTGCAATTACTATAGCGAAAAAAAATGATAATACAGTAAGCGGAATTGTCATTACTATTCCCGGCATTAATATTTTCGGAAATGAACTGACAATGATATCAATTACTCTGTCTGACATAAAAACCTTTCTTGTGATATTACCCCGTTTGATACCGCATTTTTCCACTAAAATATCATACCATGATACGATAATAAAAATCATCTGAAAATAATACATAAAAATTTCGCATTATAACAATTAATATTATGCACTATTTTCTATATAAATTCGTAATTTTATGGTATCATTATGTGTGATATGCGTGAAAGTCTGCGCATTAAAATCACTAGTCAGCTCTACATTAGTATAAAACAGCTGGCGAAGCATGTATAAAAAGTCACAAAAGGTTTCTTGAACATATGGAGACTAATTAATGGATAATTACGAATTTATCAGAAGACATAAAGTAAATACAGACAATGGCGAAGCAAATGAAGCAAGTGATAATTCTCAGGCTGAAATAAATACAGAAGCTAATACAGCTAATCAGGACGAACAGAATAATACACCTGCAAAACCTTCAAAAAAGAGCCTGTTTGGTAAAAAAGAGCCTAAAGAGAAAAAGGAAAAAAAGGAAAAGCCTGCGAAAGCAGATAAGACTTCTAAAGAAGACAAAAAAGGCTTCGTAGAGAGAAGACAAAAAACACCTAGAGTCAGTTCTCCGATATTTGAGTTTAAGGCACCAGATAAATCAAAGACGGAATATGATTTTCCAGTTCCAGATGGTGCTGATTTTGATTACGACTGGGATGGAGAAAATCTTATACCTATAGGTAACGCAAAGGCATTTACACCAGTAATTAAGCCTGCTTCTCCTGCTACTAATACTGGCAAAACAGCTACACCTTATCCTGCACAGGAAAAGAAAAAGAGTTCTTCTTTCTTTTCATCACCGATTTTCTGGATTCTGACTGTTTTTGGAGTTTTAGTTATTGTTGGAATAACTGTTGCGTCATATTTTTTACCTAAGAGAATCAGTCCAAGAGATTTAATAAAGGTATCCTTCCAGGGTGTTGATGGATATGGAACATGTGTGATTTCATATGATGAAGCAAGAGTTAAAAAATATCTTGGAAGATATTACGGAGAGCTTAAACGCAGCGAATATTATTCTGATTATGAAAATGACTGGTCAGTCCCTTATGATGAACTGGATATCGATACTGACACAAAGCTTTATGACATTCTTTCAAGCCTTTATATAACAGTAGATAATGATTACGAGCTTACAAACGGCGACTCTGTTACATTGACATTTGATTATGATAACGATTATTTATCAGAGGAATATAAGGTTCGATTTGTTGGTGAAGAATCTATTGAAAAGGTAGCAGGACTTGGCAACGGTACAAGCATAAATCCTTTTGATGATTTTAATATTAAGTTTACCGGTATTAGTGGTATGGGTATAGCTGAATACACATACACTGGTCCAACTGATTATTTTGACGAAGACAGCTTTAGCGTAGACCCTATGGAAGACCTTTCAAATGGAGATACTGTTACTGTAAGCATCTACTATGATGAAGAGGAATTGCTTGAGCAGGGTCTTGTAGTATTACAGGAGTCAAAAACATATACAGTATCTGGTCTTGAAGCCTACGCTGAACACTACACTGATTTATCAGAGGATTTTATTGCTAAAATAAAGGCAGATGCAGCAGATACAATAACAGCCTATGCTGAAGCTAATTACACAGATTCATACAGCTTAGGCGACCTTGAATATTGTGGAAATGCAATGGGTACAGTTATTTTCCCAGATGAAGAGATTGATTACAACACTTTATATATGGTTTATAAATCTGTACTTACACCAGCAGATACAGAAATAGAACCGATAACAGTATATTATCCTGTGCTATTTTCAAATATTAAGCCATCTGGAAATACATATGAATACGCTGGAACTCCTGCACTCTATGGAGAGTTTACACTTCCAAATGGCAATGTTTCTGCTGGCTTTACTGATGCATACAACTGCTATTATGAAGTTGTAGAGATACAGACAGACTACAATATGACTGCTTATGATGGTTTTGAAACATTTGCAGAGTTAGATATGGCAGAAGACGCAGACGACGCTGCTAGTGACACTCCAGGTGATGAGGCAGGCGACGCGACAGAAAATGGTGAAACACCAAGTGATAGCGAAACAGCTCCTGACGCATCATCTGATGCTTCAAATAATCAGGATACAGCAAATAAAGCTGCTACTGCTTCAGAAACACCTACAGAACCGGAAAAACAGATAGAAAAGGTTAAGATTACTTCAATGTCCGATTTCCCTGGTGATTTCCTTACAGAAGTAGAGGATGCTGCACTTGTTACAGTTAATGACTATATCAAAAGTGATTATGCAAATAAGCTAAGTGCTGACGAGCCTGTATATGTTGGTGAATATCTCTTATATTCCAAAAATAATTCTGATGACGTTATTCTTTACTGTGTATACAGTGTAACTGCTGAAACTGGTAACGATGATGACGAACCATTTGATGTGTACTTCCCTGTTAAGTTTACAGGTATAACAGGCGATGTTGAAGATAACTTTAAATATGCTAAAAACGAAGGTATTCTTGGTATAAGCGATGTGCCTCATTCGTCAGTTCTTTCTACTAAGGGATTTGTTAAAGAATCAAGAATGTATAGTGATGTAACAAATAATACAAGCTACAATGTTGAAGTAGCAGGCAGCCTTTCAGAAGAGTTCGATGATGAAGACGAGGAAGTCGAAACAAAAGGTGGCATATCATATTAAAGATAAATACGCTTCGCGAATTTTATCTTTAATCACGTATTAAAGAAAATGCAAAAGAAGCTCACAACGAGCTTCTTTTCATTTGCTTATTTATTTACTTCTATAACATTCTGCTTACATTTATAATCTTCTGGAATTACAAACTCCCATATCGAGTTGCCATCTCCATCCTCGCAGGCTTTTTCGAAGCCTAATGTTTTATATAATTCCTTAACCATGGAATTTTTCTGCGTTGGATAATAATATCCAAGTATCTTTTTTAGTCCTGCTTCTTTAGCTTTTGCAACAATTTCATCCATCATTGCAAGCTCCATATCACGTTTAAGAACTCTGCAGCTCATAAGCCACAATTCCATATGCAGCTCCTTCATGGCAGTTTCTTTACGTCCAATCAAAACACTCACAACGCCATTATCGCCAAACTTGTCAGCAAGCTTACCATAGAGTGTAATGTAATTTTTATTTTCAGCTACCTCTTCTATTTCTGCCTGCGAATATCTCTTCGTTGTTAAATTAAACTGATTGGACTTATTTGTAAGCTGTGCAATTCGAGACATATATGCTTTAGCAAATTCCTTTATTTCAGCCTTCATTTCCAGTGATTTTAAATAATCCTCATAGTTCTCAAATGATGACTGTAATTCTACTCTCTTTGCGTTTTCAGCATACATTTCTGCACGTTTTAAATCATCCTTCGAAAGAGATGTCACTTCAAAAAATCCACTCTTGTCAATAACATTAATATAATTTTCAACGTTACCAATCTCTGGAGCTATAACACCCGGTAGTGAGCCTTCAACAATCGCTCTCTCCGCTGGATTATCATCAATAAATACATAGCTTTCCGGCAAAAGGTTCATTTCCTTTGCAGTCATCTCTAAATTTCTGCTCTTTGGCTCCCAGTTTGCCTTAATAGTAACAAAATCTGACTTCTTAAGAACGCTGTCAGGTCTTGCAAGACCTGCAAGGGCATTTTCTTCATCATTTTTCGAATTAACTGTAAGTACAACACCTAAATCCTTATGAAGCTTTAAATATTCCTGAAACTCGCTATATGTCTGGGCAAGAGATGTTTCCTGACCTATCTCTATATTGTCGGCACCATCATCGCCAATAATGCCACCCCACAATGTATTATCAAGGTCTAAATTAAATGCCTTTTTATTTTTACCATATACTGATTTAATTATATTTGCTACATTAAATGCAAGATACGGAATTGCAGGCACTGCCACCGCATATTTATACATATGCCAGTAAAATGGCTCAGACCATTTTTCAAGACCGTATGAAGCTGAAATATAATTCACATCACATATGTAGAAATTATCATGACTTTCAGCAAAGTCATAAAATTTAAGATTTGCCTTCGTAACAAAATTAACTCTTCCATGATAATCAGACGCATCCTTATTTCCGAGAAGTCTGAAAAATGGATATTCAAAGTTATTCTGAATAACAACACATTTATACTTAGCAATTACACTGTTCCATAATGCCTCAAACTTGTTATAAAGAGCATTAAGCTTTGTATCTATAGCCTCTTTTGTCTCTCCGACTCTAGGAAAATCTGTAATATTTCTGACACATGTACATATATAAATAATGTCAGGAGCAAAATTCATAAGCTCCTCATTAGGGAACATTCCATCCTCGTAATACATATTGTATTCTGATTCGTAGAATTCCGCTTTTATACCATAGTTCAAAAGAAAGAGCTCTAATACATTTTTGATGTCCGATGTAGTACAGCCACCGAGTATTGCAACCTTTTTCTTAATAAAACCTTCGCTTTTTTCAAGAAGCTCTCTTTTTAATTTTTTCTTTTTCTTTAAAATAAGTTCAGCATCAAAAGGATATGTTAATTCCTTCATGGTCCCTCCTTGTGAAATACATTTTAAAACCACTACGGGCGAATTTTCTTCAAAAATTCACCTGTCACAAGGCATCCTCCCACTCCGTGGGTCCCTCCTTGTGACTTATGACCCATGTCGTATAGTCCAAATAATGTATTTTATATTTGTGTATAAATATCTCTTAAATAAGCGTACAGGGTCCTGTAAAAGTCTGTATAACCACTCAAGATTATTTCTCTGCATCCACTCTGGCGCACGCTTGATATTTCCTGACTCGTAATCAAAAGCTGCTCCAACACCAATCATGAGTGATTTCACAATATCCTCGTGGGCAGACATCCATATTTCCTGCTTTGGAGCTCCAAGTCCTACCCATACAAAATCAGGATTTAAGCTATTTATTTCTTCAACTATTTTCTTATCTTCTTCAATAGACAGCTTGCGGAAAGGTGGCGACATCATGCCTACAACCTTTACGCCCGGATAACGCTCCTTTAACACATCTGACAGCTTTTTCAGAGTTTCCTCTGTAGAACCGTAGAAATAATGAGTCCAACCCTTTTCAGCACTCATACTCAACACCTTTTTCATAAGGTCTGGTCCCGTAACTCGTCTTGCAGCCGCAAAACCTTTATCTCTTGAATATTTAGAAAGCGGTCCACCATCCGGAAGTGCAATAACCGCATTATTCTGTATATTTCTGTAATCTTTGTTTTCTGATGCGGTAACTGTTGTATGAACGTTAGAAACACATATATACTTACCCTTCCAGTCAGAAAGATTTTTGTCTATAAGCTCCAACGTCTTACCCATATCTGTTACACTAATATTAACACCCATAATCTGACATGTATCAGCAAGCGTCAGTTCAAACATCGGAATACCTTCGATTGTATCTTTAACCGAATACAACGAAAGATACTCTGTAAATGAAGGTATTATGCATGTCCTTATGCCATAGTTAAAGCCTACCGTTACTACCTTCTTAATATCGCTTTGTGTAAGCCTGTCATCGGCAATAATTATTGTCTGAATATTAAACGAATCAATAACCATTCTGATAGACTGTATTTCTCCAAGATATCCAGGTATCTGGTCATTTTCCTTCTCACCAAGATATCCAGCCATATACATTCGTCTAGCATGGTTTTTAAGTATTGTGTTATATACCTTTACAGCGTTTTCACCGTCTCCAATCAGCAAAACCTCTGTTCTTATCTGATGTTTTTCTATGTATGCACGTTCTATTTTATTTAAAACAATACGCTTTGTAAGTATAACAATCTCAGTAAGAACCGCGCAGTATATCATAAGAAGTCGTGAAAACTGCTCAAGTCTGAATAAATAAATTATCGCAGAAACAACAACTAACGCTATTAATACTGCATATGCCGTGTCAATTATTTCCTTTAATCTGCTGCGTATAGTGAGAGTTCTGTACTTTCTCTGACTCCAGAAAACAGCTACCATCGTAAACGCATATACAAAAGACAGGGGCATAAAGCTGATACTGTCAACGATTGTAAAGTGTGTTCCAAGCGGAATTATAACACGAAGAATCGAAGCAACCCAGTAGGATGCCAAAATCAATACAAACTCAAGTAAAACATTTATTCTTTTTATGAATTTTGAGTGATAATTATGCATTCAGTATTACTTTGCTCCACTTCTCAATAGTACAACCTTTACTGTACGTAATATTATTTCAATATCCTTTGTGATACTCCAGTTCATAATGTACGCTTTATCAAGCTTAACAATCTCATCAAAATCAGTTATGGCATTTCTACCGCTAACCTGCCAAAGACCTGTAAGTCCCGGTCTCATAGAAAGTCTTGCCTTGTGATGTGGCTCATATTTTTCATATTCGTCCTCTGTAGGTGGTCTTGTTCCTACTAAAGACATATCGCCCTTAAGCACATTTAAAAACTGCGGAAATTCATCAATACTTGTCTTTCTGATAAAGTTACCAATTCCCTTTATGATTCGAGGGTCATCTGACATCTTGAACATAAGACCATCCATCTCATTATTTTTCATGAGCTCTTTTTTGCGTTCCTCTGCATCAAGATACATTGACCTAAACTTATATATTTTGAACTTACGTCCATTAAGACCTACTCGTGTCTGTGTAAAGAAAATAGGACCCGGCGAGTTAATAAAAATAATCGGTCCAATAATTATTGTGAAAATAAAGGTACAAATAATACCTACAAATCCTCCAATAATATCAATCATACGTTTAACAAGCGCTCCAACATCCGATATGTATGAATGCGTCGAAGCAATAACGTGATTATTTTCACCTACACATATAAGTCGCGCATTAGGATAAATCTCCCACATATCCTGAACATCTGCATCAACAGATAATCCCATATCGAGAAGCTTATCTGTTATAAAACTAAGATATTTACTGTCATCGACAATACTTATCAATGCTTCGTCGATAGGATGAAGAGTAACATATGATAAAAGATTTTCCTTTGTGCAGACTACAGGAATATCATTATAGCTGTTTCCTGTTTCGTCCTTATCAACAAGCACAATTGCGTCAATTCTATAGTCATATGTTGAACGCTTTGCTATTCTTTCAAGAAGCATTTTGATTCTGTCAGAAGTTGTAATCAAAATCACACTTCTCATATACTCAGAAGTTCTTATCTGATTTCTTCTGATTCTCTTAACAATAATTCGTGTTCCATACATAAGAATCATTGAAATAATAACCATGAAAGCCATAGCTATACGAGAGAATTTCAAATCTATATGAAGAATATATGCCAAAAACATAGCTATAACAAATGTTACAGAACTATGCTGTACTGTCTTAACTATTTCCATATATTTATCTCTAACTAGAAATCTGTGATATGGATTAGTAATTAGAGTAATTATTGTGTGAGAAATAAAGAAAAGCAACATTGCTTCCTGACTTCCAAGAGCAGCATATGTATTCTCACCAAATCTAATCTTTACAGAAATAAAGTTTGCCACTAGGAAACAACATAAATCTGCTAAATATAATTCTATTTTTGTAACAATATGATTATGTCCACTATTCATTATATATCCTTAACTATTTAAGCTCCTGCAAACTATTGTCTACAGGAGCCTCTTAACTACTTGTATAATTCTTCGATTTTCTCCATAAGAGCATCAATATCCATACCATGAACCATTGCTGCCTCTTCAAGTGTCTCTCCCTGAGCTGATGGACAGCCTAAACAATGCATCCCTGCACCCATAAGAATTGGGGCAACATTTGGATTTTTAACGATTATCTGACCTATTGTCATATCCTTTGTGATTTCCATTTTTATTTCCTCCGTAATTTTATTTTAACTCTAATAGCTTACGCAGTGCATTATCTTTAATGATAGTATTTCCATGTTCCTCAAGATACGCCTCTGCTGCACCTGAAAACTTTTTATTTTCCGCATATTCTGACATAATATTGCATACTTTATTAAAGTCCTCAGGAGTGTGATTAGTCTTGTTAATCACTAGTACTAAACTGTCTGTCTTCTCATCCCTGTAAAGTGAGCTGTTGCCAAAATAAAATCTTTCAAGAAGCTTTGCCACTTTAATTACCTCATCAAGATTTTTAAATGAAAAAGCCTTTGTTAAATCATTTATTTCACTAGCATCTGCATCAAGGTCTTCCGCTACATTGCCTGATTCATCCGGTCTGAAGCGCTTGAACAAATCAAGAACATTCTCAGTTTCCTTTGTCAGGGACTTTAGCAGTCCGTCTATTCCACCATCATCCTCTTCGTGAACTGAAGGAGCAAAATTGGCGAATCTTGTATCTAATTCTTCTGGATCATCAACTTTAGTAATAATAAGTATAATGCTGTCTGGTGACATCGGTACTGCCTCAATCATAAGAGGCATCTCATCAGTATTAAATCCTAGCTCGTATGAAGCCTTCTGCATCATATCTCTAAATAATCTTCTGGCATTTTCTGAACCATATGCTAACTCGCTTAATTTAAGCTGTCTGGCTGCCAAATCCTGCCCTGTAAGTGTACATCTTATCTGATGATCACTGATTCTTTCTATTTTCACTAAATTCTCCTCCTAATGTAAACGAAAGTCGTCAGTTCACTATATTTTAATATTTATGGCAAATTAAGTCAAGTATGGTCGAAAAAGAGCGCCTCCGAAGAGACGCTCTTTCTTAGTTACTAAATTACTTATTTTCCTGATTCCATGCCCACTGCATAGAATTAATCTTAAATGATAGCTTCTTATAGCCTGTACCTGTACTGTCTACAGAAGCTTCATCTGCTGGTGCTTTTGGAATAATGTATACTGTTGCTGTTCCTTTGTTTATATTCGAACTGTATACATAATCGCAGTCACTCTCTGCATATGTAGTAACACCGCTCTTTGACTTAAGTGAAAGGTCAATAAATGGCTTGTCTGTCCATACATCATCTCCACTTACGTTCTCTACATATATCTCACTTCCTGTGTATACATCTTTTCCTGCAAGTGACATATTTGTCTTACCACTTGTCTTCGCAAGGGAAGCATTAAATGCACTGTCAGAACCGATTGTTATTGGAAGCATATCTGAATTGCC
>JAZQOO010000030.1:0-100725 GCA_045627905.1 Lachnospiraceae bacterium | reverse complement strand
TATTCAAAATGCCTGCGACATTATATTACATAGGAATGAATTATTCAATAAATCCTCAAAATTCAATCGTCTTCGCCTCTTCCATGAATGAAGAAAAAGTCGCAACCGCATCCTCGAAGAACAAAACCTCAGTATTGTCGTCATCCTCAGAATACATTCTACGAAGGTCCGGATAGTTATCAAGCATATGCTTCTTTGCTTCAACCCTGTCATCTCTAACAAGCTTACCAGATACACGCAGCCACTTACCATCAGCAAATGCGCAAAGCTCGGCCTTTGGATTAGCCTGTAGCTGCTTTGAAACATCCTTGACCTTTCCTGTCTGAATGTAAAGCTTTTCCTCAAAAATATCAATTGTACCAAATGGACGTACGCGTGGCTGGTCTCCATCAACTGTTGCTAAATAATATGTACCACATGATTTTAAAAATTCATAAACTGTCTGCATTTCTATATCCTCCCAATTTAATAAATATCGACAACTTCGTTTATTATACTTTATCTATACAGTTCTAAGCAATGGCTTAGTATACAGAGCAGAGATACGCTTTGCGAATCTCTCTCTGATTAGCAGTCGTCGAATATCCAATTGCATATACGCATTGTCTATTCTCCTCGTTGCCATACAAAAAGCCATCTCCATATCAATTATGATATTTTAAGAGTAAATCAAAACAAATCTAAATAACTGTCTAAATAAATCTTTTCACGCACTCGTAACTGACATTCTGGCTTTACCATATAATATAATATAAATTCTAAAATAAGTGCTGAGCCTAAGCTTCTTCCCTCTATTTTAAAATTTGAAAATCCGTTTTTAAAATATACGTTTTTAATATCATCAATGCTTATAAATGCAGGATTTTCCATTGCCTTTGAAAATAGATAGCCTTCCTCTGCACCTTTTGATTTACAATAATGTTCTTCGCAGGCTTCTACTAACATTTTCCTGCTTACATTTTCGTAACATTCTTTTCTATCATTGCAGCTAACCGGACAACATTCATTAACAAGAAATTCAACCTTGTTTTTCTCATAACATGAAAGACTCTTTAGCTTGTCTATCTGCTTATTAAATCGAAAATCCGGAACTACATATTCAAACTCTTCTCTGTTTAATTCTGTCCTTAGCAAATCAAAATCAGTTATAACCTTCGTTGTCGATGAAACATAATAAAGATTATTATATTTCCCTATTAGATATGACAACAGTAAATCCGAATGTACAATCACACCATTTTTAACACTACTTTTATTAAATAAATCGCATAATTGATTGCATTTATCGTCTTTTAAATGTTCTTTTGTAAGCAGTGAATTGCTAAAGGTAAGTCTACCCGAAATCCTGTATTCACTGAGCAAATCAAGAACCTCATCAGCATTATTTTTAGCATGACTTATTCTTCCACCGCTCCATAAACAATCCTCTGGTGCACCATATATTGAACCAATTGATACCCATTCGTAAAAATAATCCTTATATGAAAAATAAAATGGCAGAAAAACCTTATAAAATTCATATGCCTCAAATAATCCTGGCAAATGAAACTTTAGCTTACTCACTTGCTGCTCCTTTAAATAAATCATTCTTAAAGAGGACACTTCTTTGATTCCCCAAAGAAATGTCCTCTGATTTTTAGTATTAGAACTATCAAAGTCCTAGTCGTTATAAACTTTAATAAATATAACTATGCCCTATATACTTCATTTCCATCAATGATAGTTGCAAGAATCTTAGCCTTTGGAAATTCCATGAGTTCTCCATCAACAAAATCCTTGTCTACTACTGTAAAGTTTGCAATTTTACCTGCAGTAATACTTCCTAATCTATCTTCTTCACGCCATGCATAAGCTACATTTGTAGTAACCGATTCAAGCGCCTGCTTAGAAGTGATTGCCTCTTTGACATTGAGATAAGTATCTTCCAGTTTCGCTCCTGGAACTGCATCAGTAGCTCTCTTTACTGCTATAAATATAGCATCTGGAACATTCATGCTAGGTGATATAGGATAATCCGAATGGCTGACAATAGTTGCACCTTTGTCAATAAATGACTTTATAGGATATGTATTATCAGATTTTTCTTTACCTATATAGCTTTCTTCCTGCTCCTTTACACCAGGACACGCAACAGCCCACAGTGGTGCTACACAAGCTATAGACTTTGTTTTTCCCATCTTCTCAATTTCTTCATCTGCAACAACATGAAGATGTGCCAACATATTTCTCTGGTCATAGTTTCCTGTTATTTCTTCTGCCTTTTCAATACAATTAAGCATAAATCTTGCTGCACCATCTGCCTCACAATGAACATGTACAGACATACCTCTCTTTTCAGCTTCAACAAGGAGCTTAACCATCTTTTCAGCATCATTAAATCTTTCAACACCATGATATCCAGGCTGATCATCATAGTCTTCAAGAAGCCAACCAGTATGAGCCTCAATAACACCATCTAAGAATGCCTTTATTCCAATTATCTTGAAATACTCACCATTATTAGCTTTAGCTTTCTGTGCTATTTCCTCAGCCAAAGCTTCAGGGTCTTCAACATTATCAGGTGAGAGCAGATAAGCATAGTTTCTCATTACAAACTTACCCTCATCCTGAAGTTCCTTATATGCATCAAGAGTCTGAGGTGACATAAGCTCAACACCTGCATCTGCTACTGCAGTAAATCCATGACTTAAAACAATTTCCTGCCATTTTAATAAATACGTCTTTATATCTTCAATAGTATTTGGCATACTTCCAAGAAGCTTTATAGCAGGCTCTTCACAAATATAACCATTAGGATGTCCGTCAGCATCTACACGAACAAGGTCTGTTCCGTATTTTTTAACACTTTCATCATCAAACCCAAATTCTTCCATTGCCTTCTTATTCAATAAACATGAATGGCCACCACTAGTATTCATTATAAGTGGTTTATCAGAAATAATTTCATCCAAAAATGTGTGGTCAATTGGTGTTGCATCTTCCTCCCAGCCTGCTGCTAGATAGATTTCCTTGTCAGGATTATCCTCAATAAACTTTTTAATTACAACAACATATTCATCAAGTTTACCTGCAGGAATTCCATTAAGGTTTGCCTGACCTACAGCACGGTAACCTGCAAACATACCATGGCTATGAGCTTCCATAAATCCTGGATATACGTACTGTCCTTTGTAATCCATAACTTCTGCAGACTCAGAAACAGCGCCTCTAACTTCTGCCTCACTTCCAACCTTTACTATGATACCATCTTTTACAGCACAGGCTTCAGCCTTAGGTATACTTTCATCCATTGTGATAATATTTCCTAAAATAATTTTTTCTGACATTTTTTCACCTCGTTTATTTAATAATATGATAGTTACCTTATGTTTAACGCTTTATAAGGAGTCTGTCCTTTAAAGTAGCTATTTCATCAGAATAATTACAGTTTGCACTTAAATTAACTTTCCTGAAAAATATACTTCTACTGGCTCTAACTGACTCAAACCATTTAATTCACGTTTAAAGAAATCTTCCTCATATACTAAGAAATCAGCATCCTTGCCTACCTGAATAGAGCCTTTTCTATCTTCCATATATAACTGATATGCATTGTTAATAGTAAATCCCTGAAGCATCTGGTCCAAAGTCATGCACTCAGTTGCTGGAGGAAATGGTGTTCCTGACTTCATATATTCAGGCACCTTTGAATTTGTATCATATAATCTTGTAATACCAACCTCTATTCCAAGAAGTGGATTCCAATAGGAGAAATCACCAAATGCAATATTATCAGTAGAGCATGTAAATAATGCACCTGCGTCATGAATAGTACGTGAACTAAATACTCTCTGTGCTCTTTCTTCACCTAAAGGTCTAGCATCATATGCACCATGCCAGAATGGAGTAAAGTTTGTAATAACACCAAGTTCGCCAAAACGCTTCAAGCTGCTTTCATGAACAACCTCAAGATGCGCTGAAGTAACTCTTGTATGATAATTATCTCCTAATGCTTTACGTGCAAGCTCAACTGCATCTAAAACAGTCTTAGACGCGCCATCACCAACAGTATGTACATGAAGGTCGAAGCCAAGTTCATTTAGTCTGATAATAAGCTCAGACATTCTCACTTCATCAACAATTCGTCCACCATTTTTCCCTGATACAAATGGTTCAACCATAAATGAAGTTTGAATATTCATTGTTCCATCAAGAAGAATCTTTAATGTACGAACACGTACATGTTCTGATGTACACTCTTTATTTAAATGAATCAGCTTATCAATTGCACCATCTATCATATCTGGAAGGTATGCCATATAACTTCCTTCTACGTAGATAGGTAATTTTCCTTCTTTGTCCATACGACAAAGTATTTTATATACTCTCTCTGTAAACGCATCATTTCCTGGAGTACCTGCCTCATATGCGGCTGCTACACCTACTTTTTTGCTAAAGTCAATCCACATCTGTAACTGACGCTCTATTTCTGCGTCATCCAAACTGTCAACCTTTTCCATCATAATTTTCATGTAAGGTCCTTCAAACATACATCCAGTAATATGACCCTTTTCATCGCGAACTAAATAATGCTGATTAGGAACAGGATCTACATAACTATCATCAATTCCTCTATTCTTAAGGACTGTTCCGTTTACCCACATACTGTGACCACCAGCCTCACGCACATAAATTTCAGCATCAACACATATTTCATCCAAGTCTTCATAACATATATCATCAGCACCCAGATGCATCTTATCAAGTAAGAAATCATAATATTCTTTTCCAGGATTAGCTTCAATAAAATCTTTTATAAATTTAAGTACTTCAGCCTTGCCATCCACAGTTATAACAGATAGTTCCCCACGTGCTGTTAATGCAATAGCTGCTGGCAAATGTATATGAGAATCAATAAGACCAGGAATAACAAAGCGTCCCTGCATATCTTTTACTTCACCTTCGTAATCAGCAAGACCTGCTTCATCCCCAACGTATACAAATTTGCCATCCTTAACTGCGAAAGCTTCTGCCTTCAGTGCATCCTTATTAGATGTATAAATTGATGCATTCTTTACAATGTAATCTACCTTCATTTCTTTCTCCCTTTCTTTGTTTTCCCTTGTACACTTTGTTTGTATCATATTATGAGCCAACAATACCTTAAGATTTATCGGCCGCATTAATATCATGTTTATCAAAAATTCTTAACACATCTCTTTTAAGAAGTCGCTCCACCTTTCCTTTAAGTATAGGTGGTGCAGATGTTGCTATACGAATTTGAATACCGCTTGAATCAATATCCTGAACTCCTTTATAGCTTGGTGCTGGAATTTCCTCTGGATAATTACCTTTTAGTAATGGAAGCTCGTTTTTCAATATTTCCTCTATGCTCTCCAAGTCAGCAAATTCACTACCGATATAAACATCACACTTCACTTCTTCGAAGCTGTTTTGTATATTGACAACACCTGTCATATCAGAATTATTTATGACTTTAATCTGTCCACTGGCCTCAACCTTTGTTGCCCTTATACCTATTGACTTTACCCAGAACCACTCGCCATTAATAAGCAGTAAATCACCAACCTTAAAGCTTCCTTCAAAGAATATAAATATACCTGCAATTATATCCTTTATCATATCCTGGGCACCAAAGCTTAATCCTAATCCTGCAATACCAATAGAGGCTAATGCTGTCTTTGCATCTACACCAAAATTCATAGCCATCTGATACATACAGCATATAACACCGAGATACTTGATTATATTAGCTATAAGTCTGCTAATAGTTTCACCAGATTGCTTACTCACTGTGGCAATTCTAATTAAAATTGCTTCCATCCACTTAATGACAGAATAGTAAATCATGACTGTTAAAATATTGCACACAACAGAAAAAATATTTACATTTCGTTCCCAGTCACCATTGAAAATGTAACCTATAGTATCATTTTTTCCTATGCCATTTAATATCATCCATTGAGATATTATAAAATAAGCTGATAAGCAGTAAATATAAATATCTACTACTTTTTTCATTTTATCTCCGGCATCCATATCAGCCCATTTCTTTATCTCATCATTTTTATTTGCTTTATTCTTATCCTTTTCTGTGCTTTTAAACTTGTATTTACTTCCTAAACCATCATAAGCAAATAATATAGTAGCTATGATAAACATAATTGTTGAGAGAAGAGCATTACAAACAACATCAACAGGAAATGCGTTATACTGTTTTACAAGCAATGTATATCCGGCATCTGAGCTTTTTACAAGAGCGGCATAGCTCTTATTGTTATACTCATATTTTCCACTATAGCCATCGTATATCATATCTTGAGATATACCAATACTTGAAATATTTTTTCCAACAAACTGACTATCATAGAAAATCAAAATTGTTCCTTCTTCGTCAACACAAAACTGAACAAGACCTGAACTGTCTCTTAAAAGTCCTTTCGGTTCTAATCTATCTATATTCTCTTTTACAGCTTCTATAGCAAGTATTCCTTCAGCAACTTTATTTTCGTCTCTTCTAGGAACTGCAAAGATGCTTATATCACCATCCTGAATTTTTTCATCTGCATCTACCTTAAGTGCTTCTTTACCCATTAAAACATATCGCAAATCATAAAGAGAGCTTTTTTTATCACTTAACACATCTAAATGATCCAAAGGTGAACTTGTACATACTGTTTTTCCTTTTGCATCGAAAATTGAAACATTAGAAACATTAAATAATCTGGCAAGGTACTCAAGTCCATCCTTTGTAATATAATCAGGGTGACGCTTAATAAAAGTATCTATAAGTCTTCCATATATATAATATTTTCCATCAGTCATGTCATCAATCAGGACTGTGTCTTCGTAATAATCATCAAAAAGCTTTGCAGTTTTACCAACATGTAAGTTCATATCAGTTTCAACATTAGTCATATAATCAAGTTCTGAAACTAACATAAATGAACCAGCTAAGAATATACTTACAATAATGCCAACAACTGCATATTTTTTGAGCTGAATTTTCAAGAAATTTTTACCCCAGAAATGAATCTCTTCTGTAGCATCGATTTCATCCTCTCGAAGAAATATGATTAAAGCAATCATTATTGTGACAGCAATAACAAGCAGTATAGCTATTGATATAAGCTGATCCTTAACCATATTGAAAATGCTAGATATAGATGTCAAAGCAACAACATTTTCCGAACTGCCATCTATAGGATAAGTAGTTATATAATATAACTTTTTATCTATCTTCCCCCATTTACTATCTTCTCTACTAACTACAAGTTTTTTCCCTTCAAGTTCTTCATTCCAACAATATATTAACTCTCCTGTAGTTTTATCTACTGCTCCTACGTCACTATACTCACCAACGCGGGTATTTTCCAGTGTCGTCTCCCAAAAATACTTTGCATCAACAACACTTCCATCTTCTAATTCAGAAAGTATATATACCCAATATCCTTCCTTAACTTTTATAAAAAGAGCATTATCATCATAATTATTTAAAGAAGCAACATTAATCTCATCAGCACTGTTTAAATCTACATCTGCAAATATGGAGTCATAATATGAATCATTAAAATATGATTCCGAAATACTATAATCTTTGCATCCGAATATGCTTTTAACTGTTCTTTTTGAATCAAGTACAATAATGTCTTCAATACCTAAATCCATAAAGTAGTCATTCAGAACTGTCTCATTAATGTTTGATTCATTAGCATATATTAGCTCTGCGCATTTATTTAAAACATCCAACCTTAATTTTTCAAGGATATTTGCCCTGTTTTCATAGAAAAGTAAATTTGCCTGAACATTTTCTCTTATATGTTTTTTTTGTGCATTATTATCCTTAAATGTGTTATATGCAATTCTACTCATCATTGAGCCATAAAACAGTACAAGTATTACAGCAATATACAACAAGGCTGCTGTTATTATTATCCTGTATTTTTTTAAGAACTTTATCATAATGGTTTCTCCAATCCATCTAAAATTGCTTTTGCTTCTTCATCGCTGTAATCACATTCATCGTATTCTTCAGAAAAAACAACTTTAACACAAGCTAGTCTTGCCGCTTTTATTCTCTGTTTACTAAGTGTTCTTCCTTCCAAAAACACATATTCGACAAGCGTGTACGCAAAAAACCAGAAGAAAATATATAATAACTCAATGTGAACATCTGGTAGCCAAGGGAACTTCGCAATCAGCATGCCCGATATGATAGTTCCAACAATAAATAATAAAATCATTTTATAAAACAGTCTTGTATCCTGCTCCGCAAAGCCAAGATTATACGCTAAATCATACTCTATTGTACTTCTAATGACATTTTTCTCATTTTCAGTAAACTTACTTCCTACGATAGAAAGAACAATAGGATACTGTTCAGGGACAAGGTCTGCCATCGCATTTACATAGTCTATAAAATCACCACTAAGACTTTCATACCCCTCAACGCTATAGCTTGATATAATATCATCAATCCCACTTACTTTACATGGAATAGTTGCTATCCCATGGTCTAAAAATTCTCTTTCGAGTCTTTTTTCAAAATCACTGCGTTTACGCTTGTAAGCGTGTATATTTTTTCTTACCTGGTTTCCTTTTTTTGTATATCGTCTACACTTATTTAAAAAATCTTTTATCATGTGTCAAATACCATATTTCCAATTCCTTAATATTTTCTGAAAACACTATATCAGCCATTTGTATTATGCAAAACGCACAAATCCATTATACAATTACACCCGTATTTATGCAAGATAACTTTGAAACTCAAAAATGGTCCATATATTAAGCAATATTTGGTATTGAATTTATATAAATTCTTGTTTTTTATAAACTTATGAGAATTATAGGATTTTAAAGACATATGTGCTATTATGCATACATAATGATAGAAATAATTTGTTGTCATATTTACATGTAAAAGAATTGAAAAATTCGAAATCTTGGAGGCAAAGTATGGATTTTAGTATTTTATATGCCATTCAGTCAATGCATTCTCAAGCATTAGACCAAATTATGCTTTTCATCACAAATATTATGGGTGGGATTGGTCAGATATGGCTGTTCGTTGCTTTAGGCTTAATAATATTCAAGAAAACAAGAAAAATCGGCATTTGCGTTCTTTTGTCATATATATTGGTACTTATATTAGGACATGTTTGCCTCAAAGATTTAATTGCCAGGCCAAGACCTTGCCATATAGATGAAAGTATTAAACTTTTGGTAAAACGACCATCTAGCTATTCTTGTCCTTCAACGCATACTGCGTGGGCATTTGCTGCAGCTACTTCTATCTATTTATATCATAAAAAAGCAGGAATCATCACTTTTATCATCGCTGCAATAATGGGCTTTAGCAGAATGTATGTATTTGTTCATTTCCCGACAGATGTTCTGTTTGGATTAGTACTTGGTGTGTTTTTAGGAATTATTTCAAAAACAATTCTTGAAAAGAAAATATTTTCCTGAAAACCTTACGTTTATTTAACTAAAACTGCCTTCACAATGAGACGATGAGTTCCTACAAAAAGCGGTGTACATGTAATTAAAGTTAGTGTCTTTTGCTCTGTGCTATCAAGTACTTTTACATCGTCTGGCTCAACTACAAGCGTTTCATATACCTGATATATATATGTATTATCAATTGTCTCAAGCTCTACTAGGTCCCCAACTTCTATTTCATCTAGTCTGTTAAAATACTTTCCAAACACATAGTTCCTATGACCAGAAATACAGCAATTACCTGTATTCCCAGGATAAGCTGTCTTTTCAAGATGACAAAGTGCACTTGAAAGCACATCTTTACTGTCGCCCTCTCTTACAGCCTCCTCTAATGAAATTTTAGGTATTTTAAGCAGACAGATAAGTTCTCCACCGCTGTAAATTGCAGTGCTTGTCTCTTTATTTTCATCTGTTTCTTCATTGGCATATATGTCAGCATTTGCATGTTGAATATCATTTTCTACTGTCAATGTAGATACCCCATTAACAGTATTTTCATTAATCTTTCTTGATTTAAAATCTTCAACAGCTTCAATGCTTTTTGATATATCCCTGATATTTACAGTTATAACGCCTATAAATAAGGCAATGCCCAGGACAATCAGCATATTGCTAATCATCCTGTGCATCTTATGATTGTTCTTAATCTTTTCTATCACTTTTGTGCCTTTTCTTTTTTATCAGATTCATCTGCTGGTCTAATCGCTACACCTATACCAATTAACATAACCGCAAACAGTAATGCCATAGCAGAACCGACTACACCTCCAGTCTTTGGAAGCCTTGTTCTTCGTCTTCCAAGTACTCCCGTTGCCAAAAATCTTTTAACGATATCTGCTGTTTCCTCGTCAAGTTTATCAATAAATGTAGGGTCCTCCTGCGTTATCTTTACGAGGTCAATATACAGCTTCACAACCTTTTCCTGACGTTCTTCATCGTCTGGAAGGTCTATAATCTCATAAATTGTATCCGTTACTTCCTCTGGCAACACTTCAGGATCTGTGTCATCGATTATCTCATATTTCGGAATCGGTGGTACAGGAGTCGGTGGTACAGGAGCTGGAATTACTGGTCCTGGATTCACTGGAGTTGGTTCTGTCTCCTCATCTTTTGGCTTATCCTTCTTTTTCTTTTTTGGTTTTTTCTTCGGGATAATTTTATTTAAAACCGTTTCGCTGTACTTATAAGCCTTATTACCCTTTGAATCCTCGCCTGACTCTATAACCTCAAGCTCGTATACTGGCTTTTCGTATAGAGAAGTATCTTTTTCTACAAGTATCTCTCTATCCTCATATACTAGCTTTGTCTCTACCGCTCTATAGCTATATAAGTTTCCATCCTTGCTATATGCTGGAAGTCCTTCCAGAGTATATTCGTTAAATTCTGGTCCTTCAATAACAATTTCTACAGGTACTTCCTTATCTCCCTCAAGCAACTTGAGTTCACTGTATCCATCCTTACCAGTAAACAGCTCTGTTATATTACCTATTAGCGATGATACTATACCCTTTGTTTCCTTTTGCTCCACGCTGAATACAAGCTTCTCTGGTCTTGTTCCTTTTGCGTTAAAATTATCATCCCATATTTTTGCAACTGTAAGCGAAGTCGTAATTAATGTATTCTTAATCTTGGCATCACTTCCTGATACATTATAAGATGCTGAAACATTTGATTCTTCTACAGGAATCTTTCTATCGCCAAAGATAAGGTTCTTCTCTAAGCATGAATATTCATATTCGTGTTCATCCTTATCATATTTAGGTAAACCTTCAAGCTTTTTACTAAATGCCTCATCTTTTGTAAGTGTTACAATCAGATCGTTTTCGAACTTGTCACCCTTTACCTTAACAGGCTTCCACTCACCATCACCTGTAGAGTTCTTAACTCTTCTAAGTACCTGAACTTCTATACTATCTGGTCTAGTGTTGTACTTGTTGTATTCATCCTCAAATACTTTTGTGACGTTAAGTTCCGTTGTAACAAGAGCGTTTGTAATGTTAACACTGTTATCAGCTTCTGTATTAAGCTTGTTACCTTCTATAGCCGCATCAGTTACTTCATAACCTGCAACTGCTTCGCTTGTATTTACTGAATTATCAGTATCAAGAGCTTTAACCTCTATTACTTTATAAATGACAGTCTTTGGCTCGTATTCTGAACCATCAGGTGATGCCTTTATAGGAAGATTTTCCCATCTGGCAACATTTGTCCAGTTTTCATTATCCTTACCTGTACACTTCTGCGTAGCTTGGCTTGTAGTAAATACACCTTCCGCATTTTCTGATGTATACATGCCATCCTTATCAAATGTATCCTTTGGATACTCTGGTACGATTCTATATTCAGAATCACCGTCTCCTTCATACTTATACAAAAGTCTTAAATAGATTTCTTTAGGTCTTGTTGAATAAGTATTCTCAGCGTCTTCCCATATCTTATCTGCAGTAATGACCGCTTTCTTTGGAATATGAGTATTTGTGATTACTACATGCTCATCATCTGATGACTTAGCTACTAGCGACTCATAATCTGCAACAGGCTCTTCTTCTACTGTATAAACAGATTTTGTACTATCAGAGCCTCTCTGATACAACGGAAGGTTTTGCCATGTATGCTCTGTCCATGAAGTTCCATAGATAGTCGCTGTATCAACCTTAACACCATCTCTTATCAGATTTACTGATATTGAGCTTGGTCTAAGTCTGTCTCTATTATTTTCATCAATCCACGTTTTATTAACAGTAAGGAATGTTGTACCTTCATCTTTTAATTTGTTTGTCAGTAAAAGCTTGAATTTTGGAGTATCAGCCTCCGAATTACCGTCATCTAAAACATTTTCCATTATAGAAATATAGTTTCCACCACTAGCTTCCAGCTTTCCATCTTTCTTTGTAGGAGTGCTAAGAGCAATCTCGTTTCCAGCGTATATCAATGCCGTTTCAATGGCTCTATATTCGAACTCATTCTTCTCCTTATCATATAATGGAAGATTATTAAATGAACCTTTCCAATTATCTGACACACTAAGCTCAAGTTCAATGTCGTCATCATTTTGTTTTACAGATTTCCAATCATCTTCGCTGTCTTTTAGCCTTCTTTCAAGCTTTACTCTTATCTTTTCAGGTCGTGTATTATACTTATCTTCCTGATCTTCCCATGTCTTTTCTACATTGAGTGATGTAGTGATAAGGATATTTGTCAGTTTTGCAAATTCCACGATGACCTTTTCTTCTTCTGGATTAAGAATTTCTGGTTCTGTTTCAACCCTATATCCGGCAGGAGCTATTGATTTAGGCGCATCCTTTGAATTATTACTATCATTAATAAAATCATAGTCTAAGCCTGGAACCTCTATTATCATAAATGATACATTTCTGTCTGGTTCATCGGTTAAATCAGGTCCAGGTGTAGTAGGAGTATCATCAACACCTCGAGTACTTACATTCTCCCATGTAGCAGCATTTTCCCAGCTTTCTTCATTATTTCCACTTATCTCCTGTATTACAGGGCTTGTTGTATATATATGATGGTCTGGATACTGATATCCTCTCTTTTCAAAATCATCATAGTTTGAATAATGCTTTACTGGAGCCCATTTTGCTGTTTCTACATCATTAAGCTTATATAAAAGCATAAGGTAAGTATGATACTCATTACTAAACAGCTTCTTTGGTCGTGTACTATACTTATCATTCTCATCCTTCCATATCTTGCCTGCAACAATCGTTTTCTTATGTGTTTCGTGTAGGTTAGTAATTGCTACTTTAACATCTTTAGGCAACCCCTGGTCAAATGTAATATTGTCACACAAATCTTTATCTTCGCCATTATCAACCTTATAGCTTATTGTATATGCTTCACTAAACTCAGAATCAACGATTTCCTCAACAGTATATTCTGACTTAACTAGATTGCCATCTTCTAACACACCATTTTTATATATTGGAAGATTATGCCATGTATACTCATCCCAAGGACCATCAACATTTTCATCCTTTGGGAACAGTATTACATCCTCACCAACAGGTTGTCCATCTCTTAATAGACGCACCTTGATGCTATGAGTTCTCATACCATCTCTATTATTTTCGTCTTGCCAGATTTTTGATACTGTAACTGAATTATCCGGCACTGCGTTAGTGATGGTTGCCTGCATCAGAGCATTTTGGTCATCTGCTTTTATTACTTCTGGAATTGTACTCCATTCAAAGGAACCTACTCTATTTCCATTTGCCTCTACAGTAACTTTCTCTCCTGTCTCTCTATCTTTATAGACAATCGCGTCCTCAACAACCCTATATACAGCCATTGTACTGAGTTCATGCACAATAGTATGCTGCCAGTTGTCATCATGTGAAAGTACGAATTTACCCCAGTCCGGCTTCTCCCAATTTCCGATGATAGATAATATACTCTTATATTCAATATGGCATTGAATTTCAGAAATAATTTTATCATTTAGTGCAATATCATCCTTATTATCCTGCTGCCATTTCTTATCTACCGTAAGTATTCCACCCATATCCTTAATAATATTTTGGGCTTTTAATACATATTCGGCGCCATATTCGGTATCATATTCACAATGATTGTAAATAACTATATAATGGTCACTTATTTTCTGATTATCAGGTGTATCATCATATTCATACAGGCGGTATTTAACCTTTTTACCATTGTTTACATACGCTGGAAGATTCTCCCAAATTACAGAATTTCCAGTTTCATCCTTTTCCCAAACATCAGCTTCAGAAGTACCTTTTAAAATCCTGTCTAAAGTGCTTGTCGTTTCAACTTTCGTACCAGTTATATCAAGAGCTGACTGCGAAGCCACTACTGAAACATCATTCCACTCTTCTTCTCCATCTATACAATACTGAAGCTTTACTTTAACTGATTCTGGTCTAAATTTCTGAGCACCCTCTAACCATTCTTTTTTAGCCGCTATTTTGATTCTTACCGGAGTATGCTTATTAGTAATAGTCTCAGAAGTTGAGTATGTATCACCGCTACTACTTTGCAGTAATATATTGTGAGCACTGTCAAACTCAGTAGTCGATGTTCCCATTTTAGGAATATAAGTCACCTCATATTCATGTTTAGGATCTACTTCTTTTACATAGTAAATCGACTTATTTTCTTCTGTATGCTCACTTGCATCATTATTGTATACAGGCAGCTTGTCGAAAGTATATGTCCATTCATTTTCATCAGCAGAAACTGTTGTTCCAGCTTTTTCAGGACCCATAACTACTGGCTCACCATACTTAACTGGAGCCTCCTCATTCTGTCTTCTGTAAAGCTGCAATTTAATCTGATTTGGACGTATGTTATCTCTATTGCCTTCGTCATCCCACTTCTTTACTACAGTAAGCTGACCAATAATTGGTGTGTTTACAGCAGTAACCTTGTAGCTGTATTCACTTGATTCAGAAGGTGATGTAACTACTAAATCCTTAAACGCACCAACTGTGTTCTCAGATTTCCATGAAGCTCCATCCCGTGTAAATATCGCGCTTGATACAGTTTCAGCTGACACACCATCAGCATATACCTCGTTACCGTCATATGTAACAGATACTTCTTTAACTCGATATTCATACTTTATGCCTTCACTGTTTATGCTTGGAAGATTATCTACTTTTTTCTCCCATACATGTGCTGAACTAGAAGTATGACCTGTTCCTGTGAGTGTAACAATTAACACAGTTCCATCTGTATTTTTATAAACCTCCCAAGGTGCGTTGCCACATTTGTATTCAAGCACTAGTGAAACAGCATCTGGTCTGTCTTTCAAATCATATGTGTTTCCCCATTCCTTGTTTACAAGCATGCTAGTACGCAAAAGCGTATTTGTAATTTCCTGACTTACTGTACCGCTAGCTTCTCCATCGGAAGCCTTTATAGATGCAGGACTATATGTCGCAGAATAACCAGGTGTGACCTTTATAGCTCCATTTTCATCTGTTTCAAAGGCTTTATAGTATATCAGTTTATTTGAGACCTTTGTTGGAAGACCTTCCCATACGGCCTCTCCCCATGTGTTGCCTCCATTATCTGTAATATGCTGTGTAATATTACTTAACGTGTAAACCTTTGAACCAGTCGGATAATTCTTTTCTTCATATTCAGCAGACAGCTTCTCATCAACCTTTTTCCAGTTCTGATTATCAGTACTATAATATAATGTTACATAAATACCCTTCTGGAGTGGTCTTGAGTAGTGTCTATTTTCTTCATCATCCCATTTCTTCGTTGCCGTAAACTTAATCTTTGGCGGATTATAAGTATTAATAATAGTAGCGTTATTATCAGCATTATTCAAATTAACCACATATCCACTATCCGATACAGCCGAATTGCCACCAAATGAGTACTCCGGTGTCTTATACCCTTTTGAAGTCTTTAACGTATCAGCTTCTTTGATTGTATAATTAACCTTATCTGCATGTTCTGCGCTGCCCTTAACAAAGTCTACATCAGGTTTCTTATAAATTGGAAGATAATTCCATGTAACTACGCTACCCTGTGTTGTTTTTAACTGCTTAGTATCTGGCGTCATTCCGTTATCATCAGAAAGAGTCACGTTTACATTTGCTCTGCTGCCCTGACGATTTTCTTCATCTTCCCAGTTCTTCGCTACACGCAAAAATGTCTTTGGTGTGTTAACAATATACATCTCATATGCATCTTTATGAACAGGAGCAATGTTGACGTTTGTTCCATATCTATCAGTCACTTCGTAATAATCTGACTCACCCGTCTGTTCAAAAAAGTGAATAGCATAATTATTTGTGTTGAAGTCAGCTGTACCTACCTTTGATTCCTTCACATAATAATGAATCAAGTCATGCTTTGTGTTATACTTTGGCAAATTATTGTAGGTTACTTCCCATCCATTAGCTGCCGTTAATGTCTTAGTTGTATTTTTTACTAATGAGAAAGCATCACTAGAAGCTGTAAAGTTATCACTCCAAAGTTCTACTGTTACTGGGTTTCTTAATTCATCTGCAGCATTCCATCTCTTCCTAATAGTAATATCTCTGTATTCAAGCTTATTAATAACTGTTGTATAAGCTGGAACATGTATATGCTTTGGATATCCATCAGTATCATCACTGAATTCAAATCTTCCAAGATTGTCCTTCTTTGTAAGATCAGGGGTCAGCTCTATAGCACGATAAACTAGTGCCTTACCATCTCTTTCTACTGGCAGGTTTTCAACCGTATGCACATAGCTTGCATAACCGGCATAATCATCTCCCGCATCTTCCTCTACGTATTTTTTTACTACAACTAATACAGGTTCAATAGTTCCGTCTTTATATAGAGGCTTCCATTCCCCATCCTGTTCCTTATATTCAATTTTAAAAGTCAGGCTATCTGGAAGTACACCATAACTATCCAGTATTTTAACCTCTGCCTCTCCGGCATTTACACCTTCCCACTTTTTTTCTATCTTAAGTATTGTCTTTTTAGAGAGTCTGTTATCAACTAAAAGATCCTTACTACTTATAGATGAATCACTAACCTGAAGGGCTGCAATTTCAGAGTTATTTACATGATAATTACCTATTTCAATTTCATAATACTTGTTCTTATATTCTGAACTAGTACTATTTCCATATAAGGTTTTTCTGTCAGCCTCTGGTGTAGCGTCTGTGCAGAATCCACCATTTGGAACTTTACTAATTGGAACACTTCCTGCCTGACTAGCTCCAGAACCATCTGCATCAACAGGATATAGTGTAGTGCCCATATCCACAAACTCTGTTTCCAGGAGACGATATTCATATCTGTAATTAATACCGTCTATTACTTCTGACTTTATTGGCAGTTTTTCTACAGTCTGCGACCAGTGATTACCATAGCTAAGTGTATATGTTCCGAATTCTTTCCACTTACTTATTTCAGGAGGGTCTGCCTCATTATATGTACCAGCAACATATGGAACCGGAGTCTCCTGAACCATTCTGTACTGAAGAAGGACCTTGACCTTATCTGTTCTAAGTCTATGTTCATCAAGAGCATCATCCCATTTTTTATATACTCTAATCTGACCCTTCAATTCATTCTTTAGAGATGATTTGAGCGTCATTTCTGAATCTGTTTCATTTATCTTTTTTACTTGTGCCACCGAACCAGTTATAGTCTTATTAGCTATTTTGTAATTCGCAAGTGTTGTTCCGCTTATAGATTCTGTAACTGAATATGTATATGGTCGTCCGTTTGTTGAATAAAGCTTGAATTCGTCTGTTATTCCTTCCTTCGGTGTTATTTCAAATTTCCATTTATTTGGCTCAGCTGTAGCCTCCCATATAACATCATAATTATCTGAAGGTATTTCTACTGAATTAACCTGGTTACCATGTCCTGTCTGTGTAGCTGCACTTCTGTATAGCTTAAGACTTATTCCTTTGTCTTCATCATCAATTCTTGGACGAACATTATCTGCAAAAATGCCATCATTCCATTCCTTGTATCCAACAATCTTTCCAAATACTTCATCATTAAATTCGTTCTTGTAGCCTGCTTCCTGCCAATTTGCATGTACAGACGAACCATTTACGTAATCTTTTGTCTCAGAAGGAGCTAATCCGTAGTTACTGAATAAGACAGCACCTGCCCTTACAATTTCAGCACTATCATCAGAATTATAGTTTATTAATACATTCGTTCTATCAGCACTGGTATCTACTGCATCTATTACATTAACAGCCGGTCTTGAGCCTGCTGCCTCAGTCATCACACCATATTTAAAACTTTCAATACCATGCTTACTAAGCTCTTCTGCAAAGTACAGATATACGAGTCCACTTGGCGCAAAAATAGGCATATCATCCCATACCACAGACTGTTCTGTAGCACCGTCTATATACTTTATAGATTTAACTCCAAGTTCTTCGACCCTCGAAGTTTCAGGGTTTGCTTTGAACTTATTTAATTCCTCAATAGCATACCTATATGCATCCTTTGTAGGATTAGGACTTAATATATTATCCGAACCAGAAGCCGTATAATATTCACCCGTCAATGGTATTTCAACCCTGTATAGCCCAAACTCTGCTATAGGATTTTTATCAATTGAGCCCTCCCATTTCTTTGTAACAGTAATTTTTCTAAGATTATGCTTGCCCGTTTCGCTTACAGGATTATAAACATTCGTAATTCCGTTTGTTACACGCTGATACTCCATTACATAGTTAGGAATTGAGTATTTATATTTCTGACTTTCGTTTGATGATGTTATGAACATCTCTTCTGATACAGAATAATCATATATCAGACCATAATCGTCGTATTTTGGAAATTCAATATATGTTCCATCATCCTTCTTAAATGCGTATCCCGTTTTGTCATCATTAAGTGTTGTTTCACCACAATATCGACCTTCAGGATTATCTGTAAGATTTTCACTGTATTGCTTATTATGTTCATTTTCACGCCATAAGAAAATCTTAGCATCTGGAAGTTTTGATTTATCAAATTCACCACTATCACCAAGCTTCCATATCTTAACGCCTTCTATATGTACGATTTCATCAATTATGTATTCAACAAGACCATCTTCAGGAAGCATCTTTGTTCCATCTGGAAGCTTTTCTGCACCAGGAGCCATATCGTAGTGATGTTTTCCTGCTGATGTTAAAATACCAGCTGCCTCTATTACGTCATTTGATTTATAAAAGAACTCATCATAATGCTCACCAGCATTACTAAGGGATGGTACGGCAAAATATTCGTATGGTTCACCCTCATCATTGGCTAATGGAATCTTTGTAAAATTGGCGTACTGATAATATCTGCTCGCATCTGAAGGGTCCTTAGCAGTACCTGTGTCTGGCATTGGATGCCATTCTAATTTATATTCTCCTTTATACACCTGTGGAGTCTGGTCGCTGCCTTTAACCCTATAATAGAGAATGCAATTTACATCAGGTCTTTTTCCCTTGTCATAGATTGTCTGGTCATGCCAAAGTACATAGAAGTTAGCACCGCCTAATTTTTCACCTGTTATAGTATTCGTATATTCATAAGTACTATTTCTTTCAAGGATTGTTTTGTCTATATCATTTACTTTGAAATGTGTTTCTTCAAAATGTTCAGATACTTCATAGCCCGTTTTTGAAGAATCCTTTGTATCAGTAATAGCAATTTCCAATTCTATACCGTCTTTAACGAGAAATTCCTTTACTGTATATTGGTACATATTTCCATCATTATCATACTGAGGTAATCCCTCGAATGTTATTACAGGATTGTCTTTGTCAGCTACTGGATATGCTATTTCTGCAAGTCCATCTGCTTTTACTACTCCATCAATAGTTACTTTCAGGCTGTCGATTTTCACCTCACTGTCACCAGTAATATCTGTTTTCACAACCTTCTTTCCATTTTGATAAACATATACTCTGTACTCGCCATCTCTCGTACCTTCTGAGTTGCTACCATCATGCCAGTTCTTTTTAAAAGTAACATTTACAACACCCTTTCTCTTGTTGATAGCCACGTACTTTGTTGCATCAATTACAGAAGTTGTGTCGTTGGCAGATTTTACTGTAACATCATACCCCGGAAGATGGTTTTCTTCATATGATTCATCTAGGTACGCATCTATTGAGCCTCTGAATTCACTACAGGTTGACGTATTATCAATATCTTCCTTTAGTCCTGCGGCCGTTGAAGATTTGTTGTAATTTACTTCTCGTGAAAAGTCAGTTGTACCACCCTGAGCCATGTCAAGCTCTATAGCCGTGTAGAGATACCTCTTGCTGCCACCTTCTGATTCAATTGAATCAAAACAATTTTTCTCTACTCCATCTATTATTTTTGTTTTGCCCAAGTCAAATGAAAGCTGATTGTACCAGTTATTATTATCTGTAAGTGTAACGATATGTTTATCGCCAAAATTGTCACTTAAATCTATCTCACCTGAACCAGTATAATAAAACTCACCATTTTTATTTATTCTTACTACGGCAAATCTTAAAGGCTTTTCCTGTGGTATATCAGTTCCGTCAATCCATTCCTTCTGGAATATAACTGTTCTAACATTGCTACCACCTATTGCATATTTATTAGTAACATTTGCATCCAGCTCGTTACCATTTCTTTCATAACTATAAGTCGTGTATGCTCCTGCTACAGGTCGTTCTTCTATTGTATAACTATATGCATTTCCATTCTCGTTGAAAGCAGGTACGAAAATATTTGATAATGTTTCTCCAGATATTTTCTTAAATTCCCATCTCTTTGCACGTCCATCAGTCTCATATTTATCTACAGCTGCAACACGTATTACTCCAGATTCAGATTCCTTCCCTAGTCCTTCACGATAAGTAATAGTAAACGGAATATCTTTCTCTGTTACAATTTCTGATTCAACACTTGCCTCTATACCATATTTCTTAAAATAAGTACCTTTTGCATCATCACCAGTTGACCCATTTGTAGTGATTGTCATATATGGCTTAGAATAATCTGTACTGACACCATGCTGGTATACGTTGATTGTTATATTCTGATAAGTTGTACAGCCATCCTTACCAAAACCATTGTCGCCATCGTCAGCCCAAATCTTTGTTAAAGCAAGCTCCATATCACCTGCAAGGCGGTTTTCAATCGTATATGAATCAGCTGTATCTGGTGTTGGTGCCACATCAGCCTGATAGTCTTTTGTATTCATTCCAAATACTTCAGATGTAAATTCATTAGGATTTACTTTTGGAGAATAATTATTTATAGAAATATCTACACCTGAATAATTAACCTTCGTCTGTACAACACGGTACTCTATCTTTTCTCCATTTTCATCAAATCTTTCTACACTTGGAAATATATATGATTTCTTTGGATTTGTTACAGTGAAGCCAGACAACTCCTTAGTTAAATCATTGTCATCATCACCTTTAACTGTCACCCAGTTGCCATCTTCATACTTTTGAAGTTCAATAGTAACCGTCGTTTTTGTATAGTCATTAACAGCAGGGGTATTCCATTTCACTATTCCCTGCATCTTCATCTGTTCCTGACGTACGTTTTTCATCGTACCGCCATTCATTACTCCATATTTTGAATACTTTTCATCATCAAATGGATCTACATTACTGTATACTGATTTATATCCTGACTTTGCTATTACTTCTGTTGCAAAATAAATATATTTATGTCCGTACTGGTCGTACATATCTACAGGATGAGCAGTTGTAACGCCAAATTCTGCGAGAGTTATATCTATAGAATCCTTAACCTTTTCTGTAGCTAGTTCAACAACATTACTATCATCCATTTTAAGAGTATACGAATACTGTGTATGTGTTTCTGGATTGAATACAGCAGCTTTGTCAGCTGGTGTTCCAACACTTCCGTCCTGTTTCGTTTCTGGATATCTCCACAGTAAGAATCTTACTCCCGATTCTATTGCTTCTTTTCTGCTGTCTTGATTTTCTCCATCAGCCCATGTTTTTTCTATTTTAAAGCTGTCAATCGCTCTATCTATTACGAGTACAATTTTACCATCGCTTAAGCAATACTCATGTGATGTTGTCTTTGTACCATTTGAATAATCAACAGAATATTCATGCACGGCATCTTTTGCTGTAATTACACTATCTTTAAGAACAAGCTTATATGATTTCTCACCGCCTTCTTCGTTATACATAGGTAGCGGTCCAACCTTAAATGTCCATTCATCTCCATCTGTTTTAGTCCAGACAATATTGCTCAACCCTTTCTCGGCATTAACAATAATATTGCCCAGCTCATCAGTAATAATAAATTCTTCTGAAAGAGTTTCTTTTGTGAGTCTTGCACTAGCTTCATTTCCCTTGTCATACCACTGAACCGTTGCAGTAAAATATTCGGAGTATATATACTTTGCTGTATTACCTTCTAAAATTGCCTTTTTAGTTACTCCATCAACATTAATATCTGCAAAGTCCTCAGGAGAATACCATGCACTAAAAGATGGCTCTAGCGCATATGAACCAGTTGGATCATCTACAGTTATATAATATTTAATAGCAGTTCCATCTGATGTCACTGTTGGAAGGTTGTTATATGATATTTCCCAATCACTGATAGACAGACCTTTTCTTCCTACTATAGGACCCGCATCTGCAAGTGTTGCTGTTGGAACCATTTCATCTGTAACATGCTGAACTATTCCATCTCCCACCTGTCTATAAAGCTTGATTGAGTTCTTGAACGCAGTCTTTGCAGCTTCATCTGTAAAATCATCATTCGTTGAGTATGGTCTTTTCCCCGCAATATTTCTATTATCCACCCAGCTTACATAGAACTTCTTTGACGCTAACGCCTGTCTTTCTGCAATAAGTGTATCAGTTCCTTTACCACTCCACTCGGCATGGTTAATAATCGATGTTATATTTATACCTGTAGAGCCCTGTTGAATTGTATAAACAGAACCTTCCCCTGTTCCTGTGAATTTTACAGTGTATTCGAAACCTGTAATTTCATGCTTACCATTTCCTTTATCTTCCAGAGCCTGAGTGCCTTTCCTAACGTATACTGGAATCTCTGTCTGTGACTTGCCGCTTTCCTTAAGCTTTACAGTTTCGTTATAGTTCTGAATCGGAACTGTCACCTTGCATATAAGCACATCCTCTGGACTAAATGCTGTAGTATCTTTTCCGTATACTTCAAATTCTAATTTTTCTGGACGTAATGACGAATCTGCTGGACTTCCTTCATTTGTGAATGACAATGGAAGGTCGAAGTTAATAAATGTATGTCTGGATTTTATGAAATCCCCGATTTCCTGCGGACCTTTACGTTCTGGATCCTCACCACCATCTGCCTTATACCAAACAATATTATATATGGAAAAAGACTCTGCTTCGAAAATAATTTCTTCTACAGGGTCTTCTGTCTTACACTCTATCTCTTCTACATTTTTATCATCTTCTACGTGAAATACAGAGCATAAAAGCTCTGTGTCATCTTGAATATCAATATTTTCAAGCTCTTCCTTGTCCTGTTTACTTGGAACAACCTTTACAGAAACGCTGTTTTTATCAGCTGGTTCAACTACACTTCCATCCTTGTCATGGAATGTAATATCAAATGATACTGTTTTTACAATATCAACATCTTCTGTGATAGCTTCCTCAACAAGCTTGTCAACTTCTTCTTTGTCTTTATCCTCTAAGAGTCTGATTTCTACAGTTGTGCCTTCTGCAAATGTTCCCTCTTTGCATTCAAGACTTATTTTATAGTCCTCTACAGTCTTTTCGATGCTGATTGCTGGCATCTCTTTTGGTTCTTCTTCTGACTTCTTTTCCTCTGCCTTGTTCTTCTCTTCTGTTTCGTCTACATCTCCAACCTTCTCTGTTTCTAAATCCCCTTCTTCAACATCAGTTGTTACATCCTCTGTATTCTCTGTATTCTCAGTATTTTCCGAATCATCAGCTGGCACCTCGCCTGTTGATATCTCGTCCTCAGTTTTTTCATCAGATGTCTCTTCTTCTGGCGACACTTCTCCCTCTGAAGTTTCATCCTTAGGTGTCTCATCTGATGCCTCTTCTTCTGGCGACACTTCTCCCTCTTTAGCTACATCCTCAGATGCCTCTTCTTCTGGCGCTGTTTCCTCCTCTTTAGCTACATCTTCATTCTCTGGAGCCTCTGTCTCTGCTGCTTCATCTTTGGCTTCATCCTGCTTATTATCATTTTTTTCTTCATCTACTGATGCTTCTGTCTCCTCTGTCGCAACACTTTTTTCTGCTATTATATTGCTTAAATCCCCATTTCCTGTCTGGGCATATGCAATATTAACGTCACTTAATAATGTTGCAAATATTAATGTTGTTGCAACTGCTCCTGATAACAATCTTTTAGTTAATTTTTTATGCTGAAATAATTTAGAAATGCTAGTAATCATTTATACAAACCCTTACCCATTTAATAGTTTTTTATAATCCCCAATCTTGTATTATATCACATATTAAACAGATTTTAAAGCATCTAAAAAATCTCACATAAACAAATCATCAAGCTTTATAACGTTGATAAAATCACCACCATATTCGTTGTGTTTCAGTCCATACGTTGTAATTAAGGTGCTATGAACAACTGATTTTGCTGGAATAATCTCACGCAATAGTTTTTTTCGTCGTTCTAAAATAAGATGATAATCTTTATCCACTGTAAATTCATCACTGTAGAATTTTATTTCACACATATTGACTACATGATCTTTTCTATCAATTATCAAATCAATTTGTGTCCCATCAGAACTGTCATCTCCCCGTTTAGACCATAAAGATTCTTCCGTGGCGACCCCTCCAATTTTAAGTGCTGCTTTAATCTGGCTTATATGATTCCAGCACACATTCTCAAAGGCATATCCTTTCCACACTAAAACCTTTCTTGTATCCTCAATATTAATCCAGTTTTTTCTTTTTTTATCCTTCATAAACTTTAGATAAAATAAACAGAATGGATCTATCAGTTTATAGTAATCCTCCCTCTTTCCATTACCGAAAGATGAATATTTAACAACAAATCCACCCGAAATAAGTGCCTTAAGCTTTTTTGACAAATTCCCACTATCTTCAATCCCTGTCGTTTGTACTATTTCCTTTCTCGAAAGTCCTCTGTTCTTTTCAGAAATAGCTCGTACAATTGTTTTCATTTCGTCGGCATTTGTAAACAGTGTAATAAACAATCTGTCAAATTCATTCCTGAGCACAGCGTTTTCTGAAAAGAATAAATAGTCAATATTTTGCGCTAAACTTAAAGCTTTATCTAAATAATTAAGATAAAACGGAATACCTCCCAGCATCATATATGCCTGCACCTTATCGTACCTTGACATAATCACTCCCTTGCTTTCAAAATATAACTCACACTCTCGAAGCGTAAAAGGCTGAAGTTTTATCTCACATGTTACTCTGTTATAAAGTCCTCCGTGATTATTAATTAATTTATCCAATATCCACGAACTGGAACTTCCGCAAACAACAACCAGTATGTTATTTCTATGACATGCCCAACCATTCCAAAAAGCTTCAAATCCTGTCATAAATTTAGCTTTTGGTGTATCCATCCACTGTATTTCATCAATAAATAACATGATTTTTTTATTCTTGTCTGCATGTCGCTCTATCAAATCTTCAAGCATATAAAATGCTTCCAACCAAGAAGCTGGCACATCATCTTTTTCCCATCCGCTTATTTTTAACGACCTATGAAAATGTATCAATTGTTCATGCATTGTATTACCTTCAATTGGTGATAAACCCGCATGTCTAAAGAAAATATTGTTTTCGAAGACATTATCAACAAGAAACGTCTTTCCAACTCTTCTCCTACCATATAAGGCAACTAATTCGGCTGAATTGCTGTCATATAATTCTTGCAATTTTTTTATCTCTTTTTCTCGTCCAATAATCATATTTAAAGTTCCTCAGTTTATAATTTTCGGTGAACGACATTTTTTATCGTTTCACCGAAAATTATAAATCGAACTCCATTAAAAATCAATTATCCTGATGTATATTTTTCGGTGAATGACATTTTTTATCACTTCACCGAAAATTATAATTGTTAATAGATAAAAAACAGCCATCTTCTACTACAATATAGCTGACAGCATTATCTCTTAATCCTTCCGTTATTGGTTCTAAATTAGGAGAACCTGTAACGGGATTATCTGCACTACCACCCAATCTATACCCTAGCAAATCACTTACTATTTCTGCATTATTTATTATATATTATACTTCAGTCTGTTTTAGTTAATATACTTTTGTAAACTCTTTCACAATTAGTTTAGTCCATTCCACTTGCTGCTGACTCTCTAATCTGTATGAGGTTCTTATTACCATTGTTCCAACAATCGTATAAGAACCTGAATATAAAAGTGTTCCATCAAACTGCGATAAATAATCACATCGGTTTAAAGCGTGTTCAAGTGTATCATATACCTCGATTGAACCACCTGCATCTGTTCCTTTTTCAACAATGTCATTACCTTTCGTTAGTGTTGTATTCAAACCTTTTATCCCAAAATAAATACAGCTTGTATAGCCTCCATCTTTCCCCAACAAATGATTAGGATCTTTATCAGATGTTACAGCTTGAATACTCGTAATATCATCTAGATTTTTCAGACGTTCCATAACCCAAGACTCTTCTGGATTCGTAATCTGCGTAACAACCAAATACTCTGCGCCTAATTTTTCTATTTCCTTAACAACACCGTCTAACAATTCATATATTTTTTCTTCTGTTAAATCCGTAACATCTTCTTCATATCGCATTTCCGTTGCACTTAGCGATATATCTGTCAAAAAATCAATAGACGTTACTTGAACAGCGCTATTATACTCTGTTGTCAAAATATTATAGTCATCTACTAAAGCATTATACGTAAGCTTATATATCTCAATATATTTATCCGTAATCTCATCCGAGCCTTTTTTTAACGTTTCAATATCCTCATAGATTGATTTTATATCATAACCGTTACGTTCCTCCAAATTATCTGTTGGTAATTCTTCTCTACTTGATAATGGTTCGGGCAATTCTTTATTATAAGCTGCAACTTTACCTAAAAAAGCGTTATACTTTTCAACTTTTGAATTATATGATTTAACTGCATCATTATATTCAATACATGCATTTAAATATGCTTCCACTTCTTGCTGATGTAGTTTTAAAGCTTTTTCTTTTTGGTCATTTACTTCTTTCTGATGTCTATTACTTAGAATAGTCGCGAAAACGAACGCCAAAATCACAACTCCTAATATCCACTTGCTTTTATTGCCACTTTTCTTCCCAACAATAGTATCACCGTTGCCCGCTACATCTTGATCTATATATTTATCAATTGATTGCAAAATTTTTTTTATTGCCAATTCACTAGTGTGTTGCTTGACTATTCCTTCCTCAGCATATGCCGCCAGTATCAATTCCTGTTCTGTCCATTGAAATGCAATTTGAGCATAGTTCTTATTAGCGAACCCACTGTTCACTGTTGCAATATAGATGCACCGCTCCAAATCTTCGTAAATAATAGCACCAACTTGATACAAACTATCCCTAAGTTTCATGAAAGATAAGTCATTAATCTTAATTATATGATTTATGATTTCTTCTTTTTTTACATCAGCTTTTTCACATAAAATATCATTAACTAAACTGTAATCACTCATACCCAAACTCCTTAATGTATAAATACAACACCATTTAGTTCTTCAAGAAGTGTCGCTCTTAATTCTTCTTCTGTCGGAGCTGGTATTACCTTTCTCTTTGAGACCTCCTCTTCAAAATGTGGTGTCAATTTTTCTTCAGCAAACAAATCTCGATTTTTACTCTGATACATTTCCTTGAACATATCCTCAGTAAGTGAATCGCCAAATTTACTAGCTATTTCATCTGCTTCTGTTTCACTAACCATATAATCTTCACAATATTGTTTAAAATGATCCTCAAGAATAGTATACATTTCATCCGCATCATCGTCTGTAATATAATCTGCTATTTTATCCGCTATCACTGCACCCCCAGTTCCAAACAAAATTGAGCCCACTATCACACCTGGGATTGTACCAATACCAGGAACCAACAAATTGGATACCGCTCCACCTACTCCTGCTCCAGCTGTTCCTGCAGCGACACTTACTGCTGTTACTGCAAAGTTTTTAACAAACTGTTTTTTTGAAATTCTCCCCTTAAACATGTCATATGCATCTGGTACGGTAAAAACAACCGTGGTAACAACGGCTACCAGCACTTCAGATCTTAGTAGCTTTGCCGCCTGTTTCGTTGCACTTTCTGCAACTGATTCACCTTCTGCTGCAATTACTTTCTGTCCATATGCTTTTAATAGCGTTTTTGAAAAGTCATTGCCTAATGCTTTAGTTAATGCTTCTGAAGAAGGCTTAAAAACATTCATTATTCCTGTTTTTGAAAGTTGACCAGCGATAACAGCTGTCGCAAAAACTCCTGTTCCACACTTTACACCTTCAATCGCAGATGTTTTCAGAGCATCTTCTTTTTCCATTCCACTCATTCGGCACACTGCATAATTCAGTACTGTACTGATTCCAAATGCACAACTTGAAGAAATCACACCATGAGCCGCATCATATTTTAATGAATCAACAGTTCCTGCTTTCGCTAAATTTCTTGCCTGCTTATATGTTATATTTCCTTTTCTAACAATACTCTCCGCCTCTTTTTCATTCGTGACTCCAGGAATTTTTCCCTCCCTAATTTTTTGTGCCATTCGTTCTACTGCTTCTTCGTACTGATCCTTTGGCACCTCTATTTGCATTATATTCCCGTCTGCATCTATATATCTAAATTGTCCACTTTTATCAAAACAATCATCTATACTTGCATTTGCTGAGTCCCAATACTTATCTTGAATAAGCAATACTGAACCATCTCTATTCAATATTTTGCGATCAGCACCATTTTTAACATTATTATCCCCAATAACCTGTGTATTTTTTCCCTTTATACTATCAATTAAATTGTTTGCCCGTTCCGCAGCAAATCCATGCCCATTTGGTAAATTAAACTTATATTGTGCAATGACATCATTTACAGTACGTGCACTTCCTGCCGCAATACCTGCAGCATCATTTACTCCATTTACAATATCACTACTACTATCTGCCTCTTTCTTTGGCAATTCAGCCGAATAAATATTGCTAGAACTTGAAACAGTTAACAATGAAACGCACAATATGAATATAATAAAATTACTTAAACGTTTATTATTTAGCATTATCTTTTGTCCTTCTTTCTATAGGGCAGGTGCAGAGCTGAACTGTCTCCTCCGGCAGTAATCTATACTATAGCACTCACTCCGTTGAGCTACCCTGCCATCTTAATCAACACAACTGTTAGAGCCAGGCGAGATTAGCCATTTTTAGACTGGTAGAAATAAACAATTCACCTAATATTGTTTACTGCTTATTTCTGCACTTCCATAAAGCCATAGGATGCTTTTCAATATTTCCGATATTTTCAGCAAATATTAATTCCGGCTTGTAATTTCCTTCAGCGAAATTCTCCCAAAACATTTTTTCATTATCATTAGCCACAAGGATACCTGACAGGAAGCATTTCACATCTTCCTGTACCTGATTTAGATTAAAGCGCTCTCCTTTTCTAAGAACAGGATCCAAATCACGCTTAATCTGCATCTTAGTAACCTTTCCAATATTATCAAGTTTAAATTTCATCGGTGGATGCTCTGTACTGATTGCACTATAAAACACTACACACTTTCTATATAATTCTCTTTTATCATCATCAATCACATCAAATTTGACCATATTATGAAGGTCATACAAATCTCTTGGTGCAGTTCTTGCAAGAAGCGCAACGGTCTTGGAAGAAAATATTTCAATGGGTGATACAGAGAGAACTTTTAACGCTTCATCACTCCAAAAGAGCCTAACTTTTCTCTTTTCTATTGGAAAAACGTGACATCGTAACATATAATTAATCTCAATTTTGAGATTATCTTTAACCCCACCAGCATTAATGTACTCATATACAAATGAATCCAAAGCATGATAATTCTTTGATTTTGGACTTAGTGTATACCCATTCGCCGTCATATACTTGCTGATTTTATTTGAAACAATTTCTCGATCTGCCAGCATTTCATCTCTATCAATACTTTTACAATAATCCAAATCAATGTCAACTGACAATCTTGGTAAGTCAAATATAGTCAGGTTAATAGCTGTTCCTCCCTTTAATGCCAGCGCATCTGCCAAAAGTTCATCCGATTCGAAAAACTTCAAAACGTCTACCAGCCTGCAGACTTTTTCTAATGTGTCTCTTACAAATCCTAATTCTTTTGCAGTTCTTCCAAGCGTTAATCTATCCAATTGCATCATAATCGCTTACTCCCTTATTTATTAATGAATTCAAAGAATCAGGTGTATATAACTTCCATCTTTCCTGATACACACATTCTCTCACTTCTTTTAACAAATATCTTTTGGCGCCAGAAGCTTTCTTTTCACATTCTTCGAGGAACGAATCTGAAAAGTAAAATTCTTTTTTTAATTCTTCAAATATATATCCACATTTTTGATATAAAAAACCATTATTATATCTTTCCAGACATTCAAGTATTTTCTTTTCATTCAATCCCGGTACAAGAATTAAGCATCTGATTACTTCCTCAAGACCAGCTATCTTTTCATAGTCCCTAATACTATCCACCACCGTTTGTTCTATAGATGTTAAACGAACATTTCCATTCATCACAACATCCGCTCCGGGATTTTTCGGAACTCTGCGATACAAAACTCCATTATACTCAAAATCAGTAAATCTCTTGTCAGTAGCAACAAAGCATTCAGAAAACACTTGATTTCCATACCCATATACCTCAAATGCGCTATGATGCGTAAGATAAGCATCTGAAAACATAAATGCACCTATCTGATATCTTGAAAGAACAGGTTGTTTCGTCTCTAAACTGATAACAACATAGTAATCTCGTTTTACCTTCTCTATTAATCCCTTTTTTTGATAGTCGTATATTATATTATTTGCGGTACTTGGTTTTTCCACTAATTCTATCAATTCATCTCTGGAAAAACAGCCATGTGCTACTAAATCTTCGTAATGCTTCATAACACATCATCTCCGTTTTATTTTTTTCACAAAGTATTTATTATTCCAAATACTTTGTGCGTTTTTTTAATCTATATTTTAAAAATAACATAATGTATTTCTTTTTTCAAATACTCTGTGCGTTTTTTGAAATGCGATCCATTAAAACTCTCTCTGTTCTATTATCATGCCTTCTTCTACAACAATATAGCTGACAGCATTATCTCTTAATCCTTCCGTTATTGGTTCTAAATTAGGAGAACCTGTAACAGGCTTATCTGCACCACCACCTAATCTATACCCCAACAAATCACTTACTGTTTCTGCAGATTCACCTCGACATGTCCAAAATGCACCTTCTCTTTTTACCACAACATAATCAGGATATGTTGCTTCCCAATATGCATAAGTATTCTTGCTTCCAGCTTTCTTTGGTGTTGCAGTTTTACTTTTCTTTGTGACCTTTGTCGTAGATGCAACTACCTTTGGTAATATAGCATCTTCTTGTATATCTACCTTTTCACCACTTTCAAGCTTCATTCCCATCTTAAAAGCATTTGGGAAAATAAATGATTTTTCTTCTCCAGAATCAAACTCAACCGTAAATTTTTGTATATTTCCGGCAGAATCATATTCAACATCAGCAACAACTCCTCGTCCGTATTTTACTTGGATTACACGCTCACCTATAATAAGATCAAAGTCACTCCTAAGGACTGTTTTCTGACTCGTCGAATATGGGACCCTTGTCTTAACCATAGTACTTGTATTAACAACTTTCTTACTATCCTTTGCAGGAACAGTTGCAGTTATTTCTCTAATAAATGATGATGACTCACTTGAAGCCTTGAATATATGAAGATCATTTTTTGCTCTTGTCATTCCTACATAAAATAATCTTCTCTCTTCTTCAAATGCCTTACGTTCCTGTTCAGTTGCATGTGAAGAAACAACCACATTACTTGGAAATACACCATCACATACATCCATAAGATATACCTGGTCATATTCAAGACCTTTTGAAGAATGAATTGTTGATAATATGAATTTACAATCCTGATTCCTTGGTGGATTCTTAAGCATATTCTGAAGATACTCAAGCCTTGTCAAAAACCCCGAAATAGAATGCTCATTATATGCAAGCTGCTTTAATATATACAGCTTATTAGCATCTATATTATTTCGTTCTAAATAGTCCCCATATCCAAGCGGTGTTTCTATACGAAATAATGCCTTCGAAGGTTCTTCTTTTAACATCCCTTTTAAATGTGTAGCAAGTGCCTTGCATTTTCCTATAACCATTCCATTAATGTTAGATGCATACTGTGCAGCTTCAAGAACCGGAATGTCTCTGTCTTCACTAATACGGCATAACTGTTCAGCCTGATTTTTCTTCAGATATGTCTGGCACTTGAAATAAATTCTCATAAACAAATCTGTATTATATGGTTCCATAGCAAATCGCAAGATATTCGTTACATCATTTACGATTCTGTGCGTAAAAAAAGCCATATCCACACTTTTTATTCTATACGGAATTTTCTGTCTATCTAGCTGATCAATAACAGGTAATACATTCTCATTATCCCTGTATAAGACTGCTGTTTCTCTGATGCAATCAGTCGCAACCTTAGCTATATAGCTGTACTGATTGGAGCGTGTTCTCAAATCAATGTAATGAATATCTGATTCTGCTGACCTTGTTGATACCATATGCTTTTCATGGCGTTCTTTATTATGCTGAATAAATTTATCTGCAGCAGCAACTATCTTGGCATTGGAACGATAATTTTGATCCATGACCAGTACCTTCGCTGCCGAATGATCCTTTTCAAAATTTAACAGTGCTTCTGGATAAGCAGCCCTAAAACCATAAATACTCTGGTCTTCATCTCCTACCATAAATAAATTTCCATTTTCTCCAGCTAGAAGCTTAATAATTACATGCTGTACCTTTGAAGTATCCTGTGCCTCATCAACACATATATATTTGTATGTATCTTTATAATACCGCAGAAGCTCTGGAGAGACTTTTAACAAGTTATAGGCATATATCATCTGGTCATCATAATCCATCAAACTGTTAGACTTAAGATACGCATTATACTCTTTATATATATTAAGAAGCGGAATTCCTTCCTGTTCTCCAAGCTCCTTTATCTCGTCCTCTTTAAGAAGCATATTTTTACAATAAGTAATAAGTGTCTTAGCACCTTTCACATCACTCTCTGTCGGATATTCTGACAGATTTTTAACCAGAATATCAGTCAAAATCCTGCCTAGAGCCTTTTCATCCGATACCAATTCAAATGCAGGCTTACCTATCATCTGAGAATAGCGTTTAATTATCTTGGAACAGATGCCATTAATTGTTCTGAATTCTAACAGTCCATCATATTCATCTCCAAAAATAGATACAAATCTCCTAGCCATAGCGTTTGTAGCCGCTACCGTATATGTAAGCGTAAGAATGTTACGAGGTGCAATCCCATTACAAAATACCATGTATCCAAGACGATTTACTAAAACAGTTGTTTTTCCACTTCCTGGTACCGCTAAAAGCAAAGTTGGTCCATCTATAGACTGCACTGCCTTAAGCTGATTCTCATTCAGATGGCTCGTATATTTAGTTAAAAAATCATTCTTATCCATCAACATAGGGAAAACTGTCTTTCTTAATCAAATTCTTTTTTACCTCAATAATAGCAATAGCGCACGCCAATAGCGACCAATGTAAAGTCTTTTTTACTTTAGTCGCTATTTAAAGAATATCATCTAATATTTTCTTTTCCATTTATTTTTTATTTATTGGGCGATTTCGATGTTTTTCTGCTGAATATCGCCCAATTAATTATTCAATTAATGTAGAATTTTTATACTGGTTCGAAAGTCAGGGACTTTTTTAGACAGATTTTAAGGTTTACTGGAATCCCAGTTAAGTGCTGGTGGATCCGATTGAAAATTTACTAAACTTAAGTTATACAAAAACGGTTATCAGGTAGCCTATTCTTTGAGGTCAGAACCAGATGAATACTGTCATATAAAATCCTTGTGTGCTGTTGAATATACATAGTTGTTGCAACATCCAAAACTTTTCTTCCAAATCCATTCCTGGCTGTGCATTTGCAACTACCGGCTCAGCCCACTTATCTTTATTCTTTCTTGGATTTCCAAATAAGCCCATATTTAAGACCTCTTTTCCCTCAACCTATATCAAGTATAAATACTCCATCTGTCAAAAGTATGGACTTGCTCCATTATTCAGCCAGTCTAATAATAACCACATCTTCATCACCACTTAAAAACTCTTCAAGTTCCTCTGCCGATGCATCAATATGTCCGATAGGTGTATATGACCAGCTATTGGAATCATAGAAAATCACAAGCTGATTACCATTATAGAGCATGATATCTCCTGGCTCTGTTGTAATCTGCTCATCAGCTCTTGACAGGCTCTGTCCAATGCTACACACCTTTTCAAAGCCACCATAATTTGATGCTGACATTACAATCTCATCATCCGAAAGAAGTTCTATTAGTTCTGCTGTCGCATCATTATTTTCAAGCTCTGCTATCATGACTGTATCGCCAATCTGGATTTCTATCTGCACTTTACTAATCTCCTCAATTTTTTCTTCGTTCTCTGAATCACTTCCACCGATTTTGCCTGCAATAAATATAGATGTCGGTCCATCAGCTCCACCTATAATAGATACGGATGTTCCACCATTTTCTTCATGAAATTCCACTTTGGAGCGTTCTATTATAAAAGCAATTGCAATTATCAATATAATCGAAACCGGAATAAGCAGTAATAATAGCCACTTTTTCTTCATCACTAACCCTCATAGTTCCAACCATGCTCACCATGGTATATCATCTGTTTTGTCATGCCACCATCGATGCAGATATTCTCACCACTGATAAAGCCCGCCTTATCAGAACAAAGGAACAAAATCATATTGGCAATGTCCATTGTATTTCCAACTCTTCCAACCAACTGCTGTGTGGCATCCGGTCCTTCATAAACAGTGTCCCCTGTCTCTATCCATCCTGGAGAAATGGAATTAACTCTTGCAAGTCCTGCCAGACTGACTGCCATAGCATGTGTAAGAGCTGCTATGCCGCCCTTGGCTGCAGTATAACTCTCCGTTTGCGGTTGGCTCATTCTGTCTCTTGATGATGACATATTAATGATGCATGAATTACCATCAAAATATTCCATAAACATTTTTGATAAATAAAATGGTGCCGTTACACCTACTGCCATGGCATATTCAAATTCTTCGTAAGAGCATTCATCTATTCCACGCATAACTGGCAACGCATTATTAATCAGAATATCTACTCGGTCATGCTTATCAATTACATATTTTGCAAAGGCTTCCAGTACATCCTTCTTGCTGATATCTCCCACGTAATGATTACCTTCCGAAATATCAATGACTTCTACGATTGCACCTTCTGCTTCAAATGCTTCCTTAGTTGTCTTGCCAATACCATGTGCACCACCGGTAATAACAACCACCTTATCCTTAAACTGCATAAGTATCTTCCTGTCCTCTTTATTATTTAAGCTTCATTCCATCAGAGAAAGCCTTACCTACTGTGGCACCAAGTGCAACATAATCATTTGTAACCGGATCATAAGTGATAGGCTTAAGCTTCTTGTAATCAATCTTTCCATCTGTAAGTATACTTTCATCAGCATTTACATTAACAATTTCGCCAATAAGAATTCCATCCTCAAAGCTCTTAACCTTACATTCCAGTGACATAGGAAGCTCCTGGATAATAGGTGCATTAACATTCTCACTCTTTACTGCTGTGAAACCTGCTTTTTCAAACTTATTAGGAACCTTACTTGCAGACTCAACGCCCACATAATCGCAAGCAACAACTGTATCTTCTGTTGCAAATGCTACTGTAAATGCTCCTGTCTTAGCGAAATTCTTTGTTGTCTTATGTTCAGACATACTTATACTGATTTCTGCCATATCTGTAATACATCCCCATGCTGCATTCATGGCATTAGGAACTCCATTCTCATCATATGTACCAACAATTAATACAGGCATTGGAAATACCCATGGTTTTGCTCCAAAATCAACTCTACTCATTTTCTACATCTCCTTTAGTTTTTATTATTCTTTACAAAATTAACACCCACTTCAAAATTGTATTTTACAATTCCAAGATCAACCTTGCTGTAAGGAACACCTTTGTCCTTAAATGTAACTGTCTCATCTGCTTCAAGTGAAATCTCAAACTTCTGCTGATTAATTGCAGTAGGTGCAAGAAGCGCCATCTCTACTCCGTAATTAAACCAGTATGGATGATTACCGGATGTAACCTGTTCAAATTTCTTTGATTTACGCTCCTTACCCTGAGTTTCTCCATATCCAATAGCAATTGTAATGACTACCTTTTCTCCTGGAGCCACCTTGACAGGTATTCCTTTTTTATTAAATGTTCCGGCCCAGCATGTATTAAGTCCAAGTTGTTGTGCAAATAAAACTACCCTCTGACCATAGTATCCAATACGTTCTTCCACTGTGTCATCATCAGGACCAACACATATAATTACACTTGGAGCACTTCCAATTCCCATAGCCTTGTTAAGTAATCTGTTATATGTATTTCCTGCATCAACACATAACTGTAAATGAAGATTTCCCTCTTCATTACATTTCGCAATAAGTTCATTAAGCTGATCTATCTTATCCTGCTCAATTTCCTTGTCCTTATAATTTCTTACTGAATGTCTTTCCTTAATTGCTTCAATCTCTGTCATCTCAAAACCTCTTATAATCCAAACATTGTATTTATCAGATGAATGCCTGTTTTAGTCTCAAACACCTTATCCCTAAAATGGATAATTGCATCCTTCTTTAAATCATCTTCCATTGCATTTACCAGAAAATCTGCTTCCAGTAATATTCTGTAATCAAGTCCATCCACATTGTCATATGTATGATGATGCGCAATCAGATAACAGATTCTGTCCGTTTCCTGCTCTGTTACTTCAGGAAATTCAGAAAGCAAATCTCTTGCGTATGCTGGTCCTTCCTGTTCCTGCAGTTTGCCATCACACCTGCCATACTTTTCTTCTGAAGGTCTGATACCTATATCGTGCATAATAGCTGCCATATCCAGGATACGAAGCTGCTGTTCTTCCAGCTGTTCCTTCACTCCTATGACATGAGCAAACTCATATACTTTAATCAGATGCTGTATTCGCTTAGGATCCCCGGCATTAAACTCTGTCATTTTAATAATCAGTTCTTCATTTATCATTCTTACTTCCCGCTCTCATAAATCTGTCTGATAATCTGCTCCATATTCACACCATGCAGATATGAAAATGGAACCCTTCGCTCTCTTGCAATGGCAACAAACTTACCATATGCTACGTGACTGAGTACTGAACATTTGCAAAATCACGGAGCTTATCATAACAGTGCTTCATGAAATCTTCCTCAATTCTGTCAAAATCCCAGTACATATCATCAGTCATAAAATACTGTATAAAAAAGAAATCAGCACCTGCTGTATCAGGTGCCACATCTCCTTCTTCATGACTTCTCATATCTTCAAACAATACTTTTCTTTTACATCTCTGTATAGCGAGGCACATTCATCAGAAAATCCAGCTCTTTCTTTAATTAATTCTTTTATATTCAATTGAAAATCCTTATTTTAGTCCTTAAAAAGTTGACGTTTACGCTCTATCATTTCATCGATTTTATCAATGTATAGAGCCACATCTTTTACATTATCACATCTCTCGATTCTACCATCACCATACACTCTCTTGGTAACAGTTCCAACACCTAATGCTACGATAGTCTGGACTTCCTCCATGATAAGAATATTGTAGATACCCTCTTTACCAACTGTGGAAAATCCAGTATTTTCAAGGTTTCCTGTCATATTCTTTTGTCTATATAAATAGTAAGCCTCCATAGACAGATTAGCCGCACATTCTGCGGCAATACTCATCATTTCATCCGAATTCTCACTTTTAATTTCAGGATGTTCCTTTAAAAACTCATCCATATGAGCCGCTCTTTTAATTGCCATTGAATGAACTGTAATACTGTCTGGCTTAAGCTTTGCAATTTCTTCAAATGTGTGCTCTACTTCAGCTTTCCCCTCGCCCGGAAGTCCTAAAATAAGGTCAGTATTGATATTATCAAAGCCCGCTTCTCTTGCCATATTAAAAGCATCTACAAACATTGAAACACTATGAGCCCTTCCAATAAGCTTAAGCGTATTTTCGTTCATCGTCTGCGGATTTACGGATATTCTCGTAACACCATTTCTCTTAAGTGCTTCAAGCTTTTCCTTAGTAATACTGTCTGGTCTTCCAGCCTCCACAGTTAATTCTCTACAATTTGACAAATCAAGCTTTTCTCTTAAATATCCTAACAGCTTATCAAACTGCTCAGGAAGTAACGTTGTAGGTGTTCCACCACCAACATATACTGTATCAATTACCTTATCCTTAAACGCATCAGCACAGTAATCAATCTCTTTTTTTAGACACTCTATATACTCATCTACCCTATCCTTCCACTTTACTATTGGAAAAGATGTAAATGAACAATACATACATGTAGTTGGACAAAACGGAATACCAATGTATATGCTTATACCATCGGTACTATGAAGTGATTTAATGATATTATTTTCTTTTTTAGCTATAGAAATAGAAAGCTTACATTTTTCGTCAGAAACCAAATATTCTCTCTTAAGAAAATCGATTATTTCATCATCGCTTTTCCCATCGCTTAGCATTCCCATTGGAAGCTTAGTAGGTCTGATTCCAGTAAGAGTACCCCATGGAAGAGTCTTACCTGTTAGCATTGATAAAGTTATGTAAACCTCTCTCTTTATTTTATTCTTAAATACAGGTCTTGTTTCATTTTCATATTTAACAAGTATTTCAGCGACACTACCATCCGCTATTTCAGCTCTGTATTCAAAGTCATTTATAGTTTCCTGCTGGTTTCCCAAAGCGCTCTCAATTATTTCTACGAAAACATCTTCACTCGCAAAAAATGCCTTCGTAAGTGAGTGCATATCATAATTAAAACTTTTATCTGAAATAAATATTTTCATATCTTTATCTTTTTACAAATGGGTTATATTTTTTTTCATCTTCAATCGTAGTGAAATTGCCATGTCCCGGATAAACCCTGACATCATTAGGTAATACAATAAGTCTTTCATTTATTGAACGCAAAAGCTTTGCAAATGAGCCAGTTGGGAAATCAGATCTGCCAATGGAACCCTCGAACAAAGTATCCCCACTAATCAATATTTTTTCATTTTCAAAATAATAACAGCAGCTTCCCTTTGTATGTCCAGGTGTAATGATACATTTGAAGTTCATTCCTTCGATATCTACTTCTTCTAAATCATTAAGGAATACATCTGCATTGACTGTAAATGTTTTACCACCTTCTGCTGTCATATTATTTTCAGCATCTTCCAAAACATCTTTTTCTTCAATCGATGCATATACCTTTGCACCAGAAAGTTCTCTCAATTCTTCCACACCAGTAATATGATCAAAATGTCCGTGTGTTAATAGAATTGCTGCAACAGTAAGTCCGGAATTTGTAATTGCCTTATATATCTCAGCGCCGTTATCTGCAGGGTCTACTACGAGTGCCTTTCCTTTATCTTCATCATAAATAAAATATGTATTTGTATCTAATTGCCCTAATATTATTCTATCTACTTTAAGAGCCATTATCCCATTGTCCTTTCAACGTCTATTACGCCATCTAGTGACTTCAGCTTATTAATAATATATTCAAGTTCTTCCTTTCCTGGCACCTCAAACGAAAGCGACATCGTGGAAGTATTATTTTTTGCAGGTCTTGCATTAATAGAAATTACATTAATGTTCTTTTCTGTCAGAACCTTTGTTACAGCAATGAGCATACCTGGTCTGTCACTCAAATATACGGTAATTTCTGCCATATATTTTTCGGTTCCTCTTTCAAAGTTAGCCCATTCAGCCTCGATTATTCTGACCTTTTCTGTGTCAGGCATATTTATCATATTGATACAATCAGTTCTGTGGATTGAAACACCTCGTCCCCTCGTTACAAAACCACATATTTCATCGCCTGGAATAGGTGAACAGCACTTTGAAAAATGAACAGACAAATCATCCATTCCCTGAACTACTATGCCGCCCTTATTTCTGTCTGCTTTACCTTTATTTGCATTATTAATATTATTTGCAAACTCTTCATCAGTTATTACAACAGGATGGTCATGCTGATACATTTCATCCATTCTGTTAACAATCTGACCTTCCTTTAAGCCACCATGTCCAACTGCGGCACGTACAGCGTCCCACTCTTTAAAGCCATACTTTTTAAGGATTTCTTCTGTATATTTAGGTATAAATATTTTAGCAGGGTCAATCGATTTTGCCTTGCAGTACGCAAGCATAAGTTCTCTTCCCTTTTGAATATTTTCCTCTTTTAGTTCACTTCTAAACCATTGATTGATTTTATTTTTTGCCTGAGATGATTTAACAATATTTAACCAGTCTCTTGAAGGTCCCTTTGAATTAGGGGAAGTCATGATATCAACTCTGTCACCATTTTGCAGTACATAATCATTGTTTACCTGCTTTCCGTTGACCTGAGCGCCTATCATCTTATTACCAACAGCAGAGTGAATTGCATACGCAAAGTCAATAGGACACGAGCCTGCTGGCAATGATTTAACATCACCTGATGGAGTAAAGCAATATACGTAATCCGAAAAAATATCAAGGTCTGACTTAACTGTACTCAAAAATTCCTTGTTATCAGACATATCCTTCTGCCATTCAAGAATCTGTCTTAACCAGCTAAGCTTTTCTGCTTCAGATTCCTTAACTACATTTCCGTCTGATGCAGCCTTATACTTCCAATGAGCTGCGATACCATACTCAGCAGTTCTATGCATATCAAAGGTACGAATCTGTATTTCAAATGGCTGACCATTTTTACCAATAAGCGTAGTATGAAGTGACTGATACATATTTGCTTTTGGCATTGCAATGTAATCCTTAAAACGTCCTGGCATTGGCTTATATATTTCATGTATAACACCTAACGCTGCGTAACAGTCCTTTATCGAATCAACAATAATTCTTATTGCAAATAAATCATATATCTGGTCAATTGTCTTATCCTGATTAACCATCTTTCTATATATACTGAAAAAATGTTTTACCCTGCCATCAATATTTGCCTTAATTCCAGCAGATTCGATAGCTTCTCTGACTTCTTCCACAATGTTTCTGACAAATTCTTCCCTAACAGATTTACGAATAGCAATCTTGTCCTTTAAGTCAGCATAAACCTCTGGCTCAAGATATTTAAGTGATAAGTCATCAAGCTCAACCTTAACCTTTGATATACCTAAACGCTGTGCAAGAGGTGCATAAATATCTATCGTTTCTCTAGCTATTTCAATCTGCTTTGCAGGCGTCATATAGGACAGAGTTCTCATATTATGAAGACGGTCTGCAAGCTTTACCATAATAACACGAATGTCTTTTGCCATCGCTAAAAACATTCTTCGTAAGTTATCAACCTGAAACGCAAGCTTATCATTGTTATATTTAATCTTTTCAAGCTTTGTAACACCATCAACTATAACCGCAATGTCTTCGCCAAACTCTTCCTTTATTTCTTCTTCGGTCATGACAGTATCTTCTACAACATCATGTAAAAGACCTGCAGCTATTGATTCTCTGTCAAGACGCAAATCTGCAAGAATAATCGCAACACAAAGAGGATGAATAATATATGGTTCACCTGATTTTCTCACTTGATTTTTATGTGCCTCATATGCAATGTTATAAGCCTTTTCAATCAATGACAAATCATCTGATGGATGATATTTTTTTACACGCTTAATAAGGTCATCATGAAGTTCCTCTGGTGTAACGAACTCCTTAATGACATTTATTCGACCATCATCAATTATTACATCTGTATTCTCTTTTTCAAGTTCTGTGTCAATATTTTCAGCCATAGTCTGCCTCGATTACATTTTATTTTCTAACCCATTTCTGAAATGTGTACTCTAAATCAAAATAGGTCATTTCCTCTGTCTCTTTTTCTAACTGCCACTCAGGCATTTCAGACAGCTTTGGAAAATATGTATCTGCCTCATATGCATAATCAATAAACGTTACATGACATACATCCACATAAGGGAGCATCTGTTTATATACACTATCTCCGCCTATAATATATATCGAATCTGACGGATATTTTTTTAACTCATCTAAAAGTTCATCAATATCATGTACAATAATTGCATCTCCTGCTTTAAAGCTTTTATCCGATGTTAAAATAATATTTGTTCTGTTTTTAAGTGGGAGTCCGCCTGGGAACGTCGCAAGCGTTTTTCTGCCTAAAACAACAACGTTTCCTGTTGTCTCCTGTCTGAACATTTTCTGGTCATTCGGAATGCTGACTAAAAGCTTTCCTTTATTTCCTATTGCCCAGTTCTTATCAACTGCAACTATTGCATTCATTTATCTTACCTCTTCAATTTATCTATATATGTCCTACCTTACACAATTAAACAGCAACCGGAATATTAGTAATCTGTGGTCCTGTTATATAATTTTCCACCTTCACATCTTCCTTTGTAAAGTCGTAGAAATTTTTGATTTCCGGATTAATCCAAAATGTTGGAGCATCATACTGAGGTCTTGTAATAAGCTCCTTAACAAGCGGAATATGTCTGTCATAAATATGAGCATCAGCTATAACATGCATAAACTCACCTACATACATATCTGATACTTGTGCCATCATATGTACCAGTACCGCATACTGAACTACATTCCAGTTATTTGCTGTAAGCACATCCTGAGAACGCTGATTCAAAATAGCATTGAGTGTAAGCTTATCCTCTCCCTTTCTCTGTGTAACATTAAATGGCATACTGTATGCGCATGGATAGAGATTCATTTCATGAAGGTCCTGATGCACATATATATTTGTCATAATTCTTCTGCTGAAAGGATTATTTTTTAAATCAAATAAAACTCTGTCAACCTGATCCATCATACCTTCTTTATACTGGTGCTTCACACCCATCTGATATCCATAGGCCTTACCTATTGAACCGCTTTCATCAGCCCACGCATCCCATATATGTGATGACAGTTCATTTACGTTATTTGATTTCTGCTGCCAAATCCACAAAAGCTCATCTGTTGCACTTTTTAGGGCAGTCTTTCTAAGAGTAATGATTGGAAATTCCTTTCTCAAATCATATCTGTTTACTACTCCGAATTTCTTAATAGTATATGCACTTGAACCGTCCTCCCATTTAGGACGAACCTTCTCTCCCTCTGTGCTGCATCCATTTTCAATAATGTCTGTACACATATCAACAAAAACTTTATCTGCGTAACTCATAGCTATCTCCTGTTTTATATATAGAGTTGTTTAGCGGTCCCATTTATCACATAACGCATTTATCTGGTCTGTAAACTTTGCAAGGTCTTTATTCGTACCACCCTCATTATGCTGAATAACGAGCAATAATCTCTGTCCAGCTGCGAGTAGTCTTTCGAATACTGCTGAGAATTTTCCACGTTTTTTCTTTGTAATTCGGATGCCTTCCATTTCTCTTTCAAATGTATTTGTAGCTAAATCAAATACTGTTCCTGAAAATGGAGCATATGTTTTATATCCATAACTGTCTGCAAGATAATTTGCATATATATCACATACCTGGTCATCACCATGAACAATAAATACTCTCTCAGGCTTTCTTTTAAGACCATTTATCCATTCTGTCAGACCATCCTTATCTGCATGACCACTGACACCCTTAAGCTGCGAAATAGTAGCTCTTACAGCAACAGTTTCACCAAACAGCTTTATTTCCTCCGCACCATCAACAAGTGCACGTCCCGGCGTTCCTATTGCCTGATAACCTACAAATAATATTGTACACTCTGGTCTCCAAAGATTGTGCTTTAAATGATGCCTTACTCTACCAGCATCACACATTCCTGCAGCTGAAATAATAACCTTCGGTTCATCATCAAAATTGATATACTTAGAATCTTCAGATGTAATAGAGAGCTTCAATCCACGAAATGAAATCGGATTTATTCCCTTATTTACAAGCGCCATCGCTTCATCATCAAAACATTCTATAATGTTTTTATTAAACACACTTGTCGCATCAACTGCAAGCGGACTGTCAACATATACGCTAAATCCATCGTGCCCCGAAACAAGCTTTTCTGCCTTAATCTGACGAATAAAATATAATATTTCCTGTGTTCTTCCTACTGCAAATGATGGAATTACGACATTTCCACCTTTATCAAATGTAGTCTGTAAAATAGCTGCCAGCTCTTTAGCATAATCAAGCCTTGATTTTTCATGAAGTCTGTCACCATATGTCGACTCCATCACTACATAATCAGCCTCATCTACAAACATTGGATTTTTAATAAGAGGCTGGTTTTTATTACCTATATCTCCTGAGAATAAAATCTTTCTCTTTATATCTCTTTCTGTAATCCACACCTCTACTGATGAAGAGCCTAGTAAATGTCCTACATCTGTAAATCTTATGTCTATACCCTCGCACACATTTACAATGCTACCATAGCTACATGGTACAAATAAACGAATCGTACCATCTGCATCCTCCATAGTGTACATTGGAGTTATTTCATCATCTTTAGATGTTCTTCTTGCTTTCCTGTTTCTCCACTCTGCCTCCATCTGCTGTATATGTGCAGAGTCTCTTAACATTATGCTACATAAATCTGCTGTTGCCTTTGTTGAGAATATCTGTCCTCTAAATCCTTTTGAATACAAATAAGGCAACATTCCTGAATGGTCAATATGCGCATGTGTTAAAAAAATATAATCAATTGCAGGTACTTCAACTGGGAGTTCAGCATTTTCGTATATATTCTGTCCCTGCTCCATACCACAGTCAACGAGTACATTTTTTCCAGCAATTTCCATGTAATGGCAGCTTCCAGTTACCTCATGGGCTGCACCAATAAATTCTAGCTTCATTGCATGTTCCCCCTTGTTATTCATGTATCATTACTTATCTTTATTTTTTTGCACAAAAATAGCAATAATAAGACAACCTGTAAGAAGCGCTGTCATAGCAACAACAAACGCAAACATCATTTTGTTTAATGTCTGCTGTCTACTTTCCAATGTATTTACATCAGACTTTTCATCTTCATCCGATTCACTTTTATATAAATTACTGTATAACGATGGATCAACCTTATTGTATGTTTCTGCTTTTATATCATCTTCTGATGAATCTTCTGTAGTTACTAATTCCTCTATAATACCATCTGATTCCTCTATAGAATCCTCTTCAGCATCATCGCGCGATTTTCTTTTTTTACGCTTGCTGTCATCACTATCATCATCTGAGTCAATCGTAACGCTGTCTAAATCCTCGTCGTCACTATATTCTATAGCTTCATCATTCGATTCATACTCAGATAAATCGACTTCTACTACATCACTTACGATGTTGTAATTATTATAAACAGCAGCATACAATGAACCACTGTAGCCTTTTCTTACCTTTATTTTGCCACTAACAGAATCATCTCCGTCCCATAAGCTGGCAGACTCAACATCTGGAACCTCTTTTCCATCCTCATCTGTCATAAGAGCAGTTGAAACCGAATAAAACATGCATCTGCTTTCATTTTCCTTTGCAGAAATTGTAAATTCAACACTGCCCGTTTTACTATTGTAGCTTTCTATTTCGAACTCGACATTAACAGGACCTGTTGTATCATTTTTCACTACGCCAGATGTGTTTGTTATAATGTTTTCCATTATACTCTCTTTAACGTAATTTTTCTGTAGTCCGAGATATTCCGCGATGCCTTCAGCATCAAGGCGTCCAAACTTTTCCCAATTATATTCATTATTAATTTTATCAAGGTCATTATCATTATCGATATATGCGTGTTCCAAAATAATGGCCGGAACAGAATATTCTGCTGCCATACGGATTATTCCATAATAGTCACCATTATTTCCAAGCCTTGTTTTTATACCTTTACTAACACAACCGGACGTTTCCCATCGCTGCATAATTGGATAGGCCATAGAATATCCCTTACAGTACAAATCACCATTAGATGGAACAAATATCTCGCTTCCAAAAAAGAGATGATTAGTAGATGCATTATTATGCACGCTGACAATATAATTCGCGCCTTGCGAAATAGCTATGTTAACTCTGTCCTCTATTGATATAAAATCGTCATTTGTCCTTGTAAGGAAAGCCTCAACATTTCCATACTGTTCAAGCTCTCTTTTCAGTGCATTGGCAATAGCCAGATTAACATTCTTTTCTTCCATGCCATTATAGCATGCACCCTTTTCTTCCTCACCCATTCCCCCATGACCTGGGTCAATAGCGATTTTCACTGTTTCATAGGCATAAATATTACAGCTTCCACTCATAATTCCAATAAGAATAATAAATCCTGCTAATACTATTTTAACCGTTTTACTCATAGGTAAACATCATCCTCTTCAATTACCTGTACTTCTAAGTAATCAAAATCTATTTCATCAATAAAACTGTCCGCTCTAAATCTTGCTTTAGCGCATTTTTTAAACTCATCCACGTTGCTGTCAAGCCATATCGGTCTGCTCAAATCAAACTCGGAACATATTTTGTCAATAGCATCAAATATTTTATGTGTTCTCGTCTCATTTCTATCATCAACAACGAGTGTATCTCTTATCATTCTATTATTTTTAAATTCGCGCGCCCAAACTCGAAACATTACTGTGCCAGTGCCTCTTCAATAATCTTCTTTGCACCATCCGGATCATCAGATACAGAAAGAATTGCATATTCACTATTTGAAATAATAACTGCAGACTTTAGCTTTGTTATTTCTTCTGGTACATAATCCTTAAATGACTCAATCTGCTCTGAAACTCTACCTGATAATACTTCCTTTGCAACAGCAACACTCTGTGAGTCTGAACATTTTAGAACAACTATTTCTTCCGCTGTAGCACCTGAGCTTTCATATAGGCAGCCTTCGTCAATTTTTATACCAGAAAAATCATAAAACATTGCAGCTTTATCAAGAGAAACTTCCATTAATTCATCTTTATAGTCAATATTAGTCCTAAGCATATTGGCTATTCCATTTGCATCTAAATCATCTGATACAGTTACAACTCCTGCTGATAAATCATATTTAGACAAATCGTCTTCTTCACCCTGCTTGTCATCTTTTTTCTTGTCTTCTTTATCAGCCTTTTTATCTTCTTTTTTATCGTCCTTAGCTTCCTTATCTACGCTTTCTTCTGTAGCCTTGTTTTCCTTTACGTCGTCCTTCTTTCCGCATCCAAAAATCGAAGCTGAAAGAACTCCAACTAACATTAATAATACTAATCCCTTTTTCATAACATCCTCCCTTATCTATATATCATTTTACGACTTTACTAAGTCTCTATGCAATCTATTTAAAAACAAAACTTTAATATGTCACCTTAACCGCATGCGTACGCAAATATTCAACCCATGGTCCCATATATTTCCCATACATATGTATTCCATCAGGCGCAGAACCTTTAATTAGTGCTCCTGTTTCATCAGCAACCGCATCCTTTACATCAACAAAATAACAACTATTTGCATCCGCAAAGTTCTTTAAAAGCTCGTTTCGTTTAATTATATTTGGATTATTGTGGAACTTATCCGTAGCAGATTTGGCTGCTGTAACCGGAAGCACCGCATGTATATAAATAATAGCTCTAGGTTCCATTAATCTAAGTCCGGTTATAAGCTCCTGATAATCCTCAATAAATTTCGTCTCACTGGCACAGCCTAGCTCATTAAGTCCCACCTTTATATATATTTTTGTAAAGGCATCAAATGGAATCGCCGTCAAAATAGGCACTTTACCATTTGGTGTCTGAACGATATTGGCAGTTCTAAAATTAAAAAGCTGAAAAGCTGTAGCTGCATAGAACGTTGCTGGTATATTTGAATACATTCCAAGTCCCTGCATTCTCGAATCCCCTATAAAAAGAGCATCCTCGAAATAGCTCATATCCACTTCCTCATAAGGTCTTGGATATCCATCCATCGGGTCTAAAACCTTTACTGATGATGGCTGTTTTATATTTGACAATGGGTCTGTATTTGTAGCGACCACTTCGTTTGTTCCAGCCTTTACAACCTGCTTAATTCCTGCTATTTCGGCTGTTATTACTGCCTGAGTATCTGCTTCCTCCGACTCATCTTTAAGCTCTTCCTTTTCGTCCGAATCAGATGTCTCCTGCTTTTTATTTAAAACCTCATTAATATCTATATCTGGCTTTTCTTTAACCTCAGATTTTTTCTCTTCACTAGCCTTTTCTAAATCATCGACTATTGTTTCTTCTATTCTTATTATTTTCTGTGGTTCTCCAATTGCATCATTCTGAATTCCAGCTTCAAATACCATAGCATATGCTGTCGTTACAGTATTTCCTGTGTCGAATATAGCCAGAAAACAGCCTGCTCCCACAGCAAACATTAACGACACAATTAATGCCCCTATTACTGATATTACTCGTAGCGTTCCCCTCATTTTACTTTATATAATACTCACTTTCTTTTAGAGACTAAATATCCTTTGCTATAGAGCAAGCTTGTAAAAATGATTATCTTCATTTAGGAAATCAAAGTTATAAAGAAACATTATTTCCGCATCACTATTTTCGTTTAAAAGCTCGTCTACTGAACCTGCAAAATATCTTAAATCAACAAGTATGATTTCATCATAATCATAGGTTAAAAACGGAACAAGACTGTTTGCATATGAATCCTTAAACACTACAAGCTTCTTTCCATTTGACGCGTTATGAGACTTTATTACACTCTTTCCTTTATTTCCAAATAAAAATAAGCCATACTTATCAAATACGTCTATTTTTGTCATATCATATAAGATATCTTTTTTTTCATTATCAAATTCCAGCGAATCAATCGGTATATCGTAGTATTCAAGCGTATCGCCTTTAACTCCTTCGCCTTTATATTTCGCATATAGAGTGCCATAAAAATTCTCAACATCTATTTTCTTTAGTTCTTTAATGGAAACTGGATTTTTACTTATTTCAGAATATGCAATATAGGCACCAGACGTCGTCCAGTGATGATCAGTTCTGTAATATATATACTCCCCACTATGTTCCTTTAACCCTTTTGTTAAATCTATCACATTGACATTTCTAAGTAAAGAGATATCATTATTAAATTCACTAATTTCTACATTTTGCTCAATATTAGGCATTCCTAGTGGTATTTTATCCGTTAAAATGCCCGTCGCTGTCGGCGCAATGGCTACCGTCACATCCCTGCCCTCAGCCGATAAAATCGACAAATACTGTTCTATCGTTTTTGCATTTTTCTTAAATATTTTTGCATCTTCTGTATGCTTTGTGAAAAGCTGACTATTATCACCCTTTACAATTCCATTATTTTCGATTTTCAAAATAGTCATTTCGCATACTGCTTTTATTTTTACAAATAAATCTCTAAATGGCATCTGGTCTGCAGCATAATCGTCAAATTCTCTCATAAAAGAACCATCCTCTATGCTGCTTATCGAAAGCTTTGGAAATAGCTGTAAATATCTGTTTTCCCACTCACTTTTCTCTTTATCCTCTGTGAAAACATAGAGTACAAAAATAAAACTAATCATCACTGGTACGACAATCAAAAGAGGATAGTTGAATATTCTATTTATGCTATTTTTATTTATATGCTGGTTCATTTTCACTATACAACCCTTAAAATATCTATCAGTAGCAACTGCACACGAAAAACTCTTTGCAAACTTTATCTTTTATTATGTATAACGAAATGGCACGCTCTGCGAGCCATTTGCGTTATCATATATTAAGAGAAATCTCTTCACAAACATTATCATGCACTAAAATCTAAAATAAAGAAACGGATTATATGTAGCATCAACAAGATATGCAACACTCATCACAAATAGTAATACGCTGCAAATTACACCAACCGCCTTATTTTTATACTTCTCGTAAAGCTTTGTGAATACTGGTGTTGAAAATAAAATCCCAATAAAAAGAACAACTATATAATTTCTTATGTAATAAATAAAATCAACGCCTGATTCAAATGAAAAAAGCCTTTGAAAATATATTATAAGACTTCTCATATCAGTAATCGCGAATATCATCCAGCTAAGTCCTATAAGCAACACTGCATATATTCTTGAAAAAATCACATATTTATCCAGCATTTTATGTAAACCATTCTTCTCAATCATCAGCATTACATAAAAGAACAATCCCCATAAAATAAAATTCCAGCCTGCTCCATGCCAAAATCCTGTTAAAAACCAAACTACAAATAGATTTAATGCTGTTCTTATTTTCCCTTTTCTATTTCCACCTAAAGGGATATAAATATAATCTCTAAACCATGAGGACAGAGTAATATGCCATCTTCTCCAAAACTCTGTCAATGACCTTGATATATATGGAAAATCAAAATTCTTTGGAAAATTAAAGCCAAGACATTTACCGAGTCCTATCGCCATCAAAGAATAGCCGTTAAAATCAAAATAAATCTGCAATGTATATGCAATAACTCCAAGCCATGCAAGCGGTGCTGATATTTTTTCATAGCCTATCAGTTCAAGGTCACTCCATAAGGCTCCAACATTATTTGCGATAAGCACCTTTGATGCTAAACCTAATATAAAAACTCTAACGCCATCATTTGCAGCATCCAGACTGATTTTCCTATGCTTTAGCGACTCTTTAACTTCTGAATATACTACAATAGGTCCTGCAATTAACTGCGGAAACATACATATATATGTCGCAAGCGAAATAATGTTTTTACACGCTTTAACCTGCCCCTTGTAAACATCTATAATATATGATGCAATCTGAAATGTATAAAAGCTGATTCCTAAAGGAAGTACAAAGCTAGCAAGTGGAAACTCTGTCTTTGCGATATTATTGATATTAGAAATAAAAAAATCAGTATACTTAAAAACAAACAAGCTGCCAAAATCGTACAGAAGAGCCAGTACTAGCACTAGCGTACAGATTTGCGAAGCATATTTGCTTTTTTCATCATTTTCCTCTTGTTTCGTTTTTATATGCCCGATAATTATTCCCGCAATATAGTTCACTAATATTGAAAGCAGTATCAGAACTAAATATTTAGGTTCTCCCCATGCATAAAACACGATGCTCCCAATAAGGAGCACCGCGTTTTTTATTTGTCCTGGTACTACATAATAAATTGTGAAAAAAATCGGTAAAAACCAAAAAATAAATACTAAACTCGAAAATACCATTAATTTATTTATACCCTTTTATAATTACTGAAGCTTAAATTTACCAATATGTTCATTAAGCTCCTCTGCCACTGACAGATTGTTATCAGACTCTTCTCTTATGCTTGAAACACTGTCTGTAAGCTCTGTTGAAAGCTCTGATACATTAGTGATACCCTTTGTACTTTCCTCAACAGCAATATTTACTGCATCAACAGTTTCCTTGATTGTTGTAGCACGTGACTGAAGTCTTGATGACGCTTCTCCAAATGTTGTCATCATATCATTGATTCTTAATGCATCATTACGATACTGTGTACTTGTATCAACCAGATTTCCGTAGCTGTCAGAAATAGCACTTCTCATAAACTCAATCATTCTTGAAGCCTCATCTGCAAGCTCATTAACTGACTCTATTACAGAAGCACTAACTCTTCTGATTTCATTTGCCTGCTGTGCAGAATCTTCCGCAAGCTTTCCAATTTCTCCTGCTACTACTGCAAAGCCTCTCCCAGCTTCACCAGCTCTAGCTGCTTCTATAGAAGCATTAAGTGAAAGCAGGTTTGTCTGGCTAGTTATTCCAATAATATTGTCTGTTAAAGTATTAATCTCCTCAACAGCCTTTGATTTTTCAATTTTTTCAGCAACAGCCTGTGCAATTTCTTCTGTTCTTTCCTTTGAAATAGCACCTTTCTTCTCAGCATCCATTCTAATTCCAGTAGCTGTTTTCTCAATATCTGCGGCTAACTGTGTACCTTCTGTTGCTTTTTCATCAATATCTGATGCATCAAGATACATTCTTGTAACATTCTCTGTAACTTCATTAAGTGAAGCAGATGTCTCCTCCATCGCTGCACTCATCTGTTCCATTGTAGCAGATACATCAGTAATATTATCTCCTGCACCCGTAAGGTTTGTTGTAACCTGCTTTGATGAATGTGTAAGCTTTAATGATTCCGAAGATATACTTAAAAGAATGCCTCGTAAGAATTCAATAAGATCATTTACATTATTTCCAATGAGCTCTAATTCGTCGCCTGTTTTAATTGAAAGCTTCTTAGTTAAATCACCGTCACTATGTACAAGGTCATATATCTTGCTCTCTACCGTCTTAAGACTGTTAGCTGTTGGCGTAACAATTATCCATAAAATAATAAGAGAGGCAATCAACGCAATAACAGTAATAGCAATAATTTCTGAAAGAATTGCATTTTTCTTTTCTATAATGTGACTTGCATCACAATCACAACCAATAATACCAATTATTTCGCCATTATCAAGGGCAATTGGCTGATATGCACTTATCAACGCCTGGTCTCCCTCAATATCAACAAAATCCTGTGCATATTCTTCGCCTTCAAAGGCAGTTTTTAAATCCTTATAGCTGTATGGGAACTCGTCTCCAATCTTTGTATCCGATTCATCATCTGTATCAATCCAGTAATAAACCTTATCTCCATCAGTATATAAGCAGTAAGCATATACAACTCTTGCTAAATCCTGGGATTCTCTTATACCACCTTTTATTTTTTCATACAGTCTGCCTTGTTCATCACCAGGTTTTATCGCAGTCAAAAGACTGGCATTAACCGATTTCTCAACTACACCACTAAGCTTCTTTGCTTCGTCCATTCCTGATGCAATTAACGCCTTATCAATAGTTCTGTAAGAAACAAATCCTAGTATAGTACAAATAGCAACTATCAGTATGGCGCTTGGAATTAATAGCTTCATTTTAATTCCCATTGTTCTTACTTTCCTTCCGCCATCCCCTTTAACATCAGATTTGATACTATTAGTTACATCTGCTATCTTCTCTTTTAGATTTATTTTTTTCATTCTTACATACCTTCTTTATTTAAACTTTTGCTCACTATAAATGAGCATCTGCAACCCTTTTTACATACTCTATATTTTACTAGTGTTTGAACATATTTGCAAGTTTTTCAAAGGCTGGAAGAGCCCTTTCAATTCTCTCTGTTGGCACACAGAATGAAATTCTCATATGCCCTTTACAGAAAAATCCCGAGCCTGGCACAACTAATAAGTCGAGCTTCTTTGCCTCCTCACAGAACTTAATATCATCCTCAATAAGAGTACGTGGAAACAAATAGAATGTACCGCCTGGTGCAACCATTTTATATCCCATCTTAGTAAGCTCTGTAACTAAAAGATTTCTATTTGTTTCATAAACAGAAATGTCTGCTGTTTCGTCTACACATTCTGCACAGACTCTCTGGAAAAGACTTGGCGCATTAACATATCCAAGTGCTCTTGCACCACCTGCTACAGCAGCGTAAACATTAGCACTGTCAGTAACTGCATCTGGTACTAAAACATAGCCTATTCTCTCTCCCGGAAGCGACAATGATTTTGACCACGAATAACACACAATTGTATTATCATAATATTTAGGAATAAATGGCACTTCATATCCTTTGAATACAATCTCCCTGTATGGCTCATCTGCTATAAGATATATTGGTTCACCATATTCTTCAGACTTTTTCTTAAGAAGCTCTGACATTTTCTTTATAGTTTCTTCGTTATATACAGCTCCGCTAGGATTATTTGGAGAGTTAACAATTACAGCCTTTGTTTTATTTGAAATAGACTTCTCCATCATTTCAAAATCAGGCTGGAAAGTATCAATATCTGAATCTACTATTTTTATTTGTGCTCCTACACTTTCTACAAACACCTTATATTCTGGGAAAAATGGCGCAATTACAACTATTTCATCGCCTTGATTACATATTCCCTTTAATGTAGAACAAAGTGCTGCCGCCGCACCTACAGATATGTACAAATTGCTTGCCTTATAGCTTGTTCCATTCTTTCTATTGATTGATGAAACAATTTTTTCTCTTACTTCAGCATCACCCGGTGCCACTGTATAACCATGAAGATGTATTGAGCTAACATTATCAATTATCTTTTTTGCAGTTATGTTAACCATTTCTGGCGCTGGAACAGAAGGATTTCCGAGAGAAAAATCAAAAACATTATCCTCCCCAACTATTTCCTTTCTCATTTTTCCATACTCAAACAAGTCTCTAATAACTGAACGCTGAGTTCCAAGTCCTAACATCTTTTCATTTAACATTTCCATTCTCCTTTATTCAATTTGTCAGATAAAAGAAAAAGCCATCTTACGATGACTTATCCTTTTATCTGACAAATCATTTAATATATCAGATATTTGCTATAACGTTAATTACAACCTTTTCAGGTGTGTAATAAATTTTAATATCTTTAGATAGTTTCTTGACTACTGAAAGCTCTAATTCATCCCAATTATCAACCTTCTCATCTCTATCCATCATTTCTGTAAACTTAGAAACAGATACTTCGAGTGCCTCGTTTGAAATTATACTGGCACCAGCAAGTGCATTGTCTATAGCCACTATATCCGCTGCTGGAGATTCATTTCCAACTGCGGAATAAATAACATCAAATACGCGTGCTACAACACCACGTATTCCTTTATACCTGTCATTTTTTGAAACTGTATCAAGTATCGCTTTAGCTCTGTCACCAACAACCGTCTTTACCTTAAGTGTAAGAATAAATTCTCCGTTATCCTCTTCAATAAAGAAGCGACCCCTTGTCACATCGAAAATGCCCTCTATCATTCCAACAAGTTCTTCTGTAACATGTCTTAACTTTGATATCTGTTCATCATTAAGACCCATCGCTTTTCCGTAGCGTTCTGTTTCGTCTAAAGCATTCTTTATCTCGTCATCATATCCCTCGATAGGACATATGAGTGATTTTTTGCCCATTTACATTCTCCTAGTCTACGATTGTGAGAATATCTGAAAATCCTGTTACTTCAAATACTTCAGATACTGTTTCATTTGCACTCTTAACAACAAGACCATCTTTTCCTGCAAGTGCCTTATGCATTGTTAATAATACTCTAAGTCCAGCTGATGAAACATACTCAAGCTTTGAAAGATCGATAACACATTTTGAAACTGTATTAAGCTCTTCCTTTACAGAAGCCTCAAGCTCTGGGGCTGTGATTGTATCAAGTCTTCCTTCTAATGCTATTTCTAATTCGTTTCCATTAATATTTTTATTAATTGTCATACTCCAAATTCACCTAATGTATCTTAAGGTGTCTCCTTTCTTTATATAAGCTATCCAATATAAGTGAAAACAATATATTTGTATCACACTAACATTTATTTTATCATAAATTGAATAAAAAACAATAAATTCTCTAAAAGTTATTCATTATCTTCCCAATTTTTAACAAGAACTCGTATTGAAACCTGGTTTGCACGAACTGATATTTTAACATCATCAGAAAGCATTGTAAGAACTGACTGTTCTATTTCTTCACTAAGCTTACTGATATCCTGTTCCTTTTCATCATCTTCTTCTGTTGAACAATTTTCCTTAAATGCATTGAGAGACCATTTTTTATCATCATCAGAATGTATTATAGATTTATCCATAACATTTTCCGATTCATCTGATGGCTTCATGTTCTTGTTTCTACTCATAGATATCATTGTATCTATAGCCCTGTTTATAACACCACTCACGCCAGAATATGCTTCATTAGAACCACTTGATGACATCGATGTAAACTTCTCAAGTGCTTTTTTACCAATCTTTGCTGTTGCCTTATAGCAGATTTCATAATTCGCACCATCTCTTTCAACATATATTTCACCGTTTGAAATATCAGTAAGAGATTTGGTAACCGATATAATTTCTTCTGTAAGAAGCCTTACTCTGTCGCACATTTTTTTAGCAATATTTTCGGCTGCCATATATCTGTCCACTTCATTAAGTGCACGTTTTGTCAAATCAAGACTTCCATCAACTGAACATGTTTTAGAGCGTGCAGCGCCTTTTCCAAGCTCATAGTCATATTTCTTTTTAATTGAAGCAATCTTGCCTGCTTCCTGAAGGGCGCTTTTAGGTAATTTGACATCATTTTCCGCAAGCTTACCTGCATCATACAATATTTTAACCTCAAGCGGAAATTCCATAGTATGTTCATAAAACACATCCTGAATTACAGCTAGTGCATTACGCCTTACAGCAGATCTTTTTTCTGCAAGGCAATGTATTCTTAGCTTATACTCTATCCAGCTTGCAGCAAGCTCCTGCGTATTCAAAAAATCACATGAATACACATATCTTAAACGTTCAATTCTTCTGGCACATTCTCTAACAATGATTCTGCTCACGCGCAAATCCTGGTCATACCCAACAGGGACATGTACATCTATCCAGTCTGAAGCAATTGAAATCTCGCTGATATTTCTATTGCTTACAGTTGTTATACATTCTCTGTCAATTTCAAATAACTTTGTTGAACGTACATTAAAACTGATGACCTTTGCGTAAACCCCATTATATATAATAACATCGCCAACCTTAAAATAGCCTTCAAAGATAATTGTTACTCCCATTATCAAATCTTTAATAGGTTCCTGAAGAGCAAAGCTGGCAAGTGCACCAACAACACCAAGACCTGCTATATAGCGGCCTATTCTTATGCCGTTAATGGACAAAATTATTGCTACAACAATAAATAAAAATATAGCAACAAGTCCTCTTGAAATATTTATCGCTACCTGATACCAGCTTTTATTTCTATTTTCTTCACAGAAATATTTATCATTTATTTTTTTTACACAAACAAGAACTAGTAATGTGAAAAATAAAACTGATAATGTCTCAAAAAAAGCTGGACTTTGAAAATATTTTAGCATTTATTTAATACCTTTCATCGTAAGTGCAATTCGGTTTTTAGATTCGTCTACTGACAATACCATCACATCTACTATATCACCTATTTTTACAACATCAAGAGGATGCTTAATAAACCTGTCAGAAAGCTGTGATATATGAACAAGTCCATCCTGATGAACTCCGATATCAACAAACGCACCAAAGTCAATTATATTTCTGACTGTGCCCTTTAATACCATTCCTTCCTTCAAATCACTCATTTCTAAGACATCTGATTTTAAAATAGGCTTTGGCATTTCATCTCTTGGGTCTCTTGCAGGTTTTTCAAGCTCTTTAACAATATCCCTAAGAGTTATCTCTCCAACATTTAATTCCTCAGAAAGCTTTTTGTAATCTTTGAATATTAAAGAGAGTCCTGTTATACCACCTTTATTAGCACCCTTTTCATCAAGACCAGCCTTTTTAATTAGTGTTTTAGCCGCCTCGTAGGATTCAGGATGAACGCCTGTTGCATCAAGTGGTTCTAAGCCGTCCCTTATTCTTAAAAATCCTGCACACTGTTCATACGCCTTAGGGCCTAGCTTCTTGACCTTTAAAAGCTCTTTTCTTGAAGAAAATTTACCATTTTCTTCTCTATATTCAATAATATTTGTTGCTAATGATTTATTTATTCCTGCAACATATTTTAAAAGCTCTGCTGAAGCAGTATTCAAATCAACACCGACCTTGTTTACGCAATCTTCAACAACTGCTGATAACGACTCTGAAAGCTTCTTCTGGTCCATATCATGCTGATACTGACCAACACCAACAGACTTAGGGTCTATTTTTACAAGCTCTGCTAGTGGGTCCTGTAAACGTCTTGCCATTGAGGTTGCACTTCTTTGACCTACATCAAAGTTAGGAAATTCTTCTGTTGCAAGCTTCGAGGCTGAATAAACAGATGCTCCCGCTTCATTTACTATGACATATTTTACATCTTCATCTATCTCTGAAAGAAGCTCACATATTACCTTTTCTGATTCTCTCGATGCAGTTCCGTTTCCTAAAGAAATAAGTGTTACACCGTATTTTTTAATTATATCTTTAAGAATTTTCTTTGATTCCTCAATCTTCTCTTGTGGTTTCGTAGGATAAATAACTGTTGTATACAGTACCTTACCCGTAGGATCAACTATAGACAATTTACAGCCTGTTCTAAAGGCAGGGTCCCATCCTAGTACAGTTTCTCCTGCAATTGGAGGCTGCATTAGTAGCTGAACAAGATTTTTACCAAATACATCTATTGCCCCATCTTCTGCCTTTTCCCACAGCATACTTCTAATTTCACGCTCGATAGATGGATAAATAAGTCTCTGGTAGCTGTCCTTTATCGCATCTTCAATTACCGGAGTAGTGTATTCATTGCTTGCTGTTATTATTTCCTTGCAAAGCATTCCTATTATTGCGTCTTGATCTGCATCAACCTTTACAGCAAGAATCTTTTCTTCTTCGCCACGATTAATTGCAAGAATTCTGTGACCTGGTATATTCTTTACACCTTCCTTGTATTCATAGAAGTTTTCAAAGACTTTTTTCTCATCCTTTTCTTCATCTTTGACTTTTGCTTCTACTATTCCGTTATCAATGAAGAACTGTCTAATCATTGTTCTATAATCTGCCACATCTGCTATATCTTCTGCAATAATGTCCATTGCACCATTTATAGCAGCCGCCTCATCTTCAACCTCCTTACCTTCTTCAGTTGAGATGTATTTCTTCGCTTCTTCTTCGACTGGATATGTTGCATTTTGAGCCATAATAAATTCAGCGAGACCCTCAAGTCCCTTTTCTCTTGCTATCATAGCTCTTGTGCGTCTCTTCTGCTTGTATGGTCTATATAAGTCTTCAACCTCAACAAGCGTCTGCGCTTCTTCTATTTTTAATCTAAGCTCCTCTGTAAGCTTGCCCTGTTCATCAATTGATGCAATTACAGTTTCTTTTCTGTCTTCAAGATTACGTAAATATTTAAGTCTTTCATCAAGGTCACGAAGAATTTCGTCATTTAAAGAACCAGTAACCTCTTTCCTGTATCTTGCAATAAAAGGGATTGTATTTCCTTCATCTATCAATCCAACTGCTGCCTCTACCTGAGATGGTTTTATTTTTAACTCCTCGGCAATTTTTTTAATAATATCCATAATAAACCTCTTTATAAATAAATTCCTTCTATTTTACCATAGGAGCAGTTCTTTTGTCACGACTTATTACCATAGGGACGCTTCTTTTGTCAGCAGGAGTGTCACTTTGTCAGCATTGCTTACTCATTCGCCATAACAAAAGAAGCATGCGCCTCAAAACACATGCTTCTTTTTATTTTATAAAATCTAATGGTTATAAATTACATAAGCTTTCTGAACATAGCCTCGAAATCAGCGATTTCTGCCTTCTTAGGATTTCCTGGTGCACATGCATCAGCAGCTGCTGATTCGCAAAGGAATGGAAGGTCTTCTTCTTTGATATCAAGCTTTGTAGGAATTCCTACATCTACAGAAAGCTGTCTAACTGCGTCAATTGCAGCTTTTCTGTATTCTGTCTCTGACATTCCCTCTGTATTTACGCCAAATGCTTCTGCGATATCTTTAAACTTTGTTCCTGTGCATTCCTGGTTAAATTCCATAACGATTGGAAGCATCATAGCGCAGGCAACACCGTGTGGTGTATCATATACAGCACCAAGTGTATGAGCCATTGAATGAGCGATACCAAGACCAACATTTGAGTATGCCATAGCTGTTACATACTGAGCAAGGGCCATTCCTTCTCTTCCATCTGGATCATTTTCAACAGCTTTTCTAAGATTCTTAGCAATAAGCTGAATTGCTTTTAAGTCAAGGCAGTCAGCAAGTTCCCAAGCTGCTGCTGTTGTATAGCCTTCAATAGCATGTGTAAGTGCATCCATACCTGTTGAAGCTGTAAGTCCCTTAGGCATTGAAGCCATCATATCCGGGTCAACAACTGCTACATCTGGGATATCGTTAGGGTCCACACATACGAATTTACGTTTCTTTTCAACGTCTGTAATAACGTAGTTGATTGTTGATTCAGCACCTGTACCACCTGTTGTTGGTACTGCTATAGTAAATACTGTACGATTCTTTGTTGGTGAAAGACCTTCAAGAGAACGAACATCATAAAAGTCAGGGTTATTAACAATAATACCAATACCCTTACCTGTATCCATTGATGAACCACCACCAATAGTAATCATGAAATCAGCACCTGACTTCTTATAAGCATCAACACCGTGCTGAACGTTTTCAATTGTTGGATTTGGCTTAATATCTGAATACAATTCAAATTCAATACCATTTTTTTCAAGAAGGTCTGTAACCTTTGCTGATACACCAAACTTAACAAGGTCAGGATCTGAAGCTACGAAAGCCTTCTTAAATCCTTTACTCTTAACTATTCCTGGAATCTCATTAATTGCACCATGTCCATGATAAGACATACCATTAAGCACAAAACGATTTACTGCCATTTTTAACCCTCCTTAATAAACACCCTTCACAGATTTTCTATGAAGTTTTATAAATAACCTTCACAAGTCAGTTTACTATTTTTGTAACATATAGTCAAGAAATTTTATTATTCGCAAGCCTTTGTTGTGAATTATTAACTAAAAAAGTCGTATTTAAATAGAATCAATATTATATTCACCCTTACATCTTGAAAGTGCCGCATAATATGTCACGATAGGAATAAGTCCCTGTCCAAAGTTCTTACTGGACGCAGTTCCTGCAAGCACAGCATCTCCTGCGATTGTTTTCTTTTGTACTGGTCCGCTTAATGGAACTAAACCATTTAAAAACAATTGTTTTCCATATGTCAAATATGTTTCATCGCCTGTAAGCTCATACGCAATAGCAAGCGCTTCAAGCAAAAGTGGATTATTTGCAGTTCTTCTAAGGCTTGGCAGCTCCTTATAAATAAATATTCCAGTCAGCTTATCATATGTATTTTCAATAAGGTCATCAACCGAGCTTAATATAAGTTCTCTTAAATCCTCACCGCCAAACACTCTGTAATAGCGCATCAAGCTTCCGATTGCTACTGCTATCATAAATCCCGTTCTCACAAGAGTATTGTCAGTATAAGGTGCCATAAATGCACCATATTTTTCTTTCCATATTTTAAAATCTTCTATAATTCCAGCAGTCTTTGTAAGCCACTTTTTATCATGAGTTTCTACGTATAATGCAACTAATGACCTAAGCGCCCATCCTGTTTCTCTTGCACTTAATTCATCTTTTTGCTGATACATTTCACTGTCAAGCAACGCTAAAATATTATTTCCTATACCTATCGCGCCTATAAGTCCTCTTTCATCACCTGTGAAATGATAATAGTCTAGCAGTCCCTCTACCCACTGGTGAGAGCATACTATTTTTCCATTCTTTGTATGTCCGTTTGTGTGTTCTATTTGTCCTCCAATTCTTAATGGATCATCTGAAAAATGACAAATATCTACATCAAGCTGATGTCTTGCCGATGCTATCATATAATCTCTAAAACGTCTGATTCCTGTTCTGATATGCTGCAAAAGACATGCATGTGGAAAATCGTATTCATTATTTACAAATACATATTCACCTTTCCCTCGTCCCTGAGATGTATAACCCATATCTACAGAATCGCCAAAATTCAACATTCCATATGCACGGGAATGTTCGTCGCACCTGCCGACGAGTCCTCTTTCCACATTTTGATTTATTTTATCTGGGAATATATCCGGAAAAATACCCGACTCTTTATATATTTCTGGTGAAAGCATTGCAACATCAGGCATCTGATAAATAATACTTCTATTATCTATTTCTGAAACAGGCATTTCTTTTTCATGAAAATGAAGCATAAAGCTCTGTTCACGGCTCATACCTGATTGCATAACAACCTTTGAATCGCATTCCGGAACAAGACTAATCTTTATTCCATTTTCACTTGCCGAAATAGCTTTCGGAAAATTCTGCTGTGCCTGATAGACTGTCGCACAAAGTCCGCCTTTTTCGTCTGTAACATCTCCAAAAAATGTTCCATAAAAAACTTCCGGCATATGTTCATTACTCTCATTAGTTAAAAACTCAGCATCTATTAGCTTTTCAACCTTCTCTCCATCCTTACCAACAAGGAAAAATGTTCTATAATTAGAGTTGGCTGCAATTGCTCTTACATTACCAATATTTTCATTGTATTCATTGCTAAAGTCGTATTTATTTATATTGACAAGTCCCTTTTCTTCGACTACAAGAGACTCTTTGTTTTCTATCTGTTTTTCATCTCTGTCACGCAAATAATCAAATACTAATGAGTTGATTTCTAACGCGTCTTTGCTTGTATTTATTAATCTATAGCTTATTTCAAAATAGGACTTTCCGGCATAAGCAGTAATCTTTATCTCAAAATTGATATTACTCTCATTATCTTTACATACATTTGTTCCATTTGCCTTCAAAACCGCACATAGTGGTCCTTTTTCAACCACCTCAAATTCATCAGTTTTAATTGCATATTCACTGCCGTTTGCTTTAAGATATGGACCAACAAACTGCTCCTTAGTATACTCGTTTCCAAGTGTGATTATTCTTTCTATTACACTATCACTATTATTATTTAAAAATAAATCAAGCTTACCTGTATGAATTGCAAATCCGTTTGAAACCTCTTCAACAAATAAATCAGAACAATCATCAATATCAGACATATCGCAATTAATGTCCTGTTCCTCCCCTGTCAGAGTCATTTTTAATGTTGTATTTCTATTGCCACATATGTCAGCCATAAAACGAACAAATAAAAAGCGAATTGAATTATCCTCATGTCTTGAAGTAACCTTTATTTGTGTCTTGAGTTTTTTTCCATTCTGATAGATAAATACATTATTCGTGTCGTGTATTAATCCCTTTTTTACAGGAACTGCAACATAAACAGGCTCATTTAATCTGTCATCTTTATATAATTTTTCGAATACTAAATCTATCATCATCCGCTCCTATGATATATTACCATTAATCTCATTCTTTAACTTTTCAATAATAAGCTCATAGTTTTCTTCTCTATGAGGAAATGTACAGTTAGTACACACCTTTATTTTACATCCATTTTTTTCTATATATTCTGGACTTCCAAGACAACTCTTAAGGAAATACATTGGACAGTAGCAAAATAAACAATTCATATTATCAACGCCTTTATGACACGGATAATACTCGCAGGCTCTATTTTCAAAATACTTGTATGAATCCACTATTATATCTCCCATGTTATTATAGTAGCATAGACTTTTATTTTATGTAAACCACTTCGTCGGTCAGTAGCAAAAGAGCCCCTGCTCATGCAGAGGCTCCAAATTGTTCAATCAAATAATTATTTAGCACGAATGCTCTTAACGAGTTCAACTGCTTCCTTTGTCATTTCTTTAATCTTGTCAAATTCACCAGCCTTAATTAAGTCACCCTTAACCATCCAGCTACCACCACAGCAGAAAATCTTCTCTGATGTTAAGTAATTAGCAATATTATTTGCATTAATTCCACCTGTAGGCATAACTCTTACTGTTGTGTATGCTGCACACATAGCCTTAATCATATCGATTCCGCCTGCCTGCTCAGCTGGGAAGAATTTAACTCTTGTAAGTCCTCTCTTAACTGCCTGTGCAAGCTCTGAAGGTGTTACGATACCTGGGCAAACTTCGATACCCTTTTCAATACAGTAATCAACGATTTCTGGATCAAATCCTGGTGCAACAATGATTGATGCTCCCGCATTAACTGCTCTGTCAACCTGGTCCTTTGTAAGAACTGTACCAGCTGCGATAAGCATATCTGGGTATGCTTCGTGGATTCTTCTGATTGATTCCTCAGCTGCTTCTGTTCTAAATGTTACCTCTGCACATGGAAGTCCACCTTCAACAAGTGCCTTTGCAAGTGGAAGCGCATCCTCTACGTTATTTAATACAACTACAGGAATTACTCCAAGTTCTTCAAATTTGTCTGCTACTTTACCCATTGTAAGTCTCCTTTTATTTTTAATACTTGATGCGCGTACAATCACCTAAATAAAGACACTAAATATATATCAGCAATAAATGCGCATATCTGTATTTATTATAAATGGAAAAAAAAGTTTTATCAATAACTACGCTTTTAATTTCTTACAATTTTGTTCACAATTTTTATTATTTCTTGTGTTTTTTGACGATTTACACATACTTTTATTTGATTTATCATTGTACGGGTGTTCCGCTTAACACTACTTATTATTATACTCGGGAGAAATTAAAATGGAAAAGTTCGTACCAAAATTATTTACATCGATGAAGGGGTACACAAAGGAACAGCTCGTTAAAGACATCGTCGCTGGTATCATTGTTGCTATTATTGCCCTTCCGCTTTCAATCGCCCTTGCAATTGCATCTGGCGTATCACCTGCAGCAGGTATTTATACTGCAATTATTGCAGGATTTTTAGTAGCATTCCTCGGTGGTAGCCGTGTTCAGATTGCTGGTCCTACCGCAGCCTTCGCAACAATTGTTGCTGGAATAGTCGCAAAGGACGGTACCGATGGTCTGATGGTTGCTACAATATTAGCAGGTATTTTACTTATCGTAATGGGTCTGCTTCAGTTTGGTGGTCTCTTAAAATACATACCTTACACAATAACAACAGGTTTCACAGCTGGTATTGCTGTAACACTTTTTATTGGTCAGATAAAGGATTTCTGTGGTCTTACTTATCCTCAGGGTACACCAACAATCGAAACATTAGAAAAGCTTGAAGCTATCGCAAATAATATATCTACTATTAATTATCAGGCAGTTATTGTTGGTTTTATTTGCCTGGTAATTCTCGTATTATGGCCAATGGTTAACAAAAAAATTCCTGGCTCATTAATTGCAGTAATTGCATCTGCAATACTTGTTAAATTTGTATTTACAGATGTAAACACAATTGGAAGACTCTATGCAGACCTTTCAAATAAGCTTCCTTCACTTACTGTTACTCCTGCTATATTTAATCTTTCAGTAATTAGAGGACAGCTTTCAAATGCATTTACAATTGCTATTTTAGCTGGTATTGAATCTCTGTTATCAGCCGTTGTTGCAGACAGTATGATTCACTCAAAACACCGTTCAAACATGGAGCTTATTGGACAAGGTGTAGCAAACATTGGTTCTGCATGTTTTGGCGGTATTCCAGCTACTGGCGCAATCGCAAGAACAGCTGCTAATATTAAAAATGGTGGTCGTACACCTATTTCTGGAATGGTTCATTCTATTACTCTTGTATTTGTGCTTATATTCCTAATGCCTTATGCTAAGCTTATTCCAATGCCATGTATTGCAGCAATTCTTTTCCAGGTTGCATACAATATGTGCGGAATCAAAAACTTTACAAAGCTTTGCAAAACAGCTCCTAAATCTGACATCATCGTTCTTTTGATGACATTTATTCTTACTGTAGTATTTGACCTTGTTGTCGCAATCGAATTCGGATTAATCGCTGCAGCATTATTATTTATGAAGAGAATGAGCGATGTATCTCATGTAGATGGTTGGAAATATATCGATGACGATGACGACCCTGATTCAACATCTCTTAAAGTTGTTCCTGATGATACTCTAGTTTATGAATTCTCGGGTCCAATGTTTTTCGCAGCTGCAGATAACATTTTACAGCTTCCTACAGACAATAAATATAACTTCCTCGTTTTAAGAATGCGTGGTGTTGATGCAATTGATGCAACTGCGATGCATAATTTCGAAATTGTTTATGAGGAATGTCGTAAGAACCATCTTCAGCTTGTTTTCTCTCATGTAAACGAACAGCCAATGAAAACAATGGAGAAAGCTGGTTTCGTCGATATAGTTGGACGCGAATTTTTCTGTGACCATATAGATGATGCACTTGCACTTTGTGCTTCACTTGAAGAATTTATCAAAGAAACAAATAAGAAGCGTACCCGTTAGGGACGCTTCTTATTTATATTTCCTTATTTCGTTATGCAACTATAGCAGGTTGTTCTACTTAGTCTTTCTACAATTCTGACAACATTACTTATATACATCACTCGATGGCAAATAATCTCTTACAAGTATTTCCCCAATCTTCCCATTTGAACTACATACAGAACTATTCTTAGTAATATCAATTTTTTCACCGTCAAATGTTACAACACTTCCACCAGCTTCTTCTATTATAAGAAGCCCTGCCGCATAATCCCATGGTTTAAGCTCTGGTTCAATATATGCCTCTATTCGTCCACAGGCAACATAAGAAAGTTCAATTGCAGCCGAACCAATTCTTCTAAAATCCTGACTGTCCTTATATATTTTAAGATACATCTCAAAATTTCTTTCTGCCCATCTCTTTGTATATGGTGCTGGTCCAATACTAATTAACGAATGTGCCATATCCTTTACATTGCTGACTCTAATACATTCACCATTTAAATATGCACCACAGCCTTTTTGTGCATAGAATAATTCGTCTGACGTCGGTACATACACAACCCCAAGCTTAATCTCTCTATTTTCTGCATATGCAAGTGAAATAGCAGAACCATGAAAATCATGAATCAGATTTGTTGTACCGTCAACTGGGTCTAGAATCCATACCTTACCTTCGAAATCAATATCCGAATTATCCTTCTCCTCACCCATAAACTGAACATCCGGATATGCTTCCTTAAGCTTTTCCTGTAAATAATTCTGCACAGCAATATCTACTGCAGTCACATAATCAGCAACTCCCTTTTCATTAACTTTCTGAGAATTATTTCTATCCATAAACAGCGGTTTTGCTGATTGTACTATTTGCTTTACAATTTCTATATCCATTTAATACATGTAATTCAATCACTAAATCGATAATTGAATCTTCCCTTTCTCTCACTAATATATCAAATTATAGCTTTATGTTTTTAAGCAAATCTCCAAGCGAAGTTCCGATAGCTTCTGTCTCAACCTCTTCGAATGTTGTCTCTTCCTTTTCCTTTTCTTCCTCTAAGAGTACTCTGACACTGAGAGATATCTTACCATCTTTTTTATCAATAACCCTTGCTGTAACCTCATCTCCAACCTTTAATACTGCTGCTGGATGTTTAATTCTTTCCATTGAAATCTGAGATATATGCAAAAGACCAGAAACCTCTTCTGATATCTTTATGAACGCTCCGTAGTTCTGAATGCTGTCTACTGTACCGGTAACTACATCACCAATATTTATTGCCATAAGCTTTTTATCTTTATCAGCCTTTTTCTGTGCCTTTAATAAATCAGTTGCAGAAAGAACAAGCTTATCCTCAGACATGTCTGCCTCAATTACCTGAACTGTTATTTCCTTATCAAGCCACTTGTTTAAGTCTTCTACTCTCTCAAGAGCAATTCTTGAAACTGGTATAAAAGCTCTAAGCCCTTCAACCATAGCGATTGCTCCACCCCTTGTGTGACCACAAATAGTAACACTTATTGGTTCCTTTGATTCAAGAAGTTCCTCCATATGCTTCCACGCAATCAAATCATCCGTTGAATGTGCACCATCCCCCATCATCTTATATGATTCCTCAAGTGCACCCTTTAAATCATCCATTGTTTCTAATACTTCTGCCATTTACATATCCTCCTGTACTATAAATAATTATTCGAAACCATTTTTCACTGTGAACTAAAGTCCATAACGAATTTCCTATTTTATGTTAACCAAATATTCTTTTCTTCCAATATACATATACTTAATCGCGTCTTTAAGCTTCATCCCTGCATAGAGCTTTCTTTTACGCAGCGCAAACTGCCATATAAGTATATGCGAAAACAGCTTTGACATCGCCGCATAATTTGCACCACGCGAAACGAAAAATTTCTCGTCATAAGAGCTAAACCATGTAGACTCAACCTCTTTAAGCTCTGCTATTTTTTCAGGAACATAATAAATTTTAAGTCCCCTTTTCAATGCGTCATAGAGAAATAGATTTTCCTCTCCCATTATATATTTCCCAGAACCTGCGCCAAAATCAGTATTAAATCTAATGTCCTTAATTGATGATTTTTTAAATGATATCTCCGGCGAAAAAATTTTAAGAACCGAAAGGTAATTCATCCGTTTCACACCGTCAAATATGGGAGCATTTCTTTCAGGTCGTTTAATAAAGAAAACAATCAAGTCTGCATCTGAATACTTATTATATGCATCAGTTATTATTTTTTCATAACCTTCTACATATACAACATCATTATCGCACAGTATACAGATATCTTCCTTTGCATTTTCTATTGCGAGATTTCTACTCTTACTGAGGCCTCTGTCTTTTGTCTCTATATAAGTAACGTTCTGCGAATTATCGCAGAACGCCCTTCTATTTAAGACCTTTTCAGTCTCTCTATCACACTGATTAATAATAACAGTATCCGAGCAAATCTTTAATTCATCAATATAATTCTCATTTTCCAAGAACATTGCTGAAAGTAAAACATTTATTTTGCTCATTATTATTTAAACCTCATCTAATTTAACTTCTTCTAAGTCACTGTCTGAATCGTTCTTTTCAGCATCTTCGCGTGTAGAAGATTTCTTTTCTAAAGAAGTAACCTCAGCTTCCTTTTCTTTACGCTTATTGATTCTATTTACACTTCTCTTATGTATAATCATGTAAAATACAGGAAGCATAATAAGTGTAAGCACTGTAGATGTCAATAGACCACCACATATAACAAGCGCCATCGACTGCATTACAGCACCATTTTTACCAATACCAAGTGCCATTGGCACCATTGATAAAATAGTTGTCAATGTTGTCATAAGAATTGGTCGTATTCTGGATACACCTGTTGCAACAAGTGCATCTTCTGTATGCATACCTTCTCTTCTATACTGGTTTGTCGTATCAACATAAAGAATACCATTATTAACAACGATACCTACAAGCATCATGAAACCAAGCATTGAAGTCATATTAAATGTATTTCCTGTTAAAAGCAGGAAAAGAACCGAACCAATAACAGCAAATGGAATACATACCATAACGACTCCTGAATATCTTAGGTCTTCAAACTCAATCGCCATTACCATATATACAAGAATAATCGCAGTAATAATTGCTTTTCCTATAGCTCCAAGCTCCCTGTTCATCATCTTTGTTCTAGCACTTGTGATTTTTTCTACATGTGCAGGCATCTGATGTTCTAAAAGAGCCTTGTCAATCGCTTTCTGTATATCATATTTATTCTCTGAGAGCATTGAAGCATTAAAATCAACAGTATATATACTATCTGTTTTTACAATAGTCTGTGGGGCATCCGTGTATACAATATCAGCCACATCCTGAAGTGGAACATCTTTTCCAACAGCATTTGTAACTGTCATTTCATACACATCATTTACTGTTTCGTATGCATCCTTCGGATATTCAACCTTAACCTTATAATCATTCTGGTTAATTGTAGTTTCATAGACCTCACTACCCTGCATTATAGAATAAATAGTACCACCGACCATTGAAGGAGTAAGATTATTTGCTACAGCTTTTACAGGGTCAACTATTATTTCTGCCTTACTTGATGTATCACCAAAGCTTGTTGAAACAGAAATAACACCATCAACATTTCTAATCACATCAAGTATCTCGTTTGTTGCACCTTTAAGTGTTTCAAGATTTGTACTTGAGTATGTAACAGTGTATCCATTACTGCTTCCACCCATTGAGCCACCCATTGATGATCCAGCAGAAACCGAGATATCACAGCTATCCTCGTAGGCCGTTATCGCTTCTGTCCATTCGTCAATTATATTGACTACCTTTTTGCTATTTCCTTTTGCAACATACGCATTAACAGTTCCTGTAGTGTCATTTACTGTAGTTGAATAATCTCCAATGTAATCATAACCACTTACAAAGCTTTCTATCTGTTTAATCTTTTCATCAACATATTCAACCTTTGTTCCCGGCCTAAAATTAACTGTAATTGAAACCTGACCTTCGTCAGTCTGGCTCATAAGGTCTACATTTACAAACTGAATAAGATATACCGATATTCCAAGAATAAGCACAGCAACAAAAAATGTTGTCTTTTTCTTTCTAAGTAACTTTGACAAAACGCCTGCATATTTTTCTGAAAACTTATCAAGGAACGAATTAACTGCTGATTCTTTCTTTTCTGTAGGCTTATACACTGCAAAGCATAGTGGAACTATAGTTATGGCACTCACTAAAGATGCACATAGCGCAAACACAATAGTATAACCAAGCTGTCCAAACATCTGACCCGAAAGACTCTTCATCATTGAAAGCGGCAGATAAACTACAACAGTTGTAAGTGTTGAAGCAATTATAGAATTCAGCACTATACCTGTAGCATTTACAGCAGCATCAGCAAAGCTTTCATTTTGTTCACGTTCTCTAAAGCACATCTCAATAACTACGATTGAGTTATCAACCATCATACCAATAGCAATAACTAAGGCACCCATAGTCATCATGTTTAGAGAAAATCCCATAAAGCTCATAAGAAGCAGTGTCATAAGTAGTGATACTGGCATTGATGAACCAACAATGAAGCTTCCCTTTAAATCTCCAAAGAAAATAAACAACACAAACATTGTAAGCACAATACCAAGTAACAATGTTTCGAATATAGTTTTTAGAGATGAAATAATAGTCTCAGAACTATCATAAGGAATGGCAATGTTATATTCTGGATATTCTTCTTCCATTTCCTTTATAACAGACTTAACTTCTCTCGATACTGTAACCGCACTAGAGCTCTGCTCTTTAGTTATGGAAATACCTACATTATCAGAACTGTTATAACGGCTCACAGAGGTTTTATCTGCTTTTGCATAGTGAACAACCGCAATATCAGATAGATGTATAAGATTTCCTGTTGCTGTCGTAATAGGAATCGTACCAATCTGTTCAGGTGTCTTATATTCTGCCTGAGTTGTCATATCTATATTGTAGCGTCCATTTTCCTTAGAGCCTGCTGGAAGAGTAAAATTAGCACTTCCAACTGTCTGGGCTACTGTTGTTAAGCTAAGTCCATACTGAACAAGCTTTTCTGGAATTAGCTGAATTGAAATGTAGCTTTTCTGTCCACCACTTGCTTCAACCTGAGCAACCGACGAAATTTTTTCAAGCTCTTTAGTCAGTGTGTCTTCAACGAATCCAAGACAATCCGCACCGCTTTTATTTGTAACAGAAAGCTGCATGACAGGTGCTGCATTTATATCCATTTCAAATAAAATAGGATCATTTGCCTTATCAGGAAGGTCATTTTTAATTCGACCTACAGCAGACTGTACATCCATATATGCATCATCAACATCTGTACCGTAATCAAAGCTTAAAATAACTAATGATACATTTTCCCTAGACCTTGACATTGTCTGATCAAGTCCTGAAATTGTTCCACACGCATCTTCTATCTTTTTCGTCACAAGCTTTTCAACATCTTCAGGTCCTGCCTGTGGATATATCGTCTGAATAACTATCATTGGCATTTCCATATCAGGAATAAGCTGAAGTGACATATTTAAAATCGAACTAAGACCGAATATTACAAGCCCTGCAATAAGCACAATAACTGCTATCGGTCTTTTTACCGCTGTTTTTGTAATACCTATCATTCTATTTGTCCAATCTTTCTACCATAATATTTCTGTTTGCATCTGCCATATCATTTACTGGCACTGCCGAACTAACACTTGTCTGTGTCTTTACTTCAACACCATCTCTCAAATCGCTTGACCATGTTGTGATGACAGAATCATCAGTAGTAATACCTTCGACAATCTCTATGTTTTTATCATCAGAAATACCTGTTGTAACATCAACTCTTTTGGCTCTTCCACCCACCAATGTATATACATATGGCTGCTCAGCCTCATAGTACACACAGTCAATCGGAACTGTAAGAACATTGTCTGCATGCTTTGTTGCCGCTGTTATTTTAACCTTTGTTCCATTAACTATCGGCTCACTTGTATTGAGCTGAGCCTTTATTTTAAATAAACTGTTTGAAGAATCTGCAACACCAGAGTTTTCTGTAACCTTTGCACTGTATATATTTCCATTTCTGTCAACATCTAAAACGTCACCTACATTTATTTCTGACATAACATTTTCAGAAACATAAAATGTAACATACTGCGTTCCATCAGCAATAATCTTATATGATACAGTTCCTGCACTTGTCATATTCTTTTCTGTAACATTTTTCTGAACGATTACACCTGAAACAGGAGCCGTTACCTTAGTATAATCAAGCTGTAGCTTAGCTGCATCTACATTGGCAGAAGCCTGTGTAATTCCCGCCTTTGACTGCTTAACGCCTGCCTCAGCCTGCACAACACCTGCCTGTGCCTGTGCTATTGAAGTAACTCCACCAAGACCAATAGTTGTCTTTGTATAATTATCATAGTCATTTTTCTGAGACCTTGTAATGTCCATATTCTGTTCATTAAGACACTGCTGACGTGATGTTGCATTATACTGCTTCTCTAATGCATCTTTAGATTTAATAAGCTGTTCCTTTGCATCCTCAAGCTGGTCTACATACTGGCTATACTGCTTGTAAAGTGCATCATAATAAGAATCTCCGCCTTCAGCATCACGTAATCTTTTGGCCTCTTTCTTCTTTGCCTTGTAATGTCCTATATCATCATCGATGTCAATGATATCCTGTTCTAAATCCTCAAGATTATCGTGTATAGTATCAAGACTGTCAGCCGTATTACTATATGTAAATGTAGCTGAATCCTGACTCATTTTAAGCTGCTTGTCTGTAGTAATAGTCTTAGCGTAGCTCTCCATCACTGACGCATTTGTAGAATTAACTGCGGCATTTGCTGTATTGACACCAGCCTCTGCTGTTCCAAGAGTTGCCTCTGCTGTAGATAGACCTGCCGCCGCTATTTTATATGAAATCTGCGCTGAAGTGTCATCAATTGTATATAATAAATCGCCTTCATTTACAACGTCGCCTACTTCAAAGAAGGTACCAGTAACATCTCCACTTACTTTTGAAACAACATTGATTTCCTGTTCACCCTCAACTGTACCTATGAAGTCACCCTTCACTTCAAGACTCAGCTTTTCAGGTATCTGTGTACTAACCTTAAGTCTTTTGTCTTCTGGCTCTTTATTTGCATCCTTTTTAAATGCATTACATCCAGATAAAAGTAATGAACCACTCACAAGTGCTGATGTGAGTACATATTTTAACCTTGAATATTTCATTTTTTCCTCCCGCTTAATATATAGATGTTCGGGTCATTAAGTCATGTTTCCACTTACATTCAGGCATGACATGTAAAATGACTATTAACACTACTATCATATATATAGTGTATGCCTTGCAGAAAATAACATTCAACATCATCACAATATATTGATGTATGTAAAACGCGATTAATTAAAATCATAACCATATAGTTAGGCATACTTGACTATTATACACCTTACAAAATGACTGTCAATATCGCATTTCTTCGATTATTATTTTTTCACATTTTAGACACATTTTCGTTAACATAAGTAGATATATCAAAGTTATGTCTACTATATATTGTGCCTTATGTCAAATAGAAGTTTGTGTGAACTAACCACTATATAACGCAAATGATTCACTCTGCGAAACATTTGCGTTATCTTGTATAAAAGAAAAAAGAAAAAAATGGACCATGTTCATATTCATAGTCCATTTTCATTACTACATCCGTATACTTATTTCGCCAGAAGACATGTATTCTGTATAACCATCCTCATATTCCACTAACAAATGACATTCATCATTTATTCCAATCACCTTAGCATGCCGTCTGTTTTCAGGAACATTTTCTATTTCCTTATGTTCTGGTGTAAGAAAACTAATTTCTTTTCCTATAACAAAACATCTTTTTTTATACTCTTTCAGATACGAGTTTTTACCATTTATGAAATCCTTATAATACTCATAAAACTTAATAATAAACTCAGCTATAATCGTATTCCTAAGATTTTCCTTTTTTTCATTACCGGGAAATATAGCTCCGGCAATATCCTTTATATCTTCTGGAAAACCACCATCTGGTTCATATACGTTTATTCCTATTCCGGGAATAACATATTCTAAGCTTCCATCCTCAACAGATGTCGCAGCCTCTGTCAGTATTCCTGATACCTTTTTCCCTCTCATTATGACATCGTTTACCCATTTTATGTCTGCGCTTTCCTTTGACACCTTTTCAATCGCACAGCACTCTGCTGCCGCGGCTAGAGTCGTTAGTCTCGATGCCTCCTGAACCTGTATATCAGGATGTAGCAGAAAGCTTATATATATTCCCGTTCCTTTTGGTGAGTAAAAAGAACGTCCCCTTCTGCCTTTGCCCTTTGTCTGTTCTTTGGCAACAATTACCATATCGTCTTTAACACCACTATTAGCATATGACTTCAAAAGGTCATTCGTTGATTCAACACATTCTAATACTTCAAGCTTCAAATCAACGCCTGCTTTTTCTATCATCTTTTTGATTATTGGCTTTTTTACAGCATCTGATGAGTTTTTTAGCGTATACCCTTTGTTATTAACCGCCTCTACCTCATAGCCTTCATTTTGAAGAGATTTAACAGCTTTCCATATACTTGCCCTCGTACAATTCAGCTTGTTTGCAAGTGCTTCGCCCGATATAGGATTATTTTTATTTTCTTCTAATATGAGCAGTACATCATCTTTTACTGACATGCTTTTCTCCTTTTTCAACCTCTTACAACAAATAAGGTCATATAACCTTTAAGCTTTTTTAATTCAGCTACAGAGTCCGCTATTATTTCATTTTCTGTACCAATCTGTGAAACACCGAAAGCTTTAATGTCTGGCCTGTTATTTGCATATAACTCAATTTCTTTAATTATATTATCAAGCTCGCCCTTAGGCTTCATAAATACTTTTGTTCCGCTATATGATAGCTTTTCCTGCATATTATTACAGTTTGGGAATATATGCACTTCCTCATCCCCTTTAGCAATATACGTGCACAATGTGTTAACAGCTTCCTGAATCGATGATATTCCACTAACAAGCTCAACCTTGTAGCCAGCAAGTAACAATCTATCCTGCACATAAATAAATGTAGAGTAAAGCGAAACTTCTCCAAGTGCAAGAAATGCTACACTCTTTCCTTTATCTGAAAGCTTTTTTATTTCATCTGCAAACGTATCATAACGCTTTCCCTGAAGCTCTGGGTTTGCCATGTCTGCCGTTTCGACACAAAGTATCTTTTCTTCATCTATTTCAGGTATTGCCTCTTTTATTATTTTATACGCTCTGCAATTTTCCTTCGGTGCTGTCGGTAAAAAAATAATATCTGCACTAAGTATTGTGTTTATTGCAAGCTGGGTCAGAAGTAACGGATTTCCAGGTCCAACCGACACCCCATAAATTGTTCCTTTTTTCATTGCATTTTCCTTATATAGTGTGCATCATTTGCACGACTCAACAAAATCTTTGATAAACTCTCTGCAGCTCAAATAGTACAGATGCGGATATCCTGCTATAAGATTATCCCTTACAACAATTCCGTTATATAATCTATTATCAGATACATATTCAATAGTACTTGCCCTGTCATATATTTCTTCTAAATTTGTTCCTTCGTCCATTATATCAAAATGATGAAACTCATGACCTTTTAGATTATATTCCTTATTATGACATTTTATATTTATATTTGCATACCCAAACCTAACAAGCCCATTTTGTCTTGCGGCTTTTCCTTTAATAGCTCCTGCCATTTCATAAAATGTGTCGTTGTCAGCATATATACCCTCAAGCAAATACATAAATCCGCCGCACTCTGCTATCACTGGTTTATTACTGTTAACGTATGCTCGTACACTTTCAAGCATTGATTTATTATTTGAAAGCTCCTTTGCGTAGTTTTCCGGATATCCACCATATAAAATCAGTCCATCACTATCAGGAATTTCTCTATCTTTAAGAGGCGAAAAATAAATAATATCAGCTCCACTTGATTTTAACAGTTCAATATTATCTTCATAAATAAATGAAAAAGCCTCATCCTTTGCAACGGCAAGCTTTACGCGTGTTTTATTTTCCATCTGATTTTGTACACTATCATTTAAGTGCAAATCTTCTAAATTACAGCTATGAATACTATTATTATAAATAGTATATGCTTTAATTATTTCCCTGTAATCAACACTTGATGCAATCTCATTTTTTATAGTGGTAATTAACTCGTCAAAATTATTTTCATCAGGAGACATAAGCCCAAGATGACGTGATTTAAGATTTAACTCACTATTATTTTTCAGATGACCAAACACCTTTATTTTCAGTTCCGACGCTATCACTTTACTTATCTTTGAGTAAAATTTATCGGAAACTCTGTTTAAAATAATACCTTTTATGAGACCTTCATAGTCCTTATCAAGAAATCCTTTAATTAATGCCGCAACAGAATATCCCATCCCATATCCATCAACGACAAGTAAAATAGGTACTTTTAGCTTCTTCGCAATTTCATAAGCACTGTACTTATCTGTTGCACCGATTCCATCATAAAGCCCCATGGCAGCCTCTATAACATTTATAGAACCTATGTTGTCACGAAACACTTTATTAAGAGTTGCATCATCGCAGAAAAATGAATCAAGATTTCTCGAAGGTATTTTGAGTACTGATGTATGAAACATCGGGTCTATATAGTCAGGCCCACATTTAAACGCATGTATATCTTTATTTTCATCTTTTAAAAGTGCCAGCAAGCCACTCACAAAAGTAGTTTTACCGCTTCCACTTCCAGTTGCCGCAACCATCAATGACAACGGTACATTTTTATGTTCCAGTGCCTTCTCCTGTTTTATTTTTTTCACACCAGCAACAACAAATAGCGAAGCAGAATACTCCTCTGACTGACATGTAAAAGACGACACTTCGTCAATGTCATCCTGTAAACAATCGTATATTTTCTCATCTGGCATACCAAAATTTTTGCCAACATATATGTCAAATAACATAGGTAGTTCGGATTCTGTTATTTTACAAACATCACGATAATCTGTGCATAAAACGAAAAATCCATTTTCTTCTCTATTCTTTATAGTGTTAATGTCGAAATCCCTTCCATGCATTGAATATATTCCCATATCACTATAAGGAATGCCAAGCTTTGACGCCATATATGAAACCGAAGAAATACCCGGTATTATTTCGATAGAAACATCTCTATCACAAGAAATGTTGTCTGCTAATCCTTTGGCTCCGCTGTAGAAACCACTGTCGCCAGATACAAGGTACACTATCTTTTTGTAATTTGATTTTTTAATAATGTCTGCAACGTTTTTGGAAGTATATTCAACTACAAATTCTGCTTTTTTACTAAGTGTTTTTGCAAAGCTTACCATTCGCTTTGCACCAATTATTAGCTCTGCTTCTTTAATAGAAGTAAGTGCCTTAAAGGTAAGGTATTCTTCCTTACATATGCCTGCACCAACAATTTTTAGACTCTTGATTTTTTCAGGTTCACTGATTTCTTTTACACCAAATACGCTTCCATTATGCATTGCTACACCTTCTGTCATTTCATATTCGGTATTAATACAAATAGACTCTGCCAGCTTTATAGCCTCATCAACACTAATTCCACATTCGTTTTCGTTATCTGGTTCAATAATAATTACTTCAGTATTACTTTCATAGCACGCCTTTATCTTCTCTATAAAGCCGCCTCTTTTTCCGCTATTTTTAGTAACAAGCACTGAAACATTGTACTGGTCAATAAGTGCTTTATTCATCATAACCGAAAAAGGGCCTTCCATCGCTATAACGTTTTTGCTTTTAAATCCAAGTCCTTCTGTTATCGCTATACTCTCACTACCCGGTAGAACACGTGCAAATAACCTGTCCTTATAACTAACATCTGCAAAATAGGATAACTCTTTTACGCCTGTTGTTAACATAATATTTTTTATGTCAACCGTTGTAGTCCACTTATCAAGCAGCGCTTTAGCTTCTTCAATACTTTTTACTACTGTAATGTTATTTTTGCAAAAGTCATAATCAATATTAGCAGCCATCAAATCATCAAACGATTTTACGTCATATAGCTCTCTGCTAACTCTTATATACTTACTATTTGTTTTTTCACATGCGTTTTTTATATTTTCTGTAATAATTTTAGCGTGTGGGTGAGTTGCATCAAAAACAACAGCTGGTTTAACTTCCATTAAATAATTAACAATATCTCGCTCTTGTAATCGTCCAGAATTGACATGCAAAAAATCGTTTTTATTTATAACCTTCTCTCCATAATCGGTTGCAACAAAAACGTCTACATAATAGCCTGAAAGCGATAATTTTTCGCTAAGCTCCCGTCCTTCACTTGTACCTGAAAATACTGCAATTCCACCCATTCGCTTATTTTTCATAACCTCGCAGCGTTACCATTCTGTTATTTACAACAATACTTTTAGTACATCCAATAAATACAGTTGAAAACATGTCAACCTGTGTGTCTTTCAGCTTCTTAAGAGTCATAACCTCATACATTTCGTCGCTTCTTCCGATATTTTTAGCTACTGCACAGACCGTGTTCTCATCAATAATACTAAGCAAAAACTCACATGCCTCCTTTAAACAGTTCGGACGCGCGTTGCTGTTTGGATTGTAAAATACAATAACCATGTCACTTTTTGCTGCAAGCTCAATTCGCTTGTATGTTTTTTCTTTCTCTGTCAAATAATTACTTAGGCTAATAACTGAAAAATCATTTCCAATACCTGCCCCAACAAGAGCAGAGCCTGAAACAGCCGCTGTAACTCCTGCTACGGTTTCTATTTCTACATCATCGTATTTGCTGCTTAGCTCATATACTAGTCCTGCCATACCATATACGACAGCATCACCAGAACAAATAACTGCCACTGTTTTACCATTAGTAGCCTCATCAAGCGCTAACTCACACCTTTTTACTTCGCTACCCATTCCTGTTGAAATAATTTTCTTTTCACACAATGTATCATCATCAAATATATCTTTTAAAATGTCAATATAAGTACTGTATCCAACAATTACATCGCTTTTTTTAATAACATCCACTGCTCTGTAAGTCATGTTATCAATATTGCCTGGTCCAATACCCACCAAATAAAGCTTACCCATTAAAGTCAAATCTCCTAGTTCTTCTATATAGCGAAAGCGTTATTCCATCCTTCTTTATCTGTTTTATAATAAAGCTTCCCTTCATAACATTGCTTTCATCAAAGGCTGCCGCTCTTTCTGATACATTTGACACACCTGTTGTTTTTAACACAAAATCAGACTCTTCGAAATCTCCATCAAGACGTGATAACTCATCTGCTGAATATGTTACAAACGGTATGTTATATTTTTCTGAAAAGCTTGTTATCGCCTTCTCATCCTTTTTCAAATCAATTGACGCAATAGATAGAATATCTGATAAATCAACAACACCATTAAGTGCCTCAAAAACAGTTTTTTCAAACAAACTATCATCAATGTTTTTTCTGCACCCAACACCTAGAACATAGCACTTATTTAGTATATGTAAATCACACCTCTCAATATCATCTTTATCAGAAGAAATAATTATATCTGCATTTCTTGCTTTATCCTTATCATAGCTTACTAGCCTAAAATGCTCATTAATATTAACTATTTCAACAGTTTCGTCAACACATACGCTAATACATTCACCTTCAAGAATACGACTATTAACCTTCACAATTCCGTCACTGCTACAACATGTAAACATGTTATTTGCGGCGATTTCGTCAATTGCCGGCAGTCTACTAATATCTGTTGCTGTAGTAATAACTGCGCTGGCACTCAGCTTTTCTGCAAAGAGCCTTGTCAGCTCATTAGCACCACCAATGTGCCCCGATAAAACTGAAATAACATTCCTCGCATGTTCATCGATTACTATTACAGCTGGGTCAGTAAGCTTACTCTTAACGCAATGTGCTATTTTTCTAACTGCGATACCAAGCGCACCTATGAAAATGAGTGCATCATTTTCCTCAAAATCGCTGTCCTTAAATCTGTCATTTATATCATATTTAACAGGCAATCCGCGAAAATAAAACTCAAATGTGGCAATCGTTTTAGCAAGTTCCTGTCCTTTAGCTGTAAATGAATAAACCGCGACCTTATAACACATAAAAATTATATCCTTCTACTAAATAGTTGCCTTTCTGTATTCTGTAGAGAAATCTGCAGCATACAGTCTGCTGTAATCATAATTATCAGTCTCTAAAACATCTCCTACAATGAAAATACATGTCTTTGATATTTTATTTTTTTCAAGCTCTTCACACATTGTTTTGATGTTACATTTTATTATTTTTTCATCATCCCATGTTACCTTATAGCATATGGCAACAGGTGTATTTTCGCTATACCCTCCTGCAAGCAGCTCTTCCTTTAGCTTTTCAGAAAGGCTCGCTGACAAATAAATAGCCATTGTAGCGTTATGACCCGCAAGCGCCCTAATAGACTGATTGCTTGGAACTAGTGTTTTACCTTCAGTTCTCGTCAAAATAAGAGTCTGTGATACGTCCGGCAATGTAAATTCACACTTTAGTGATGCTGCAGCACCAAAAGCCGCACTTACACCCGGTGTTACATCATACTCGATATCAGCCTTATCCAGCTCATCCATCTGTTCCTTTATTGCACCATATAATGAAGGGTCTCCTGTGTGCAGTCTTACAGTATATTTTCCCTCTTTTTCGCTTGTTATAAGCACATCCATTATTTGTTCAAGCGTCATTACTGATGAATCATAAATAACTGCATTTTTCCTGTTATATTCAAGTAGTTCCCTGTTAACTAACGAACCTGCGTAGCAAATAACATCAGCTTTTTCTATATGTTTCATTCCGCGAACAGTGATTAAATCCTTTGCGCCACAGCCTGCGCCAACAAAATGTATCATATCGTCCCCTCGCAAACAAACTACTCAAGCTCTGATGTACAGTGTGGACATCTTGTTGCAGCAATAGCAATCTTTGACTTACAATATGGACACTCTTTTTCAACTGGTACTTCTTTTTCCTTCTTTTCATTAATCCTAAACTTGTTAATTGCTTTTATAGCAGTGAAAACAACAAATGAAATCAATAGAAAATTAATAATAGCAGATATAAAATTACCATAGTTAAGTGTTGCCGGTTCTTCTCCCTTGCCTATAACAATACATAATGACGAGAAGTCCATTCCACCTGTTAACAATGCGATAAGCGGCATAATTATATCATTTACTAATGAATTAACAATTGATGTAAACGCACCGCCTACAACAACACCGACGGCCATATCCATCACATTTCCTCTTGAAATAAATGTCTTAAATTCCTCAAAAAACTTTTTCATTTTTCTCTCCTCCTAATTATTATTTATAAAAGACTATTCGAATTCTGACTATTCGATAGCTCTCCATATTTATTTTCATACATTATGCAATCTATAGTAATGTAACCGTCAACATATTTGGCACTTAACTTTGCTGCCTGATATAAATTCTCAAGCGCTCCGTAATTTATCACTTTTGATATTTGTTTAAGTATCTCACTTCCATTTGGCATTGCTGCGATAATATCTAGTGCCGCTGTAGTAGAAACACAATTTAATATTTCATCTGAAATCTGATTAATTATATCTAAATTATTAGTCTTTTTCATACAGGATTCTTTAATAGCTGGATTACTATTTACAGCTTCTAAAAAAGCTTTACTCATAAACTCGAGTCTGAAATCTCCATACATAGAATGGGTATTCATTACCCCACCGAATACTTTTATTAGCTTTCCTATATGTGAACAAAATAAAATATTTTTAAAGCCTTCATCAACTGCCATTTTTATACTATCGCCAACATAGTTCGAGCATAGTATTATATCCTTTTCACTCACACTATAATTATTTTTCAGAAAAGTGACGCCGTAATTCCCAGGTACTATTATGCATCTTGCAGAATTTTCCTCGTAATGCATTTTTATATCAAGTAATATCGTATCTATAAGTGCTTTAGTGCTCATTGGCTCAACAATTCCAGTTGTACCAATGATTGAAATACCGCCTTCAATCCCCATATGTGGATTAAAAGTTTTCTTTGCTATTTCAACTCCTTCAGGAGCACTTATTTTAACGTTTATTATACCCTCGTAATCATATTCATCAGCAATACTTAAAGCAGCTTCGCTAATCATTTTCCTTGGAGTTTTGTTTATTGCATATTCCGACACCTTTTGGTCAAGTCCAGGTCTTGTTACAATCCCTATTCCTTCACCACCAGTTACAATAACCCTTTTGTTTTCTTTTGAATCAAATCTACTATCCATTAAAGAAACATTTGCAAATATCTCTATTCCTGCTGTAACATCCGGGTCATCACTATGAGGCTTTGTTACAGAACAACTGGCATTCTTTCTTTCAAGGTCTATTATTTGATTATTTATTTTAGAATAAAATATCTCACCGCTAGGCAGAGTCAGTTCACACTCATCTATTATCTCACCGGAAAATAGCATACAAACAGCAGCCTTTGTCGCAAGTGTGGCTACACTTCCAGTCGTAAATCCTTTTTTCAGTTTCTTAATCTCGTTATTTTCCATATAATATTTATAAATCACATTTTGTTGAAAGCGTTATTACGTGATATTTCACTCTGAAATTCCATACACTATAGCATTTATCACGGCTGCCGCAACATTGCTGCCACCTTTTTTTCCAAAGTTTATTATTCTTGGTATATCGCTTTCTCTAAAAAGCTCTTTAGCATACTCAACATTAACGAACCCAACCGGAACACCAATAATAAAATCAGGCCTTCGCATCCCTTTTTCTATTATTTCCTTAAGTGAAATCAGCGCTGTAGGTGCATTTCCAACACTAATTATAAGTGGTCCTTCAAGCTTAGCAGCTCTTTCCATGCTCACGAACGCGCGTGTCACATTCCTCTGCTTTGCTTCCTTTGCAACATCCTCGTCTGACATAAAGCACCTCACACTACATCCGTATTTTTCAAGACGCACTTTATTTATTCCTGCTAATGTCATGTTCGTATCTGTAACAATTGTAGCACCCATTTTAATAAGCTCTCGTGCTCTGTCAACTGCATTTTCAGAAATAAAGAGCGTATCCTTAAATGAAAAATCTGCTGTTGTATGAATAACCCGTTTTATTACAGAACCATCTGGTTCAGTCAATGTAATACCATCTTCCATTAGTGTATCTGTAATAATACGAAAGCTTTCTTTTTCTATATCCTTTGGCTCAATATTTAGATAATTCATATGTTCCCTCAGTTTATTTACATGAAAGATATTATTTGTGTAACGCAAATTACAATACTTATTAGCGATGAAACAAATAATATTTTATGTGCCCTATACACATCGTCTATTTCTATTTCTCTTGTGTCATCACCTATATATGGCTTTTCAACCCACTTTCCAAAATAAAATGCACCACCAGCGAGTCTTAAATTAAGTGCCCCGGCATATACAGCTTCTGTCTGTGCGCTGTTAGGACTTTTGTGATTAAGTCTGTCGCGCTGCCATATTTTGAGTGCATTCTTATAATCATATCCACAAAGAGCACTTGCGCCGATTGAAATAACGGCAGCAATTCTGCTTGGCAGAAAATTGAATACATCATCAAGCTTGGCTGCATAATACCCAAAGCAGTAATAACGGTCATTTTTATAACCAATCATCGAATCCATTGTATTTACAGCCTTGTAGACAAGTCCCAATACTGGACCACCAATGCTTAAATAGAGCATAGGTGCAATAACTCCGTCAGAGGCATTCTCTGCAATCGTTTCAACCGTTGCTCGTAAAACCGCATATTCATCTAAGCTTTCTGTATCTCGTCCTACAATCATCGAAAGGCTTTTTCGTGCCTCTAATATACCCCTATCAGAAAGACTGACAACAACCTTTTTACTTTCCTCAATAAGACTTCTAGTTGCAAGACAATAAAATGATATAACAGCATCTAATACAACATAAGCTATACTCGAAACGCTGTAACAAATATAGCACGCAGCAACAGACACTATAGTAACCGAAGCAATAACTATTGTTACTAACATAAACCCCTGCTGCCGGTTATTTTTATATATTTTTCTTTCTACATATGCTATGTAATTACCAATAAGTCTGATTATATGCGGCATCTCGTGCGGATCACCGATTATAATATCTAATATATAGCCTAGCATCAGACCTATTGCATGGCATGTAAATATATTCATGTTCTAAAAAATACCTCAAGTAATTAGTTTATATATAATTATCACAAACCCAATGTATTTTCATCGCCATAACAGAAGGTAACGTATTCCCCACAGGCAACATTATGTGTGTAATAGCCTTCTCCTAATATTTTGGATATAGCCATAATAGTACCGCCATGAGCCACTATAACAGCCTCTGTTACATTTAATTCGTCACATTTATTTGCAACCTTTTCAAGACCCTTTTTAACACGGCTCACAAAATCGCTAACACTTTCTGGAAGATTAATTACATCAAGGCAACGCATATCATTGGTCTTTTGCATTTTCACACAAGCATTAATCCATTCCCTATATTCTTTTATGTCTTTTAGTTCATTGTAATTTTTTCCTTCAAAATCTCCAAAAGACAACTCTTTAAACTCGTCAACATTAATCAGTTGGATTTGTTCGCCATATAAAACATGAGCTGTTTCTATAGCTCTTTTCATAGGACTTACAAAAATAACTGCTGACTTAGGATACTCAATATGGTTCAACAAATTATGTAAACCTTCCACTCCGTTTTCCGAAAGCCCCTCGTCTATTATTCCCTGATATCTATGTTCTTCGTTAAGTCTTGTTTTTCCATGCCTTACAACATGTATCGTAAGCTTTTTATTCACTTTATCTTTTGCTCTATTCCACATATTACTCTAATAACACCCTCCGAACATTTAGCAAGCTCCGCTGCAATTTCCCCTGTAATCTCTCTAAAATCATTTTCGCGCCTATCCATTGGAATAACTCCAGCACCTACCTCAGATACAATCACAGCGTCAGGCATAGTTATGTTAACCAACCTTATAATATACTCTTTGATAATATCTTTAGTACATAAGTTAGTATCATCATCTAAAAGGTTAATACTACACTCATTCATGACAATAAACCGCACCAGTTCCTCGACTTTATATATTATTTTTACATTTTCAGGTTTAATAGAATTAAGGTTCCTAAAATCATCAGAATTTTTTATCTTTGATAAATCTAGAATTTCACTCTCTTTAGCATCTATTTTTGAAAGCGCTGCATCGAGCTTTCCCTGATATTTTCCACCTATATATAAAAGCATTGTTTCTCCTTTATAATATATATCAGCAACTAGGTTTCCATAAATCCTCAGACAATTACTGACACTAAAAGAAGCACTAGCTCCATCACACACAAATATGCTCCGGATGTGTCCCCCGTTATTCCACCAATAGTTTTCTCACATTTGTCTCGGTACAGAAAATACATTAAAATAAGTATAACAACACTAATACCTGTAGCTACCGCACTAATGAAGGTGGCCACTATTGATACAATCGCGAACATAACGAGCAAACAGTAAAAGACAACTCTGTTATCAGAATATTTCTGAATACTGTATATCATCCCTTCTCTTTTTGCCTTGTTAATTGTACAAACCGAAATACCACTAAATATTCTTGAAAATACGAAGCTAAAGCAGAAAAAAACAATTCCTTTTTCACTTAACATATTAAGAAATGATATGTATAAAAGTCCAAAGACAGCAAGATAAATAACAGCAAATGCACCTGTTCTTGGGTCCTTCATAATTTCAAGCTTTTTTTCTTTATCTGCATATGAATTAAAGGCATCACATGTATCCATATATCCATCTATATGTATGCCGCCTGTAATAATAACTGGTATAACAGCAGCAATCATTGCATAAACCATTGTACTCACAGTCAGAACAGAATATGCGTATCCCCACAAGTATTCAAAAAGTCCAATCACCACACCTACAAGCGGAAAAAAAACGAGTGATAAAGATGAATCTCTAGCACCAAGCTCCACATACGGCATTGGAAGCTTTGAATATGTTGAAAAACATGCTATGAAGCTTTTGTATAACCTTTTTATTATTCTCATAGTATCTCCAAACTGCCGGATAGCCGGCGGATTCTGAACGTCTTTATCAACAAAACAGTACTCAAATAATCGACATTGCAACATTAGCAACGACCTCATATACACCGTCGCATTTATGTGCTATCTTTTTATTGACATTTGCCAAAAGCTTTAAGTAGCCTTCAGTCCAGTCATCATATTTTACCCCATCAGAAAAAACATCTGCACTAACAATTATGAGTTCCTTTGCATTATTTGCTAATGCCGTAACATCATCAAAAATACAATTACTCATTTCTTCGATATTTTCATCAGTTACAATAACATCACCATATTTTTTATAAAGCACGTTAGCACATAAATTTGACATACACTCGAGTAAAACAAGTTTTCCCTCTACACTAGGCATATGCGCCCTAATATTATACATTTCCTCTATAGTTAAAAAGCCTTTTCCTTCTCGCATTTTACGATGCTTTTCTATACGTGCCTTAGCTGCGGCTGTTTCATTCTCCATAGTTGCCAAATAAAGCTTTTCACATTTATTTTTATTTGCTATATCAATGGCAAGTGTTTCTGCATACATTGATTTTCCAGACGAAGCCTGTCCTATCACCATTATCATATATCATGAAAGCCTTTCGTAACTGTCTATATTGATATCAGAAAACAACGTCCCACCGCTGTACACTGAATATGCTGTCTTTAATGCAGAATAAAAAATACATGCACCTGTGCCTTCACCTAGTGCCATATCTGCACTTATTACAGGCTTAACGCTGAATTCATCATATATATATTTCATTCCCTGTTCGCGTCCATTGTGCGAGAAAATAATATAGTCCTTAATCCTACTATTCAGCCTCTTTGCTATAAGTGCTGCTGTTCCAGTAACAAAACCATCAGAAATAACAGCAATATTATTATTAACTGCTCCAAAAATCGCTCCCGTCAGTGCTACAATATCAAAGCCGCCAACACTTCTTAGTATCTCTAATGTTCTCTCAAACTCATCGCTTACACTATCATATGAATAGAGATTAATTGCCTTATTTACAACAGCTATCTTTTTACTTAAGCCTTCATCTGACAGCCCCGCACCTCTTGAAGTAACAGCCTGACCTGTAAGGCTTTTTAAAAGGGCGACTACTGCTGCCGAGGTTGTTGTATTACCTATTCCCATTTCACCAAGCAGTATTACCTTTTTACCCCGTTTTGCAAGATTAACAGCCTCATTATATCCTGCTAGAAATGCCTTTAACAGCTGTTCTTCACTCATAGCAGGTGCTTTAGTAAAATTGTTTGTTCCATTCGCAACACAATCATTGATAACACCCTCTATTTCAGCACAGTTTTTAATTCCGACGTTTACAGGTACTACATTAATGCCGCATTGTCTTGCCATATGGCATACTGTAGATTTATTTGCCGAAAGAGCCTTTGCAACCTCGTATGTTACATCACTTAATGACTGTGAAACACCTTCTTCAATAACTCCATTATCGCTTATAAAAACAACAAGTGAAGCATTGTCCATGTCAATAGAAACATCTTTTTGTATTGCTCCAATTCTTGACAGAATCCATTCAAAATCCCCAAGACCATCTATCGGCTTTGCAAGACAGTCAAAATTATGTTTTATTTTTTTATATAGCTGCTCATCAAATGGCTGTACAGCATCTGAAACATTGCGAATTTCTTTAATAATACTGGTATTCATAACTACCTAAAATCTAGTCCCCGTTTTCATTATCAAGCATAATCTTTATGATTTCTTCCACATCAACTGCTTTTTTAAATACATCTGCAAGTTTTTCATATTCAGCTTCTTTAACATTTTCATAATCAGATATATCTTTATCACCTAAAAAGCTCATGTTTTTTCGCGCATATAATCCTTTTATGAGAGCTTTAACAACATCCGCCTTATCAAATAATCCATGTATATATGTACCTAAAACATTCCCTTTGCCTGCAAAAATAACCTTTTTTGAAGCATTAAAGCTTTCACCCTGGTGAATTTCGTAGCCACAGTAGCCAGCACCGTTAATACAACTGAAAAAACCTTCTATTTGCTCTATACAACCAGTAGTTTTCTCTAGCTTTTTATCTTTCTGAAATCTTGTGTCTACATCAAGAATATTCATTCCCTCTATATAACTATAGCCCTCCGTCATCGCTTCGTCATAAATGCTTTTGCCGAGCATTTGAAATCCTCCACATATGCCAATAACTGGAATACTTTTTGAAAGCTCAACGACTTTTTCAGCTAATCCATTTGATATTAGCCACTTCATGTCATTTATTGTTGATTTCGTACCAGGAATAATTATAAGGTCATCATTTTCACAAATATCATCTGGTAAATTCACATATGATAGCTTTACAAAGCTAAGTCTTTCAAGCGGGTCAAAATCTGTAAAGTTCGACATATGCGGCAATCTGACAACCTTTATTCTCAGACAATGTTCATCCGCTACCGCACTCTCTTTATTTAATGTCTTTGTTACTGAATCCTCTTCATCTATCGATACACTGCACATTGGAATTACTCCAAGAACCTTCTTATCTATCCTGTCCTCTAGCATTTTGATTCCAGGTGTAAGCAGGCTTACATCTCCCCTGAATTTATTTATCAGTATACCCTTTATCATATTCCTTTCGTTCTGTGTAAGCCATTCCACTGTACCGAGTAGCTGTGCAAATACACCGCCTAAATCAATATCCCCAACTAAAAGAACTGGAATATTTAACATAGTAGCAAGTCCCATATTTACTATATCATTGTCTTTAAGGTTGATTTCAGCAGGGCTTCCTGCACCTTCAACAATAATAACATCATAATCCTCTTCAAGACTCTTAAATGCGCTCTTAATAACAGGAATTAACGTAGTTTTATATTGGTAATATTCCTTTGCAGTCATATTTCCAATAGACCTGCCCATCACAATTACCTGCGAGCCAATGTCTGAATTAGGCTTTAGAAGAATGGGATTCATTCTCACATCAGGCATAATTCCTGCCGCCTCTGCCTGAACAATCTGCGCCCTTCCCATCTCAAGTCCATCCATTGTAACACCAGAATTAAGTGCCATATTCTGAGACTTAAAGGGACAAACCTTATACCCCATATCAGCAAACACCTTGCAGAGTGCTGTCACTATAAAGCTTTTACCAGCACTTGACATAGTGCCCTGAATCATCAATTTATACGCCATTTACTATCTTCCTGATTTCAAATAATTCCAAGTCCTGTGTTCTCGTCGAAGCTTCCCGTTCTAATGTCAAACAATTCACTAATATATCCGTCTGAAAAAATCTCGTCACTCGTTCCTATTCTGTCTATTTTGCCATCCTTAAGGCATATTATTCTGTCAGCAATCTGCTTTGCCATATCTAGCTCATGAATCGACAAAAAAACTGAAAATCCCATTTCTTCTGCCAGATTTTTAAGCATTGTAAGCAGTTCAAGCTTATATTTTATATCAAGAAAAGATGTTGGTTCATCAAGTATTAAAAGCTCTGGCTTTTGACATATTGCTCGCGCTAACAGTACACGCTGTTTCTGTCCATCAGAAATCTTTTCAAAATCCTGCTGCATCAAGTCCTTTGTACCGGTCATTTCAGCCACATCTTCAATAATACTAATATCATCCCTTGAAAGACTTCCGAATGTATTAGTGTATGGGAACCGTCCCATAGCTACCATTTCATAACAGCTCATCAAATCTGCATATATCTTTTCTGTAAATAGTGACGCAATAACCCTTGCCCTTTCAGCTACACTGTACTGAGAAAAGCATTTCGAAAGCAGGAACATATCACCACCTAATGGTTCATTTATTCCAGCCACTGTTTTTAGAAGCGTTGACTTACCAGAACCGTTCTTACCAATAACTGCAACTATTTCACCTTTATTTATTTGAAAATCCATGTCAGATGCAACTATTTTTTCACCATATCCGACAGTGAGCTTATTTACCCTTAATATTTCCACCTTAATCTCCCTTAAGGACTATACTATTCTTGTTCTTTTCTTAATCAGCATGTATATAACTATTGGCGAACCAAATATTGCTGTCACAGTGCTAATGCTAAGTTCTATAGGTGCAAATAGTATTCGTGCAATCAAATCGCAAATACATGTAAACACTGCACCGCCAACAAAGCATGCCGGAATCGTAACTATTGGTTTGCTTGTTTTTAAAAGTATTTTTACTACATGCGGCACAGCTATTCCTACAAATGAAATCGGACCTGCAAATGCTGTTACACAAGCAGCAAGAATGCTTGAAATTAAAACAATTATTATTTTAAATAATGTGATATTTACACCGACACTAATGGCAAAGCTTTCAGATATAGAAAATGCTCCTATCTGTTTTGATATTAACAGTGTAAAAATGAATGCTATAACAATAAATACTGCCATTATAATTACCTGTTCTATTGAAATCCCAGAAAGGCTTCCCCTTGACCAATTATGAAGGTTCACAATATCCGCATCAGATGCAAATGTAACAACAATGTCACATATGGCATTACATATGTAGCCTATCATAACACCACATACTAAAAGCACCGACATTCTGCCAACATATCTAGAGCAGATGATGACAAAAAGCATAGCTATCATAGCCCCGAAAAATGATGAAAAAACCATCAAAAGACTACTACTTCCAAAGCTAGCATAAAAAAATACAAGCATTAACGCTACCGCCATCTTAGCACCAGAAGAAATACCTAAAAGGTACGGCCCAGCAATCGAATTATGGAAAAATGTCTGCAACAGATATCCAGAAAGGGCAAGCGCTCCACCGCTTAATATAGCAGCAAGCATTCTGGGAATCCTGACATCAAAAATTATGCTTTTATATACTTCTCCTTCTGTAGCTGACTCTATATTACCAAATATTATGTCCCAAATATCGTACACCGAAATTTTTACAGAACCAATTGCTATATTTAGTAAGCATACAGTAATAAATGTGAGCGCTAAAGCTATATAAACTTTTATAATTCGTTTATTTTTCATACAACAGCATTAACCTTATCTTATCAGTCACTTAGTCTTTTCAAAAACTGCAAATCATCATTATTATTTAACATTTTATTAATATCATCAGTTATTTCTGCAAAGGACATTACAGACCTGTAAAAGTTCCCATCATTGCAGTATACGTTTTTATTTTTCACTGCCTTTAAATTTTTCAGCACGGGGCATTTTTTAACAAGCTCCTCTATAGACTTTATTTCACCCTGGATACTGGAATTATATATAAAATAATCTGCATCCATTACATCCTTATAAAAGCTTTCAGCCTGAACATTTATAGTTCCTTCTCCATCGTATGCACTATTTCCGTCTAATACATACTCACCACCAGCTATTTCAATTAATTTCTTTATATAATCCCCATTTTTTCTTGTTACAACAGCACCTGAGCTATTTATGTAAAAATAAGCAACCTTTTTACCAGTCTTATCATACCCATTTTCTATTAACTGCTTCTTTTCATTAAATATTTGCTCTGCCTTTTCGTATTTGCCTGTAAGTAACCCAAATACTTTAATCCATTCCATTCTGCCAATCGGATGCGTTTCCTGATTTGAGTACTCTACTAGCACCGTAAATCCAAGCTTTCTCAATTTTTCCAGCGTTTCAGGCGAATGAAAAATCATTGTATTCTCAACAATCAGTCCACACCCCTTTGAAATAAGCATTTCATAATCAGGTGCTGAATACTTTCCAGCATAGATAATATTACCATTTTCAACTAAATCTGACACCCTTATATCATCAATATCTGTTGACTTTAAAGATATATATTGAATACTATTTAACGCATCTAGTGAAGAGTAATAGTTTATTGCGCTGCTACTTACAATATATGTACTATCGACAGGTATTTTGACTGTTTCAATCTCTTTCGGGAAATCTTTAGGTACCTCTATACCATCATTTAGGAGCAAATAATAGTCATCATCTTTTATTTTTAAAATATAATATTCATTATCGTATTGAGTAATGGAGAAATTCGTTGCATATTCTCTTTCTATTTTTCCTGTCAGCGTATGATTTTTAGTCCATTCAGTATAAAGTGCTGCCTTTTCCTTTTCAGCCTTTTCTTCCTGACCATCACTATTTTCAGCATCGCTATATGCCATATCAATACTGTGGAATGTGATTTTATACTGTATTTCATGCGGTGAACCCATTGCAGTTGTATCGGCAACGACATTAAGTACGTCATCTGCTGATGTAATAGGTATTTCAAATAAAGAATTTCCGTCTGTATTGACTGGAATATATCTAATACCATCTACAATCATATAATCGTAGTTGGGACTGCTCCATCGAAGCTTCGCTGTAAGACTATCATTATTTTTACAAATAAATGCCTGCTCTATTCTGGCTTTTCCGCTACCACCTTCAAGACTTGCATATACTTCCGTTTCAATATTATTTAATTCTATAGCACTGTTTGAGTCTATGTCGCTCGCCCCGTTACTATCATTTGTGATACATAGTCGTGTAATAGTAACAAAAGTAAGCATCACCAAAACGGCGATGCTTACAGTTATTTTTAATATTTTGTAACTATCATTACTATTTCTGAACATTTGAAACACTTACTTTGTGGTCATACCACTTTCCTTTTTCGCCAATTAAAGCGCAGTCAAATTCTTTATCAAGATAAGGAACTGGGATATCAAACCCATACACAGTTTCCTTTGTTCCATCTGAATATGTTACTTCATCCTCAGTTGGTTCTAACAATACAGCACCGTCTTTTGCGGCATCCTCTGCTGTCCCTGCATAAAGATTTAAAATACCTTTTCCAGCTAGTGAAACATGAATAGTCATCTTACCATCCTCAACAGTAAGCTCTCCTACTCCATTATTTGCCTCATTTACGTGAAACATAGAACTGTCTGTATCAAAGGATGCCTTATATGTTCCATCCTCTAAAGCTGTTGTGTCTGACTCAGCAGTTTCTTCAATACCTGCGCCGTTTTCAATAGCAGCCCTTGTATGTGCTACATATATTTCCTTTATTTTTTCAATTCTTCCAAGTCCGGCAATCTGACAATCAACAGCTTCAAAGCTTCCTGATGCGACAAACATACTCTTCCATGAGTCGTCATCATCTCCTGCCATATCATTATTTGCATGGTCACCTGCTACAACCATAAGTGGGCGAAGAATTACCTTTTTATAACCTGCTTCTTTAATCTTTTCGATAACATTTGAGCATTCTGTTTCTTCTGGCTCACCCTCAACAGTTCCAATGAATACATTTTTATATCCTAATGTTTCCATCTGTGTCTGCATCTGGCTATATGATACCTTTGCATTGTGAGATGTGCCGTGTCCCATAAACACAAATGCTGTGCTGTCTGCATCAGCAGCCTCTATATTTTTAAAACCGGCTTCTGTTAATGCTTCATTAACTACAGCCTCTGCCACCATTTTTTTATCTTCGTTAATAACAGTAGCATCACTACCTACTTCACCAAGCAATGGCTCTGCTATAGATATTGTTTCAAACTTATCGGCATAACTTTCTAATGCTTCACACATTTCATCATATTCTGCACCATGCATAAGATGAGTTGGCTGTACAACAAGATTTTTAACATTATTAGCTACGGCTCTTTCTAATGCCTGTTCCATATTATCGATAAATTCTTCGTCACGTGCCTGAACATGATTTATAATAATCTGTGCTGTAAATGCTCTTCTAACAGCGTAGTCACTAAACTCTGCCTGAATTGCATCTTCAATACCTTTAATATCTTTTGCTCTTGAATCATTAAAGGATGTTCCAAAGCTTACAACAAGTATTTCGTTATCACCTATTCCATCTGTATTTAGCGGATTGTCAAGTGATGCATCCCCCGTATCTCTTCCAAAATATTCCGGGTCTGCATCTTCTCCTTCAACAAGCTCTTTCTGAGCATCTGTCAAAGCATCCCAGGCTTCCTTTGCTGCCTTACACTGAGCATCAGTCTCATCAGTTCTTTGCTGAACATAGATAGCATCAATTAAAGCTGCTACTTCTGCCGCTTTTTCTTCATCAGTAGCCTCTGCTTCTGAAACTGCCTCCTCGTTTTTCTCTTCAGTTACTTCTGTTTGTGAATTTGCGGTCTGATTTTTGCCACCGCAGGCTGACAGTGCAAACGCACTTACTGCTGTTATAAGCAGCATAGATACAATTTTCTTTTTCATTTTCTTCCTCCTATCAACATGTATCTTACGTTCTTTTGCTTTTAGCAAAAGTCAATAGAAGGCCGTGCAAATTAAATATTATTTGTACGACCAGATCTCGTGGCCTGAGGTTTCCCTCAACTTTCCTTCAATATTTGAATAACAAATAACTCTATTTATAAATCAAACATACGAAGGGTTCTACTTGCAATTATGCTTTCGAACTACAAGGCAGGTTTCCTGACTTAGGTTCATCATCTCTTTTAAGTCTTCCCACTACAGTGACTATTATTAACTTTAAGAATGTGTCCTTTAAGCTAATCATACAAAAGAGACTCACCATTCACAGTGACGGGCTCGTTCAGGATTTTCACCTGATTCCCTTTTAACCAAAGAATTATCTTTGGCACCTTAAAGCTACTCGAATATCATTATATCATTCAAAAAAATATAGTCAATATTCATACTTTTCTGAACATTGACTATAGCTTTCAATACATATTCTATTTTATTTAAAATAAATCAAATCAAATTCATTCTCTTAACAATAAATAACCATAAAGTCAGTGTAAAAGCTGCCAAAAGAGTCGTACACATAACTGTTCCAGCACTAGTCTGTCCATCATGTCCCATTGATTTTGCCATGACAAAAGAGCTTACTGTTGTCGGCGAGCCAAGCATTATTAAAATTGCAATCAGCTTATCTGTTCTGTAGCCTAAGTGAATTGCAACCGGAAGAAAAATCGCAACAAAGCCTACAAGCTTAAAAAATGTCGCTAACGCAATTGTCTTTGCATTTCTCTCAAATGATTTTATTTCAAGACTTGCACCAAGTGCCATTAAACCAATCGGTGTTGCTACTCCACCTATATAATTAAGTGTTTTATCAAGTATAACTGGTCTTCCAAGACCTAATACAGACCACGCGAAGCCTAGTGCAATACCAATAATAATAGGGTTTGTAATTATTCCCTTTAACGTTTTTATTAATACTTCTTTTGAAATACTGTTTTTCTTATTTCCTGGCTTTAAAATAGAAAGAAGAACAACTGCTGTTATATTGTACAAAGGCACTGCTCCAACTATCATCAATGATACAAAACCTGCTCTGCCATAAAGGTTTTGCGCTATACCAACACCTAAAAGTGCGGCAGATGACCTAAAAGAAGCCTGAACAAATTCTGCTCTATCAGTTATTTTATTTGTACATATACAGATAACCAAAAGAATTATTATCGATATAAGTGTCGCAAGAAAGCAAAATATTACAAAATAGGTGTCCCATATATCTGAAAAATTCTCTGTTGAAAGTTCATTGAACACAAGCACCGGCAGTGCTATTACAAAAACAAACCTATTCAAATCTTTTGTAATTGTTTTACTTAGTATTTCGATTCGTCTCAAAAAATACCCTGCCACCATCAAAAGAAATATTGGCATTGTCGCATTAAGACAGTAAATCAAATCCTCTAACACTAAAATCAAGTCCCTTCATCATATATTTTGCATACAGCAGAAGACATTTAAGCCGCCTTGAATGGTATTGTTATAATAAACTCAGTTCCTCTGCCAAGCTCAGTATCAAGCTCAATTGTGCCATTCATAAGCTTAACTAAAAAACCAGTAATAGTCATTCCAAGACCTGTACCAGTAGTCATCACATCTGTGTTTTCTCGTGAAAACGGATCAAATATTCGTTCTGCAAATTCTTTACTCATTCCGATACCAGTATCTTTTATTCGAAGTTCATACTGTCCGATTCCGGCCTGCTCACTATCCAGTTCTTTAAGATTAACACTTATTTCCCCGTTTTCCTTCGTAAACTTTAACGCATTTGAAAGACAATTTATAATTATCTGATTAAACCTTTTCTTGTCTCCAATAACACTATCGTTTTTCAGTTCACAATCGCATGTAAACGAAATATTTTTTCTTTTTGCATCAGTTCTTGCAATATTTCTGATGTTATTAATTATTTCTGTCAATGACATTTCTGCTTCATTTAGCTTCATTTCCCCAGAATCTATCATACTCTTGTCTAAAACATCATTGATGATTGAAAGAAGATGTCCTGATGATACTTGAATTTTTCTGAGGCAGTCTCTAACCTTATCCTGATTTTCAATATTTGTAAGACCAAGTGCAGTAAAGCTGATTATTGCGTTCATAGGAGTTCTAAGTTCTCTTGACATACTACCCAGGAAAAGAGACTTTGCTCTGTTTGCGCGTTCAGCCTGTTCTAGTGCCGCTTCGATGACTCGTTTCTGCAGCTCACTTTCTTCCATTTCCTTGTGAGTTTTCTCAATCTCAGCAGCAAACATTCTACGTTCTGTTATATCAATCATACTTCTTTCTATGATTTTCTGCCCTTTATCATCAATAAAAAGCTGTGCAGTACCATAACATATAATGTCTTTTCCATCGAAGTGTTTTACACGATACTCATATTCAACCCTATCGTCCTCCGTTGTCAGAGTATCAATTAATTCACTCATCATTGCAGCATCTTCTGGATATACCGTTGTTGCTACACCATTAAATCCATGACTTTGAAGCTGTTCAGCTGTATCATAGCCTAGTAGTTTTAGCGCAATATCATTAACATATGTAACAACATTTGTATCCTTTACATAATGAATGATACCACAAGATACTGCTCTTAAATATTTATCTAATTCGTCATTCTTTTCCTTTAAATCAATTTTATCTTTCTGACTAACAAATGAAATATATACAAATTTAATATTTCCATCATCATCAAAATCTGGTGTCTGAACACCTTTAAGAGTTATTTTAGCACCGTCTGAATCCACTGCCTCGGATACAAATTCCTCCGTCTGCTCTAGCTGCCTGAGTCTTTCGATATTCATGTTGTTATTTACAAAATCCGCAGTATCAGGATCACTATTTCCAATGATATTATTTATCATGTCCGTTAAATCCATGCTGCTGCCTTCGATTTCAGGTGCAAGCGCATTGTGAAGTATATATACCTTTTCCTCTGGAACATCAATTACCCATACAGCTTCTGTTGTATGAGCCATATTTTCCATAAGCGCTTTATTAAATTCTACTTTTCCAATTTTTGTTATTGTACTCATATATTCTACCCACAACTTATATTATTATTGAAGTCAAAATACCAAACATCCTCAGCTATTATATCACAATTTTCGCAAGCTATGTATTCATATATCCTTACAGTTATATACAAATCAATATATCTCAAAGCTGTCAGGCCAGGCTCTTCCTACAAGAATCAGACCATACTTATCTGCCATATCTATAGCTTCCTTCGTTGGAACAGACTTTGACACTAGCACAGGAATTTTAGCATTAATAGCCTTTCTTACCATATCTATTGGCACTCTTCCCGTTGTAAATAATAAACATTTGTCAGCTTCAATATCATTTGCATACATGTAGCCGATTGCTTTATCCATTGCATTATGGCGTCCTATATCTTCGCCTGCATAAATAAGCTCTTTTTCGCGTACTAAATAGCAGCTATGAGTACCACTCGTCATTTTGTGTAGCTTCGTGTCCTTATCGAAGATTGATATCGCCGACGAAATACGTTTTCTAAGTTCCTCGTCATTATATTTGTCTATACAATTCTGTATTTTGGACATTTCGCTGTTTTCTCTTATTATATTCTGCCTATTATCGCTGCAGCAGCTCCCAATTTCATTAATTGAGCTGGAAAACTCAATACCATCCACCAAATATATTTTTGCAGTTGCTCCTTCACTACATATGTAGATATTATCAATCTCGGAAACAGTAGTGATTAGACTCTCACTAAGCAGTCTTCCAACGATAAGATACTGAATATCCGATGCAGTACACACAAGTGAAAACGCCTCTTTTTCATTTATAAATGCCTTAATATAATGTTCACTAAGAAGACGTCTTTTAGCTATATAATTTCCTTTTTCTTTTGAGTACACATGCACGCTGACTTCTTCAATATTGTCACCACATGCGTTATTATCTTCATAAAAATTATTTGTTATATTTATCATTGTGTTTAATATTCCAAAAAACCATTTAGCATACTATTTATCATTTAAAATAATATTAATTCTTCCTGCTCCATATGGATTTTCATAATCGAGCAGATAGCCAGGAAGCTTTTTAAGAGGCGAATTTTCACTTTTTACAAGGGCATAATCGCCAGCTTTATCAAAGCTCATACAATACTGTGATAAAATAACGTAATCCTGTCCAACGTAATCAACAATCAAATCATCGTCAGCAAACATACTCATTCCATTTCCGCTATTTCTAAGAATATAATTAATGCCGCCAAGACTATATGTTTTATTAACATCTAATGGTTCATAGGAAGCTGTTTCCTTATTGTAAACCTTCACGTCCTTAACACGATACTCACCATTAACAGACTTAAACATTCCATCCTCGCTTGTTTCAACCGATGAAGGAACTGTCGAATCAATTGTGTACTGCATTCCTGCAACCTGTAAAAAGCCACCATTTTCAGCAGGGATATCCCATTCACTATCCCATTCGCCTGTTACAGTTGCACCTAATTCAAGCGCATCTAATATCTGCTGTCCTGTAGCTTTTATAAGACATATCATATTTCCAAATGGCTCGACACTTTTAACATCCATATATGTAATATCTCCGTCATTTAGCTGTTCTCTAATGCCTCCGCCATTTGCAATGGCTATATCACAATCTATATCTACAGTATCATTAAAGTACCAATATATCGCATCTGCTGTAAAATCACCTGAATTCATTTCTCTTGAACGAATTAATCTTCTGTTTTTATTATCTGGATCGTATATGTATAAAGTAGTACCCAAATCGGCAATCTTTTCGCCCATCTTATCCATTATTCGAGTATAGATTTCGTCTTCCATTTCAGCTACCTGTGAATCAGTATTATCATAGCTGTCAATAAGTGATGCTGTTATTTCATCGCCATTTATTTCCATAATACCAATATTCGCCAGATATGAACCTGTCTGTGTTAACAAAACATCTTCCCCATTTTTATCCTTTACAGGCTCACTATCTATAAGTGTATGTGAATGAGCGTCTATATAAGCATCCAGTCCCTCTGTGTTTTCTATAACATCATAGCTGCTGATTTTATTTCTTTTCTCCTCAAGACCTACACCTACATGAGCAAGTGCAATGACATAGTCTGCATCAGCTCTTGCTTCATCTATAGTCTTCTGAACACTTTCATATAGCGCCTCTGGCTTATCTGTTCCATCTATTGCATAAATATACTCACCCTTTTCATTCTGGAAATAAGTAGGTGTTGATGAAGTAATTGTTTCTGGTGTTGTTATTCCAATAAATGCAATCTTTTTACCGCCAATTTCAAATATTTTATATGCGTCCATTGGATCTCCGTCTCCGACTAGTGCATGAAAATTACAGCTTATATACGGATAATTAGCCTCTTCTATTCTATTAAAGAATGTATTCATTCCATAGTCAAAATCATGATTACCCGGTGTCGCAAGCTGATATCCACTCGCGTTCATCAGCTTAACAACTGACTCACCCTCATCAAATGCACCATATACATCACCCTGAAACTCATCGCCAGCATCTACGAGAATAACATCTTTTCCTTCTTCTCTCATATCGTTTACAAGTGCTGCAACATTAGACAAACGTAGTCCTGGCTTTTCTTCTTTTGTAGCTTCATCTGTTACAACATTGTAAATGTGACTGTGTATATCATTTGTGTATATTATGTAAACCGATTCAGATGTATTTTCATTATCACCTGTTTGAGTTTCACTTGCTACTGTCTCATCAGTAACCTGCTGATCACTTTGAGCTTCTACCGTGGCATCTTTACTGTTTTCTTTTTTTGCACAGCCTGCAATAGCAAAAATGGTAAGACATACAGTTAATACTCTTACAATATTTTTCTTCATAATGGTTACTCCTTCAAATACTTAGGTAGTGTCAAATAAAACACTACTTTTTTATTATCTAAAGGCTTAAAAAGCCTTTATTTTCAACGTTTCCTGGAGGTCTACAAATAAAAAGAGCATTGACCTCCTATTTTTGTTATAATTATCCGCGACCAAACATCAAAT
>JAZQOO010000029.1:0-44442 GCA_045627905.1 Lachnospiraceae bacterium | reverse complement strand
GAGTAATTAAAGGAGAAAGAAAATGGCAAGAATTAAAGGCGGATTAAACGCTAAAAAGAAACACAATAGAGTATTAAAGCTTGCTAAGGGATACAGAGGAGCTAGAAGCAACCAGTACAGAGTAGCAAAGCAGTCAGTTATGAGAGCACTTACATCTGCATATGCAGGACGTAAGCAGAGAAAGCGTCAGATGAGACAGCTTTGGATTGCACGTATTAATGCTGCTGCAAGACTTAATGGTCTTTCATACAGCAAGTTTATGTTTGGTCTTAAGAAGGCTGAAATCGATATCAACAGAAAGATGCTTGCAGAGATGGCAGTAAATGATGCAGCAGGATTTGCAGCACTTGTTGAAGTTGCTAAGAATGCATAATATATATGTTATAAATAAAAGCACGACTTATGTCGTGCTTTTATTTCGTACATAGTTATATTTGTACTTATTTTGTTTATGTTACTTGTATGTCAAGCTTTTCTGATGAAGCAGGTGAAATTCAGGAAAGTAGTTTGATGTAGTTATTTGTAGGAAGATGTACCAGGTTATGTAGAATACAATATGTGATTTTGCGTTATAAAAGAAATAGTTATGTATATATATAAAATAAAAAGTATAGAAGGACAAAGCATAGAAGAGCTCAAAAAACAAGTATCCCATGAACGTGTGGATAAGGCGATGAGAATGAAACATGATGAGGATAAGCTACGCTCATTACTTGTTGAAAAGCTGCTGAACGAGGTCCTTATAGAAAATAAATTAGTAGATTTCACTCCAATAACTTTGGAATACGATAGAAATGGTAAACCGTCTGTTAAAGATAAAACAGACCTTTTTATTTCTCTTTCCCATTCTGGAAATTATGTTGCATGCATAGTGGCTGATACGCCATGTGGAATAGATATAGAAAAAACAGACAGAAATTACGACGTTATATCTGGAAGAATATTTTCAGAGGATGAAAATGAAGAGAAAGCATTACAGGTATTTGGAAAAGACTTTTATGCTATAATATGGACGCTCAAGGAAGCGGTAGTAAAAGCAATGGGCGTTGGGATTGTCAAAGATTTCAGGGAGTTCTCGGTGCTGTCTGATAGGTGTATTGTTGATGAAACTGTATATAATATAAAAGTGGCAGATGCTCCAGATGGCTATGCACTTTCTATTGCTTTAAGAGAGTAAATTTGATATTATTGAAATAGAGTAGTTTGAATTTAATTTGGATTAATATATTTTTAAATAATCCGAAAAGGAGAGAAAAATGTTAGCGACACTTATACCATTATTTGATGAAACACTTGCAGTAAAAGCATATTCTTTATTCGCACAGAAAAAGAATCATCTTTTAAATCCATCATTGATAGGAACAGGAAGCCTTGATGGAGTGACACAGATACCAGGTTTTGAAATTATTAATAATATTGGACTTGATACTGTTAGTGATAGCAGTGATGTATTTATTTCAGTAAATAATTTTTCGATTTTCTCTGATATTAACTATCAGTGCAAGGTGCCACACAAAAATATAGTTATTCTTCTTGATAATTCTGTTAAACCAGAACCAATGTACATTGATAGAATTAAGGCATTAAAGGCAGATGGATACCAGCTTGCGATTCGTAAGCTAGATATACCTGATTTTGAGCCATATAGAGATGTTTTATCACTTATGGATTATATGCTTCTTGATTATAAAAAGATTGCTAATATTGACGCTGCAAAGATTTATTTTGGAAAGGTTTATCCTAATATTAAGCTTGTTGCAGGTAATATTGATTCAATGGAAGCCTTTGAAACACTTACAGAGAAGGGCGGATATAGATTCTATGAAGGTGAGTTTTACCGTATGCCTATCACTAAAGGTGATACAGAGGTTGCACCACTTAAAATCAACTACATTGAATTGTTAAATCTTGTAAATGCTCCAGACTTTGAATTGACAAAGGCTGCTGATATTATTGGTAGAGATACAGCGTTAGTTATTGACCTTTTGAAGATGGTTAATAGAATGGCAGTTAATTCGGAAATTACATCTATTCGTCATGCTGCTGCAATGCTCGGTCAGAAAGAGCTTAAAAAATGGATTAATACAGCCGTTACTCATCAGTTATGTGCAGATAAGCCAAATGAAATCACAAGACTTTCTCTTATCAGAGCTAAGTTTGCAGAGCTTCTTGCACCAATATTCCAGATGGCTGATAAGTCAAATGAATTATTCCTTTTAGGATTGTTCTCGGTTATTGATATTATTCTTAATAAGACTATGGAAGAGGCTCTTGAGATGGTGTATCTTCCAAAGGAAATTACAAATGCACTTCTTGAAAAGAAGGGTGAGTTTGCTGCAATGCTTAACTTTGTAGAACAGTATGAGCAGGCTAACTGGGTTGAGGTTTCAAGACTTATGATTATTGGTAATGTCGATATGAATCCTGTTTATGATGCTTACGTTGAAGCACTTAGATGGTATTCAGATATGTTTATCAAATAATTATTAGTTTACAAATATAAAGAATAAATAGAACAAACCACTTATTCACAGCTAATGGATGAGTGGTTTGTTTTATTACATGTCATGGTTAAAAAAGAAACAGTTTATTTTCGTTGATTGTCTTGGAGGGTGTATGTTAAAAAGTTTTGCTAATATTATAGTGAATATCTCACATGAAGCTCTTGATAGAATTTTTCAATATATCATTCCTGATAGGCTAAAGGACGAAATTGACGTAGGTTCATATGTACAGATACCGTTTGGAAAGGGTAATAAGCTGATAAATGGTTATGTAGTAGAAATAACTGATGAGCCTGAATTTGATTTATCAAGGCAAAAGGAAATTGTAAAGTTAGAAAGTGACCCACAGATTGTTGAATCTTATTTTATAAAGATTGCTGCATTTATGAAAAAAAGATATGGGTCTACAATGATAAATGCACTTAAAACAGTACTTCCGATAAAGCAGAAAATAAAGGAAAAGAATGAAAGAACGATAGAGCTTTTATTAGATGAAGCTGACTGTATAGAAAGGCTTAGCTTTTATGAAAAAAAGCATCAAAGAGCGAGATACAGACTTTTAAAGGAACTGCTCGAATATAAGGAGCTAGATTATTCACTGGTGACTCAAAAGCTTTCTGTATCAAAAAGCACAATCGATGCGATGATGTCTCAAGGCATTGTTTCAGTAAGTACAAAACGAATATATAGAAATAGCGTAACTGGAAATGCAAATGCTGAACGGAAAGTGTTGAATGATGAGCAAAGGAAAGTGGCTGACAGTATAATAAACAGTTATAGAGATAAAAATGGCTCCAAAGTGCATTTGATAAGGGGCGTTACAGGGTCTGGTAAAACCGAAATATACATGGAAGTGATAGATGAGGTTATTAAATCAGGTCGTCAGGCGATTGTACTTATTCCGGAAATAGCTCTTACCTATCAGACTGTTATGCGTTTTTACAAAAGGTATGGCGACAGGGTGTCTACACTTCATTCTAAGCTTTCAAAGGGAGAAAAGGATGATCAGTTTGTTAGGGCGAAAAATGGCGAAATAGATGTAATGATAGGCCCTAGGTCAGCGTTATTTACCCCGTTTAGAAATCTTGGGATAATTGTTATTGATGAAGAACATGAATCATCATATAAGTCTGATTCAATGCCTAAATATCATGCGAGAGAGGTTGCAGAGGAAATTGCTAAGTTAAATAATGCTTTGCTGGTGTTAGGCTCTGCAACGCCAAGTCTTACTGCATATTATAGAGCGGTAAATAAAGAAATAGTGCTTCATGAAATTGATAATCGTGCGAATAATGCAGCACTTGCGAAAGTGAGCGTTGTTGATTTGCGTAAAGAGATGAAGTCTGGAAATAAATCGATGTTCTCGGAGGAATTGAAGAGAAAAATCGAGGACAGGCTATTGAAAAACGAGCAGGTTATGCTATTTCTCAACAGAAGAGGAATGTCATCCTTTATATCGTGCAGAAGCTGTGGTTATGTAATTAAATGTCCGCATTGTGATGTTTCGCTTACAGAACACAAAGGTGGAAAGATGATGTGTCACTATTGTGGATATACGAGTATAAAAGTAAAAAGCTGTCCTGAATGTGGTTCGAGCTATATAGGAGGAATGAAGGCAGGAACAGAGCAGGTTGAGGATTCGATTAAAAAGCTTTTTCCTAACGCTACTGTTCTTAGGATGGATGCAGACACAACAAAGGATAAAGATAGCTATGAAAAAATATTAAGTGCGTTCGCAAATAAAGAGGCAGATATTCTTGTTGGAACACAGATGATTGTAAAGGGGCATGATTTCCCTTCTGTAACATTAGTAGGTGTTTTGCTTGCGGATATGTCCTTATATTCGAATGATTACAGAGCATCTGAAAGGACATTTGAGTTAATTACGCAGGCGGTAGGAAGAGCTGGACGAGGTGGAGTGCCTGGTGAAGCAATAATTCAGACATATTCTCCGGAGGATTACTGTATAGTACATTCGGCCAATCAGGACTATAAAGCATTTTATGAAGATGAGATTTCGTACAGAAAAATGATGAATTATCCTCCAGTAGGTCATATGTTTTCTATTCTGTTAGAATGCAGTGATGAAAAATATTTGACAAGGTTTGCTGATAATTTGGCAGAAGGGCTAAAAAATGATATAATAAAAAGGTTAAGGTCGGATAGTGTAAGCATTATTGGACCAACGGATGCATCTATTTCAAAAATAAATGATATATATCGAAAGGTAATTTATTTGAAAGCACCGGATATATCTTATTTGATAGATGAAAAGGATATAACACAGGAGCATACAAAGGACCTTACACGTGTGCGAGTTACTTTTGATATGGATCCCGTAAATGGATGTTAAATTATATAGATTTTATACGAGAGGAATAAAAAGTGGCAATTAGAGAAATAAGAGAAAAGGGAGATGCTATATTAGAAAAGCAGTGCAAAACAGTAAATGAGATGACAGACAGACTGAATATTCTTATTGACGATATGATTGAAACGATGCACGATGCAGAGGGAGTGGGACTTGCAGCACCACAGGTAGGCATTTTAAAGAGAATAGTTGTTATTGATGTGTCAGAAGATGGGGATGACCCTATTGTTATGATAAATCCGGAAATTATAGAGACAAGTGGAGAACAAAGAGGTGCTGAGGGATGTCTTTCAGTACCGGGTATGACAGGAATTGTTACACGTCCAATGTATGCAAAGGCAAAAGCTTTATCAAGAGATATGCAGGAAATAGAAATTGAGGGCGAGGGCTTACTTGCTAGAGCTATTTGTCATGAAATTGACCATCTTGATGGCAAACTTTACACAAACCTTGTAGAGGGTAAGCTTATGACAAACGAAGAATTCATGGAAATGGTACAGAATCAGTCAGCTGAAGAGGAATAGAATGAAAGTTGTATTTATGGGAACCCCTGAAATAGCAGCGGGAATTTTAGAAGCAATAATAAAAAGTGATAATGAGGTTGTTTTAGCTGTTACACAGGAAGATAAGCCAAAGGGACGAGGAAAAGGTATTTCTATGCCACCTGTCAAGGAACTGGCACTAAAATATGATATTCCTGTATATCAGCCACATAGTGTAAAAACAGCAGAAGCGGTAGAAGAGCTTTCAAAGGTTGACGCAGATATATTTGTTGTAGCTGCTTATGGAAAGATTCTTCCTAAGGCAATACTTGATATGCCTAAATTTGGATGTATTAATGTACATGCATCACTTTTACCAAAGCTTAGGGGTGCTGCGCCTATTCAGTGGGCTATCATTGATGGTGAAAAAATAACTGGTGTCACAATAATGCAGATGAACGAAGGTCTTGATACAGGAGATATGCTCTATAAATCAACTGTAGAAATATATAATGATGATACGGCAGATTCACTTTATGAAAGACTTACAGATGTTGCGGCAAAGCTTATTGTAGATGCGCTTAAATGTATTGGTGAGGGAGATGTACACCCAGTTAAGCAGGATGATTCGCTTGCAACATATGCAAAGATTCTTGATAAGTCATTCGGACATATTAATTATGCAAAAGACGCGGCAAGCATTGAGAGACTTGTTAGAGGACTTAATTCATGGCCTTGTACGTATTCGTATATTAATGGAAAAACTCTTAAGATATGGGAGAGCAGAGTGTCAGATATTGATTCTGACGGAACACCTGGAAGTGTATATTCTGCTGATAAGGGAAGACTTTTAATTAATACAGAGGATAAGTGCTTAGAAATTCTGTCGCTTCAGCTTGAAGGAAAGAAAAGAATGGATACAAAATCGTTCTTACTGGGCTTTAAATTAGAGAAGGGAGATGTGCTTGAATGATAAATATTCTATTATACTCAGAATTGTCTGATTTCTATGGATTAGGCGGTTATGGATATGGATATTATGGAATGGACTGGACATATTTTCTTGTTATTATAGGTGCGATTATTTCAATCATGGCATCTGCTAATGTTAATAATACATTTCAAAAGTATGCAAGAATAAGTGCGATGTGTGGTCTTACAGGCGCTGATGTTGCGAGACGAATATTAAACAGCGAGGGAATGTACAACATGCCAATAAATGCTGTTGGTGGTAATTTAACAGACTTTTATGATCCTAGGTCAAAATCACTTAATCTCTCAGACTCTGTATGTAGGAGAACGAATGTTGCGGCAATTGCGGTTGCAGCGCACGAATGCGGACATGCTATGCAGCATAATGAGGGATATGAGTTACTTGTTTTACGTAATAAAATTGTCCCAATTGCTAACTTTGGTTCAAGGATTGGACTACCTATTATCTTTGCAGGCATTATTCTTGCAATTGACCCACTTGTAAAGATTGGAGTTATTTTATTTTCATTTGCTTTTATTTTTCAGCTTTTAACACTTCCTGTTGAGCTTGATGCATCAAGAAGAGCTCTTGCTAAGCTTGAGGAGTTAGGTATTGTTTACTCAGAAGAAAAAGGAGCAGCAAAAAAAGTTCTTACGGCAGCAGCATTAACATATGTTGCAGCACTTGCATCATCACTGCTTTCGCTTTTAAGAGTTATTCTTATTTCAAACAAAGGAAGACGCAGAAGATAAATGAGTAAAGAGCGTGAAATAATACTTGAGGCATTGATTCTTATTGAGAAGACAGATGAATATGCTGAAAAGGTAACAAAGGAAATTCTTGATAAATATGCTTATCTTGAAAAAAGAGAGAGAGCGTTTATAAACAAGATAATAATAGGAACAGTTGAGAGAAGACTGACGATTGATTATATAATAAATAACTTCTCAAGCGTCAAGGTTAATAAGCAAAAGCCAGTTATTAGATGTATTTTAAGAATGGCTGTGTATCAGATAATGTACCTTGATTCCGTGCCTGACAGTGCTGCAATTAATGAGGCTGTAAAATTAGCAAAGCAGAAGAAATTTGTTAATCTTTCGGGATTTGTTAATGGTGTTTTAAGAAATATTTCTAAAAATAAAGCTGTTATTGAGTACCCGGATAAAGATAAAGAGCCTGTAAAGTATTTATCAGTTGTATATTCATGTCCGGAGTGGCTTTGCGAACATTACATAAAAGAAACAGATAAAAATATTGCTGAGAGTATATTAAAGGCTTCGCTACAAAAATCAAAGCTTTATGGACGAGTAAACCTATCAAAAATAACAAGAGACGAGTTGTTAAAGCGACTCGAATTAGAAGGTGTTAAAGCTGTTAAAAATGATGCTACAGCTGCAACCTTTGAAATTCACAGTGTAGATGCTATTTCAGATATTGAAGCGTTTAATGAGGGTCTGTTCGTAATACAGGATTTGAGTTCACAACTTTTAATTGATGGTACAGACATAAAGGCTGGAGATTTTGTTGTAGATGTCTGTGCTGCACCCGGTGGAAAAAGTCTTCATGTAGCGGATATATTATGTAAACTAGAAAACGAAGCTAACACACTGAAGTCGAAAGGACAAGTATTATCAAGAGATTTGACTGATATTAAAGTATCGAGGATAGAGGATAATGCCGAAAGATGCCTATTTAATAATATACAGGCTGAGGTTTTTGATGCGTTAGAATATGATACTGCTCTTGAAAATAAAGCGGATGTCGTTATTTGTGACCTGCCTTGTTCAGGGCTTGGCGTAATCGGTAGAAAACCAGATATCAAATACAGAGTTAAAAAAGAGGACTTAGAAGCATTAGCTGCTTTACAGAGAGATATTTTAAATACTGTTTATAAATATGTTAAGCCTGGTGGAACACTTGTATATAGTACGTGCACTATAAATAAAAGTGAAAATTCAGCTAATGTTCAATGGATAAAAAATAATCTTTTGTTTGAACAGCTAGGAAAAGAAAGACAGCTTATACAAGGCGTAGATGACACGGATGGTTTTTTTATAAGCAGATTTAGAAGACAGAGTGAATAGTATGACAGACGATAATATTTTATTTGATGATAAATTAGACATTCGATCACTTACTTATGAAGAAATAGATGAATATATAAAAAGTATTAATGAGAAGTCATTCAGAACTAAGCAGATTTACGAGTGGATTCAGAAAAGAGGAATATCATCTTATGATGAAATGAACAATATTCCAAAGACTCTTAGGGAAAAGCTAAACTGCAAATATGTTATTTATCCTGTAGAAAAGGAACGTGTTCAGGTATCGGCAATTGACGGAACTAGAAAATATCTTTTTAAGCTATTTGATGACCAGCTTATTGAAAGTGTTTTTATGAAATATGAGCATGGAAATAGTGTATGTGTGTCTTCGCAGGTCGGTTGTAGAATGGGGTGCAGATTTTGCGCATCAACGATAGATGGTCTATATAGAAATCTGTATGCAGGAGAAATACTTGGTCAGATTTATGAAATCGAAAAGGACACAGGGGAAAAGGTTTCTAACATTGTTATAATGGGCAGTGGTGAGCCATTTGATAATTATGATAATGTTACGAGATTTATAGAGCTTTTAACTGATGAAAAAGGAAGAAATTTGAGCGGAAGAAACATAACGGTTTCTACATGTGGAATTGTTCCTAAAATATATGAATTTGCTGATAAAGGCTATGCGGCAACATTAGCGATATCGCTTCATGCACCAAATGATGAGAAACGTGCAGAAATAATGCCGATTGCAAATAAATATACTATTGCTGAAATAACAGAAGCATGTAAGTATTTCTTTGGTAAAACAGGAAGAAGACTTACGTTTGAATATAGTCTTATTCTTGGGGTAAACGACAGTGATACAGATGCAAGACAGCTGACTGAGCGGCTAAAAGGACTTAACTGTCATGTTAATCTTATTCCTGTAAACCCGATTAAAGAAAGAGAGTTTAAGCAGACAAGGCGCGAAGGCGTTTTGGCATTTAAAAATAAACTTGAAAAAAACGGTATAAATGTTACTATTAGAAGGGAAATGGGTCGTGATATAGACGGCGCATGTGGACAGCTTAGAAGACGTGCACTTGGCAAATAAAGATAAGCTATTAGTGCACTAAAAAGGAGATGAATGATGCTAAGCATTTGCTCGAAAACAGATATTGGAAAAGTTAGAACGCTAAATCAGGACACTGTATATTCATGCGGTTCAAATGTTGGTTCACTTAGCAACTTATTTATTGTTGCGGATGGAATGGGCGGACATAAGGCTGGAGATTATGCATCGGCGTACGCGGTTAATGCTATTGAACGTATTATTTCAGATAATACTGATACAGCTCCTGTACGTGTTATACGTGAGGCAATTGAGAAAGCTAACAGAGAAATATTTGAAAAGTCATTAGAGACAGATTTTGAAGGAATGGGAACTACGTTAGTGTGTGCGACTATTCAGGATAATGTTTTATACGTTGCTAATGTCGGCGACTCGAGGCTTTATGTTATATCTGATAAAATAGAGCAGATTACTAAGGATCACTCTCTTGTTGAAGAAATGATAAGAGCTGGGGAGCTTGACAGAGAAGCTGCAAGATTCCATCCAGATAAAAATATTATTACAAGAGCAGTTGGTACAGATGTTAAGGTGTTAATAGACTTTTTTGAGGTTGAGCTGAAAAAAGGCGATATTGTCTTGATGTGTACTGATGGCTTGACAAATATGGTTGCAGATAACGAAATAGAGGGTATTGTAAAAAGTAGTAATGATGTTAAGGAGATAGTATCGCTTCTAGTAGACAAGGCGAACGAAAATGGGGGAAGAGATAACATTGGCGTAGTGCTTGCGAGATTTGAAGGGGTGGATCAGTAATGTTGCAGAGAGGAACTGTACTTGGTTACAGATATGAAATAATAGAAGAAATCGGCAGCGGCGGAATGGCTACAGTTTACAAGGGAATGGATAGTAAGCTAAACCGCTATGTTGCTGTTAAGGTTCTTAAGGCAGAATACTCAACTCAGGAAGAATTTGTTGATAAGTTTAAGGCTGAAGCACAGGCGGCAGCAGGACTTATGCATCATAATATTGTTAATGTATATGATGTAGGAGATGAGGACGGGCTTTACTATATTGTAATGGAGCTTGTCGAGGGTATCACTCTTAAGAGCTATATAGAAAAGAAAATAAGATTATCATATAAAGAGGCTGTAAGTATTGCTATTCAGGTGGCAATGGGAATAGAAGCAGCTCATAATAGTGGGATAATACACCGTGATATTAAACCACAGAATATTATTATTTCCAAAGATGGAAAGGTTAAGGTTGCTGATTTTGGTATTGCAAGAGCTGCTACCTCCAATACTATTACATCTCATGCTATGGGCTCAGTTCATTACACATCACCTGAGCAGGCAAGAGGTGGTTATTCAGATGAAAAGAGTGACATATACTCAATAGGTATCACTCTGTTTGAAATGCTTACAGGTCATGTGCCGTTTGATGGAGAAACAACGGTTTCTATTGCAATAAAGCAGATTCAGGAAGAAATGCCATCACCAAAGCTTTATGTGCCAGATCTTCCTACATGCATAGAGCAGATTGTATTTAAGTGTACACAGAAAAATTCTGACAGAAGATATTCTGAAACGGCTGAGCTTGTTAAGGACTTAAAACAGTCGCTCATTACACCAGATGAAGACTTCGTTGAAATAAAGGACGCCAATAGCAACGGTGGAACAAAGATTATGAAGCGTGAAAGGGATTCATTTAGTGCGTATGAAGGTGGAAATGTTGAGTATCTTGATGACCAGAGTGATGATAATCAAGGTATGCAGATTTTTGATTTTGACGAAGAAGATGACTTTGATGATGGGGCAATAAATCCATTTCCAAAGCCTGTAATAAATGAACCGATTAATGCTATTAATCCTCAGGTAGAAGCAGTAGAAATAGAAGATGAGTCTGAGGAGGCTGATGAAGCCTACAGAAGACAGTTAGAGAGAGAACGTATTAGAAGAGAAAGAGCAAAACAGAAAAGAACAAATAGAAAGCCTGAAAAGTCAAGAAACAGTGCAAGTAGAAGATATGCAGAGGAAGAATTAGAAGATGATGTAGATGAAAACATGGGTGGTGTTCTGTCTGTATTTTTTGCGATTGCGGCACTTGTGATTGCGCTAGTGGCAATAGTTGCAGTTGTTAAGTTTTCTGGACTTTTAGGTAAGAAGGGAAGCAGTGCCGACACAGTTGTATCTGAAGGGTACGTCAATGCTCCTAATGTTGTGGGAATGGATTTGACAACTGCTGAGAATGTCTTAAAGAATGCCGGACTTAAGGCAAAGGGCTCTTATGGCGATTCAACACAGTATGATAAAGATATTATTTGCGCTCAGGATATAGCTCCGGGTACAGAGATAAAAAAGGGAACTGAAATAGTAATTGTGATTAGTTCAGGAAAAGTAGCACAAGGTCCAGCCGTTCCAGATGTTACAGGAATGATTGAAGCAGAAGCAAGAGCAAAGCTTGAAATAGAAGGTTTTGTGATGAAGGTTGAACATGAGTTTTCAGACACAGTACCTGAAAAAAAGATTATTTCACAGTTGCCACTTGCAGGAACAAATGTTGATAGTGGAAGCACAGTTACTGTAATTATAAGTGATGGTGAGGAAAAGCCAGAAGCAGAAGTTCCAGACATTATTGGTAAGGACAAAGATACAGCAATAGCTATGCTTACGGAAGCCAACCTGATTTATGATTCTATTTCGGAGGAAAGTAATGATTCGGTTGCACCAAATGTTGTCCTTTCACAGACTGTAGCAGCGGGTGAAATAGTTGGAATTGGAACAACTGTAAACTTTACTGTTAGTAAAGGACCATCCTCCTATGCCTGCAGCTTTTCAGTCGGAATGCCAGCAAACTTTATGCAGGGAACAGAGGCATTTATAACACTTACAGATGCAACTAATACTCAGACAATTGCGAATGTAACAACATCTTCATTCCCATATAATCTTGTAAAAACAGATATTCAGGGATATGAATCTGGCCTTATTACAGTGACTTATATGACAAATGATGGTTCAATGGAAACAACATCGCCTGTTGCTGTTGTCTTTGCAAAGGAGTAGTGTTTGGAAGACGTTAGTTTAAAAGGGAAAATAATTAAAGGAATAGCTGGGTTTTATTATGTTTTTGCTGAAAACTCAAAAGTATATGAGTGCAAAGCAAAGGGCATATTCAGAAAGAGAAATATTAAACCACAAATAGGCGACAACGTGTTGATTGATGTTGTCGATGAAAATGAAGAAATTGGCAATATTACAGAAATTTTTGAAAGAAAAAATTCTCTTATAAGACCAAGTGTTGCAAATATAGATGGTGTGTTAATTGTAGCTGCAATAAAGGAACCATCACCTAATTATTTAATGTTAGATAAGCTTATTTTACATTTTAAGCAACAGAAGCTTCCGATTACTATTTGTTTTAATAAAGACGATATTGCAAATGAAGATGAAATAATGGAGGCAATGTCAATCTATAAAAATAGCGGTTGTGATGTTATTTCTGTAAGTGCAAAGGAAGAACGAGGACTTGTTAAGGTAAGAGAGCTTCTTGAAGGAAGAGTTGTCAGCATTGCTGGTCCATCTGGTGTTGGGAAATCATCTATTATTAATGCATTGCAGTCAGATGTTACGATGGAGACAGGAGCAATTAGTAAAAAGCTTGGCAGGGGAAGACATACAACAAGACATTCTGAAATAATTCCTATATCGGGTGATTCATATATAATCGACACACCTGGATTTACAAGCATAGATGTGTTTGATATGGAGCCTGAAGAACTGAAAAGCTTTTACGATGAGTTTTATCCATATGAAAAGTGCTATTTTACTCCATGTTCACATACGCACGAGCCTGATTGTGGAGTTAAGGATGCGCTAGATAATGAATTAATTAACCAAACTAGGTATGAAACATATACGCATATATATAAAGAGCTTAAAGATAGAGCTTCATCCTATGGAAAGAGAAGATATTAAGTAAGCAGATTTTATTTAAGCAGAAAGGTTATATAATGAGCAGACTGGTTTTATCACCATCAATTTTAGCGGCTGATTTAGCTCAGCTTGGAAATGTTGTAAGGACTGCAGATGAAGCAGGAGCAGACTATTTTCATATTGATGTAATGGATGGAAGCTTTGTACCTAATATATCATTTGGAGTGCCTGTTGTTGAGGCTATGGATAAAATAACTGATACAACACTTGATGTACATTTGATGATTAATAATCCTGAAAACTACATTAAAAAGTTCAGGGAAGTAGGCGCTGATATACTTACAGTTCATGAGGAAGCTTGTGAGGATGCATTAAAGGCTATTGAGATGATTCATGAAAATGGAATGAAGGCAGGTATTGCAATCAAGCCACATACAGATATAGAGATTCTTAAACCATTATTTGGCAAAGCTGATATGTTCCTTGTAATGACAGTTGAGCCAGGCTTTGGTGGTCAGAAATATATGGATATGTGTACAGAAAAAATATCCAGCTTAAGAGGTATGCTTGATGATGCGGGGCTAGACACCGATATTCAGGTAGATGGCGGAATTACAAGAGATAATATAGATATAGTAGTAAATGCAGGAGCTAACGTTATTGTAATGGGCTCATCAGTGTTTAAAGGTGATATAAAGGACAATGTTGAGTATTTCCGTGCGAAATTCAGCGAGGAGGATAAATGAAAAAATATATTAAAATAGCAAGACCTGACCATTGGGTCAAAAATACTTTTATTTTTCCTGGTATTGTAATCGCATTTTTGCTTGGAGATGTTACGCATGATGCGTTGACTTTATTAATTAGATTAGTGGCAGGATTTTTTGCAACATGCTTTATTGCATCAGCAAATTACGTAATCAACGAATGGTTGGATGCGGAATTCGATAAATATCATCCTACAAAAAAGAATAGACCAGTAGTGTCAGAAAACATGAAGTTTTCGTTAGTGATGCTTGAATATGCTGTATGCATTGTGCTTGGAGTGTTGCTTTCATTACTTGTGAATATACCATTTTTGATAGTGGAATTAATTCTTCTTTTTATGGGTGTGTTATATAATGTAAAGCCTATAAGAACAAAGGATGTTGTATATCTTGATGTTTTGTCGGAATCAGTTAATAATATGCTTAGACTTTTACTGGGCTGGTTTATTATTACTGACCATTTAATTCCACCAAGTAGTATTCTTATAGGATATTGGTTTGCAGGAGCATTCTTAATGGCAACAAAGAGATTTTCGGAGTACAGAATGATAGGAAATCCTGAGGTTGCAGGCTTATATAGAAAATCATTTAAATATTATACAGAGGTATCACTTCTTGTTTCATCATTTTTCTATGCAATGACATCTACATTTTTTATAGGTATTTTTATGATTAAATACAGACTCCAGTATTTATTTGGAATGCCATTTATGTTTGGACTGTTTTGCTTATATTTGTCTATTGCATTTAAGCCTGATTCCGCTGCACAGAAGCCGGAAAAACTGTATCGCGAGAAAAAGCTTCTTGCATACCTTTTATTGGTTGTTTTAGTGTTTACATTACTTACATTTGTTGATATTCCAATGCCTCAGTATTGGATGTCACCATATCTGTTTACAGTAGAATAAACGTAAAAATATAGGATTGTTTAATGAAGTGCGAAAGTATAGATGTAAATAAGTACGACATATATGTATTTGATGTGGATGGAACGTTATATTATCAAAATAAATTAAGAGTTGAGATGGTAAAGCGACTTCTTTCATTTTGCATTAAAAATCCATTTAAGCTATTTGATATGTTAATAATAAAGCAGTTTAGAAGCTTAAGGGAAAATAACGATACAACTGATGGGATTTATAGTGAGCTTGCGAAAAAATATAATAAGAGTGAGGACTATATAAAGTCATTAATAGAGTACTGGATTTATGAAAATCCACTCACAGCCATCGAAAAAACAAAAGATACAGAAATATGTGAGCTTATAAAGAAACTCAAAGGTAACAATAAAAAAATAGTTATCTGGTCAGATTATGAAGCACAAGACAAGCTAAAGGTGCTTAATATAGAGGCGGACGGTGTTTACACGGCTGATGATGAGAGAGTAAACGAATTAAAACCATCACCAAAAGCACTTGAGCTTATTAAGGCAGATTTTGCAGTCGCATCTGATAGAATTATTATGATAGGTGACAGAGATTGTAAGGACGGTGAAGCTGCAAGATTGGCTGGGATTGATTATGTTATTGTTCCAAAGGATAGAAAAGGCAGACTTATTTGTTATAGCAATTGAGTACTAAAATAGGGTATAATTATTTATATTATATAAAGGAGAAGGGTGGATATGTTAAAACAGTTATTTGGAAAGTATCTTGTAGAAAAGGGAAAGCTTACGAAGGCACAGTATCAGATTGTATCTGAAAAACAGGCATCAGCGAGAGTTAAGCTTGGACTTATAGCAATCGAGGAAAAGCTCCTTACTAAAGAACAGTCAGAAGAACTTAATCAGCTTCAGACACAGATGGATAAAAGATTTGGTGATTTAGCTGTTGAAAAGGGATATCTTACAGATGAGCAGGTTTCAATGCTTCTTAAAAAACAGGGAAATGCTTATCTTCAGTTTATTCAGACTATTTCAGAAGCTGGTTTTATGACATTTAATGAAATAGATGAAAATCTTTTAAGCTTTATAAAGGAAGCTGGATATACAAAGGAAGAGCTTGATGCACTTAAGTCTGGTGATGTTACTAATATGGTTCCTTTATTTATTGAAAAAGGAAATGATAAGCTTAAAGATATTGTTGCAATGATTCTTCGTAATGTTACAAGATTTATCTCGACTGATTTTTATATTGAAAAGGCTGAACAGGTTTCAGAGTTTAAGTTTGCAAATATTTCCGGTCAGAGTGTTGTTGGTGATGACGAGTATACAATCGCATTTGCTGATGCTGAAGGTGCAAAGGCTATTACATATATGGCATCTTCATACAGTAAAACATCATTTGTCCTTAATTCACCAGAGGTATTTGATTCAATTGGAGAGTTTTCAAACTGCATAAATGGTCTTTATGTATCTAAAGAGGCAGGAGAGGCTTCAGATATAGATATGTTACCACCATTTGGATATAAGGATGGTACAGTAAAGGGTGACTTAATAAAAATTCCTTTAAATATTGCTGGGGCAAATTTAGCTATTATTATTGCAATAAATAATAAGCCTGTTTTTGAAGGTAATCAGGTAGAAGCGGTAGAAGCTAAAGAGGTTGAAAGCATCAACAAGGATGGAAAGAAGATACTTATTGTTGATGACTCAAGAATGTCAAGAAGCGTTCTCAGAGGTGTTCTGGAAGGCGCTGGTTACTGTGTAGTAGGCGAAGCCATAAATGGTAAAGAGGCTGTTAATTCATACATCAAGTTAAAACCAGACCTCGTAACAATGGATATAACAATGCCTGTAATGGATGGTATAGAAGCCCTTAAGGAAATTCGAAAGCTTGATGGCGATGCAAAGATTGTTATGCTTTCTGCGGCAGGTATGAAAGCGAAGATTATCGAATCGATAAAGCTAGGTGCAATAGAATTTATTTCGAAGCCATTCGAAAAGGACACAATTGAAAGAGTATTACGTGAGGTATTATAGTGACATTTCAAACTAAATGAGATGTAACTTTGATATATTGATATTATACAAATAGGAGGAGAAAATTATGGTATCAGCAGATTACAGAGCTAAAGCAAGAGAATCTCTTGGAGGAGGAATTTTTAGCTCAGAATGGATGATGGCACTTGTACTGTGTCTTGCATTTAATGCGGTAATGGGACTTGCAGCTTCTTTTTCAGCAGGAGTTGTGACTGTTGTTGCTACAGGACCAATGCTCATTGGTTTATCATCAGCATTGTTAACTGCAAGTAGAACTAAAACAGCAGTTAAGGTTGAGGCTATGTTTACAGAAGGCTTCACAAAGGATTTTGGACGTGCAATACTTCTTGGTCTTTTAAAGAGCGTATTTATATGCTTGTGGTCAATGTTATTTGTTATTCCGGGTATTGTAAAGGCATATTCGTATGCAATGGCTGAGTATATTGCAGTTGATCATCCAGAGTATAGTTGGAAGGAATGTATCGACTCAAGTAAAGAAATGATGAACGGAAATAAATGGAGACTTTTCTGTCTTGATGTAAGCTTTATCGGATGGTTCATTGTTTCAATGTTCACATGTGGATTAGGTGCGTTATGGGTTACACCTTATGCTTATATGGCAAGAACTGAGTTCTACCGTGATCTTTCAGAAAATACTACAACTTACTAATTATAATTAGTGTTCAGAATAAAAGGCTGTGTCAATGACATAGCCTTTATCTGTTTATACATGATAACGCAAATAGCGCGCAGAGCGTGCTATTTCGATATAATCCATTTCTGAGTGTCATCTTTATTAAATCTTGTTATGAACACTTCTCCAGTCTCAGCACTATATGTTACAGCGTTTGTGTTATTTGCCTCACCTGTAAGAATGTAGACATAGTTATTTTCCTTTTTAATTCTCCAGTTTTGTGCATCAGAAACTGTATCTTTGGCTGCACCAATATTAGTGTATTCGTCTTGATTGTTATCGCATAAATACATATATAGCATATCGTTTGAAAAAATGATATTACTGTACAGTGAATTACGATATATTCTTATAGGACAAGCTTCAGCTCCTAAACAAGTATTGTTGTCAGCTTCTGTCAGGTATTTATTTGTATCAAAATAAGGACTGATTGTTAAAAGCTGATAGCTGCTTTTAGGTTTATAGTCGTTTGTGTTTTCATACATCCATGCTGAATATATTTCCTCATCTCCGTTTACATGAAACGCAGTATGTAATTTATTGTTGAAGCATGAAATAGTGGCGAGTGCTACTATAAATAAACAAACTGATAATCGTTTGAAATTATTTTTCGCAAAATTATGGATATTAAAATCATTAAAATTATATTTGTCAGCCTTTGAATATAATTGAGTTAGTCCATATGCTGCAATTGGAAGAAGAAGCACATAATATGAAATTGTGTACTGACATTTGGCTTCCCATATAAAATGAAATATAAAACCACCAATAAAAGTAGACTTATAGAAAAAATCCTTACCATAATCTTTATGGTCCGTTAGTAAAACCCCTATAATAACAAGAAGTAATGTTAAAAATTGTATGTAATTATATATAATATTAAAGTTTTTTTCGAATATGGCGCTTTTTACTGTTAAAAACCAGTCAGGATATTTAATGGATGATTCTTTGTAATCGAATAACCATAATCCCTGAAAAGAAGGGTTAAGCCACTGGGATATATTTTTCTTGGCAAAAAATTTGACAGCATAGTCAGGGTCAGTTTTAAAACGTGAAACTGATGATTTTATATTTTCGATTGATATTTGCTTGTGTATACTTGCGTCACAATTACTATCGTTGACATAGGTGTTTCTGTTATAGCCGTTATACCATCCATTTGCTAAATCGTTATTTTCCTGCAAGCCCATAGCGATATATGAAAAAGAAGATATACCAGGTTCGAATTTTATATTTAACTTATGTTCAATAAACATTTTAGGTAAAATTGTGAACAGTATAATTGATACTGCGATACATGCTATGGCAACAATGTCCTTTTTATTTCTTTTTTTGAAAAATTCTACGGCAATAAACGAAATGAGACCTAGACCGAATACTAGGTAATTTTGTTTAAATACAACAGCTAGCCCTATTGATATTGACATAATTAGCAAATAACGTTTCTTTGCATCATTAGAAAAACGTAAGTAATATTTGAAGGCAATTATAGAAAATAGTAGTCCTAAAATGTTGCCATATACAAATGTAACATATGCTGTTAGTGGCAGAAACCCTGCCAGTAAAAGAAGTAAAATATTGCTATGCTTCATGTTTTGCAGCTTACAAACATCAATAAAGCATTTATACATAATTACTAATGCTACGGCGTTTATTAGCTGAATTGCAACAAAGTTATTTGTACCAAATATATTACCTGCAAAATAGTGGAATAACAGAAAACCAATCTGATTTTGACAGTTGCTAATGTATTTACCTTTTAGAAATTTTGAAACATCACCACTTCTTAAATTGTCAGCAGCACGCATTACATCACGCTGGTCAGATATAGGAAATTGCTGCGATGACAAAACAAGAATACATCCAATTGCTAATATAATAAAATAGATAATAATGATGATTTTATCGTAATTAAATTTTCCTTGTAGTTGTTTTGATTTTTTCCAGACAAACAAACCGAGTATCAAAAAAGATACTGAAAAAGCCAGATTCAGAAATATACTGTCAGCAAGATATAAAGTATGTTCAGCGTAAACTATGTACGCAGTTGAAAAGCCACTCTGTAATAAAAGAACTGTAACAATGGCAAAGAAAATTACATCAACTGATTTTATCAATATATTATAGAAATTATCGAAAAATTTGTTCATTTAAAAAACCTCCAGATTCATTTTATTATTGTATCATAGGGAGGATTCTTTTGTCAGTATCATTTGGTGCTGCAAAAAACATCATATTAGCGTATGTAACAAAGGGTTAAATATATGTTTATGTATTGTATATCAAAAAAACGAGTGATATAATTTTTACAATACTTTTTTAGATGCTTTAAAAAATTATTTTGAAGGGTGGGGAATGGTATGAAAGAACAGCATTATACAAGAACGAACAAGCTTATGCTTATAATTTATTCGATAGCAACTTTCTTTGGATTTGTTGGGCTGATTTCACAGCTTACAATGGCGGCAGATTTAAAGCCTGTACAAAGTATAGTTCCAATGATTTTAACTATTGTGGCATACGGTACAAGCCTGGCTGTATATTTTAAAAAGAATATGTTTTACATCATTTATGTTGGGTATGCATATTCTGTTGTATACTTTTTTATGCTTATTATGGGAAAGTCAGGAAGTGCGTTTCCATATATGATTCCGATTTTGTTAATAGCAATGCTTTCCCTTGAAAAGAAAAATATAATTGTTCCTGTTACCGTGTTTGGAATCGCAAATGTAATAAGAGCAGTTCAGACTATGTCTACTGCAGCTAATCCGACTGATGCCCTCGAAGGTGTTATGATAGAGATTATTATAACAATTCTTGTTATTGTAACGATATTCAGAGGACTTAAACTCCTTAACGTATTCTTTGAATCTTCTTTAGAAGAGGTAAAAGTAACATCAGATAAAAATAGCGCAGTTGCAAATAAAATTGTTGAGGTTGCGGATAAGGTTAGTATGCATGCAAACATGATGTCGGAAGCAGTTGATAAAATTATGGCGCAGACAGACATTGTTAATGACTCAATGGATGATATAGCAAAAAGTTCAGCAGGAACGGCTGAGGAAATTCAAAACCAGACAGTTCAGACTCAGGAAATTCAGGAAGTTATTAATAATACTCATAATAGTGCTGAAAACATTGTTAACATTACAACAGACGCCAAAACTGCACTTAATGAGGGTTCAAAGGCTGTTTCAGAGCTGTTTGCTCAGGTTGATAAGGCACTGGAGGGAAATAAGAGAATGCAGGCAGCTGCATCGATGCTTATTGATAATACAGATGCTGTAAAAGGAATTACAGATGTTATTTTGGGAGTGTCTAGTCAGACTAATTTACTTGCGTTAAATGCTTCGATAGAAGCAGCAAGAGCGGGAGAGGCTGGAAAGGGCTTTGCAGTAGTTGCTGATGAAATAAGAAATCTTGCAGAGACAACAAGAGTTGAAACTGAGAATATAACGAAGCTTATACAGGTTCTTACAGAAAATGCTACAGATATTACACAGATTGTTGAACAAAATGTAGAAGCATCAAAAACAGAAAATGAGTGTGCAGCTTTAGCTTCAGCTAAATTCAAGGAAATTACTTCTAAGATAGAGACACTTTCAAGCGAAATAAATGAAATAAGCTCAATGGTAGCTGCACTTAGGACATCTAATAATAATATTGTTGATAGTGTAAACACTCTATCGGCGACAAGCGAAGAAATCAGCGCAAGTACACAGGAAGCATTTAATATGAGTGAAAAGAATGTTGAAATGATTCATAACTTTGCAAACGAAATAAACGGTCTTGTAGGAGAAATAGAAAGTCTTACGAGTATGAAATAGTAAAATTGTTATATGATAAAAGATCTTTCGTTGTGATTCAATGAGAGGTTTTTTATTTTTCTTTTATATTGACGGGTATACTTTGAGTGTATATGTAAAAAGAATGGAGCTTGTATGTACGATATTGAAAAGGCAATATTAAATAGAGATTTAAATGAAGTAAGAAAGATATTGGAAAATGAGCCGTCTGAAATTGACAGAATGGATAAAGAAGATGTATTGATGTCATTTCTTGCAGCAAAAACAGGTGATATTGATGTTCTGAGATATATTGTTGAATATTCAAGAGCCAGTATGAACATATATGATAGAAAGCATCGAAATATTCTTCATTATGCAGTGATGTCTGGAGAACTCTCGGTATGTAAGTATCTTGTGGAAAGAGTGGGAATGTCTGTAGTAGAAGGAGATGTGCAGTTAGAAACGCCATATGAGCTTGCTAACAGGCTTGGTTTTTCACATATAGAGAAATATTTCGAAAAGAGGATAGGAGCACCACTTTCCAATATGTACAAAAATCCTATTCGAACAGGATTTTTCCCAGACCCATCAATTATAAGAGTTGAAGATGATTACTACATGGTTAATTCAAGCTTTGTATATTTTCCGTGTATTCCTATATCACATTCAAAGGATTTGATTCACTGGGAAATAATTGGCCACGCAGTTACAAATCCAGAATGGTGTATGCTTGATGATATAGAAGGCGGCAGAGGATACTGGGCGCCAGATATATCCTTTTATAATGGACGATTTTATATTGCAGTTACATTTAGATTAAATGATGATGGAACTGTATATAGAAAACAGCTTGTTATGTCGTCAGAAAGACCAGAAGGACCATATAGTAAGCCGGCGATAATCGATGAGGACGGTATTGATCCATCTATTTTTACAGACGATGATGGTAAAAGGTATATGCTGTTAAATAGAGGCGCAAGAATATTTGAATTAAATGAAGATTGTACAAAACAAATATCTGAAGCGGAAATGTTATTTTATGGAGATAATAAAAGAGCACCAGAAGGACCACATTTACTGAAAAAGGATGGATATTATTATTTGTTTGAAGCAGAAGGCGGAACAGGAATGGGACATAGAATTACCGTTTCAAGAAGCCGGACTTTAAAGGGTGAATATGAACCTTGTCCGTATAATCCTATAATGAGACAAAATGATGAAAAGGCACCAATTCAGAGATGTGGTCATGGAAAACCTGTATGTACTAAAAATGGCGAATGGTTCATGGTGTATTTATGTGGAAGAAGAGTGGAAGGCAAAGAAGGTGAAGTCTACAGCATACTAGGGCGTGAAACTGCTCTTGACCCGATTACGTGGACATTAGACGGATGGCCGCTTGTAAATAATTTAAAAGGACCATCATGCCTTCAGATAAAGCCAAACATAGAAATAGCAGAATCATCCACTTGTATAAATTCTGTGCAACATAACGGCTTTAATAAGGAGACACTGTATAAAACATGGCTTACAGTCAGGGCTCCTGAAAGCGACGGCTTTGCTTTTGAAGATGGAAATATAATTATAAAAGGAAGCCAATATGATATTGATAATATGAAAGCAAAAAATATTCTTGTAAGGAGACAGACGAGTTTTGATTTTGAAATGAAATGTTCAATGGTTATACCTGATTGCAAAGATAATCAAAACAGTGGTGTCGTATGCTACTATGACGAGAATACATTTGTGAAATTTGCTGTATTCAAAAGAAATGGAAGTAATTATACAGGCGTTGCAGAAAAAATAGGAGATATATACAGGGAACATAACTTCACTCAAGTAGATAACAGACCGGGTAGCGTTATTACATTTAAAATAATTACATCAGGTCTAAAGAGAACATTTCTATTTAGCTTAGATGGTGAGAATTATAAGGAACTTGTTACACTTGATAATGTCTATTATTTGTGCGATGAGGGACTAAAAAAAGGAAAGCGATTCACAGGCGCAATGGTAGGAATGTACGCATATGCATGTAACGTGAAGTTTTTAGGGACGCTTCTTTTGTCAGAAGGAGTGTCCCTGTGAGCATTTTATTATTGACTGAATAATTCCCTTTGATATACCTGTAAGTCTGTTTAGCTGTCGAACGGAAAGTCCTAGAGAATGTAGTTTTGATATATATTTATTTCGCTCTAAAATTGTGAACTTTAGAAAATCAGAAACATTTTTACAATTACACTCTTTTGCAATTATTTCTTTGGCTACATCGTCAGGAATTCTTTTTTTGATATTATCGATGTCTAAAAAGTTTGTTTTTTCAAAAGTTGAAGTATCTAGTAAGTCAGATTTTGAAAAGAAATAATTAATTAAGTCTAAATCAACTAGTTTAGATATACATGATTTGTATTCATATATACTCGACCATGGATAGGATTCGCCTGGGACAGTTTCCAGACCGGCTTTCATAGGGTTACAGTGTATATATTTTACTGCGCTAAATAAATGGTGTATGTCTTCAACTGGTTCGCTATAGTATCGTCCATTCTGTAGATGCCCGGTCCTTTGGTATTTCATATTGAACCAAACGGCATAGTTTGTGTTAATTTTTCTAAATATAGTCTCCAACGGAATATCTGTAACTTGCATGAGTATGTGGGTATGATTTGACATTAGGCAATATGCAAATAATTTGAAATGACACTCGTATTTATAAAATTCCAATATTTCAAGATATTTTATATAATCATTTCTTTCTTCAAATATAAGCTGCTGATCAATTCCCTTAATAACAACATGATAAATATTATTTTTTGATTTTATTCTTGGTTTTCTTGGCACGAGACCTCCTTGTTTGCGTTTACAATGTTTTGGAATTAAAGAATTGTAAAGAATTTAATGATTTGTTTTATTATTTGATAATATGTAAATAATTAAATGTGTATATATATGTATATATATAAATTCCAATAATGTCAAGTGAAATAGTTGAGAATTAGCAAATTTTATGCTAACATCAAGGTTGGTTAAAATACAAAGGGACACTCCTGCTGACAAAAGAAGCGTCCCCAAGTGGAGGTATATATGAAATTAGGAATAATCGGTCTTCCGAATGTTGGAAAGTCAACATTATTTAATGCAATAACAGGTACAGCAAATGCACAGGCAGCGAACTATCCGTTCTGTACGATTGAACCTAACACAGGTATTGTTGCTGTTCCGGATGCAAGGCTTGATAAACTTGCTGAGTATTGGCAGACAGATAAGAAAACACCGGCAGTTGTTGAATTTACTGATATTGCAGGGCTTGTAAAGGGTGCATCAAAGGGTGCTGAACTTGGTAATAAGTTTTTGGGACACATCAGAGAATGTGATGCGATTATTCATGTTGTTAGATGCTTTGATAATGACGAAATAATGCATGTAGTTGAAGATGCAACAAAAGCAGTAGCGGTAGACCCAAAGGGTGATATGGAATGTATCGATATGGAGCTTATTTTCTCTGATTTAGATATGATAGAGAACCGCTTACAAAAGGCGCTTAAAGCAGGCAAAGGTGGAAATAAGGAAGCCAGAGAAGAATCGGATTTTCTTGAAAAGGTTAAGGCGCATTTAGAGGCTGGCAATAATGCTCGTACATTTGAATATGATGAGACAAATGAAATATACGCGACAGCAATGAAAGAAATGGGTCTTTTATCTGCAAAGCCTATTATTTATGCGTGCAATATGGATGATGATGGTGTTGCAGCTCCTGAATCATCAGACTACTATAATATAGTAAAGACAAAGGCAGAAGCAGAAGGAGCATCAGTACTTCCAATTTGCGCTAAAACAGAAGAAGAATTGTCTGAGCTTGATGAAGAAGAAAAGGCAATGTTCATGGAAGAGCTTGGAATAAATGAATCAGGTCTTGATAGACTCATAAAAGCGAGTTATTCATTATTAGGTCTTATCTCGTATCTTACAGATGGTAAAAAAGAGTGCAGGGCCTGGACAATTAAAAAAGGAACAAAGGCTCCACAGGCTGCAGGAAAAATACATTCAGACTTCGAAAGAGGATTTATTCGCGCACAGGTTATTGCATACAGTGATCTTGAAGCGGCTTCGTTTGACTATCAGGCTGTTAAAGCTAAAGGAAAACAACGTACAGAAGGAAAAGAGTATGTTGTGGCAGATGGAGATATAATCGAATTCTTGTTTAATGTATAATTTGGGATAATAATTCCACTAGAGTTACAAAAATAGTAAAAAAATGGGATTTTATACCACCATAACAACAAAAAATAAAATAAATTTATAAAAAAATATACACAGCATATAGTGTAGTATAAAGATTGAAATATAAAAATCGGATACTATATATTGGGACTGTACATGTAAAAACAGCGGAAAGTAGAAAGCTTTCCGTTGTTTTTTTATTGTTAAATACTTGAAAAAATGGTGCCCAAGGGGTAAAATGTGTATAAAAGTGGTGGCAAATGGCATCAAAGTGGTAGAAAGTGGTTCGGAGATTTTAATGTACACGGGAGAATACAATCATACAATTGATACAAAGGGTAGAATGATTATCCCGGCAAAGTATCGTGAATCCTTAGGGGAAAGATTCATGGTTACAAGGGGAGTAGAACACAATCTTTCTGTATATGATGTTACTCAGTGGGAGGATTATGTTGCAAGACTTAGTTCTCTTCCGGGAAACGGTGATGCCAGAAAAATGATTCGATTCATTGTAGCAGGTGCTGTTGAAGCAGAAATTGATAAACAGGGAAGAATCCTTGTTCCTGCAAATCTGAGGGAGTGGGCAGGAATATCAAAGGATGTTGTACTTGCAGGTGTGATTGATCATATCGAAGTATGGAGTAAAGAAAGATACGACGAAGCTACAGCTTTTGATAACATGGATGATATTGCCGAGCATATGGCAGAGCTGGGATTAGGAGTGTAGAGACTCATGGAATTTAAGCACAAGTCTATAATGCTTGACGAGGTAATTGAAAATCTTATGATTAAGCCGGAGGGAACCTATGTAGATGGTACATTGGGCGGCGCAGGTCATAGCTTTGAGATTGCAAAACGACTTTCAGGCAAGGGGAAGCTTGTTGGTTTTGACCAGGACGAGGATGCTATTAAGGCATCAGGGGAACGTCTAAAGGAATTTTCAAATGTTGCGATAATAAGGTCTAATTACCGCAATGTGAAAGCAGAGTTAAATAATATTGGAATTGCCAGAGTTGACGGAATATTACTTGATTTAGGTGTTTCATCGTATCAGCTTGACGAAGCATCGAGGGGATTCTCGTACAGAGAAGATGCACCGCTTGATATGAGAATGGACAATAGAAATCATGTGACAGCTAAGGATATAGTGAATACATATTCACAAGGGGAACTCTTTAGAATAATCCGAGACTATGGTGAGGATAAATTTGCGGCAAATATCGCAAAGCATATTGTAAATTACAGACAGGAAAAAGAGATAGAAACAACACTTGAGCTTGCTGAAATAATAAAAGGAGCGATACCGATGAAAATAAGAAAGCTGTCGGGTCATCCCGCAAAACAGACATTTCAGGCGCTTAGGATAGAGCTTAATGAAGAACTAACCGTTTTAAAAGAAGGCTTGAACGATATGATTGAGCTTTTGAATCCGGGCGGAAGACTTTGCATCATTACATTTCATTCGTTAGAGGACAGAATAGTAAAAAACATGTTTAAAGATGCAGAAAATCCGTGCACTTGTCCTAAAAGCTTTCCAGTATGTGTATGTGGTAAGAAAAAGAAGGGAACTGTAATCACAAGAAAGCCAATAGTATCAACGGATGAAGAGCTTGAATATAATCCTAGAGCAAAAAGTGCAAAATTAAGAGTTTTTGAAAAGTGTTAGAAAAAATAATAGTGTGTTAAGGGGTATAAAAGTGGCAGATAACAGATACAGAGATGATAAATATTTGACAGAAGATCTGAGATATTATAATAGAAGAAATGAAGAATATGTGTATGGTAATGTTGCACTGCAGCCTGAAAGAAGGGTAAGAAGAGAAAGAAATTTCAGTGTCAATGAAAATATTGCTAAAAACCGTCACAAGGCTAGAAATTTAAACTCTCTTATAGTGTTTGCTTATTTCTTTGTGGCAGTATGCGTTTTGGCAACAGTATTTGCAGGATACATTAGTCTTAGATCAGATGTATATAATTCAAAAAGAAGAGCTCAGGAGCTAGAAGCAGAGCTAAGTGAACTTTGTGCAGAAAATGATGACACAGAAAACAGAATTAATGGTACAATAGACCTTGAGAAAATAAAAAAGGTTGCAATGAATGATTTGGGAATGACATATGCAGATGACAGCCAGATTATTGTATACGAAAGTACCGGAAGTGATTTTGTCAGACAGTATATAAGTCTTGAGGAGTAATAAGTCATTGCGAGGTTTTTATGGCACAGAGAAATAGAAGGATACAAAATAGTAGAAAAGAAACCTTTGATGACAGAGAACGAAAAAATGCAGCAAAGGGTTTTCCTATAGAAGAAGGATTTGGGAAAGGGATGAAAACCAAACTAGCAACACTCGGATTTGTGTTGCTGTTGGTTTTTTTCTTGTTGACAGGAAGAGTGTTTTTTATATCTACAAGTGATGGAGAGCACTTTAAACGAATTGTACTTGCACAGCAGAGATATGATAGCGTTGTTTTGCCTGCAAAACGAGGAGAAATTGTTGATAGAAATGGCACAAAAATAGCTGTTTCACAAAAGGTATATAATGTTGTAATTGATGCTCATGCGATGACTGGTGATGGTTCGGGAAAGTTCATTGAACCATCGGTGCTTGCACTTACAACATGTGGTGCAAAGCTCAAGTATACGGAATCAGAGCTTAGAAACTATATCTCACAAAACCCAAATTCGCAGTATAAAATAGTTGCAAGAAAACAGCCTTACGAAGCGATAAAAGTGCTGCAGGAAGCTTTGAATAATCCTAAAGAGTATCCGCGATTAAAGGGTGTCTGGCTCGAAGAAGCATATCAGAGACAGTATCCGTATAATTCGCTAGCGTGTGATGTGATTGGATTTGTACAGGGCGATAATGAGGGCGCATATGGTCTTGAACATACATATGATACAGTTCTCGATGGAATAGATGGAAGAGAGTATGGCTATCTTGATGATGATGAAAGCCTTGAAAGAACGATAAAGCCAGCGGAAAATGGAAAGACACTTATAACAAGTCTTGATGTAAATATTCAGAGTATCGTGGAAAAACATATTCTTGCCTTTAATAAGGAACATGAAAATGAGGCTAGAGAGGGCTATGGAAGTAATAATACAGGTGTAATTATTATGAAGCCAAATACAGGTGAAGTACTCGCTATGGCAAGCTATCCTGTATTTGATTTGAATAATCCTAGAGATGAGTCAAACATTAAGGTTAAAATTGAAATGCCTGAAGAAGATGAAGAGGATGAACAGTCTGGCGATAGTAGTGATGAAAACGAAAATGGCTCAGAAAATGGTACGACTGAAAATACGCAAAAAAATGATGAAACATCTAAATTAGAAGAACCAGATGTCACAGCATCTGATGAAGAGAAAAATGAAAGCGGTATAAATGCTGATAGCGAGAAAGCTAAGACATACGAGGAGCTATATGAAGAGGCTAAAACGGAAGCGTTTAATTCTCTGTGGAAAAATTTCTGCATTAGTGAAACGTATGAACCAGGTTCTACAATGAAGCCATTTACGATGGCAATGGGACTTGAAGAGGGCTCGCTTAGTGGTAGCGAGTCATATGTATGCAATGGCGTTTTGGAGGTTGGAGACCATAAGATTCACTGTTCAAACCGACTCGGACATGGACCACTTGATTTTTCTGGCGCGCTTGAAAATTCCTGTAATGTATGCTTTATGAAAATGGGTGCAGCTATAGGCAGAAGCGATTATTTGAAATATAGTAAGAACTTTAATTTTGGTCTTAAAACAAATATTGATTTGACTGGTGAAGCACTTACTAATTCGCTTGTGTTTACAAACTCTATGACGCCTACAGACTTGGCTATTGGTTCATTTGGGCAGGGGTTTAATACAACAATGATTCAGATTGCGGCAGGATTTTGCTCGCTTGTAAATGGTGGAAAATATATACAGCCGCATGTTGTAACAGAAATAGTTGACTCAAATGGTGCTACTGTTGAAAAAATAGAACCAAGAGTTTTAAGACAGACTATTTCCGAAGAAACGTCTGAAAAAATAAAGGAATTATGTGTAAATGTAGTAACTGAAGGTACTGGTAAATCGGCAAGACCAGCAGGATATCTTATTGGTGGTAAGACGGGTACTGCCGAAACACTTCCTCGAGGAAATGGTGAGTATGTTGTATCGTTTATTGGATTTGCACCAGCAATAAATCCGGAAATAGTGATTTATACTGTAATTGACAGACCGAATGTATATCAGCAGGCATCGGCTAAGTATGCAACAGTCCTTACAAGAGATATTCTTACAGAGGTTCTTCCGTATATGAACATCACAAAGACTGAGGATATAACTGAAAAAGAAGCAGAAGAATTGAAGGAAAAGCAGATTGAGTTTTCTAATACATCAACTGATACAGGAAGTGAGGAGATGCCTGATAGCGATTCGCAAGAGGCTTCTGCAGATACAGGAGATAATGAACCTCAAAATGTAATCGAAATATTTGATTCAAATGGTAATCCGGTAAATCGAGAGACAGTAGAGGAAGAACAAAAACGCGAAATTAAAATAGATAAAGAAACTGGTTATGCGATTGACCCTGACACAGGAGAATACCTGGATGCAGAGACTGGTAGACCAATAAGTGGAGCATTATCAGATCTTCAATAATATATTTATAGAAAGAACAATATAAATGAATAAATTCGTATCATCATTTTTTAAACTTAAAATTAAATATTCAGATGTAGCCATGCTTTGCTCGATATTCTTTCTGCTCGTGTTTGGGTTAGTTATGCTTTATTCGGTTAGTACATATGATGCAAACCTTACATTTGGAGAAGGCGATTACTATCTTGTTAAGCAGCTAAAGGCGACGGCAATGGGAATTGTTGCAATGATGATTGTTTCGAGAATTAATTATCATATATATGAAAAATGCAGTCTTGTAATATGGATATTCGCCTGCTTTATGGTGCTTCTCGTGCTTACTCCGCTTGGGGTTGAAGCAAATGGTGCAAGAAGATGGATTAACCTGGGAATATCTATTCAGCCAGCTGAAATTGCTAAGGTTGCAATTATAATAATGACAGCAAGTCTTGCAGTAAGGCTTGGAAGAGCTGCAAACACATTTAGGGGCTTTTGTATTATTTTCTCGTTTGTATTTGTTTTGGCAGGAATAATTGCGAAAGCGACTAATAACATGTCTTCGGCATTAATTGTTGTATTTATAGCAGGAGTTATGTATTATGTAATGGTTCCTTCTCAGTTCTGGTTTTTATTAGGCGCGGTAGGTGGATTTACGGCACTTATAGGTATGAGATTTCTTGCACTTAATAATTTAATGAAGGGAAGTAACTTTAGAGCAAATAGAATTTTAGCATGGGCTAATCCACAGGCGGATTCATCCGGCTATGCGTTTCAGACATTGCAGTCACTATATGCTATAGGCTCGGGCGGCTGGTTTGGAAAGGGACTTGGAGAAAGTCTGCAAAAGCAATTTATTCCAGAAGCGCAGAATGATATGATTTTCTCAATAATATGTGAGGAGATTGGATTTTTTGGTGCCTGCATTTTTATTGGACTATTTATGTTTTTACTAGTAAGACTTTTTTATGCTGCAATGACAACAACAGATTCATTTGGAGCACTATTAATAGTAGGCGTGTTTGCACATATTGCTGTTCAGGTTATTTTGAATATTGCAGTTGTTACTAATACTATTCCTAATACAGGTATTTCACTTCCTTTTGTAAGCTATGGTGGTTCCTCGGTTATGTTTTTGTTAATAGAGATTGGTATAGTAAGAAGTGTTTGCAGTGAAAACTGGTAAATAGAAAAAACACTATTGAAAAGAGGAATGGTGGTGGACTATAAAGATAAAATAAAAAAACGTGCGATGCTAAAAATTACTATAGCATGTTCGGTAATAATTATTATATGCGTTGCACTCATAATAATTAAAACGATGTTCACTGTAACAAATATAGAAGTGGTTGGCAATGAACATTATACGGCAGAAGAAATTCAAAACCTTGTAATAAAAAACGAACGCGATAGAAATTCGGTGCTTCTTAATATGAAATATAATAAGAAAAGAAGCGTTGAAAATATTCCGTTCATTGAAAGAATGGATGTAAAAATTTTATCGCCTAATCGTATTAGAATTGAGGTGTATGAAAAGGCTTTGGCGGGATATGTCGAATATCTTGGGCATTATATGTACTTTGACAGAGAAGGAATTGTAGTGGAAAGCTCGTCAAGACAAATAGAAGGAATTCCATATGTTAGAGGACTTAAATACAATTATGTTGAATTACACGAAAAGCTGCCAGTTGATGATGAAAGAATATTTTCGACAATTTTAACGATAACACAGCTTCTCACAAAATATAACATTAAAACAGATATGATATATTTTGATAATAACGAAGAAATAACGCTTCATTTCGGAGAAATTAGAGTTTTTATCGGAAGCAATAAATATATTGATGAAAAGATAAATGAGTTAAATCAGCTTATTCCAAAGCTACCTGAATATCCAGGGGTTCTTCATATGGAAAACTATACTGGTGAGGGTGGAAAATTCACATTTGAAAAAGATAAAACTGATGTGAAAGTAGATGAGCTTAATGTGGAACCTGAACTAGAAGAAACAACTAATGAAAATTGATATAAAAAGATTTACATAAAATAGTTGAAATTTGTAAAAAAAAATAATATTATATATGATAGTATGAGTACAAAATTCACTTCGAAGGAGGAGTAGAAAGTTGCTTGAAATTAAATCAAACGAAGTAGAAGCTGCAGCAAAAATACTTGTTGTAGGTGTCGGCGGGGGGGGAAATAATGCTGTTAACCGAATGGTTGAAGAAGGAATAAGGGGTGTTGAATTTTTAGGAATCAATACAGATAAACAGGCGTTGGCTTCATGTAAGTCACCACGTCTTCTTCAGATAGGCGCAGATCTTACAAAGGGACTTGGCGCTGGTGCTAAGCCAGAAATCGGTGAAAAGGCTGCTGAGGAATCAAGAGAGGATATCGCTAGTGCGTTAAGGGGCGCTGACATGGTATTCGTTACTTGCGGTATGGGCGGTGGAACTGGTACAGGTGCGGCTCCTGTAGTTGCACAGATTGCTAAAGAACAGGGAGCTCTTACTGTAGGTGTTGTTACAAAACCTTTTGAGTTTGAAGCAAAGAGACGTATGGATAATGCTAAAGGCGGTATCGAAAAGTTACGTCAGAATGTAGATACACTTATTGTAATTCCAAATGACAGATTATTAGAGATTGTTGATAGACGTACATCAATGCCAGAAGCTCTTAAGAAGGCTGATGAAGTTTTACAGCAGGCTGTTAAAGGTATAACAGATCTTATTAATGTTAATTCACTTATTAACCTTGACTTTGCTGATATTCAGACAGTTATGGAAAATAAGGGTATTGCTCATATCGGTATTGGTATGGCTGCAGGAGATGATAAGGCAGTTGAGGCTGTTAAGCAGGCAGTTAACTCACCACTTCTTGAAACAACTATCAACGGTGCTACAGATATTATTATCAATATTTCTGGTGAGATTACACTTTTCGATACAAGAGATGCAGTTGCATTTGTAAGAGATATTACAGGAGATGAGGTTAATATCATCATGGGTGCTACATGTGATGATAGAAATCCTGACATGTGTACTGTTACAGTTATTGCTACTGGTATTAATGAAAATGCTATTAATCAGCGTAATACAGCAGCTAATTCGGGCAGATATGTTAATCGTGCACCTGTTGCTCCACAGAGACCAATGGGAAATGGTATGATGGGTGGACAGCAGCCACAGATGCAGCAGCCACAGGGTGGTATGTATGGTGCAGGTCAGCCAATGGTAGGTCAGCCACTTAATAATCCACAGATGGGTATGGGAATGCAGCAGATGCCTCCACAGGGTAATATGCCTATGTATGGTCAGCCACTTGGACAGGGAATGCCAGCTACAGGAATGAATGCTCAGCAGGCAGCACCAATGGGTGGTATGGGTAGACAGCCACAGGCACCACAGTCCAGAGTACAGAATAATCAGATTAATGTTCCTGATTTCTTAAAGAGAAGATAATATAAAAGCATTTTGAGGGAAATGCTTTTATATAATAAAACATCTGTGAGGGCGGATGTTATGTATAAAAAATAAAAAAGGGGAAATAATATGAAATGTCCATTTTGTAGTCATGAAAACACGAGAGTTATTGATTCTCGTCCAGCAGATGACAACAATTCTATCAGACGTCGCAGGGTATGTGATGAATGTGCAAAGAGATTTACAACATACGAAAAGGTTGAAACTATTCCGTTAATTGTTATTAAAAAGGATAATAACAGAGAACAGTTTGACAGAAAGAAGATAGAGCAGGGTGTACTTCTTGCATGTAGAAAACGTCCTGTATCGGCAGATCAGATGGAATCGCTTGTTGATGCAGTTGAAACAGAGGTGTTTTCATACGAGGAGAAAGAAATTCCAAGCTCTACAATTGGTGAACTTGTAATGAATCGTCTTCAGGATTTAGATCAGGTTGCATATGTTAGATTTGCATCTGTATATAGAGATTTTAAAGATGCTGATACGTTTATGAACGAGCTTACTAAAATGCTTAAAAAATAATTATTTACATAAAAGATAAGAGGATTGCCAATAAAGGCAATCCTTTTTATAATTTCTGACCAACGATGAAATTTGATGCCTACTGTTAAAATTACTAAAAATAAAAGAAAAAAATTGTATAAAATTACATCAAGTTTTTATTGTACATGACATAGTGTAAGCCTTTATAATACAATTATGATAGGTTCATTTTCGAAAATATGAACCATATAAATATAGGAGAAAAGGAGAGAGAAATGAGAAAACATGTAAATGTAATTATGAAGAAAATAATTGCAGTTGGCTGTATGGCTGCGATGGTTATGTCTTCTTCAGCATTTTCAGTTTCAGCTTCCATTATTACTGAAGCGGAAAAAAATGATGAGTCTTTGGTAGTGGAAGAGATAGCAGAGGAAGTATATGTGGAGGATGCTATTTTAGAAGCTGATGTTCTTGAAGCAGAGAATACAGAGGTTAATGAAGATTCAGCGGATGATGAAGTAGAAGCTGAAAATTATGCAGAAGGTAAACCAACAATATGGTTTGTTGGAGATTCTACTGTATGTAACTATGTAAAAGAAGACGGTACTCATACAGATAATACGTACTATTATCCAAGATATGGATATGGAACACAGCTTGAGAATTATCTTGATGGTTCATTCGAAATAAATAATATTGCAATGTCAGGCAGAAGTAGTAAAACATTTATGAGTGAAACAAATTATTCTACTCTTAAGAATGGAATTAAGTCTGGGGATGTTCTTATTATTGGTTTTGGGCATAATGATGAAAAGTTTGAGGACGACAGATATGCAGATCCAAATGCAGATGTAAATACTGAGGGCTCGTTCCAGAATGTTTTATATAATAGCTATGTAAAGCTTGCTACAGACAAGGGCGCAACACCAATTCTTTGTACACCTATGGTTCGTTATGATAATACAAATAATTATACTGGCGATAAGATTCATAATACTACTGGTAAGAGTGGAACTGTAAATGGAAAAACTGTACAGGGTGGAGATTATGCTAAGGCAATTAAAGATTTAGGTACTGCCAAAGCTGTTGCTGTAGTTGATTTGACAACACTTACAAAAAATGAGTGGTCAACACTTGGTGTAGATGAGGCTAAATATCTTCATGCATGGACAAATAGTAAAGATACTAGTGTTGATGCAACACATCCAAATATTTTTGGTGGAAAGATGATTGCATATTTACTTGCAAACAGTATTAAGGAGCAGAATATCGCACCTGTTGCAGCGCATGTTGATTTATCAAAGGCTAAACCAACAAAGGCAAATGACCTTGTTGCAAATCCTAATTATGTAGAAAAATCATATACACGTCCTGAGGATGGAGCAAAGGTTAGTATTGCTAATGATTATACAATTGGAAAGGCTACATTCCATCCTACAGTATTTGGAGATGTTGGAGGAGCAAGTAAGGTTACTTCAGATAATTTTAATTTCAAAAATGATGCAGATGGAAATATGCGAATAAGCTGTGCTAATTATGGAAAAATTGCTGCTGCATCAGATGGACTTGCAATGTATTATTATAGAATACCTGCAACATCTATTTTTACATTAAAAGCAGACGCTAAGGTAAATACACTTTATACAGGTAATTCACAGGGCTTCTTTGGACTGATGGCCAGAGATGACATGTATATTGGCGCTGATGCAAGCGTAACTGTAAATAGTAACTATGTAGTAGCTGGTTCACTTTCAAGTGATAAAGAACCATATGGCTGTAACTGTTTTTACAGAAAGGATGGAGCACTTGGTGGAAAAGCGAAGCTGTCATCTAACCTGAAGGCAGGAAATACATATAGTCTTGAGATTACAAGCAATCCAGATGGATTTGCATGTAAATTTGGTGATGAACCAGTGCAGACTGGTGGTTATGACTTTGCGCTTACAGGCGTTGATTCAGAATATATATATGTAGGTATGGCTGCAAACCGTGGAATGGATATTACATTCTCAAATATTTCACTTATTGTTGATGGCGTGAATGTAATAACTGGAGAAAAGGAGGGTGGCACAGAACCTGAAAAAGAATATACAATAGATGTTGATACAAAGCTTACGGGCGGTTCTATAAAGCTTGATAAGAAAAAAGCCGTTGCTGGTCAGACTGTTGAATTCGAGGTGCTTGCTGATAAAGGCTACGATTTAGAATCTGTTTCAATTACATCTGAAAAGAAACCAGTAGACTATAGATATGCTGGTAATATGTATAACTTTAAAATGCCATCCGGTGATGTATTTATAACTGCTTCATTCAAGAAACAGCCAATTGAATCTGATTCGGAATTTGTTGCAGATTTTAGATATTCGTCTAATGTTATATATTCAGGAATGGCTATTACGCCAGAGGTTGTTGTTGAGTATGATGGTACAGAGCTTTCAGAAGGTATAGATTATACATTAGCGTATAAGAATAATGTTAATGCGTATGAATACAAGAAAGGTGATGCTTTATTTAACGAAAAGAAAGCACCTCAGGTAATTATTACAGCTAAAGGAAGCTACAGCGGAAAAGCGATTTTAACATTTACAATTGAAAAGAAAGATTTAAGTAAGCTTGCTGAAATTCAGGAGCCTATAGTTGTTGGGGCAGGAATGAAGCTTCCTACTATATCGGTATTTTCAAACTATGGTGTGGTAAAGGCATCTGAATACGAATATAATAAAAACGAAACATTTAATGAGGATGGAGAGCTTACGGTTACTGCAAAGAGTAGTGGTAACTATAAAGAAAGCGTAAAAATTCCAGTAAAAGTATTAGAAAATGACAAGGTTGTAAAGATTACAGCTGCTACTCTTGCTTTTACTTATTATGATTTAAGCAGTGGCAATAAGAAAGTAACAGGTGCTACAATTCCATATTTGGGAGATACTGATTCGGCTAGAATCTTCATTGGAAATCAGCTTATTAGTAGTGAAACAGGTTTTGCTGGAGAAGCGATTTCAAAGGTCAATGGTGGAAGCGTAAGTAATGAAAATGTTAAGGTTATTGTTCCTGATGAATGCCTGAGCATAGGTAAACATTCAGTTGTTATTTGTGGTGCTGGTTATAATAAAGAAGAGGATAAGTACTATACAGGTTCTGTTGTTAAGACATACACTGTTAAAGCTGATAAAAACGCAATATTAAATGTTTCTTATGATAAAGAATTTGCAGTTAAAGATGGATTTTCGTATAGTCTGAATCCTAATGGAGTTAATGCTAATCCAGGAGTTTTGAATATAGTTGTTAGTGCTTCATCATCAGCTGGATACATAGCAGATGATAAGGAAAATGTATATGCGCCTATTAGCGAGGGTGCTGTACTTGAAGCCGGAAGAGATTATGATGTTACATATTCAAATAATAAGGCTGTTTCATATGATAGTGATGGAAAAGTAGCTGCAAAGGCTCAGTTTAATTTCAAATTTAAAAATGGTTATGCTGGAGTAAAGGTATCAGCAACTACTTTAGTAAATGGTGAGAAGCAGGATAGTGTACCAGTGTTCAACTATAAAATTATCCCTATGATATTGGATGAATATGACATTGTTACGTTGGATAAAACAGCTGCTAAAGTTTCTGTAGTTAAGTCAGCTCCATATGTTGTAAAAAATTTCTGCCTTGTTCCTACATCACAGTATACTGTAAAATATTATGTTGATTCAGAGTGTAAGCCAGAAGATGAGCTATCCAAAAATAATGTTGACAGGACTGTTTCAAAAGATGATCCTACAGTTCAGACAATCTATGTTAAGGTAATGGCTAAAGATAAGGCAAACATAAAGGGAACGGCGATTGGTTCATATTGTGTAAAGAGTGATGTAAATGCAGCGCTTGATATTACTAAAGCAAAGATTAAAACTGAAAAATCTGCAACTAAGGAATATAGTGGAACTACGATAATGCTCGACGATAATGATTTTTCAATCACTTTAGGTGGTGCAACAAAATCAAATGATAACTTTGATTTTACTTATATTAATAATATATACAAAGGAAAAGCAATTGTTGTTGTAAATGGTTCTTCTAAATCGGAAGAAAAGTTATATGGTTCAAAAATCTTTAACTTTAATATTACACAATACAAAGTAAAATAATATAAAAGCTATAAAGAGGGCACAGATTTAAAGACTGTGTCCTCTTTTCTTGACTATTCTCACAATGTGACAAAAATTATAAATATGGGTTAACTTAATAAAAAAATGTACGATATATATTATGTAAGACATAAGGTAAAGATGTCGTGGGAGATAAACGATGAGAATAGGTGGAATTACAGGCTTTGACTTAATGTCAAGTTATAATAGAATAGATAGTCTGACTAGACAAACAGAGGTTAATCAGTCGCAAGTCAGAAATTCTGATAATAGTTCAGACAAAATTGATGAGAAGGTGGCACCTGTAGAAGCTGCAAGTGAAGTAACACCTCTCAAGGTAAATCTGAATCTTGATTCGATTAGAAAAAATGCAAGTCTTGAGGATATTTCTCTTGATTTCATGAAAAGAGAACCGTTCAGCATCGAAAAAATCAAGGATGCTGGTCAGGAGTCAGAGATAAGCAAAGCGGTTTCGCAGATGGAAAAGGATGAATCATTAAAGCAATATCAGGTTTTTGTTGGAGATTCAAATGTTGTATTTAATGATGAAGATGGAATAGTTATTAAAAAGTAAATAGATATTTTATAAAAACGGATAGATATTTTTCTATCCGTTTTTGCTATCCAAAATCAACAAAATAATGTAAAATGATTCAGGAGGATTTTTATAATGTCATTTTTAGAAAGCTTTTATCCTGATGAAAGAATAGAGAGTGCATATGATATAGACTATGTTAAGCTGTACGAGAAGGGGTATCGAGGTATTATTTTTGATATAGATAATACTCTTGTGATGCATGGTTATCCGGCGGATGAGAGGGCTATACAGTTATTTAAAAGGCTAAATAATATAGGATATAATACGATTGTGCTGTCGAATAATAAAGAGATGCGTGTAAAAACCTTTGCAGATGCGGTTGGATGCAATTATATATATAAAGCTTCAAAACCGTTGAAAAAAGGATATCTGGAAGCTATGAAAAAAATGAATACGGATATTACAAATACATTATTTGTAGGAGACCAGCTCTTTACAGATGTTCTAGGTGCAAAAAGAATTGGAATAAAGAATGTTCTTGTGAATCCAATTAATCCTAAAGAAGAAATACAGATTATTATAAAGAGGAGATTAGAAGCTATAGTGCTTTATTTTTACAATAAAAATAGAGCGAAAGGAGTGTGAAATGGATATATATGTAGCTAAAGAAGACTACAAATTTAAAAATGTTGATTGTGAAGGATTAGAGTATTATACAACTCTTCAGGGGGCGGTAGATGATATTGATAATATCGCGAAAGAAAATGAAGAAGTCATTATTCACATGGCACCAGGATTCTATAAGGAAAGAGTGGAAATTAAAAGGAATAACATTACTATTTTAGGAGATACTGAAAATCCTTCGGATGTGTTTATTTCGATGGACTATTGCGCTGTACAGATATTAGAAGATACAGGTGAGAAAAGAGGAACATTTAGATCATATACCTTTTTGATAATGGCTGATAATGTGACAGTTAAAGATATTACAATTGAAAATTCAGCAGGTGATAGTTTCATATATGAACAAGCAGTTGCGGTATATGCGGATGGCGATAATCTTACATTTGAAAATGTTAGAATGTTAGGGCATCAGGATACACTTTTTACAGCACCGCTTCCACCAAAGGCAATACAGCCGAACGGACTTAGAGGACCTGGGGAGTTTAAAGAGAGACGACTTGGAAAACAGAGTTATGTAAACTGCTATATATGCGGAGACATTGATTTTATATTTGGTGGAGCTATGGCAATATTTGAAAATTGCGTAATAGAGTCATTGGCTCAATCAATTGTTAATGAGGGTTATTGTACAGCGGCATCTACACCAGAGGGAGCTGAATATGGTTATATATTTAAAAAGTGCAGATTTACAGCAGATAGTAAAGTGCCAGAGGGTAGTGTCTATTTAGGACGTCCATGGCGTGAGTTTGCACAGGCGGAATTTATTGATTGTGAATATGGAAAACATATAAATAAAGCATATTTTAAAGAGTGGAGCGGCAGGATTGCTGCTGGAAATGTAAAATACTCGGTACATAATTAGTAAAAATAAATGAAAGATGAGGAAATAGTCATGCAGATAGGAATAAGACTTCACGATGTGGAAAAGGGTACGATAGAGCATAGAGCACATATAGCTCATGAACAGAAATTCAAATGTGCACATATTGCACTGTCAAAGCTTATTGATGGATATAAGATGACAACAACCGAACTGACTCCTGGATATGCAATGTATTTAAAAAAGGTGTTTGCAAAAGAAGATGTTGATTTAGCAGTACTTGGATGTTATTTGAATCTTGCAACTCCGGATGAGGAACAGCTTAAGAAAAATCAGGAAAAATATAAGGCACATTTAAGATTTAATATTCATTTTGGGGCAGGTGTTGTTGGTACAGAAACAGGTGCTCCTAACGTTGAATACAAATATTGTCCTGAGTGTCATACGGATGAAGCACTTAGTTTATTTATTAAAAATTTAAAGCCTGTTGTAAGATATGCCGAAGAGTGTGGACAAATAATGGCTGTTGAGCCGGTATTTAAGCATATTATGTGGAATCCTAAGCAGACAAGAAGAGTTCTTGATGAAATAGGTTCTCCAAATCTGCAGGTTATTTTTGACCCTGTAAATCTTCTTGATATATCAAATTACGAGGCGAGGGAAGAAATATTTGCAGAAGCTATTGAGACATTTGGAAATGATGTTGCAATGATTCATATAAAGGATTTTGACGTCGTAGATGGTAAGCTAAATTCAATAGCTGCAGGAACAGGACTCATGGATTATACGCAGGTTATAAAATTTGCTAAAGAAAATAAACCATATGTTCATGTGACACTTGAAAACACAAAGCCAGAAAATGCAGAGTATTCAAGAAAATATATTGAAGATATATATGAAAAATGCTAATATTAGTTAAGGTGTTACAAAAGGTTTCAGGGGGTTCTTTATGAAGGTAAAAGCAAACTTTAAGGGTGCTGAATTTTCTTACGGAAGTAAATTTAATATTAAGGATATTAGCGTCAAAATAAAAATAATGGTTCCGATTATTGCAATGGTTGTTATTATGCTTGCGATTGGAATTAATGGTATTGGTGGCGCTAGGGAAATGAAAGCTACCTCAGATGTAATCGGCTATAAGACTGTAAATGGTATATATATACTCGGTGAAATGACAGAAGACTTTAAGTCAATGCAGAAAGTTGCTTATGCACATATAGTAGCATCTTCGGCAGATGATAAAAATAAGCTGTACGAGGAATATATAGAATTAAAGGACGACCTTGTAGCACAGACAGAAGCATATTCTAACAGCTCTGCACTTGCATCAGAGCATAGTGAGTGGATAGCTGAGTTTAAAGATTTAATAAACCAGTTTGATGGCTGTATGACACCTATGGTTAAGTATAGCGACCAAAAAAACAGTTCGCTTGCTGGAACGATTGCGTTTGGTGAGCTTTCACGTATAGACGGTAGAATGGAGGAGCTCGTGGCTCTCATGAATGAAGGTGAGCATGAGAATCTTCAGAAGGGTCTTGATAAAAGTGAGGACGTAAATAACTCAATAGTTGTGGCAACAGTCGTATTAATCATTATATCATTATTGCTTGGTATAGTAACGATTATCGTTTGTATGAGTGCTGTTGTAGTTCCTATTACACAGATGAATAAGACAGTAGCTGAGATTGTTAGTAGTATAGAAAACGGACATGGAGATTTGACAAGAAGAGTTAAATCTACAGGAAAAGATGAAATTCAATCTCTTGGAAAGTCATTTAATTCGTTCCTTGATATATTACAGAAGATAATGAAGCAGATTGTTGATAAGACAGAGTCATTACAGCATGTTGTTGATGCGGTGACAGGTTCTGTTGTAGCAACAAACGACAGTTCTACATCTCTTGCTGCGATTATGGAACAGCTTGCGGCATCAATGGAGGAGATATCTGCAACAGTTACTAGCGTTAATACAAATGCGAAAGACATTTCTGTTAATGTTGAAAATCTTGCAGGCTCATCTGAAAACCTTCGTGCATATGCAGATGATATGAAGCAAAGAGCAGTGTCTCTTGAGGATGTATCAGAGAAGAAGAGAGAAAGTGCGGTTGCGATTATTGACGAGAAAGCGGAAGCTCTTGATAGAATTATTAAAGAATCTGAGCGTGTAGATGAAATTAATATGCTTGCAGCTGGTATTCTTGAAATTGCATCACAGACAAATCTTCTTGCGCTTAATGCTTCTATTGAGGCTGCCAGAGCAGGCGATGCTGGTAGAGGATTTTCTGTAGTTGCAGAAGAGATAAGAAATCTTGCAGATTCAAGCCGTGTGACAGCGGATAACATTCAGCAGATAAATGCGCTTGTGGTTGCAGCAGTTCATGAGCTTGCTGATTCTTCAAGGAATCTTATGGATTACATTAGAACAGAGGTTGTTGGAACATATGATGAAATGATTGACACTGGTAAGAAGTATATGGAAGATTCCGAATATGTTAATTCTATTATGGGACAGATTTCCGATATGTCTGAAAATGTCAGCAATACAGTTACAAGAATTTCATCTGCTATTAATGATATATCAGAAGCCAGCAGTGAAAGTGCCAATGTTGTTTCAAATGCAGCTGAAGACACTACAAATCTTGTAAAAGATATTGATAGTATTGCAAGAGAGATGGAAACAAATAGCGCGATTTCAAGAGATTTAAAAGAAGAAAGTGATAGATTTGAGATTTACTAACACATGATAACGCAAAAAGAAGACCCTCACAGTTTGTGGGGGTCTTCTTTTGTTACTGACCAACGATGAAACCGTTGGTAGCCCGTCGCGCCATCGTATCGCATCGAAGATATGATACACTTTGAGACATTAGAGAAATGCCGTCAGGCATTTTTTCTTAATTTGTGATAACGCAAATGGCTCGCAGAGCGTGCCATTTCGTTATACATGATAACGCAAATGGCTCGCAGAGCGTGCCATTTCGTTATATATGATTTATAAATCAAATCCAAAATATTTAACAGCGTTGTTGTATGAAATACCTTCAACGATTTCCTTAAGTGTATCCTTATCATTAGCAAACTCGCCATTTTCAACAAGGCTACCAACTAAGTTACACATAATTCTTCTGAAGTATTCATGTCTTGTGTATGATAAGAAGCTTCTAGAGTCTGTAAGCATTCCTACGAAACCTGAAAGATTTCCAAGATTTCCAAGAGAAATCATCTGCTGCTCCATACCAGTCTTGTGATCGTTGAACCACCAAGCAGAACCCTGCTGAATCTTAGCACAAGCTGTTGAATCCTGGAAACATCCAAGGATTGTTCCAATTGCTGCATTATCATTAGGATTAAGGCTGTAGATAATAGTCTTTGGAAGCTCATCTGTTGCAATTAAAGCATTGAGGAAATCAGCCATCTGAGCAGAAGGAGCGTAGTTGTTAATACAGTCAAAGCCTGTATCTGGACCAAGCTTGTTATACATAAGTCTGTTGTTGTCACGCTTGCAACCATAGTGGAGCTGTGAAACCCAACCAAGCTTATTATATTCCTTATCTACAAAGAGCATGAAAGCAGTTTTGAACTTCATTTCATCTTCACGGGAGATTTCTTTACCAGCTTTTCTTGCTGCAAAAATGTTTTCGATTTCTTCATCTGTAGCAGGAGCGTACATTACATACTCAAGAGCGTGGTCAGATACGCAACAACCATTTTCATTAAAGAACTGCATTCTGTTAATTAATGCATTTTTTAAATCAGCAAATGTTGAAATTGAAACACCTGAAACCTCTGCAAGCTTTGCAATATAATCAAGATATTCTGGCTTCTCGATGTTCATTGCCTTGTCAGGTCTCCATGCTGGAAGAACCTGTACATCAAAGCTTGAATCTTCCTTAATAGCTTTATGATATTCGAGAGAGTCTACAGGGTCGT
>JAZQOO010000028.1:0-32648 GCA_045627905.1 Lachnospiraceae bacterium | reverse complement strand
ATTTCTCTACTACCTCTCTAAGGTTTTTATCAAAATCTCCAACAAGTGAACAACATATACAGCCCGAATTCATTTCAGAAATCTCGATTCCGGCATCCTTTAAAAAGCCACCGTCAACACCTACTTCACCAAATTCATTCTCTATAAGAACAACCTTTTCTCCTGAAAATGCTTCACTTATCATCTTCTTAATAAATGTTGTCTTTCCAGCTCCTAAAAAGCCTGAAATTATATCTATCTTTGTCATAATATTTACCTCTCTTACTATAAAAATACGCTTTTAAAGCATCTTTCCCTATAGCGTATAAAACAACGCTTCAAATAATTATTTTATCATATTTACTATTTTATATAAAGTCGTTAAGAATAAATAAATGTCTTTATTATTTCATTTGTCTTCTCATACTTTGTAACCATAAAGTTATGACCTGTATTGTCAATAAACACAACCTCAGAATTAGTAATCAACTTTCTCCATTCACTTTCCATAGATTCTTTTACTACAGGCAAATCAAATTTGGCATACATAAACAGTCCTTTTATGTTATCATATGATTTCTTTATTTTTTTATAAGAATTCCACGCTCCAAGCTGTGTCGGAATAACAATCCATTTTCTTCTATTCGGTGTATTTTTAAATCCAACCTTCGTTGTGTGCTTAATAAACGAAAAATCACGCCGCATATTTGTGCTGCAAATAACAACCTTTTCTATTTTTTCAGGAATTCTTTCAATGATTTTCCTAGCAACAATGCCCCCAAAAGAATGGGCTACAATAATTATTTTTTCATTGTTACTCAATTCATTAATAAGCTTTATTACTTCCTTTGCAGCTTTTTTATACGTAAATATTCCTTTTGATTTTCCCCATCCTGGTAAATCTGGAAAAACACAATGTTTATCTGGCAAAATGTTTTTCTGATGTGTAAAATAAGACCCGTCCGTGTATCCTCCATGAATAAACACAACTAGCTGTCCACTCTTTTTCCCTGTTTCATAGTAGTACATATTTTTATTCCTTCGCAGCCAATTCCCAAAACGCGACTGCAGAGGCTGCTGCCACATTTAACGAATCCACTTCATTACTCATTGGTATTTTTACTATATAGTCACTTTTTTCTAAAAGCTCTTTGGAAATACCTGTACTCTCTGTTCCAAACACTATCACAAGCTTTTCGTTTGAAAGGCTCATAATTTCCTTATCCATAAGGCTCTTTGCGTTATTTGAAAGTGCCATACTTACTATTTTAAACCCGTTATTTTTAAGAATACTGATGTAGTTGTCGTTCTCCACAATTGTATATGGTACTGAAAATATATTTCCCATCGATACTCTTATTGCACGTCTATATAGCGGGTCAGCACACCCACTCGTACAAACAATCGCATCAACATTAAGCGCAGTCGCACTTCTAATAATTGCGCCTACATTTGCCGGGTTCATAACATCCTCAAGCAATGCTATTTTTCTGATATTATTATTTGTAACAATGTCCTCAAGTGAAGCTAACGGTTTTCTTTTCATGGCGGCCAAAACACCCATCGTCAAACCGTAGCCAGTAATATTTTTCATATTGTCTTCTTTTGCTGTAAATATTTCAGGCTGAAAATCTGAATTCTTAGCATTCGAATTATAAATAGATGCATCAAATAGTCTTGAATGTTCGATGAAAATGCTTTCCATTTCGTATCCACTATTTACAGCACGTTCTATTACAACCGGTGTTTCTGCGATAAATAGACCTTCCTTTGGTTCATATATGCGTCTTAGCTGATTTTCTGAATAGTCAGTGTATACCTTGAATTTTTCACTTCTTTCAGTCTGAGAATCTTCACCACATAAGACATCAGTTATAACTAGTGCGTCCTCTACCACATCCTGAAGCTCATCAAAATTTTTACCACCATAAATACAACTCATTACGAAAAACGGACTATTGTTTAAAAGTTTTTTTAGAAAATATGGATCTCCCTCCCACAAATTCAACGATAGAATTTCAGATTTATCTATCCATTTAAGTGTACCCTCATTACAAGTATTATCAAAATAATCAGAGTTTACCTCCACTGTATATAAAAACATTCTTTCTTTGCCATAGCTTTCTGAAACATAATCAATAATGCCGCGGCGTTTTATCATGTCCCTACTAAGCGTTATACCTGCTTCTTCCTTTACTTCTCTAATAAAACAGTCATCTATATGTTCATAGGGCTCCTGTTTGCCACCAATTCCAAGCCACTTGCCAAGACTTCCATCATTTTTATTTATATCTCTGTATAGCATCAGATATGCGCCATTGTATTCTATATATCCAAGCGTTGTGTATTTCACGTTTTTCCTCCGTTAATTCTTTGTTTTAACACTTGTACCATTATAGTATTTCTAACATATTTTTACAAATCACCTTAAATTATAAAAATGACAGGTCTATAATTATTTTAAATCATTTCACATTGTCCAAATTCTATTATTTTGATATACTCACATACATGTGAACAATTACTAATCACATTTGCACAAATACGCAGTAGAATTCACTTTATTAACACTTAATTGTATATAGAAAAGGATTGTTTCGTCATGAATACTAATAAAACCAGTACAACAGATAATAACAATATACGTTACATTTTAGCTTCAGCTTCTCCTAGAAGACGTGAGCTTATTAAACTTTTAGGAATTGATGTAGAAATAATACCATCTGACTTCGATGAAGAAATAACAGATGTAGAACCGTCAAAAATAGTAGAAAACCTTTCCTACGGCAAAGCAAAATCTGTTTTTGATGTAATTATCAGCGATTCAGACAGCAAAGATTCCACAGACACTATCATAGTAATCGGAGCCGACACTATAGTATTTTACAATGGAGAAATTCTCGGAAAACCGGCAGATACAAACGAAGCCAGAGACATGATATCTCTATTATCTGACAGAACACATCAGGTATATACAGGTGTTACACTTATTAAACATGAAAATGGTAAGACAACATCCAAATCATTCAGCGAAAAGACCGATGTAATAGTTGATAAGCTCGACAGATTTGAAATCGAAGACTACATAAAAACAGGCGATTCTCTCGATAAAGCTGGAGCCTACGGCATACAGGGAATATTTGCCAAGCACATAAAAGGAATAATTGGTGACTACAATAATGTTGTAGGATTGCCTGTTGCCAGACTGTATTCGGAAATTAAGACTCTGTGATGAGGACACAGAACGGCTCTCTGTCTTCACATAATATACAATCCATAAAAATAGCATGACCATTACTGGCCATGCTATTTTTATGACAGTGGGACACTCCTGCTGACAAAAGAAACGTCCCTACTTTACTCTTCTGTTTCTTCCGATTCCTCTTCATTAACCTTTTCAGGCAACTGCATCTTGATGTGCTCAATATGCATTTTATCCATTGAGATGACTGTAAGAACAGTTCCATCATCAAGTGTAACTGTATCTCCTGTGTTCGGAAGGTCTTCTAGTTTTTCTATTACAAGTCCGCCAATAGAATCATATTCCTTAGACTCAAGCTCTGTTCCAAGAGCGTCATTAATATCATCAAGCTTAACAGAACCATCAATATCGTAAACACGTTCGGATATCATCTTAATCAGGTCTTCTTCATCCTCGTCGTACTCATCTCTAATCTCACCTACTATCTCTTCAAGAAGGTCCTCTAAAGTGATAAGTCCAACAGTTGCACCATATTCGTCTAATACAAATATCATGCTAATAGAGTTGTCACGCATTTCTGCAAGAAGATCTGATGTCTTCTTGTATTCAAATGTGAAATTTGGTTCTCTCATGATTCCTCGTAAGGAGAATCCCTCATAATTCTCATAGAAAAGGAAATCCTTCATATTGACAAGACCAACTATATTGTCATTTGACTCTTCATAAACTGGCATACGAGTGTATTTATGTTCGAAGAATACTTCTTTTAACTCTTCATAAGAAGCATCAACACTAATCATTGCCATGTCGACTCTTGGAATCATAACATCCTTAGCATACGAGTCGCCTAGGTCAACCACATTGTTAATCATTTCTCGCTCTTCAGATTCAATGACGCCTTCTTCCTGACTGACATTAACTATCGATCTTAACTCATATTCCGTGATTGAATGCTGTGCATCTTCAGGATTTATATGCATTAACCTGAGAATTGAAGCCGATATTCCTTCTGTTATATTTACAACAGGTGCTAAAATCCTACATATAAAATAAATAGGCTTCGCATATGCTAACGTCAATTCCTCAGACTTTATTGTAGCAACTGTCTTTGGTGTTATTTCTCCTACTATAAGAAGAATAAATGTCAAAATACCTGTAGCAACTGCAACAAATCCATTTCCAAACATATCTATAGCGATAGTTGTTGTAAGCGCTGAAGCTGACAAATTCACAATATTGTTCATCACAAGAATTGAACTAAGCATCTTTGACGAATCCGCTAACAATAATAACGCTATTTTTGCTCGTTTATTGCCTTCTTCCTCCAACCCCTGTAACCTTACTTTATTTACAGTTGTCAAAGCTGTTTCTGCTGATGAAAAAAAAGCAGAAAGAAATATTAATACAACTAAAAATCCAAACTGAATAATACGTATGACACCATCGGTATCCAAAAAATTCACCATTCCTTTCGTTTATAACAAACTATATTCCTGCATAATCAGAGATTATTATATTATAAATAGCTATCTTCGTCAAGAAACCGCCTTTTAGGCTGCCCTACATAGAGTATAGCACTCTCCCGTCCTAATTATGAGCTTCGTTCATAATTGGTTCAATGTTGTCCCTCTAAGCTAGCAAGCTTACCCCACAGTAGTCTGTGTCGTAGCCACATTGGTCTAAACTCACTAATCGGTAGCGGGCATGCCATCTTACCACTTTCTATCGTAACGCTTCGCTTCTTTAGTCCTAGCTGAATCCAGTCGCCAAATCCTCCAAGATTAACATTAAATGCACCTATTGTTCGCTCTGTATTATATCCAATTACTGAAGCAACCTCATTAGCAAAAGCCTCTTCTATTTCTGAAAACTCTTTATCATTTCCCTGACAGTCATAATATATAAGCTCACCTCTTGAATGATAGCTTAAATAACAGTCAAAATCGTATTTAAGCGCATATTCCGAAATTGCTTTTGATTCAGGCTCAGAAACAGGCTCTGTACCTTTAAAGCTTCCATAACAAGGATATTCCTTTAATGTAATATTTTCCCAATCAGCATCAAAGTTGTTGTTCAAATCCACACCACGACCATTAGCTTTCCACATTTCCTGATATTCTTCAAATGTTATTTCCCTGTCATTTTTACCTCTTTTGAATCCTGGATTCTGATAATTATCTACCCACAGACTAAATCCTGCATCTCCTTCAAAGAATGACATATTATCCTTATCTAATAAATATGCTTCATAGGCAAGCTTTTCAAGTTCAGCATCGCCTAAAGCTTCTACACCAAACTGTGAAATAGTAACTCCATCAGGATTTGTCATTGGTATAACATGTATACAGGTATTGTCAAATAGCTCCCTGTAAGTCTTCTTTCCTATTTTACCAACATCACAAAACTCTGCATAATACTCAAGCATTTTCATTACAAGCTGCGAATTCATATACTCTCTTCCGTGGATAGAGGCCTGAACAAATATGTGATTATCAGCGTCTTTATTTCCAAGTGTGACTACATATATATTTTTATTATGAATACTTTGGCCTATTATTTCCGCAAAAATGATATCACTATAAGCATTGCATAGCTTATCAATATCATCGACCATCATATCATATGTATATTTTTCTGCATTTATATCAACAATATCAAGTAACGATTCATCAATAACATTCGTCGCTTTTCTTTTAACAGCTTCCACTGTTTCCATTTCTGGCTCGTCTATGGAAGACTCTGACACAGTCTGAACATTGTCTTCTTCTATTTCCTTCTTTGAAAAATTAAGATACAAAAGAAGAAACATCGTCAAAAATACAGCAAACATTACAACTGTATATGTAATTATTTTGCCAGTTCCTGTACTTGTACTTTCCGCTTCCAGCTTAAAGCCTTCTGCACTCATATCATTTATTTGCTCTACCTCTATATCCGCATCTTCAGTTTCTTCTTCGACCTCGGTTTCTTCTATAGTCTCTGCCTCTTCGATGGCTTCGTTTTCTTCTATAGCCTCAATTTTTTTGATATCTATTATTTCATCATTATCTTTATTTTGCATTCATTTATCCTATTTCTCTGATTATTCCAGATATGCATGTTTATCATTTTCTTCATCGCCAGATGTCCCTGCATGCTGTCACCATAACGTACAAAGGAGCTACAAAATGCAGCTCCTTTGCGTACTCATAATATCTGTTATCATGTATTTCAAATATTACTACTTTGTATTACTCATATCAAAAATATTTTGATACAAAGCACCAATTGCTTCACTATCTGAATATGCGCTGTGATACGCAGACAACTTTGCCTGAGTAAGCTCCTCAGGATATGAATTGTTTGCTCTTGCCGATTTTATTTCATCATAATATTTATTATTATCATAGAGCATTTCTCTTGTTACCTTTGATTCTTTAATAAATGAAGTAAATGCGCCATAATATTTGTCATATATTTCTTTATTTCCAGCCTGAAATCCTACCAGTTCAAGCAATATCCACTCCGTCAACTCACCACGGTCATCAGCGGATGCAGATGAATAATTAAATTTATTAGCAATATATGGAGCAAAGAAATCCATATACACCGTCGTTCCACCACTTGTTGCCTCGTATTTATATATAAATGCGCCACTTTCAGCACCCATATATGCGTACTCGCTGTCACCACCGATAGCTCCGTAATCACCAATAGTTCCCGTATTTAACTCAGCCGAAAAATCTTTCGACAGCTTAGATACAATATCATCTACGGCTCCTGAATAGCTTTCCTTTGACACAAGCTTAACATTTTTAAGCGAAGGATTTCCTGTCTTTATACGAGACTCAAGATAATTCTCTACGCCATTTTCATAAGTAAAAAACGACATATAATTCGCTGTATCCACCTCATTGGAGCGTGTTTTACCGTTACTTGAATTTCTATACCATAGCTGCTGCGATGAAAGATATGTAAATACAGCCGTCTGAGCCTGATTAGATACATTAAATTCTATTCTTTCACGGAATCTTGATGAGATTGCACTTCTAGTAACATTTCCAGATGGCTTTGTAAAATCTTCTGGATACTTTGTGCTAAAAATTATATTTCCAGCTGCATCTTCCTGCGTAGTTTCTTTTAATACTATATTAGTTTCTTCTGTTTCGCTTTGCTCTGGCTGCGGCTCACTAGCCTCAGCTTGTTCCGTAGTCTCACCGTCTCCTTCTGGATACTGTTCACTCATATTTACAAGGTCAGAATCTGACTCAACCTGCATTCCAGAAGCATCCTCATCAGATACCATTACTTCTCCATTTGCGTCAACATCATCCTCAAAGCTTTCTACTGATTCTTCACCTTCTGAAGTCTCTTCCAAAAGCTCTGCCTGTTCCTCTGATAATTCCTCATCTGTATCTTCTGAAACTGTATCTTCCAAGGCATCAGTCTGCTCAGCTAATTCATATCCCTCACGCGATATTCTAAATGCCAGCACTGATACAAGAACAATAATAGCAATAGCTATACCGACTATTGTCATCTCCATCTTTTTACGTTCAAGAGATTCTCCCTTTTCCTTGGCAATTTCCTCTGCCATCTCTATAGGGTAGTCTGACACATTCTCAGGGTTTACAGTATCTGTTCCACAGCCTATACAATATTCATTTGAATCTTCAAGAAGCATTCCGCATTTTTTACAATACTTCATATTACTACTTTGCCAAATGACAATCCTTTCTACTTCTTAAACTCTGTACAGTAAAAGTCATGTATATTCTCCATCTGATAGCCTTCTGATAAAAGCTGTTCTTTCTGGAACTTTTTATTTTTATTCATCCATGCGATTACAACAATCGCGCCTTCTTTTCTAAGCTTTGCAGCCTCTTCCATAACTTCTTTTATTTTCTCTTTTGAAGCTCCCTTTTCAAGCAAAAATGCATGCTTGCTTCCATTAACTGGCACTTCAAATCCATTATCAAGAAGTATTGTAATAATTCTCTCAAATCCAATTGAAAAACCACATGCCGGAGTCTGATTTCCAGTAAACTTTCCAATCATCTCGTCATATCTTCCACCACCGGCTACCGAGCTTCCAAACTCATCCATTCCAATTTCGAAAATAGTGCCTGTATAATATGACATTCCTCTAACTAAAGTAGGATCAAATACAATATTAAACTCACATGCCTTAACACTTGATGCTGTTTCGATTATAGTTGTAAGGCTTTCAACTGTTTCATCCTCTAAACACTCTCCAAGTGTATTTTTTAAGTACTCGATTCCCTGAATATCACCTGTAACATTAGCATATAAATCCATATATTTATTAACAGAGTCTGCATTATAACCATTATCTAAAAGCTCTGACTTTACTCCATCAATACCTATTTTATCCATCTTATCAAGAATGATAAACACGCTATCATAATCATCCTCATTAAAACCAGCATATTTTGCCATTGACTTAAGAATCTTTCTGTCGTTTATTCTAACTGTAAAATTCTTAAAGCCTATTCTTGAAAGAAGTGTTGATGTTGCTGTAATAAGCTCTATTTCAGCGAGATATGATTTATCACCTAATATATCTATATCACACTGCACAAACTGTCTGAAGCGTCCCTTCTGTGGTCTGTCAGCTCTGAAAACTGGTCCCATCTGAAGTGCCTTAAATGGCGATGGCAATTCATTTGAATGCGCCGAATAATATCTTGAAAGTGGAACTGTCAAATCATATCTTAATCCTGAATCTACAAGGTCGTTTTCACATGTAGCTGTTTCTAAATTAAGCTTTTCGCCACGCTTTAAAACCTTAAAAATAAGCTTTTCATTTTCTCCACCCTGCTTTGATGAAAGATTTTCTATAGATTCTACAATGGGAGTCTCAATTGACTGAAATCCAAAACCTGCGTATACCTCCTTTACAAGAGATGTTACATAGTCTCTTATCTGCATCTCCTTAGGCATAATATCTTTCATACCTGTTGTTGGTTTTTTTATCATAATATTTCCTCTCATAATAATATGTATTTTAAATTAACCTAGCGCCCAAAGTTTTTTCACTCTCACCGTTTCCTTTAGCGCTTTTTGCAATAGATTCGTATAGCTTGCACTATCTCTATTCATAACTCTTTCAAGCTCAGAAACCGGAATCCATATAACCTTTACTCCGCTTTCAGTCGCAACATATGAAAATTTCATTCTTGGCTCATCTGTCAATGCTTCAAGACCAAGTATATAGCCCTTTTTATATATAGAAAGTGTTCTTGTTATTCCATCCATTCCTACATATCGTTCTTCAAGATGTCCTTCTAAAAGAATGCCAATATATTCAAGAACTCTTCCTTCACTATATACACATTCCTCTGCCATGTATGTTCCAACCTTACTCTTTTCAGAAACAAGTAAAACATCTTTAGGATCTTTTGTCTCAAGGAATTCGCCTGACTTAATATATAGTGCCTTCTGTGCCACATTAATCTTATATAGCTTTTCTCTGTCATCCTTATATTCAGACACATATTTTTTCCAATCAAACTTATCAGCCTCGAAAATAAGTTCATTTATTGCCTTCAAGAAGGAATCATGTATCATACCTATCGTATCTTCTGATATTCCATCTATTTCATATGTATATCTTATTTTCAGACTATTTTCTTTTCTTGAATAAATAGAACATATTTCAAGTCTTGGAATTACACGCAGGCTATTTCCTGCGTTAAGCCATTTTAATCCTTTTGATTCAGAGGTTTCATCCTCATCTATAAAATCAAATAAAAGATCTAAATCTTCGTCTTTATTAATGTCGAATTCCTCACAAAATGCATCGAATCCACAGTCAATATAATTTTTATTATATTCAAACTGTCTAAAGATATCCTCAAAGCATTTACTATTGCCAAGCTGACTTCTTATTTTTAATGGCATTACAGTCAGTGTACTAAGAGGCTTTTTTATAAATACTATTGGATTTTCTGTATCATTATATTCCATCAAAAGCTTTGAAAATGCAAACAAAATCATGCTCTTGTAATCATATCCATTATCTTTTGCAGACTGGACTAGTTTTGCATTTATATCTCCCGCTATTTCACGCTCTATAACAAATGTATCCTCGTATTTATCCGACTTTTTCTTGTATGAAAATGGCACAACACAACATTTTCCCAAAGGAATAGTTTCCTTTTTCCAATACTCAAAGCATTTCTTGTTATCATGATTTGTCAGCTGTTCAGACTTATCCTCATCAACTACAAACATTGGTGTAGTTCCATTCATTCTGAGGTTTAAGAAAACATTTCTTCTGACGCTATCCGCTGATATCAAATCACCAAAATATGTATAGAGCGCTAATACAACCTCTATAGTATTATTATCGATAATGTATGCATTAAGCTTTATTGGCAAGTCCACATTAGGACTGTAATCTTCTCTTGACAAAGCAACAATAGCATTTTGAAGAAGGGTTTTCTGCTCAGCTTCTGACAAAGAGCGCAAATCCATAAGCTTGAATATTCTTTCTTTATTCTTTTCAACTATCCTTTTAGGATAATCAAAACCATCCATTATATAATGCGCCCTTAACGAACTATTTTTATAAAATAGTTCGTTATAGGCTTTCTTATACAAATCAATATTCAGATTACCTTCAAGAGTCCACGCAAAAACCTTATACTTTCTTTTAAAGCCAGCCTCTATGTCTAACAGAACATTTCTTTCAGCTTCAGTGACTGCTCTTTGTTCCTCTGCATCGGACATTCTTTCAATTTCAAGCTTGAGCATGCTTTTATTCATATAGCACTTCTCCAATAATTATTATATACACTACTACTGAGCAATTTTCTCAATCTTTACAGCGCAAACCTTGTACTCTGGAATTCTTGCAAACTTGTCAAGCGCTGCGTTTGTAAGCTTATTTGCATTACCATCTGGGAAATGGAATGGCATCCATGTTTCTCCTTCAGAAACCTTTGTTCCAAGTCTAACAGTTGTTGTAATTTCGCCACGTCTTGAAGAAACCTTAACCATTTCACCATCTTCAATTCCGAGCCTCATAGCATCATATGTATTCATTTCGATAAATGAATGACCTTCCTTTTCCATAAGGCCAGGTGTCTTACCTGTCATTGCTCTTGAATTGTAGTGGTACAATATTCTTCCTGTCATAAGAATAAAGCTGTACTCATCATCTGGAAGCTCTGCACTTTCAACATACTGTGCTGGATAGAACATTCCTTTTCCGCGAACAAATCCACCCACATGCATAATTGGTGTTCCTGGATGCTTTTTATCTGTACATGGCCACTGAAGTGAACCAAGCTTATCTAGTCTGTAATGACTAATACCTGCAAATGAAGGTGTTACACTTGCTATTTCATCCATAATTTCCTCTGATGAAAGGTATGGCTGTGGATATCCCATTTTATTCATAAGGTCAATGAAAATATCTGTGTCAAGTCTCATTTCACCCTGAAGCTGTACAGCCTTACGAACACGCTGTACACGTCTTTCTGTATTTGTGAATGTACCTTCCTTTTCAGCGTAGCTTGTACCTGGTAATACTACATCAGCATATTTTGTTGTCTCTGTAAGGAATAAATCAGAAACAACAAGGAAATCAAGACTCTGGAGCGCTTTTTCAATATGATTTGAATCAGCATCTGTAACTGCAGGATCTTCACCGAAAATAAATAATCCTCGTATTTCCTTCTTTATCGCTGCTGGGAACACATCTGTTGCATGCATACCAGGCTTTGTACTTAACTTGACGCCCCATGCCTTCTCAAATTTAGCAATAACATCTGGGTTAGCAACCTTCTGATATCCAGGGAAATCAGTTGGGAGTGCACCCATGTCACATGCACCCTGAACATTGTTCTGTCCTCTAAGTGGGTTGACACCACAGCCTGGCTTTCCAAACTTGCCAACAGCCATAGCCATGTTAGACATGCTCATTACGCCCTCTGTACCTGTTGAGTGTTCTGTAACACCAAGACAGTAAATAATAGGAGCTCTGTCTGCGTTAGCATACATTCTTGCAGCCTCTCGCAAGATATCTGGGTCAATATGGCAAATTTCCCCAACCTTTTCTGGTGTGTATTCCTTAACAAGCTCTTTAAGCTCTTCAAAGCCTTCTGTATTTTCTTTTATAAATTTCTCATCTGCATAACCTTCTTCAATGATAATATGAAGCATACCATTTGCAAAAGCTACATTTGTACCTGGCTTTATTTTTAAATGTACATCCGCCTGTTTTGAAAGTCCAATATCTCTTGGGTCAACAACGATAAGTCTTGTTCCCCTATCAACAGCCTGTCTTATTTGCATACCAATAACTGGATGTGCTTCTTCAGGATTTGAACCCACAAGCATAATTACATCTGAATCCTTTGTTATGTCTTCAATTGTGTTTGTCATTGCTCCTGAACCTAATGTCATCGCAAGACCAGCTACTGTAGCAGAATGGCACACACGTGCACAGTTATCAACATTATTTGTTCCAAATGCACATCTTACCATTTTCTGAAGCATATAACAATCTTCATTAGGTGAACGTGAGCATGCAAAACCTGCTAATGCATCTGGACCATACTGTTTCTTAATCTGCATGAACTTATCAGCAATCAAATTAAGCGCTTCTTCCCATGATGCACGCTCAAGTTCTCCAGTCCTTCTATCTCTGATAAGAGGATACTTAATACGTTCTGGTGAGTGTACGAAATTAAACGAACCAAATTTACCCTTTACACATAGAAGATTATGGTTTGATGGTCCGTCAGCTGGAAGTACATCAAGAATGCGATTATTCTTAACAACTAAATCGTACTGGCATCCTGTAGCACAATGAGGACATGTAGTTCTAACCTTTTCTACTTCACCAACATTGTATTTTGCAGCATTCTTTGTAACAAGTGCGCCTGTTGGACATACTCTTGCACAGTTTCCACAAGATTCACAGTCAGTATCCTTCCAGTCTTTACCAAATGGTGCATCAATAACTGTTCTTGTACCAAGCTTTTTATTATGAAGCGCACCATTACCAACTATTTTATTACATACACTTACACATCTTTGACAATTAATACATAAATCTGGATAATATGTTAAGAAAGGACTTGCATCCTTTGCCTCAACATTAACTTTATTTCCGACAAATTCAGCCTGTGTTATTCCATATTCTCTAGAAACCTCCTGAAGCTTACATTCACCAGATTTGCTACATGAGAAGCATCTTGCATCATGCTTTGCAAGAAGTGATTTAAGCACTTCCTTTCTATGATTTACAACACGGTCTGAATTAGTATGAATAATCATACCCTCTTTTACCTTTGTGTTACAGCTTGTTACAAGCTTTGAAACATCCTCAACTTCAACTGCACACATTTTACATGAAGCAACCTCATTAATATCTTTCAAATAACAAAGTGTAGGAATATTTATCCCTGCCATTTCGGCAGCTTCTAAAATAGTCATTCCTGACTCAACCTGATATGTAATTCCATCAAGTACTATATTCATACTGTTCCTCCTTCAACAACACCAATACCAAAGTGGTCACATCTTAAGCACTTTGAACATTCCTGCATAGCTTCTTCATCTGTCATATTATTTTCTACTGGATCAAATGAGAGCTTTCTTTCTCTTGCTGAACGTTCTGTAAGATTAACACGACCAATATGTGTCTTATTATTTTCTTCTGGGAACGGTATTTCTATTTCATCCATATATTTATGATGATATCCCATATATTCATCAATATTTAAAGCTGCGACCTTACCTGCTGCAATCGCTTTAATAACTGTTGCAGGTCCAAGTACACAGTCACCACCGGCAAATACTTTACTTCCATTTCTAACCTTTGTTGAGGCATCTGTAATAATAGTATGTCTTGGTGAAACTCCGTATTTTTCAAATGGCTTTGAAACAATATCCTGACCAATCGCCATAAGAACAATATCGCAAGGCTGAACAGCTGGGGCACAATCAGCATTTCTTACTGTAGGAAGACCCCATTCATTATACTGACTTATAATCTGTGGCTGCATTTCAAATCCGCAAACCTTGCCATTTTCATCCTTTAAAATTCTAAGAGGTGCATTCTGTGTAAGAAGCTCTGCGCCCTCTTCAATTGCTCCCTGTATTTCTGTTGGAAGTGCTGTCATATCTACCTGACGCTCACGGCATATAAGTGTAACCTCTTTTGCTTTAAGACGGATTGCTGAACGCGCACAGTCCATTGCAACATTACCACCACCTACTATAACAACACCCTTTCCAGTATAATCAGGTGGATTACCCTTTCCTATTTCGCCAAGCATATCAACTGCTGCATATACTCCCTCTGCATCCATTCCTTCAATTGGAATATTCTTTGCAATCTGAGCACCAATTCCAATATATACAGCATCGTATTCCTTCTCTAGCTGTTCAACATCAAAATCTTTTCCTACTTCAACATTGAACTTAACCTCTATATTTCCTGTACTAAGAATTGCTCTGATGTCTTCATCTAATCTGTTTTTTGGAAGACGATAGTTAGGAATACCATATCTTAACATTCCACCGAGCTTATCGTGTTTTTCATAAATCACAACCTTATGTCCCATAAGTGCAAGATAATAAGCAACTGTAAGTCCAGAAGGTCCACCACCTACAACGGCAACTGTTTTACCTGTTGGAACGTTTACTGGTGGAATCTTTACATGGTCCGCAGCTATTTTTTCCACTGCATACTTTTTAAGACCACGAATATTAATAGGTGAGTCAATCATGTTTCTTCTACACTTTTCTTCACATGGATGCTCACAAATAAATGCACATACAGTTGGGAACGGATTTTCATGACGAATAAGTCCAACTGCCTCGGCATATTTTCCCTCTTTTATGAGTGCCACATAGCCCGGTACATCAACGTGAGCTGGACAAAATGAAACACAAGGAATCTTCTGCCCCATATCTTCGCTACATGAACGTTCCTTTATGTGACTTTCATACTCTTCTCTAAACTGGAATGTACTGTCATAAACAACGCTGGCAGCTTCATATCCAATAGCACAGTCTGCTGAATCTCTTATATTGGCTGATGTGAAAATAAGTCTTTCGAAATCTGTCTCGTCAGCTTTACCATCCTGGATTTTCTTAAGTAAAAACTCTACTTCTTCAAGCCCATCACGACATGGTACACATTTACCACAAGTCTGACTTCTTGCTGTCTGCAAATAAGCTAAAACTGTTGATATAGGGCATACTCCTGGAGGATTTCCAAGAATAAGCTTCATGAATTTATGCTGAAAACTTTTTGCTCTCTTTGTAACTTCATAATCCTGCAACTCAATTTTCTTATACAATGCTCTTCTCCTTAGTACAATATATTTATGTTATGATTTATTATTAATCCGCGTCAACCTCTGGTGTTCTGTTATCCTTTGGACCTGCCACATCTACTACAATTCCTGTTTCCTCAAGTATTCTGACAAATTCCTTAACATACACATCATTGCTGAATTCCTGCATAAACGATATACAAAAACGATTATGTATAACATTTATTACTACTCTCAAATCAACTATTCCCGTATCCTCGTATGTATACATACTTTCAATGTATGGCTCAAGATTACCAAATAATATTTTTCCAATATATTTTATCTGATAAGTAATATTTTTGTACTTTCTTTCCATAATGGAATGAGCTACCCTACGCTTATTCTCAAGTCCACTTTCTGCAAGAACTTCTCTACACTGAAGCACTTTATCCTCAAGACCTTTTCTTACAACCTCATCCTCAGAATTGATTATGACTCTGCCTCTTGTAACTGTTGCAAGAAATGGCACATCTTTATCCTTAAGCTTAGGGCTATATGGTACAGTTACTATATTAGAAATATTACAATGTGTTTTCAAATTATCTGTAGCATGTCTTGCATTATGGTACATTCCGCATACAATTTCTCTATCTAAATCAGGATGAACATTTGAAATAGCCTTGAACATAAATGATGAAAGAACCGCCGCTGGGCTTCCATCTCTCTGTTTTGAATACTGAACAAATGATTTTTCATCCATTTCGATTCTGTACAAAGTTTTCTTCTTTTCGTAACCGAAGTCAGAAAACTTCATAATAAATGACTGTTCATTTCCACAATCTTCATCTTCCATTTCATCTTCAGTTTCTGCTTCTGAATCCTCAACCTCTATCTCATCAAGTATTTCCGGTTCTAATATATTAAGCGGGTCTTCACATTCCCCTGCATGAAGTCTCGAATCAGCAAGTCTAATTCCAACAGTATTTAAATCACAGTGATACTTTTCTATAAGATAATAGTAAATTACCGTCTTTACAAATTTCATATACATAACAGGCTCTGCAAACGCCTTATGCACATCAAAAAATATGTTATGTCCTTTGTAACAAATAACATGCATATGATAATTTGCTTCTTTAGACAAAAGCTTTACTGCATCCTGTGCCTTGGCTACAACAACAGGTCTATCATTATGTTCAATACTGTAATTTCCATCATCATCCTTAGCTTTCACCTCGATTGAATAGTAAGGATATCTCTGCATTGAAATCTGAACAGCTTTCTCAAGGCATTCCTTTGTGACATTTTCCTTGAGTCTCACAGCATGTCTAAACACATAATGACTTGCTTCATCAGATCCGTAAAACCCTAAAATTGAAGATACATTTAAGTCCATACTGAAGTTTCCCTTCTTTCATATTATGTTTGCTTGAAAATTAATTTCAAAACCACTAGTTTGTTAAATAATAAACAATGTTTACAAACAACCAATTATATTATACATTATTTTTGTACATTTTCAACTAAAGAAGAAATGCCGTCAGGCATTTCCCCTCTTTTATCTTGATCCTTTATCATACGATACACCTAATGCCCTTGGTGCTCCATTTGACTTTGAGAAAATAATTAATAACAGCAATGTAACAACATATGGAAGAATCATTACCAAATCCTGATAGCTGCTAGGCATTTTTAATATACTTACTATTTTATATCCACCACTTCTTGCAAACCCAAATAAAAGACACGCTCCAAGCGTCGGCAAAATTTTCCAGTTACCAAATATTAAAGCTGCAATTGCTAAGTAACCATATCCCATATATATGCTTGATGAGAAATTTGCAGATATAGAATACGCAAAACACATTCCACCAATTCCTGATAGAAAACCACAAATCATTATCGCCATAGTCTGAATATTTAAAACGTTTCCTCCCGCCGCATCAACAGCATGTGGATTATCACCGCAGGCTCTAAGATGCATTCCAAATATTGTCTTATACATAATAAACCATGCAATAAATGCCACTATAATTATTATTATTTCAAATGGATAAACATTTGTAAAAACAGCTCCAATTACAGGGATTTTCGATACTCCAGCCACTGTTATTCTCTCCGATACCTCAAGAAGAAATTTATCCGAAGTAGATTTAAATAAAAGCTTATTTATCATTTTAGTTAAATATCCAGTCATTGCCATTGCCATTATATTGACAACAACACCACTGATTACCTGATTTGCTTTAAATTTAAGACACAGGGCAACATGAATAAGCGAAAATATTGCACCACCTATTGCCGCGAAAAGCACTGCAGAATAAAAAGGAAGCATCGTTCCAGCTGGCATCTGTTTCTGAATAATAACAGCAACAAATGCGCCAACGAAAGCGCCAAAGCCCTGAAGTCCTTCAACCGCAAGCATTGTTACGCCACTTTTTTCACAATATATACCACCTATCGCCATAATAAATAACGGAAGAGCAAACGATAATCCATCAATGATTATTGTATTCATTTATGCCACCTCCTTCTTTTCTTTTTTTGCCACATTACGCTGTTCTAAATATTTTTTTATAAACACATTACTTGCACTGCATATAAGAATAATTCCTGTTATTACTGATGCTATTTCTGTCTCAACACCAGCAGACGATTTCATATATGTACTTCCATTGTCTATAATAGAAACAAGAATCGTCGAAAGAATAATTCCAAAAGGATTATTATTACCAAGAAGCGATACAGCAATTGCATCATAGCCTGTTGCCACAAGCACCTTTGGCTGTATTGATGCAACATATCCTAAGTAATATGTAACACCTGCTAATCCTGCAAGCCCACCTGATATTGTCATAGCGATAACAATACTTCTTCCAACATTTATACCTGCATATTTTGCAGCATGTCTAGAATATCCCACTGCTTTCAACTCATATCCTAACGTTGTTTTTTCTAAAATAAAATAAACCACAACTACTGCAATTATTGCAATAACTACACCTATCGGAATATCCATTTTATATCCGCCAATTCTGACATCCTTAAGTGTAAGTCTGGCATTTTGTGAAATAGCCTTTGACTGTCTCGAAACCGGATCTACGTAATATGTATTAATCATAAAGCTAGTAACATACTGTATGATATAGTTAAACATTATTGTAGAAACGACTTCATTTATGTTGAATTTATATTTTAGGAAGCCTATTATAGCACCTGCTATACATCCGACAATTATACCTATCACAATAACTAACATCTTCGATACTGCTGGAAGTAAAGAACTATACCCAACAATAACAGTAGCTAAAAATCCAGCCGCCAACATCTGTCCAGATACACCAATGTTAAATAAACCACACTTTAGAGCAACTGCAATAGCAAGTGCAGCAAATATCATCGGCGTGAAAAAATCTATAAAGCTAAGTAAATCCGTAATCTGTCCTTTTGAGCTGGCATATGAATTTTTATGAAGTATTCCACATCCCTGTAAAAGACTTCGATATGCTACAATAGGGTTACTACCCGTCAGCATTATTATTATCGCGCCAATTACTAAAGCAAAAATAACAGCGAATACGGGAATTTTTAATCCATCAATAATTTTTTTTATATTCATTTATTGCTTCCTCCTATTCCCATCATAAATTCGCCAACTTCATGCTTAGTAAGTTCACTTACTGGCGCAATTTTTTGAATTTCACCATTATAAATAACTGCTATAGTATCTGAAATATCCATTATTTCATCAAGCTCAAGTGAAACAAGAAGCACTGCCTTTCCTTTGTCTCGCTCTTTTATAATCATTTTTCTAATATTTTCTATTGCTCCAATATCAAGTCCTCTTGTCGGGAAAACAAATATCATTAATTTTGAAAACAAATTTATTTCTCTCGCAATAATAACTTTTTGCTGATTGCCACCACTCATAGACCTTGAGATAGTTTTTCCACCATTGCTGCATCTAATATCATACTCGTTTATAAGAGCTTCACCCTTTGCTTCAATAACCTCACTATCAAGCACATTTTTTGCCTTGTGATATTCTGTTTTATAGTAATCCTTTAAAATAAAGTTACTATTTATATCATAATCAAGAACAAGACCTGTGCTAGTTCTGTCTTCTGGAATATAAGCTATTCCTTTCTCAATTCTCTGTCTGATAGAAGCTGTCGTTATATCTTCACCATCTAAAATAATATGTCCACTACTTACTGGCAGCATTCCGGCAATTGCATCAGCAACCTCTACCTGACCATTTCCCGCTACACCAGCTATAGCTAAAATTTCCCCTGACCTTATATTTAAAGAAACATTTTTCACTACTGGGAAATTATTTGCATCAACTACAGTGATATTTTTCACTTCAATAACATTTTCCTTCATTTCGGCTGGCTTCTTTTTTGTACTAAAAGAAACCTCCCTTCCTACCATGAGATTTGCCATTTCTTTAGTTGAGGTAGTAGCAACATCCCTAACATCAATTAGACAGCCTCTATTAAGTATTGCACAGCGGTCAGCAATCTGCTTTATTTCATCAAGCTTATGTGTTATTAAAATAATAGTTTTTCCATTATTTCTAAGCTCCCTGATAATATCAAGCAGGGCAGCTATTTCCTGTGGTGTAAGCACAGCAGTCGGTTCATCCAAAATAAGTATTTCCGCTTCGCGGTATAGCATCTTTAATATCTCAACTCTTTGCTGTGTCGAAACATTTACATTCTTTATTATATCTGTTGGATTAACATATAGACCGAATTTCTCTGATAAATCAGCAATTTCATGATTTGCCTTTTCTGTATCAACAACAGGTATGATTCCTAACAGCTTCTTTACAGGCTCCATTCCCATGACAATATTTTCAGCTATAGTATATTCACTCACAAGCTTAAAATGCTGATGTACCATACCTATTCCAAGCTCTGTAGCAATATTAGGCGAATTTATATTGACCTTCTTTCCTCTAATAAAAATCTCACCTTCATCTGGCTCATACATACCAAAAAGCATACTCATAAGTGTTGATTTTCCGGCACCATTTTCGCCCAGAATAGCGAATATTTCGCCTTTTTTTATTTGAATTGATACATTATTATTAGCAATAATTCCAGGAAATTTTTTTGTAATTCCCTTCATCTCGACTATATACTCATATTCAGCCATCATTCGCCTCCGTCTTTTTTCAACAGTCTGACACATTATTAATTAATTGTATCATCATACGACATTTCGGTCAAAAAAAATCTCTTGCCACAAATATGGCAAGAGATTTTACATTATTTATTTTACCAAGTAAATGTTTCTGGTGTAATTCCATTAAAGTTTGCTGCAGGAACGATTTTTCCTTCCTTTACAAGTGCCTTAGCAGCATCTATTTTCTCAATAACATCAGAAGTAAGCTGGTTACGTCCTTCTTCGCTAACGTATCCTGTATAATCTCCTGAAGCATTAAGTGTTTCATTTGCGCCCTTAAATGCGCCTTCCTTAATAAGATTAAGCTGATTATAGTTAGCTAAGTGCATAACCTTAAGTGCTGATGTAAGAACTACGTTCTTATCTCCGCTTGCACCATCATTAAACTGGTCTGCATCACATCCAATTACGTATGTATCTGTAGCTTCCTTTGCAGCTGTGAACACACCATTTCCTGAAGCACCAGCAGCTACGAACATGATATCAACACCTTCTGAAATCAAGTTCTCAGCAACAATCTTACCTGTAGCTTCATCGCTGAATGAACCAACATAGTTACCACCTACATTTGCTCCTGTAACATCTGTTCCTGCGTATGAAGGAAGCTCTACAACTTCAACATTTAAACCTTCTGTTTCATTTGCATACTTAACACCGCATTCAAAACCATACTGATAGTTAACATTTGAAGGGAATGCGATTCCATGAACTGATGCAACCTTACCTGTCTTTGTAGTAAGTGCTGCTGCAATACCTGCATAGAAACCTGATTCCTGTTCTGCAAAGTAGCATGCATATACATTATCAATAGGTGCATCTGCTGCAAGCTCCTGTCCATCAACTGATGGCCATGAGTCAATAAGAATAAACTTCTTATCTGGATTATCAGCTGCAAAATCACCAATACCAGCGAACTGGAATCCACAACATACGATAACATCATAATCTGCGATTACATCTGCAACTGCCTGAACTGCTGCCTGTGTGTCACCTGTAGTCTCCTGAATTGGAGTTACTGTTGCACCTTCATTTTCTTCGATGAATGAAAGAATACCCTGATAGTTGTCATAGTTAAATGAACCATCATCTACACCTGATGGGCTAGAAACAATAGCTATTTTTAAACCATTCTCAGTTGTTTCCTTTGCTGCATCCTGTGACTCTGTTTTTGCACTGCCTGCACCACAGCCAACAAGTGATGCAATACACAATGCTGAAATAAGAATTGACAATAATTTTTTCATTTTTCCTCCTCTTAGGATTTAATAATCAAATCCTCAATATTAATATTACAGCTTCAAATTATACCATTGTGCCACAAATTCTTCAATCCATTTATTTTTGCTGTGTCAAGTTTTTCTGATGAAGCAGATGGATATTTGGTGTAGTTATTTGCAGGATAATGTACTAGTCTCACATTTTAAGAAGATATACAAAATAACAAACATATGCTAAAAGCATTATTATTCCACCAAGTCTCTTTAATCTTCTATCCTTATTAAGCACAAGTGTAAACAGTATTAAAACTGCTACTATGCAGATTATACTATCAACAGTAAATACTGATTGATATGCAACTGGTGTAATAAACGCAGATGTTCCAAGAACGAACAAAATATTAAAAATATTACTACCGATTATATTTCCTATCGCAATGTCTGCTTTATTCTTTGAAGCTGCCACAATACATGTTACAAGCTCAGGCAGCGACGTTCCAAACGCCACAATCGTGAGTCCTATAAGTCTTTCACTCATTCCTAATACTTTGGCAATATTTGTTGCCGCATCAACAGTAATATTACTTCCTATAACAATAACTACAGCTCCTATAATAGTCATAGCGATAAGCTTTAAAATTGTATCGTTTTCGTTTATATCCACTTCCTCTAGCGCGTCTTCATTTCCATTTTTTGCCATAACGAAAAGATATATAAGATATGTAATAAAAAGTGCCCAAAGTACAATTCCGTCAATTACTGTAAGACTATTATCAAAAAGTCCTAATCCCATTAAAATAACTGTAATTACAATTACAAATGGAATCTCATATCTAACTGTAGATTTCTGTACTGAAAGTGATGAAATAATTGCAGTAATACCGAGTATCAATAATATATTCATTATGTTACTGCCTAAGACATTACCAACCGCAATGTCAGCACTTCCTTTAAGTGATGACGATATGCTAATTGCTGCTTCAGGTGCACTTGTTCCCATCGCTACAATTGTTAATCCTATTATAAGCTCTGGTATTCCAAGCTTTGCAGCAATTCCAGCCGCTCCATCGACAAACCAGTCTGCACCCTTAACAAGCATTATAAAGCCAACTATAAGTAAAACTATTTGTATCAAAATGTTCATAATATTTATTTCCTCCTACCTGCCTAAATATTCAAGTATTTTTTCTCTGTGCTCTCTAAGAATCTCTTTAGCCTTTGGATTAAGTTTACTAAGTCTGTCCTCACCTATATGACGTCTTTCTTCAATTCGCTTTTCTATCCACTCAGCATCCTCAGACTTTAATACACCATCAGAAACCATTTCCTCAAATCTCGCCTCAAGGAAATCCCAGAATTCCTGTTCGTCAAATAAACCTAACATACCCCACTTTGTTATTGCTCCATGATTTTCCAAAATAGAAATATGTTCTTCGTGATTTGTCACCTGTTCTACAAGCTCGTCTGCTGCCGAATCAGCAAGCATTTGGATTCTACTCTCAGCATCATTTCCAAATGCCCATTCAAACTCTGCAAGCTTTTCCTCAGACTCCGTATAATCAATATCATCTTCAAAGCCAGCGCCCTCTAACTCATATGGCTTTTCAAGTCCGGCATCTCGCAAAGCCAAAGTAATCGTTCTTCTAATAACTCCGCTATCAAGCAATTTTTCTCCGCCAAGAGTTCTTATCTGATCATTAAGCGAGCTTTCATGTTCAGTAATATAAAACCGTATATTTCTTCTCTTCATCTGTTCCACAAATGCTACAAGCCTGTCAACAGATGTTATATCTATACTTCCAATTCCTCTGGCATCAACGACAACCTGATGCGTATCGTCTGTTATAGCTGATAAAATATCATTCTCAAATTTATCTATATTTGCAAAAAACAGATTTCCACTAAACCTGTATATGACAGTATTTTTAATAGGCTTAGCATGTGTATTTCTTGAAAGAGAATAAAAATTGCCATGTCCCTTTATTCTTCCAACAAAGCACGCTGGTGGAGAAGCAGCTCTTACAGAAACCTCCCAAAACGAAAGAACGCAGCCAACAATTACTCCATTTACTGTACCTAAAACAAGTACTCCAAAGAAGGAAAGCATAAATATAACCCATTCGCTTTTACACGTTTCAAAAAGTCTTGAAAACATTTTGAAATCAAGAATACCTATCAATGCAGTCATCACTATTCCTGTAAGTACAGGTACTGGAAGATATCGTAAAACCGGTGTTCCAAATAACAAAATAATAATCATTGTAACACCTGCAGATATTGACATTAACTGACTTCTTACCCCGAGAGAATCTGCCATACCGCTTCTTGAAACAGAGCCATTCACTGGACAACAGCCTACAAAAGCACTTGCAAAATTCATTCCTGCATAGGCTAAAAGTTCTCTGTTATTGTCAATATTATCTCCATATTTTGCAGCATAGCTACCAGTTGCAAGAAGCGTCTGTGCCATTATTACAGCCGCTATACTAAAGGATTCTAAGATTATTGTTATGGCATGCCCCAAAAGGCAGCTTATATCAGGTAAAACAAGCTTTGGCAAACCAGCTTCAACTGCTGGCAAAAGCTTTACACCATACTTATCAAGTGAAAACATAACCTGAAGTAATGCACCAACAAGCAGCATCACAACAGTCATTGGTATTTTCGGAATATATTTTTTACATACAAGAATTATAATTACTGTTCCAAAACCCAAAACAGCTGACAATACATTAAAATTATCAATTTCCGATAAAATATTAGTTAATAGCTTTATTAACACTCCTGTCCCTGGATTGCCACCAAACAGCTTTGGAAGCTGCATCAGAATTATAGTAAAACCAACACCTGAAATAAAACCTCCCATAACAGGATTTGATATATATTTTACTATTCGTCCTGCTTTCATAAAATAGAAAATAATAAACCAAATGCCCACTAAAAGAGAAACCATTGGAACAAGTGCCATTACCTTATCAGAGCCCGGTTCAAGCATCAGAGTTGCAATAAGTGTTCCAACCATAGCTGCCGGCATTGCATCAACACCTACTGCGAACTGTGGCGATGTTGTCATCAGCCCGTAAATCAATATAGGTAAAAACGAACCATACAGTCCGTAAATAACAGGCAGTCCTGCAATCCCGGCATAACCCATGGCAATAGGAATAGACACAAGTGCAATTATTACACCAGCGCTAATATCTTTAAATGGAGTTTTAATTTTATTATTTTTTATTCGTTCAAATAACATATCATCCCTTCATTTATATGTTTGCGTATGTATCACTTAATCTTTTTATTTCAGCCTTAATCCTGTTAACAACTGACTCAGGTTCAACTATTCTAACACCAGCTCCTAGAGCAATAACCCAACCAAGAAAATGATTACTTACTGCAACCTTTGCCGATACTGTGAAATGTTCGTCATCAGCCTTTAACATTCTGACATCTTTTCCAAATCTGTCAATCATAACTCCTGCCAGGGAATTATCACAGAGCATTTTTACTGTTTCTTCCTCACCATCAAACATGCCAAAAAGTTTTTTTGAATAATCCACCATATTAAATGATTTAAAATGCTCCTTACCTTCTCTTTTATTGTCAGTAACAGATATTTTCAGCATCTTATCAACACGATAATGCTTTATCATATTGGCCTCTGAATCAAATGCAACCATATAATAATTCTCATCATCCCACGAAAGAGCCCACGGACTTACCTCGTATATTTTTCCATTATGACGAAGCTCCATTTCCTTATTCGGTGTCCATTTAAAATATTTAAACTGAATTGTGCTGTTTGTGTTAATTGCCTGATGAATTGCATCTACATTTATGAGAATACTTTCATTCATCGTTTTGACACGACCAGAAACATAAACCTGACGCTGTAATTCCTGAGCTTCGTATTTACTTGCAAGTGCTTCTATTTTCTTTATAAGCTCATTTGATTTTTTTTCGGTAATAAACTTGGCAGACTGTACTGAATCAACTAAAAGCTTTAGCTCTGCTAGTTCAAACTGCCTGTTAACTACTCTGTAGTAATATGTTCTGTCCTTTTGTTCACCATATATATCAAGCCCATACTGGCGAAGATGTTCTATATCTGTATAAAGACTTTTTCTCTCACAGGTAACATTATACCCCGCAAGCTTTTCCATAATCTGCTGAAGTGTAATACTGTGAGTTTCATCTGTATTCTCAAGTAAAATCTTCATAAGATACATTATTTTTAGCTTCTGATTACTTCTTGGACCTTTCTTTTTAGTTTCCTTATCTTCAGACATAATAATACCCCCATATGTTTGATACTATAAATATACCAAACATACGAGGGTTTTGGAAGTACATTTTTATGGACTTTTTAATTCATGATAACGCAAATGGTTCGCAGAGCGTGCCATTTCGTTATTCATGATAACGCAAATGGTTCGCAGAGCGTACAATTTCGTTATTTAATTAAATAAAGCGGAACCTTATTATCCATGGATGTTTGACAAATGGTTGTGAGCGAAAACGCTGGAAAGATAATAAGGTTCGCAGCTTCAACATAATTATTTTGCAGTTAATTTATCATATAGATAAAATATTCCTGCGATTACACCTACTGTTAAAAATTCAATTGTTAATACTTCAAATGTTACAACTATGTAGTACATTGCTTTACTTGTTCTACTGTTTCCTTTGGTGTTAAAAACATAACGTTCCCCACATATGATTTTTAGACAAGTTATCATATACGTATATTGATAACAAATATAAAAAAAATAAACTGCTATATACCGTTTGATATATAACAGTTTATTTTTATTCATGATAAAAGCTAAAATTTGCTTAGCTTACTTTTCTTTTATATATAATGCATCTCATTTATATATTTTAAGCCATGCAAATTAATCATTATTTATATGACGCAACATTATATTTCTGTCTACACTATATGCTAAACCATCACTTTGGCATATAGCTTACCTTTTTTACTCGTTCCATTGACACCTTTATAAATAAATCTTCCAAATCCTCTTACTGTCACGATGTCTTCGCACTTAAGTGTATAACTGCTATTCTCATTTAGTCTTCCGTTTACAAAAACCTTTCTATCACTAAACAGAACCGAACACTGACTTCTTGACATATTTAAAACCTTTGCAATTACGCCGTCTATTCTTTCGGACTGTACCTGAATGGCCTTTTCACTAAGTTCAGCTTTCTTAAGGGATGGAATGCTGTCTACTTTATTGCATATAACTGACGTATGCTTCACTTTGCTTATATTTTCACACAAATAATCTGCAATACTATTTAAACAAAATATATATGCAACATTATCCTCAATAAAAATATCCCCTAAAACGCTTCTTTCTATACCGAGATTCATTAGAGAACCTAATATGTCACGGTGTGATAAATCATCCGAAAACTTTGCCATCAATGGTTTGATACATAAAACAGCAATTGGAAAATCCTCAACATACCCAAGTTGTTCTTCACTGCCAAAACGAAGTATCTTTCGTTCACATATATCATTTCCACCGAACATTGTAGCCTTTACATAACGTAGTTCTGATTCAATAGAATAATATACCGCAGCATCCGAGAGACTTAAAAACTCGGTAAACGTGTACATGTTGTTTTTATGGCACCGCTCGGCTAAATCTCTTAATCTATTTTGAAGTATTATATCTTCTTTGTTCATTTAATCTATTAATTAAATCTGGAATCTCGAAATTTCTTCCTTAAGATTATTTGCTGTTCCAGCTAACATATCAGAATCGCTTCTAACTGTTGCACTATTATCTGTAACTGTTCCTGCAAGCTCCTGCATATTTGTAGCTGTAGCTTCTATTTCTTCTGCAGATGCTAACTGTTCTTCTGTTATTGCGGCCATATTAGTTGCCACATCATTTACGTTAGCAATTTTACCTATCATGCTTGAAATAATACTGCTTGTTGCCTCAATGCTCTTAAATATAGTATCAAACTGCTCACTGGCTGCTTTAACATAATCTGCACTGCTGTGTATCTGTGTCATTGAATTTTGGCTCTGCTGGACAGTTATATCAATCTGATTTGTAACTTCATCAATAAGCTTTGAAATCTCTGTAGCTGCATCAGCAGATGTTTCAGCAAGTGTCTTTATTTCAGTAGCAACAACTGCAAATCCCTTACCTGCTTCTCCTGCTCTCGCAGCTTCAATTGAGGCATTTAAGGAAAGAAGATTTGTTTCCTCTGCAATACTTCTGATTGTTGCTGTAATTTCATTAATCTTAATAGCAGCCTCTCCTACATCAGTAATAGAACGTTCAAGAATTTCCATTCCTGATTCCATTTCAATCATTGACTCATTAACAGAAATCATACTTGTTCTGCCACCTTCAGCCTCGCTAATGGTTGACTTGACATTAACTAATGCCTGACTACCTTCATCGTTAGTTTCAGCAACGACCGTTGCAAGTGTTGTTGCACTTTCAGCAATAGCACCAATTGACTGAACTAATTCTTCCAAATTATCTCTAAGCTGATCCATCGATTCTGACTGGCCCTCAGCTGATGAATATAACTCACCTGAAATAGCGTTAGAGCCCTGTGCTTTACTATCTATATCATTTGAAATAGTAATAATTGTTCCAAGAGTCTTACGCATAACCTCAAGGAACTCTGACATACATTTTGCCATGACTGATATTTCATCTGAACCTTTTGCATTTATTACAGTTGTAAAGTCACCGTTTGTAACATTCTGGATAGTTTTTGTTAAATCCACAATAGGCTTTGTTGTCTGATTAACAATAACCATTACAACACCTGCTACCGCAAGTACAGCCACAATACCCATAACTACAAGTAATGATCCTAATTTATAAATATCTTCGTAAATATTTGACTGTAATGCACGTGTTACAATGTACCAGCTTGTACCTTCAATATTTCTAGCACAGGTCATATATTTACCTGCCTTTGATTTGAATGTTTCCACAGCTTCACTTCCAGAATTAATACTGTCAAATACCAACTTATAATAGCTATCCTCAATTGCCTCAGCCTCTAAACCAAGAAGAGTATCATCTGCATGTGCCAAAATTGCGCCATTCTCTGCATTCATAATAAACGCATCGCCGTTACCCTCAACTACAAGCTCAGAAACTATCTCAGACATTTTTGATAAATGAATATCTGCTGAAATAACAATTGCACGACCATTGAAATTCTTAATATAACGAGTTGCTGAAACGACAAATTCCTTTGTCATAGTATCTAAATAAGGATTGCCATATTTGAATCCATCTATATGTGACTGTCCTTCTTTCCACCAGTCACCTTCTCTAGGGTCCATTTCCATAACATATCCACTTGGATCTAAATATTCGCCCTTTTCTGTTGTAACATAAATACCATCAGGGAAACTGTCATAGCTTTCAAGGAAATTTTCACCATATGAAAGCAAATCTTCATCTGTCATTTGTAAATCAACAACGGCATTTGCCATAGTATCAAGTATGCCTAAATCATTTGCCATCCACGCTTCTACAGAATTGGCTGCTGATGTTGCCTCAGATTCAAGTAATAGCTCTGTCTTACTCTGTATGCTCTCTTTTGAATCAAAATACGAAACAGCAACAACTAATATAAGTGCCACTGCAACAACTGGCAAAATAAATGTCAGCAGCTTTGCTCTAATACCAAACTTTACCTTCATATCTTTTCTCCTCAAACAACGCTATTTATGCCCAAATGTTACATATTATTTATAATGTAACAGATTGTCATAAATATAACAATATAAATCACACAATTTTCAGCTGTTTTACGATTTTTTAACATTTGTATATTAACTAATATATATCTGCAAGCAAATCTTCAGCAACCTCCACCTCAAATGGCAGTTTGCTTAGTACGTCCCTTTCTATGTCAATTCCTGGATAAACCTCTGTAAGTTTAAGTCCTTTATCTGCAAGCTCAAATACACATCTTTCCGTAATATATAGAACCTTCTGTCCATTTTCCTTTGCACGCTTTGCTGAAAAACTGATACTCTTAACATCATCGACAAATTTCGGTATTGAACCTTCATTTGTGATAGTTACTTTACCATCATTTTCATTGACGTTAAGTCCCTTTGCATTAAATGTTAAGCAAAAGACAACCGTTGACGTTTTTGCTGTAATGTTTGCAAATCCACCAACTCCAGCAAATGCTCCTGGTCCTTTATGTGCATTCACGTTACCAAAACGATCAACCTCTATTCCCCCCATAAAGCATATATCAAGACCACCATTATTATATAGGTCAAACTGATTTGCCATATCATAGATTGAATCAGCTCCGATAACTGCTCCAAACACCTTGCCAGAGGCTGGAAAACCACCTACTCCTCCAGCTTCCACTGTAAGTGTTATTTTATCTAGCATACCATTCTCTCTGGCATACTTTGAAACCATCTCTGGAATTCCAACACCAATATTAACAATATCATCCTCAGTAAGTTCAAGCGCCGCTCTTTTGCCAATTATTTCCGCACTGATATTTACTATGTCCTTTTTTTGTGTGCGTTTTTCGAGCATTTCTGCCCAGTCCTGCCATTGCGAATATGGTATCTCAAAGCTTCCTGTAAGAGATTCATACGCCGCATGTCTTGGCTCTGGTGTTATTTCTACTATCGCATCAACAAGACAACCCGGAATAATAGTACTGTGTGGTCTTGAGGTTTTTACAACAAGCCTGTCTACCTGAACTATTACTTTTCCTCCGTTTGCTTTTACAGCCTGACAAATCGATAGTGCATCTCCTGCTGTGTACATATCGTCAAAAGAAATGTTTCCTTTTCTGTCTGCTGCCGTTCCTTTAATTATGGCGACATTAAATCTTGGCAGCTTATAGTAAAGAAATTCCTCGCCGTCAAGTACAACGTATTTAACTAGCGAATCATCTTTTGAAATATTATTTATTCCTGGACCCTCGATTCTTGGGTCAACGAAAATATCAAGACCAACCTTTGAAAGCGCCCCAGGTATTCCGCCTGCCTGTGCTCGAATAGCATGAGAAATACAGCCTAGCGGCAAATTGTATGCTTCAAATCTGTCTTCTAAGACAAGCTTTTTAGTACTGTACATAGCACCAAAATGTCCACAAATAATTCTGTCAACTGCGCCATCACGAATATATCCTTCAGCTGCCCTGTCTTCATCCCATGCGCCAAATCCTGCACTTGAAACCATTGTTAAATGCTTTGGCGAACCAGTCTTTCTATATCTTTCATATAAAGCTTCGTGAAGCTCTACAGGGTTATCAATTCCAAGAAACGAGTTAAGCGCAATTACATCTCCAGTTTCTATTAAATCCATTGCCTCATCGGCAGACATTACCTTAAACATTTTTACCTCTTTTATATTTTTCTCTCATTGAATTCATATTATATCTCATGATAGTATGGACAAATATCCTCAAATTGACCATTTTTCAATCTAAATCCTTTAGGTATAACCCCTAACTGCTTAAACCCGAGTCGCTCATACAAATGTCTTGCGTGGATATTTGTAGCTACAACTGCATTAAACTGAAGTACCAAAAAGCCATGCCTCTTTCCTTGTACTAGACAGTCTGACACAAGTCTTTCACCTATATGAAGTCCTCTGAATTTAGATAATACGGCATAGCTTGCATTACAAATGTGTCCGCATCTTCCGATATTGTTTGGATGAAGAATATATAACCCTAAAATTTGTCCCTCTAAATCTTCTGCTACAGCAGTATATGTTTGCTCTAAAAAAAAAGCTTTACCGGTTTCCATAGTAAGAAATTCCTCCTGTGGAAACGCAACGCCCTCTTCTACAACCTCATTCCATATGTTAATCATATATGGTATGTCGTTTTCATTATACTCACGTACATTTACAGTCATTTCTATACCCCAAATTTTATGTAAATCACTTATTTTAACATTCACCTTTTTCAGAATCCAATCTTCTTTTAATCTTCCCGTCAAAGTCCTTCCAGATAAAAACATCATCTTCAATTATCATGTACCCATGATATGATTCATTTTTAGGAATTGAAACTGAACCTGGATTCATATAAATAACATCTCCTACGTTCTCACATGCGGGAACATGCGTATGTCCATGCAATAAAATATCTCCTTTATTGAGCGGAGGCAAATTTTCTTTATTGTGAATATGTCCATGTGTTGCATAAATAATTTGATTTCCGGCGTTTATAATAGCATACTCTGCCATTATTGGAAATTTCAGAACCATTTGGTCAACCTCGGCATCACAATTCCCCCTGACACACAATATTTTTTCTCTATTGGCATTCAATATTTCAATAACAGCTTTTGGATTGTAATCTCTAGGCAAGTCGTTTCTTGGTCCATGATATAACAAATCACCTAACAATAACAACTTATCAGCTTTTTCGCATTCAAATACCTGCATTATTTTATTACAGTAATACTCAGAACCATGTATATCTGAAGCAACCATCCATTTCATTTACTTTTATCTCCATCTAATTGGCTTAAAACTCAACTACTTTTGGTGCCTCTGTAAATGATGAAAATATTGCTGTTGCGTTTTCAAAATAAAGCACCTCTGTATTATCATCGTCTGCTGAATACATCGCCTGTAAGCTTGGATAGTTATCAAGCATATGCTTCTTAGCTTCTATTCTATCATCTCTAACAAGCTTACCAGCCACGCGAAGCCATGTACCATTAGCAAAAGCACAAATTTCAACCTTAGGATTAGTTTGGATTTGCTTAGAAACAGGCTTAACTTT
>JAZQOO010000027.1:0-18950 GCA_045627905.1 Lachnospiraceae bacterium | reverse complement strand
AGACATCAAAGCCTCCACCTTTATTTTGATCTTTTGCATTTAATTCATCTGCCATCTATTATAAGCTCCCTAAGCCTCTCCAAACCTGTAGCTTACAAGTTCGTCTATTTCTTTACTTTCCTTTGCAGCCTCTGACGCCTTAAATGCTTCAAACTGCTTTTCCTTAAGCTTTTCGTGTGTCTTGACATCTTTAACCGCGTCGCTTAAGGCCTCTCTTTTTCTCTCAACCTGAATTTCTGCATTTTTTACAGAAATCATCTGAACCTGTTCCATGTATTTTATTGTTTCTATCGCCGTAGAAGTTTCGCTAATATCTCTTAAGTCAAGATTTCCCTCATATAACTCGTGAAGTCTTTCCTCATACGCTTTTCTGCGTTTTTTTAATTCCTCAAGCTTATCCTCTTCAGTTCTAAGAGCTACATTAGCCTGAGCGAATTCATTTTTTGCCTGAGTTTCAAGCTTTTCTTTTACCTCAAGAATATTTTGCATTCTATATCTGAATCTAGCCATCCTGCCTCCGGTAAGTTAAACGACTAAAAAAGGTTCATAAGCATATCAAGCTCATCCTCTAAGCTGTACTTTGAGTCGACATCCTGACACAAATAGTTATTTATACTGTCGATTTTCTCTATCGCATAGTCGATATTAGGATTAGCACCAGACTTATATGCACCAATATTAATAAGGTCCTCTGCCTCATTATATGTTGCAAGAACTGTTTTTAGTTTTCCTGCTGCCTGCTTATGCTCCTTTGTAGCAATCTGACCCATACAACGACTTATCGACTGCAATACATCAATTGCAGGATAGTGATTTTTATGTCCAAGTTTTCTATCAAGCATGATATGTCCATCAAGAATTGATCTGGCAGTATCTGTTATAGGTTCGTTAAAATCATCACCATCTACAAGAACTGTGTAAAGTCCGGTTATTGAACCAACCGCAGCATTTCCAGCTCGTTCAAGCAGCTTAGGCATCTGTGCATAAACGCTTGGTGGATATCCTCTTGTAACTGGAGGCTCACCTGATGCAAGTCCTATTTCTCTCTGTGCCATTGAAAATCGTGTAAGAGAATCCATCATAAGCAGGACATCCTTACCCTGGTCTCTGAAATATTCTGCAATAGCAGTTGCTGTCTGAGCAGCTTTTCTTCTAACAAGAGCAGGCTTATCTGACGTTGCAACAACAAGAACAGAACGTTTCATTCCTTCCTCGCCCATGTCCTTTTCAATGAACTCTCTAACCTCTCTGCCTCGCTCTCCAATAAGCGCAATAACATTTATATCTGCCTTTGTATTTCTCGCAAACATTCCAAGAAGTGTTGACTTTCCAACACCAGAACCTGCAAATATACCTATACGCTGACCTTTTCCTATTGTCATAACGCCGTCTACAGCTTTTACCCCAAGTGCAAGCGGCTCACTAATAATAACTCTTGTAAGAGGGTCTGGTGACGGAGCGTCAATGGGATAGCTTGTTTCACTAACAAAACCATCGCCATCAAGTGGTCTTCCAAGTCCATCAAGTGTATGACCAAGCATATCCTCACCAACATCAACACTTAACGGATACCCCATATTCTCAACAATACATCCAGAGCCTACACCCTCTGTATTTTCAAATGGCATAAGAAGCGTCTTTCCATCTTTAAAGCCTACAACCTCAGCCATTACATATTTATCTTCTTCTGCATTAACAATTATTCTACATAAATCATCAAGCTTTGCATCCGGACCATTAGACTCTATTGTAAGTCCTACAACGTTAACAACTTTTCCAAGTCGTTTGAAATATGATTTTTGTACTAAACTGTTATATTTATTAAGATTCATCTTTTTATTCTTTTCTGTATGAAAGAAGTGTCAGTTCCTTCTTAAGTAATGCTAACTCTGTGTCAAGTCCGCAGTCAAAAATACCTGCTTCTGCTTCTATAAAGCACTGAGACTTTGAAAGGGAAATATCCTCGATTACTTCCACAACTGCTGTTGATGGAAGACCTCTCATAAGGCTCTCCTTGTTTTCACTGACATAATCATAATCGTCCTTTGAGACATGTATGAAGAAATTTTTACTTCCATCAATATTTCGCATCGCATCAGACAGAAGATACATTATAAGCTCTTTTTTATCTGATAATTCAACATTAAATATGTGCTCATAAATATCGGTGAGTTTTTCAATAAACACAGGCTCAAGTTCTTCAAGCTTCTGCTGATAATATGCCTGAAATTCTCTTTCCTTGGCTTCACATTCCGCTCTAGCCTCATCGCCAATTCTTAAGCCTTCTGCCTCACCGTTTCTATAGCCTTCGTCATAGCCCTCTGCCTTGGCATTTTCACGAATTCCACTAGCCTCATCATTTGCACTATCAATGATTCTTTTAGCTTCCTTCTCCGCATCGCTTATTATACTCTGTGCTTCCGCTTCTGCCGCTTCCTTTATTGCCTGAATTTCTTCATCAGAAATCGATGGCACTGGTGCACCTGAGTATGCAGCTTCGCCACCTTCATCATTAAGAAGAAGTTCTACCTGCTCAGCTTCAAGTCCTTCGGTAAAATCATCCGAAAACCCCGATGCTGGCTCACGCATTAAAATCTCATTGAGATACTGTATTCTGGCCGCTATTTTTTCATTAGAATCAATGACTCTTGCACTATCCTTTTTTACAATGTTACCCGATTTAAGAAGATTATTATGCAATGATTTCGTCTCCTCCACCACGTGAAATAATGATTTCTCCTGAATCCTCAAGTCTTCTTATAATATTAACAATCTTCTGCTGTGCTTCTTCAACATCCTTCATACGAACAGGACCCATGAATTCCATATCTTCTCGAATCATAGTAGCAAGACGTTTTGAAAGGTTGTTAAATATAGCATTCTGAACTTCTTCATTTGCACCCTTAAGCGCAATTCCGAGGTCAGCATTATCAACATCACGAAGTACTCTCTGAATTGATCTATCGTCAAGCAGCAATACGTCTTCGAATACGAACATCTTCTTTCGAATTTCGTCTGCAAGCTCAGGCTCATCCATTTCAAGAATTTCCATAATATGTTTTTCAGTACTTCTGTCAACAGTATTAAGAATTTCAACGATTGAATCAACACCACCAATAATTGTGTAATCCTGATTAACGAGTGATGATAACTTAGATTCAAGTATTTTTTCAACATCCTTAATAACATCCGGACTTGTTCTATCCATAGTTGCAATTCGTCTTGCAACATCTGGCTGTCTATCTGGTGGAAGTGCCGAAATAATAAGCGCCGCCTGTCCCGGATTCAAATATGACAATATAAGTGCAATTGTCTGTGGATGTTCATCCTGTATAAAGTTAAGAAGCTGCGAAGCCTCTGTTTTTCTAATAAATTCAAATGGCTTAACCTGAAGTGAGGCAGTAAGTCTTCCAATAACGTCAAGCGCCTTATCCTCACCAAGAGCTTTCTCAAGAAGCTCCTTAGCATATCCAATACCACCCTCTGCAATATACTGCTGAGCAAGACACACTTCATAAAACTCATTTATAACCGTTTCCTTAACGGCTGGAGTTATACTTCTTGTATTAGCGATTTCAAGAGTTAAATCTTCGATTTCCTCTTCTTTTAAATATTTAAAAATTGTAGCGGACCTTTCTGGACCTAATGCAATAAGCAGAATTGCCGCCTTCTGTATTCCAAGTAATTCCTGTGAATCTCCTAATGCTGCCATTTATCCCCACTCCTCGTTTAACCAGTTTCTCAAAAGTGCCGCTGCAGATGCTGGGTTTTCATCAACGAATTTCTCAACCATCTGTCTTACCTCTGACTTACTTTCTACATCAATATCCTCAATTGTAGACTGCTCCTGTGTTGTCTGTAAAAGATTTTCAACAGAAAGCTCTTCTTCCTGAACCTCTTCCTGCTTTTCCTTTCTGAGAGTTGTAAATACAACAAATCCAAGCAATCCAAGTATAAGAACAATGAGTGCAATCTGTGCAATATCAGTTGGTTTAAGTCCTCTATTTTCATCAGCCTGGAAAATAGGTACATCATATGCAATGATAGAAATGTTTGTAGCAGGGATACCAGTAGCATTTGCTACGAGAGTAATCATTTCATCATCAACATCCTTCTTAACCATTTCTGAATTTGCAAGTGTATATTCTTCAAAAGTAATTCCGTCCAAAAGCCCCTGCGCTCTTACATCCTTTTCCTTATAAATAACATAATGGGATGCAGTAATTGCAATAGATGATGAGTCGTATTTTATTGCACCTGCAGGTATTGTTGTGTCTGTAATTTTCTCACTTGGAAGATAATCTCTTGATTCTTCAGCAACAGAATATCCAGATGCATTTTCATCCTGAATTACATATGTATTTTCTTCACCATTTGTATCTGTTCCTGGAACACCTGCGACACTTCCATTACCAGTCGCTTCATATGTATTTTCGTGAGAAAGTACGTTAGTACCGTTATCATCTGCCTGTGTGTATTTATGCTCTGTTTCATTAACAACTGCAAAATCAAGTATAAGATTTGACGCAACCTTTACATCCTCATAAAGATTACTTCCAAGAAGTACCGAAGTAACCTCCTGCTTTACAAGTCTTTCTGCCTCCGCCTTAAGAGCAAGCTGATTCGAAGTATTTACTATATTAGAACCGTTGTCTGCAGCATCAGCTCCTGAATATAAAAGATTACCATTTGTATCTATAATTGTTACATTGTTTGTCGTTTTATTTCCAATCGCTGTTGCAATGTTTTTGGCAAAATTTTCAGCTATTCCGTTCCCAAGCTGACCATTTAACTCAAGCATTACTGACGCATATGCTTCTTCCTTTTCTGCAAGAAGTGTTCCGTCATCATCAGGAATAGACAGTGTAACATATGCATGTTCTACTGCCTCCTGTGCTTCCATTATTTTTTCAAGATGTGACTCTAAATAGAGCTTGTATGTTTTCTGTTTATCAGATTCTGTTGTTGAAAATCCTCCTGACAATGCTGCTTCAAGACTATATGAATCCGCTGGAATCGAGTTGGCACCAAGAAGCAATCTGGCATTCGAAATCTGTTCATCTGGTACAGAAATAATAAGTCCATCGTCAGTAACCTGATATTCTATAGAATTACTAGTCAAAAGGTCAATTATTTCCGACGCCGACTTTGTTGTCTCACATGTAACAAGTGTTGTATAGTGAGTTTGTGTTAAAACTGTACCCAAAACAGCAAGTGCAATTATTACACCTGCTGCAATGCTGACTATCAGCGTCTTTTGCGCTGATGTAAACTTATTCCACCATTCCTTAACATTTTCAAGAATTGATTTTAATCTTTCTTCCATTTATCCCCCTAGACCTGAATCTGCATGATTTCTTTATAGCTTTCAAGGAACTTATCTCTAAGTGTTGTTGTATAGCTAAGTGCAGTCTGGGCCTTCGCCATGGCTATTGACAAGTCATGTGTGCTGTCAGTAAGACCTAATGCAAATTTTATTTCTTCCTGCTCCTGTTTATTAAGCAGATTATTTGTTTCATTTATATTACTAAGTGCTGACTGAAACATAGATGCGAAGCCTGTGTCTGTAGGCACTGCTCTGTTAGTTGACGCATTCATTGCTGCTTCGCTAATCGCTTTAGAGCCAACACTAGCTAATGTTGTTATATCCATTGCCTACCTCCTAGCTCTGTCCAATCTGAAGTCCACGTGATGCAATATTTTTTGACGCCTCAAAGGCTGTGGCATTTGCTTCATATGCACGGGATGCATCAATCATATTAGTCATTTCAGTTACTATATTTACGTTAGGATAATATACATATCCTGCATCGTCAGCATCTGGATGTGCCGGGTCATAAACCTTTATAAGGTCACTTTTTTTATCTTCATAAACGCCTGAAACCTTTACACCATCGCCAGAGTTTGCTCCTCTTGCTCTTGCAAAAATAGTACCAAATTTTGTACCGTCGATACCTTTTTCCTGAAAGGTTACTATTTTTCTTCTGTAAGGAGTACCCTCTTCTGTACGTGTTGTATTTGCATTTGCAACGTTTTCAGAAATAACATCCATACGGTAACGCTCTGCCGTCATACCTGATGCATTTACTCCAAATGTACTAAATAAACTCATGCGCTACCTCCTTACTTTATAACTGTTTTCAGATTTGTAAACTCTGCATTTACACTCTGGACTATTCCCTGATAAACGAGCTGGTTAGATGCGAGCTCAACGTTTTCATTATCAATATCAACATTATTTTTATCAAGTCGATATGAAAATCCCGGATAATCCGTATATGTCCTAGGCTCTATTTTTGAAAGACCGCCTCTTTCATTTATGTTACGAACCTTTTCATCAAGTGTTTCGTATTTTGATGCCTTCAGGGCATGCACTAACTCTGCCTGAAAGGATACATCCTGTCTTTTGTATGTTGGAGTATCTACATTAGCAATGTTATTTGCTATTGCATTATTTCTTGCCCAGGCACCATCTGCTGCCTTATCAAGAACATTAATATAATCATATACATTTGAATTAATCATTTAGCTACCTCTTGTATATCATGTATTAAGTCTATGTTTATACCCCTTTTATATTTTTACCCCATTATCAATACATTATAACCTAAAAATATAAAAGTATAAACCGCTACATCAAGTGTACTTATAAGGGTAAATATACAAAAAAGGGACTCAAATGCACTCTATGCATCCAAATCCCTTTGATATGTTATATCGCAATTCCGTTTACGATTTGTAACCTATACACCTGTATGAATATTATATCGGTTGTTTTTAATTATTCTTTAGCCCTGTCCATCACATAGCCACATTCTTCGTTGAAGCATTGTAGCTTATTTCCTTTTATTACCATCATTGAGCCACATTTTGGACATTTTTCTTTAGCTGGAGCATTCCATGAAATAAAGCTACAGTCTGTTCCCTGAATGCAGCCATAAAATCTTCTTCCCTTTTTAGAACGCCTTGCAACTATTTCTTTTCCACATACAGGACATGGAACGTCCATTTTCTCAAGGTACGGCTTCAGATTTCTACATTCCGGAAATCCTGGGCAGGCCAGGAATTTTCCATACGGTCCATATTTGATAACCATGTTACGACCACAGTTTTCACATATTTCTTCACTAACCTCATCTGCTATTTTTACAGATTCAAGCTGCTTTTCTGCTGTACTTACATATGATTCAAGCTCTGGATAGAAATCTCTGATAATATCCTTCCATGCTACTGTTCCCTCTTCAACATCATCAAGACGTTTTTCCATATTTGCAGTAAAATTCAAATCTACAATATGAGGAAAAGCTTCAACCATCATTGAATTAACAGCTTCGCCAAGCTCTGTTGTTAAAATATTTCTGCCATCCTTAGAAACATATCTTCTGCCAAGAATAGTCGTAATTGTCGGTGCATATGTACTAGGCCTTCCAACTCCCAAATCCTCAAGCGCTTTAACAAGTGAGGCCTCAGTAAAATGTGCTGGTGGCTGTGTAAAATGCTGTTTCATATCAAGACTGTCAAGTTTAAGCTCATCATCTTTATTTATCGAACCTACCAGTTTATTTGCATCAGCCTTTTCATCGTCATCTGATGTATATACTGACAAATAGCCCTCAAATAAAAGCTTTGATGTTGCAACATTAAATTTGCATTCTCCTGCCTCAATTTTTACATTTGTAGTTTCGTAGAGAGCGTCTGCCATTCTTGATGCCACGAAACGCTTCCATATAAGGCTATAAAGTCTAAATTCATCACGCTCAAGTGAATCCTTAACCATAGCTGGTGTCCTTGTGACATCTGTAGGTCTTATTGCTTCATGAGCGTCCTGAATTTTCTTTCCTGTCTTTTTATCCAAGCTACGATTAGTAGTATATTTATCGCCGTAATTTGCTTTTATATATTCTGTTGATGCTTTTTCCGCTTCTTCGGCGATTCTAGTAGAGTCCGTTCTAAGGTATGTGATAATACCAACTGTTCCCTCGCCTTTAATATTAACACCTTCGTAAAGACGCTGTGCAATACGCATTGTCTTCTGTGTTGCAAAATTGAGTGTTTTACTTGCCTCCTGCTGAAGAGTTGATGTTGTAAATGGCAGCGGAGCTTTCTTTATTCTCTCCCCTGTCTTAACATCTGTGACCTTATATTTTTTACCTTTGAGGTGTTTTTCTACCTCTTTAGCTTCAGCTTCGCTGTGAATCTCCGCTTTTTTACCTTTGTATTCACTTAAGTGACATACTACAGGCTTCTTTTGTCCGTTAGGATATAAAAGTGCATCAAAGCTCCAGTACTCTTCAGGAATAAACGCAGAAATCTGTGCCTCTCTTTCGCATACAATTCTTAATGCTGCTGACTGAACTCTTCCAGCACTAAGTCCTCTTTTTATTTTTGCCCATAAAATAGGAGATATTCTGTATCCAACTGCTCTGTCAAGAATTCTTCGTGCCTGCTGTGCATCAACTAAATCCATATCAATGTCTCTGGCATTTTTTAAAGATTCCTTTACAGCATTTTTTGTTATTTCATTAAACGATATTCTATATACTTTCTTGCCCTCAAAATTCAGCGAATGAGTAAGATGCCATGAAATAGCCTCTCCCTCTCTATCCGGGTCAGTTGCAAGATATATTTTATCAGCTTTTTTTACTTCCTTACGAAGTGACGCAAGAAGGTCCCCCTTGCCTCTGATTGTTATATATTTTGGCTCATAATCATTTTCAACATCTATTCCAAGTGAGCTCTTTGGAAGGTCTCTGACATGGCCCATACTAGCCATTACCTCATAATTTGCCCCAAGAAATTTTTTTATAGTTTTCACTTTTGCAGGTGACTCAACTATAACAAGGTTCTTTGCCATTTTGGTACTCCTATAGTGCTTATTGATATCATTTTTGCTTAAAAGCTTCCTTATATATCAAGGATATGAAATCGACACCACTATACAACATATTTTCAAAGGTTTCAACTACTATTTTACGCGGGGACGCTTCTTTTGTCATGAGGAGTGTCCCTTTGTCATGTTTTTTATGACAAAAGAAGCGTCCCTGAATTCACATACATTCCCTTACTCACCTCTTTTATATATCCGTTCAGTTCAAGCTTCATCAGTACATTCTGCACCTTTGCAAGTCCATAACCACTTCTTTCTATGAGCTGTTCAATTCCTATCGGGTAAAAATCAATTGCTTCAAATATTACTTTTTCTTCATCGCTCTCAAAACATATTCCTTTATCTTTATAACCGTCTGTTTTACCATTCTTTTTAACACGATTATCACAGGCTGCTGTTTTATCAGTCTGAATATAAGTGCCCAATTCGCCTAATAGTTCAATAACATCCTCGCCCTTTTGTACAGGATACGCCCCTGCTTTTATTAGAGCATTACAGCCTACACTTAATGGGTCAGTTGCCCTGCCCGGCACTATCATTATTTCCTTTCCCTGCTCAAGTGCATAATCAACAGTTATAAACGTTCCACTTTTCTCCCTTGCTTCCACAACAATAACTACATCCGACAGACCACTTATTATGCGATTACGTTTTGGAAAATGCGATGAAACAGCGCTTGTTCCAGGCGGATATTCCGATATGATTCCGCCATTTTCCTTTAACCTTTCATATAATACTTTATTTGCTCTTGGATAACAGACATCAACGCCACTTCCTAACACAGCATAGCTTCTTGCACCTGAATCGAGCGCGCTCATTTGAGCAATTCCATCTATGCCTACAGCCATTCCACTTATTATTTCAACATCATAAAGCGAAAGCTCTTCACTTATTTTAGAAGCCATGAAGCGACCATACTCACTGCATTCCCTCGCACCAATAATCGCCACCTGATGCTTCTCTTCGCTTGGAAGATTACCAAAATAAAATAGTGCAAAAGGCTTATCCTCGTAATATGTAAGCTTTCTCGGATACAGTTCATCGTAGAAACACACAGCCTTTACAGATGATTTCAAATAAATATCATATTCTCTTTCGATATCAACTGAACTCGATTTTTCCATTATATATTCAGCACTTTTCTCACTAAAATGAGCCACTTGCATAAGTTCTGTCTTGCTCATAAAATAAAGCTCCTCTACAGATTTTGCATCCTTTATAAAAGCCGTTTTTATATAATCATTTTTGATAATAGACCACCAGTATTCATATTTATTCATTAATGCCTCCATTTTCGTAAGTACAATTTCATTATTATTTTCAAATCACTATTTTCACAAATATATCATGTCAAATCCACTTTATAAAATAACGCCTCAACTATATTTTCTTCTCTGATTTTCTCCTCACCTGCAAGGTCTGCAATCGTCCTGGCGGTCTTTAATATTCTATGATATGCTCTGGCACTTAAATCATATTTATCCATTGCTTTTTCAATTATTCTTACACACGAATCTGATAGCTCGCAGAATCGTTCAATATCATCTATTTTCATTTGAGAATTAAATAGAATACTATTACTTTTATATGTTGAATCCGAACTAAATCTAGCTTTCTGTATTTCCTGTGCCTTTACAACCCTTTTTCTCACTTCAAAAGAAGACTCTCCCTTTTTTCTATATAAAATATCCTTAATGTCCGGGCGTGAAACCTGCATACAAATGTCCATTCTATCAATTAATGGTCTAGACAACCTGCCTATGTAGTTATTTATGGAGCGACTTGAACATGTGCACTTTTTCATATCAGGATACATTCCGCAGGGGCATGGGTTCAGCGCTCCAACAAGCATAAAGTCTGCCGGATAATCACACATATAATTATTTCTCGAAATATGAATCACTTTGTCTTCAAGCGGTTGTCGTAAAACCTCTAATGTTTTCTTTGAAAATTCCGGCATTTCATCTAGAAATAAAACACCTCTGTGTGCTAACGATGTAAGTCCTGGCTTTGGAGAATTTCCCCCTCCGGTTAGCGCAATATCCGTCACAGTGTGATGCGGACTTATAAATGGTCTGTCAGTAATAAGACCCTTCTTTTCGCCAAGAAGTCCAGCAACACTGTATACTGCTGACACTTCTAGACACTCCTCTTTAGTTAGTGGCGGAAGTATTCCTGCAACACATTTTGAAAGCATAGTTTTGCCAGTTCCTGGCGGTCCAATCATAAGGACATTGTGCATACCTGCTGCCGCAATTTCTATTCCTCTCTTTGCAACTTCCTGACCCTGAACATCACACATATCAGTTTCAATATTATTTTCATAAAATAAATCACCACAAATATCGTTTTCTGCCTCTATTTTTATTTTCCCTTTCAGAAACGCAATCAACTCAGCCAAATCATCTACGGCAATTATTTCGATTCCGCCAATAACAGCACCTTCCTTTGCATTTGCTTTAGGAATAACGCATCTTTTAATTCCAGAATCCTTTGCAAGCTTAACTATAGGAAGTACGCCTCTTATAGCCCCAACCTTTCCATTTAACGATAATTCCCCACAAAAGAGCGTACCTTCAAGACTTTCACTAGAAAGTTCTCCCATCGCAGCCAGCAAGCTTAACGCCATTGGTAAATCGTAACCTGTCCCATGCTTTCTAATATTGGCAGGTGCAAGATTAAGTGTTATTTTTTTTGGCGGAATATTAAATCCTACGTTTTTTATTGCCGTCCACACCCTTTCATGAGCTTCTTTTACTTCGTTTCCGAGAAATCCAACAAGGCAGTTACCAGGCATTCCATCGCTTATATCTGTTTCAACACGAACAACGAAAGCATCAACGCCCTGAATTCCTCCAGCCATACATACTCCAAACATAATGACCTCCTTTATTTTTATTATTTTTTGTACAACAACAGACGGACATTAATCCGCAATTTTTTAAAATGTACCGGGATAGTTTCTGAATTCATGTCAAAAAATGTCTAAGGGCATTTTCTGATACTCTAAGCCGAGTATTTTGCATGATATGATATTGAGGTCTGTCCTCAATGATATAAGATATGATTTAATATAAGTCCCTGGTAGATATATGATTAAGAATATGGCATAAAGCCAATAGGCTTCCCACGATATAAATCGTGGGACTGTATTACTGTTTAAACTGTGCAAGCATGTTGTCATCGATAACATGTCTGTTATCGAGAGTCTTCATTATGTCTGCAACTTCAAAATCTCCATATAGTGCTGTAAGTGACAAATCAAGTATTGTATTAGTCGAAAAGCACAACACCATAGGTCTTAAAACATTTTTAGGATTAGATGAAATAACTAGCGCTCTTTCGCCATTTGTAAGCTCAACACAGCTACCTTCTGACAGGAAGTTGATGCTTGCAGTAAGCGCTTCTATTACATCCGTACCAAAGAAATCAGCATTGTCCATAAAATATTTAAGAGCACTGATTTCTGTATAAGGTGTTTCACCCTGAGAGTTCATTGCTGTCATTCTGTCATATTCATTAGCAACAATGAGTATTCTGGCACTTGTAAATATTTTACCCTTACCAGTTTCATCACCTCTTTTGAACCTTTCCATTTCTGACATAGCCTGCTGACATATTCTTTTTATATTAGGCTCTGCAAGAAATGCTGAATCAAGTCTTGTGATTCTCATTATTTCAACTCTGTTTGATTCTTCCTCATCTTCTATAACAGTAGTTGGATTATTTTTTTCGTCATCACTAATAAGACCAACCGCATGAACAAGTGCTGCTGTAATAAGCTGTTCCTGTTCCGCAGGCTTAACATTCATCTGGTGTGCTATCATTGCAGCAATTATTGCAACATTTAACGAGTGCTTATAAACAAAATCACTATTGCTTCTAAGACTCTGAATAAAATTAATTTTATGATCCAGATGTCCAAACGCTCTATTTATGTTATTTGCACACTGATAAAGCTTTCTTGTCTTACCATTCTGAACCATGTACTGTAGCTCATCGATAAGATTAAATACCTCAACAGACTGGAATTTTTCAAATTCCATATCTTCCTTGCTCATCGGTGGCAATGGTTCTGCCGGCTCAAGAATATATATACCTAAAAGTCCAAAGTTGTATACAGATTCGATACCCTGTTTTGTAAGCTTTGAATCTCTATCATAAAGCAATACACCTTTTTTATTGTATATTGGCTTTGCGAGACGCATTCCAATTCTTAAATCCTCAGTTTTTACAAACTTCATTCTAAAGGTTCTCCTCCATAAATACTTCAAAGTCGTCAATACTTATCGGCCTTGAGAAATAATAACCCTGAACAATATCACAGCCTATAATTCTTAGGAACTCGAGCTGTTCAATTCTTTCAATACCCTCTGCAATAGTAACAAGTCCAAGCTGTTTTGCCATTCTGACACTTGATTCAACAATAATCTTACCACGTTCGGTTGTCATTATCTCATCAAAGAAATACTTGTCAATTTTAAGCGCATCAACAGGGGCATTTCTAAGCATATTTAACGATGAATATGCTGAACCAAAATCATCCATATGAATCTTGAAGCCATGCTGCTTAAGAGCAGACATCTGTTCAAATAATTCATGCACATCATCCATAAATACATTTTCAGTAATTTCCAAATCCAATTGAGATGGAGATATTCCGTATTCCTCTACAAGAGATGTAAATTCCTTTACTAAATCTGTCGCACCTATATGTGCTCTGGAAATATTAACAGAAATCGGAACATCTATACCACGTTTCTTGAGGTCTGCAAGATATTTGCAGGCTTCTTTCCACATGTATTTATCAAGCTTGATAATAAAACCATTGGATTCAAATAGCTCAAGGAACTGGAACGGAACCATAATTCCTTTCGTCGGATGATTCCATCTAACAAGAGCTTCAGCACCACACATTTTACCAGTCGCAACATCAATCTGTGGCTGTAAGAACATAACATATTCATGGTTAGCTAGAGCTAATTCCATCTGTTCCTCTATTTCTGCCTGCTCACGCATTTTTAGTCTGATTTTATCATCATATACTGCATAGTTACTTGCTGATGACGAGCCCTTGAGCTGTCTCTTTGCAGCTCTCGCTCTGTCACACATAATTCTTACTGGTAAAAATCTATCAATTACTTTATATATACCAAATGTAAGTGACACAGGAATATGCAGCTGATTATTTTTGTTGATTTCAGTAGTTATTTCAGACATATACTCAACCAATTCCTGGTCATTGTTATACGGAACCAGTACTGAGAATACATCTGCCTGATAACGCTTTGCACATCCATGTTCCTTCTGCAATGACTTAAGTACAACACCGATAGTCTTTAATAGCTGATTACCTGCTTCTATTCCGTATGTATCGTTGATAAGTCTGAATTTATCAATATCAACTGAAAAAATAGCAAACTTTGTGTCTGTATAAACATTTATCATTTCCATAACACGTCTGTAAAACGCTTCGGAATTGTAAACACCGGAAATTGAATCATAGTCTGCCCTATATTCCATTTCCATTTTTATTTTCATTTCAGAATCAACATTCTGGAATGTTCCCAGGTATCTCACCGGCTCATTATTAAGACCTCTTAAAGCCTGAATCGTTACAGTATACCATGTATATTTACCAAATTTATTTTTAAGTCGAACAGTAACTCTTTGAGCAAGGTTTGAAACCTTAACCATTTTAATAAATTTTTCAAATAAAACCTGCTCTGACTCATGGCACTCAAGAGCATTTATAATAGCCCATGCACCTGATAAATTCTTTCTGTCGATATTAAAAATATCATCAAAGCTTGAATTAAGATAAAATGAATCTGTAGCAACAGTGTACTCATAAACTAGAAGCCCTATCATATCATTGACATTTTCATGTCTTTCGTAATTCAATGCCATTTCCATGGAAATATTTGATTTCTCACGCATTATTTCGCGTTTAACCTTTGCCTCCATGGCATCAAGACTTGCCTTCTTTGACTCATTAACATTAAATGCAACAAGCATTACTCTCTGGTCGTTCTGAACTATTGCACCCTCGTTACCTTTTATGTCTTTTTTATTTGACTTACGCTTTGGAAATACTGTATAGAAAGTAAACCAATCATAGTCGCCTTCGAGATTTTTGAGTCTTACTTCTCTAATATCAAATTCCTTACCATACTCTTTTGCACGCTTTAGTGAACCAGCATCAACAAGAGTAAGAAAGTCACCTATATCGCTTGGATGAACAACATTATTTGTAAAATCATCTACGAGTCTTCTATAATCCTTAACTCGTAAATCCATAACACTGTTAATTCCAGATTCCTTTATACGAATACATGTATTTTTAGTTAAATTAATATCCCAGATTATGCTCTGTACACCAACTAACGCATCTGAAAGTCTTCCTTCGGCTTCACGTAAAAGCTCTATCTGTTCCTCAATATTCTCGTTAACAGCAGCTACTACATATACATCTCTGCCATTACGCATTGTGATTTTAGTAGCTCTTGTAGGTACTGCATTTCTAAGAAATGGCGAATATACAACCGCATCCGCCGAATCCGATTTATCTGTAAACTTCTTTATAGGACAATCTTCACATGGCGCATCATAGTTTTTAATCTCCTTATAACATAAACCGCCACATGTTGGACCAAGTCTTTCCTCTAATAAAGCATTTTTGTATATAAGCTGATACTTATCATCAATTGCATATGCCCATGTTGAAACAGGATCTAAAATATTACGTACAAGCTCCATCTCCTTTGTTGAAAGGATAGGATTTCCTGATGCATCTATTTTGTTCTTTTCTCCATCTAACAGCACATAATTTCCAGGGCCCTCAGACTTTGCATTATCAAGAGCAGCTTTTCCAAGCTCATAAAGCTTATCTGAATTAACATCACTCTCTCTAATAATTGATGCACCTATAGATACTGTTACCTTTCTGGCATCTTCGAACTGTTCATAGAAATCCTTAACTGACTGCGTTACATACTTTGACCTTTCAAGAACAATTGGTGCACTGTGAACCCCTTTCATAAACACACCAAATTCCTTCTCGGAAATCTGTGCAATCAAATCAGATTTTCTAAATGCCTTTTTGAGAACTCTCGACACCTCAATCTGAACGCCATCGCCGCTTATCTCACCATATTTCTTAACAAAAGCGTCATACTCATCTATTTCAACAACAAGTAATACAGGTATTACATCTGAAGTCTTTTCTTTTATGTAGCTATCGATACTATCAAAAAATGGCTCCTTTGTAATGAGTCCTGTAATATCAGTTCTTAAAAGCGCTCTTTCTTCATCAAAGGCTTTTCTGTCATCATTTATATATGTCATCGTGCCATAAAATGTCTTTTCAGAACTATTTGTTGAAATAGCCATTTTACCTTTTAGATGATACCATCTGTAATTCCCTGCAAAATCAAGGAACCTGACATACTCCATATATATTTTGTCGCCGTGCTTTTCGCTTGTAAAAAAACTGATTGCTTTTTCGCAATCCTCTTCGTTAATTTTGCCAACCGTATCAATATTTTTAACAAAATTAGACAGATTTACCGCTATAGGAATATACTTTCCTACATTATCTGAAAAGCTTATTGTGTCATTTGAAATATTATATTCAAATATAACCGTGACATTCAAATCTATTGCATCTTTTAAAATATCTTCTGCAATTTTCTTCATTACCCTTCTCCATTAACAAATAAGGAAAACACACCACTTTACAACATTACAGTTTTCCTAATGTCATTGTATCTGAAAAAAAACAATTTGTCGATATTTTTTATCGCCGATTTAGTGCTAATTTAAGCATTTTCGTCACACATTCCACTATATGTAATATGTTTGTGATTAATCTGTTAAAAATTGTGAAAAACAATAGTTCCCATAATCAATACCTAAATCAGATAAATAAAAGCGCCTGTCTTCATATATTAAAAGACCTTCGCTAATAAGCTTATCAAGTGCCGCACCGTAGACATTTCGCATATCTTCGGCAAATCTTGACCTAAATTCATACTCACTGACACCACCAAGCATTCTAAGTCCTAAATACATAAACTCTTCCATTTGAGCTTTTTTATCAATAACTATTTTCTCCACAAAGCCTGACTGTTCTTCAATATATTTATTCAAATCAGTTTCGTTTTTATATCGTACATTTCCTATATAGGAAGATGCTGAAAGACCAAGTCCTATGTAATCCTGTCCTGTCCAATACGCCGAATTATGCCTGCTTTCAAAACCTTCATAAGCAAAATTAGATATTTCATACTGAACATAACCTTCATTTACAAGCATATTTCTCACAAGATAATAAAGCTCACGTTCTTTTTCTCCTGTTGGAACAAATCGTCCCTCTGGTCCTGTATATACTCCATTGTCATCCATTTCGCCATATTTATCATAAAAAGGAGTTCCCTTCTCTACTATTAACGAATATGAAGAAATATGAGTTGGACGTTTTGGAAGCATTAATATTTCATTTACAGTCTTACTGAGTGTATGCACATCCTGATACGGAAGAGCTGTCATTATATCCACATTGATATTATCAAATCCGATATCGCATGCCTCGCTGTAATTTTCCCTAAACTCTTCAAATGTGTGAATACGAGATAAAAAATTAAGCTCCGCATTATCCGCTGACTGAAGTCCCATGCTCAGCCTGTTAAAGCCGGCTTCCTTGTACAGCTTAAGACTCTCGTAATTTATCGTCCCCGGATTTGCTTCAAGAGTAATCTCTGCATTACTTGAAACATTAAAATTTTCCTTGATTTTTGCAAGCAAATCACATATATATGACGGCTTAATACTTGTTGGAGTTCCGCCTCCAAAATAAATTGTCTTCACCTCATAATCAGAGCTAAAGTTTTCTTTATATTTTTCATTTAAAATCTGCAATTCCCTGTTTACCGCTCCGATATACGGTCCTTGCATATCCATTTTTCCTTCAAAGGACAAAAAATCGCAGTACGCGCACTTTCTGACACAAAAAGGTATATGTACATATATAGATAAAGGTTTCATTTTATTTACGCTCATCATCCAGTTTCAAAACACTCATAAATGCTTTCTGTGGAATTTCTACATTACCAATCTGACGCATTCTCTTCTTACCTTCCTTCTGTTTTTCAAGAAGCTTTTTCTTACGTGTAATATCTCCACCATAGCATTTTGCCAAAACATCCTTACGAAGTGCCTTTACAGTTTCTCTTGCTATTATTTTTGAACCAATAGCCGCCTGAATCGGAATTTCAAATAAATGTCTTGGAATTTCATCTTTAAGCTTTTCGCACATCTTTCTTCCACGCTCATATGCACCCTCTGCGTGAACGATAAATGAAAGTGCATCCACTTCTTCTCTGTTAATAAGAATATCAAGCTTAACAAGGTCTGATTTTTCATAGCCCTTCATGTCATAATCGAATGATGCATATCCTCTTGAACGTGATTTTAACGCATCGAAGAAATCATAAATAATCTCATTAAGCGGAAGCTCATATTTAAGAAGTGCTCTCGTCTCTTCCATATATTCCATGCCAAGATATTTACCACGTCTCTCCTGGCAAAGTTCCATTATTGGTCCAATAAATTCTGTTGTAACCATTATTTCAGCAGATACTATTGGCTCCTCCATATAGTCTATCTGAGAAGGGTCTGGAAGATTCGAAGGGTTTGTTAACTCTAACATTTCCCCATCCGTCTTATATACTTTATAAATAACACCAGGTGCTGTTGTAACAAGGTCAAGATTATATTCTCTCTCTAGTCTCTCCTGTATTACTTCAAGATGCAGTAGCCCTAAAAAGCCACATCTAAATCCAAAGCCCAAGGCAATTGATGTTTCTGGTTCGTAGTTTAGAGAGGCATCGTTTAACTGGAGTTTTTCAAGAGCATCTCTTAAATCCGGATACTTTGCCCCATCAGCAGGATATACTCCGCAATATACCATAGACTGAACTTTTTTATATCCGGGAAGAGATTCTTCGCAGGGATTATCTCTCCTGGTAATAGTATCACCTACAGCAGTATCTCTAACATTTAA
>JAZQOO010000026.1:0-38842 GCA_045627905.1 Lachnospiraceae bacterium | reverse complement strand
TGTTAATCCCAAAATCCTATCATCACTCTTCCCAATATAACGAAGAACTGACCATTGTTCCTTGTTATTCATTTGATGCATTTCTTCTATGAATTTCATATAGAGATTAGCCAATTTATCATCAGTAAAATAAACTTCCGCCATCTTATTCATCTCCGTATAATACTCATCATAGCTTTTATAACCATAAGGCATCATACTATACCCTTCAGGAAGATGCTTTTCAAGTTCATCCAGCAGAGAACATGGATAAGCAAACACTTCTCCGCCTCTTTTCCTGCAGTTTGGTAACAAATTATACATTTCATGTTTCTTTGGAATATCTGTCATATTAAATAGAGCTACATTAAGGCTGTGTTCAAGCCTATAAAATACATATCTACGTTCTTAATACAGCTTTTATAACAATGCAAAATATCAAATGAACACATTTAAAATATTATCACCAAAACATCCGATATGTAAATTATATAAATGACGACATATCTAATGATATATAGCTACTCGACAGGTATTTTCATGAATTTTATCTTATCTTTATTAATTTCAATCGTACCTTTTTCTGTTCTAAGTTCTATTATACCTTTATTTAAAGTATACTCCACCTCTGATATTATACCTTCATAAGTTTTGTCATTATTTGCGTATATAACAGCTTTTTGACCAATTTTAATCTTTTTTAATCGAATCTCATAACTATTGAAAAAATGCGTCTCTTTTGCTTTAACAAATCCAAAAAGTGGTTTTTTATTACCATCTACAACTATTATTTTTCTTTTATCAGCCGAAACAAAGCATCTGTATGTAAAATCAAATGCAATTAACGCATCATATGGATGCATTGAATCATCCTCAAACTTATCGAATTCATCATCTCTACAAGCCACATATTCTTCCCAGGATTCATCTATTTCATCTTGATTAAATACTTCCTTTTCTTCATACCTATAATCCAGTCTATATTGATGAAAATCCACCTTATCATTTGTAAATATCCCTAAACTTTTACATTTATCACAGTACCATATATCTGGCTCTTCCCAAGGATAATTTTCTGCGCAATCATAAATTCTGGCATATTCTGTTTTATCATATCCTAAAATTACATCAGGATTTTCTTCTTGAAACTGTTTATAAAAGTTCAGTCTAAATGCCCATACAATTGGTTTACCATCACCGTTCCACATACCATGTCCATTCAAGCATGCTGTCTTTGCCATATTACATCCCCCAAACATATTCCTCACTATAACGTTCTCTGATATACTTACAAAGTTCTGCAAGATATTCTAATGACACCTGATACTGAACATCTGGACCTGGGCAGTAACTCCATTCTTCACCCTCTTTTTCTTTACAGAACACGATTTTCTCAAGTTGTTCTATTCTGTTAACCAAAGACTCTCGTTCATTAATTAGCTGTTCAATTGAATCATTTTTATGTTCATCAATATACAGCATAGGACTAATCATCATAATTTTCACCTCCAAAACACACAATCATTATTTTTTGACAGTACTATGCTACCAAACTTGTTGTACCATAAAACGGACTTTTATAAAATTTATTTTAACTTTAATTGCATCTAAAAACACACCACCAAATACTTGATGATGTGCTATAACTATTCTATAAATATTATTTATCCTATACCAAACTTCATAAAGCTTAACTCTTCATGGATTACATCTTTTACATGGCACATATCCTTGTGCAATTAACCGTTCTCTACTACCTGTAAAAGGCATTTTATTTTTTTCTGCCATATCACTTACGCTTCCACAATAGGCATAATGAAATTTCTTTGTATTTTTATTAGCAACATACGAATTGGCACTTGATACTGCTTTTTCTCCGCTCCTTACACTATCACCTGTTGAATAATCTATGGTAATACCAGGTTGCACATTGTAACAAAATACATTAAAGCAGATTCCTTTGCCCGCATCCTCAACAGACCATGCCTCCATCTGTACACCATCAGCCACAAGATTATTTCCTGTAAACTTTGGTGTCACACGATATAAAACATGATTGCCTGTACGTTCCACATAATCCGCAACCTTATTCTCAAACGGAAGCATCCCCTCAACATTTAAATATCGAGTTCCAGTTATTAGATTTTTTACATTTGCATTCTCGCCTGCAAGCTGATAGCCTACCTGTTGTACAGATAATTGCCATCAATTAAATCATTGTACTTAACTGTATGCCATCCGGATGGTCTGACATTTCCGATTTTACCGCGCTTCTCAGTGGGCATTAATTCTTTACATACATTTACATATGCTACGCCACATCTTCCCAGCTTATCCAACCTTGAATAATTTTCAAAACCATAGGTCTTAGTCTTTTCATTAGCAGTAAAACTTGGCATTCCTTTATCAATCTCGCAATATGCCTTACCTGCATATTCACTGACATCGCATGCAGCAAATACCTGCCTCGAAATACCTGTTACCAACAACACGCATAGCACTGTAAAATAGATATATCTGAAAACTTTATTCACATTATTTCTCTCCTGTCTCAAAATTTGAAATCAGTTAACTATTACGACTTAAAAAAGCTTAAGCTATCAAAAATCACGCCTCAATGTTATTGACAATTTACAACCATACCTGCAACCTCTGCTGCAAGTACTGCATTTTGAATAATCATATGCTTTTGTGCTTCCATACTATCACTCCCCATTTTTTCCTTCATATATCTCATCAAATAACCTGTAATTGCTTTACCCGACACTTTATCTCTTATGCTGTTTGCTACAGCCTCATCTATAACCTTATTCATAAGTTCGGAATCAACCGCATACTCCTCATCTATCATGTTTGCAAGTATCATACCAGTTTTAATACCAAATTCATTCTTAATTTTATATGTATCTGCAATTGTTTTAACATCATCCATTCTACATGTTAATTTTATTCCACTTGTTCTTGCCATATATGCAGGTAATTCATCAGTTTTATATCCAATAATAGATACTGCTTTTGTTTCTAAATATTCCATTGTGAGATTCAAATCAAGAATCGACTTTGCTCCCGAACACACTACAATAACATTTCTTTCAACTATCTCTTCTAAATCAGATGAAATATCCATAGAAATTTCAGCACCTCTATGTACACCTCCAATTCCACCTCCTGATACTATAGGTATACCGACATAATCAGCTATTACCATTGTAGCCGCTATTGTCATAACACCGCTCTTTCCCTGTGCTATAATCTGTGGAATTTCTCTTCTGGATGCCTTCTGCATAGTTCCTCTCATTTTGGCATACGCGTATACCTCTTCCTCAGTCATTCCAACCTTTACCCGACCATCCATAATTGATATATATGCAGGTACAGCTCCAGCGTTTCTAACACTATCCATAACACTCAAAGCTGTCTTAGCATTTTCTGGATAGGGAATACCTTCAAAGGTTCCTCCTGTCTCAATTGCAACAATAGGCATATTCTCATCTAACGCTTTTCTTACTTCATCTGTAAAATAAATATATTTGTTCAACTTCATATTGCCCCCATAGATATCGCAAATGCTTCTCTAATATTGAAATTAAACTAACATCATACCCCAATATAGAGAACATGCTATAATCTTGTAAATAAATTTTTGCAGCGCAGCCGTATATTAATCCATTCTAAGCCTTCATATAATTACCATTTTCACCATGAAAAACCTCAATACAATATGGCAATATGCCTCGCAATCTCTCAACGTGAGAAATTACCCCGACAATACCATGTCCAGCCTGCACTGTATTCAGCACTTCCACAGCCTCATCAATAGACTTTTCATCAAGTGAACCAAAGCCTTCATCAATAAACATAGCCTCTAACCGTATACCATGGCTCTGCGCCTGAATTACAGTAGAGAGTCCTATCGCTAAGCTTAACGCAACCAAAAATTTTTCTCCACCTGACAAAGACACCACTGCTCTAAAGTGACCGTTATTTGCATCGTAAACTGCAAGTTCTAAGCCTCCCTGATTTCCTTTAGATGTATCATCAGTTCTTGTAAGCCTATATCTTCCACCCTGAACATTTTCAAGCAGTTTATTTGCTGCATCTATAACAGAAATAAACATTATACCAAGAACATACCTCTGAAAGCTCACTCCCGACCTTGGCAAAAGCTTATTTAAGAACTCCTCATCCTTATTTACATGTTCAGCATCTTTTATGTATTTATTATAATTGCGACGCACAGAGGTTAATAGTCTGTTAAGTTTATTACAGTTATTTTCCTCCTGTCCTAATTTTTTATTGAGCTCTGAATCCTCAATATCTGCTTTATCCTTCAGCGTTTTTAGCGCCATAATATCAGGCTTCATTCTGCCTTTGATACTTTCAAGAGCTTTAGAAAGTGTACTCTTTGCATTTTCAAGTTCTTTGTAATACCCAATAATCTCATCATTTCTAATATTAAGTTCATCCTTATTAAGAAGAAATGACTCGTACTCCTCGTCATCAGCAAACTCTTTACTATGTAGATTTTTTATCCACTCTGAGGAAATTTGTTTCTCTTCCTCTTCAAGCTTTTTTAACATTTCAGATGAATTTTTTACACTCGTTTCAGCCGTATTTACTGCTAGTGCTGCTTTTTCCTTTTCAGCTGTTAGTTTTTGTAAAATATCCTCATACTCTGTAACAATCTTATTATATTTTTTAATTGTATTCTCAAGCAGTTCCAGGTCGTCTATCCCATCTATCAAATTAGTTTTTGCATTCTCGTATTCAGCCTGACAATTCGCTTTATGTGACATTGCATCTCTATAATTATTATCTGCATTCGTGCTGTCGTTTTTTTTATTATTTCGTTCATTTTCAGCTTCAGTAACTTTTTTTGTTGCTACGCCTAACGCTGTATTTTGTTTACTGAGTTCCGCATCTGTCACTTCTGTATCTGTGTCTTTTACGTGTGCTATATTAGGATGTGTTATACTTCCACAAACAGGACAAGGGCCGCCTTCCTCCTTAAGCTTTTTCCCAAGTCTTACAGCAGCGCTTCTATTGTATATAGATGTCATCTCCTGAAGCTTTAGCATGCTCTCATTTCTTAGGGCACACGCTTCATCATATGATTTTTCTGCCTGTTCATATGCCTTTTTCGCATCCTCAGCTTTTAATTTAGCACTATTTTCCAGCTCTTTTGCACTATTATATGCTTTTAATTTCTCGTCAAAAGACTCATATGTACCTCTGGCATTTTCCATAAGAGTTATATTTCGTCTTATGTTTGTGACATCATTTTCGTTTTCTTTATGTCTTTCTAACTTACTTACAATTTCAGCTTCTTCTTTTTTACATTCTTCTAGAATATTTTTGTTATTTTCATATTCAGCTTTTAAATTAGCAACCGCCTCTTCTGTCTTTTTCTTTGATGTATATATATTAAAAATAGAGTCTGCCTGTTTAGCTTTCTTAACATTTTCTCGTTTACTGTTCATCAGCTGCTCTTTTGCATTCAAATTATCAAATACACTTTTTGCTCGTTCTACAGCTTCAAAATCTTTATTTTCTTCTAATGCATGTTCATATGCCGCTGCTGTATCTTTTTTTCGTTTTTCTGACTCTAGCTTCTCTTCCTTTAGCTTCTTCAGTTCGTTTTCTACAGCAACCAATTTCTCATTAAGAGCTTCTACTGATTCTACTCCCTCATTATTTAATGATGTCTGTATGCTGTTATGCAGAGTAGCCAGAGCATCTGTTTTTTCCTTAACTCTAGCCTTAATAATATCAACAATTCTACCAAAACGTTCTGCATGAAAAACTTTAGTCAGTATCTCTTCTTTTTCTGATGATGAAGACACAAGAAGCTTTTCAAACTGACCTTGTGGTAAAATAATAATCTGTCTGAACTGTTCAGCGCTTAGCTGTAAAATATTATGTGCCATTTCATTGACATTTCTTTTTGTCGGATTTGCCATCATTGGAACATATTCGCCATTTTCAAATCTCATACAATTATGAGAATCATTCAAATTTTTACGCGCTGTTTTTACATCACGATAAAACTTATATCGTATACCATCTACTTCAAAAATATATTCCACATATGTAACATCAGATGTATCTGCCAGTTTGCATCGCATACTCATAATATCACCACGCACACCGCCACTTGCTTCATTAAAAAGCGCTATGCACATAGCATCAAGTATAGTTGTCTTTCCTGCCCCGGTATTTCCAGCAATTAAAAACAACCCGCTTATATTTTCAAAGTCTATATACTGTTCATCCATAAATGGACCAAAACATTTGAATCTTAATGATAAAGGCTTCACTATTATTCAACCTCCTCGTAAACTGCAGACAAAGCATCCATAAATAGTTCTATTTGTTCCTCTTCTGGTTCAAACCCATGTTTTTCATTTAAAAACATTAGCAAAATTTCCTTTTCCGAAAAACTACTAAACTGTTCCGCACTAAATGATGACTGTTCTCCACATGCAGTAAAGCTTCTGCCTCTTAGTTCTACGAGAAGTGGAAATTTCTCTTTTAAATTCGAATATGTGTCAGCTCCTGCTGGTCTGTCTGTTAACTCAACTCTAAGATATACATTTTCTAAACCTTTTATTGCACATATTTCTTCATATGTGCCGGCTATACTCTTCCACTCATGCATTTGTGCAAGCGAAATCTCTGACACCTCATCCATATCTGTATCGTAAATATATACAAGCTTTTGATGCTGTTCTTCTTTACCAAAAGACATCTTAACAGGTGAGCCCGAATATCTTATTCTATCTGTTATTACCTGTGGCTTGTGAATGTGTCCAAGAGCGACATAATCAAAATCCTTAAATACATCTTTAGAAACAGCCGTTGCAAATCCAACCTGTGCTGCCCTGTCAGATTCTGATAACTCCGAATTGACAATATAAGCGTGCGATACAACAATGTTCTTTTTGCTTCTATCCATGTTTTCACGTATATAATCAAAATAAACCTTGGCTGCTGCTTCCTGATTTTTGATATTATCTTTTTCTTCTGGAAACATTGCTATAACTTCGTCTTTATTAAAAAAAGGAACAGAATATACTGCCACACGCTCATCATCAAAGCAATCTGGTTTAATATCTTTATTTATTCTTCCTGATATATATAACCCTGATTTTTTGAGAAGCTCACTGCATGACGAAAGTCTTGCTGCACTATCATGGTTTCCAGCAATCACAATCATCTTTTTGTTCAGTTTATCGCAAATTGTTGTAACAGCATCATTGTACATAGAAATAGCATCTGCATTTGATATGCTGCTGTCATAAACATCACCTGCACAAATTACTAAATCTATTTTTTCTTTTTCAATGATGTCATATAACTGTTCAAGAAAGAATTTCTGATCATCATATATTCTTGTTCCTGATAAACTAGCCCCAAAATGCCAGTCCGACGTATGAAGAATCCTCATATAACCTCCATTTTAAGAAGCACTGCCCTTCTATGTGTTCAATTTATCTTGCCCATTCTAATGCTTGCTCAAGGCTACTTGCCCCTATTATTTCTAACATCTCGCTAATATAATCGTTACCATTATCGCTATCTATATTGCTAAATACATTCTTTATATATTTTGCAGAATAATCATTATTATATATTCCAAGTGCCAGACCACTTTTTAATGCCTCCGCATCATCAGTCTGTCTATTCAAAAGAAATGAACTAATGTAATCATTATTATCAATAATATAATAACAATATGCAAAAGCTGCCGCCTGAAGCTTTTCACCAGCCTTCGAGCTAAATCCAAGCTCAGTCACAGCTATATCCCTGACTCTTCCTGCTGTATTTAACATTTCATCCTTTCTCATTACATCTGTAAGTGCGGAAAGATTCATCGGTGTTATAACCCTGGCATTTTCTGTTTTATCAAACTCTCCTCTCCAGAATCTAACTCTCGTAAGAGGTGCCGGATATGGGTGAATAGATAAATTCCAATCATAATTACCGCCCTTTAGGGCATATTCATTAAACTTATATAGTAATTCCCTTCCGTTAAAAAATCTGTAATTATTTCCATTGTTATCATTCCAATCATGGTCTATAGAAAAATAAACCTTTGCATTGCTGTAGTTTGCTCTAATTGCATTATAAAAAACTCTAAATGATTTCTCAAATGACTCTGCGTAATAGTCAATATCCGCCGTGGCCATATAATTCCAAATAGTCTGCTGATTTATTTCATTTGCTATTACCCAATCATGAACCATTCCATAGTCACCACCAGAATAACGTTCTGCCAGGAACATTGCGGTTGCCTCCATAAGTCTTACTCCAGCCTCTTCTTCTGTATTAAAGGCATAATACAGTGAACCACCTGTTCTTTTCCTTGATTTTGGATGTATTATTTCCGGATACTTTTTATTCCAGTCATTTAAAATAATAGCTGTGCTATGAAAACCATGATTTGTTAAATACGAAAAAAGCGAATCATAGCCCGCAACATAATATCCATTAAAGCTATATATCTCTCCGTTATATTCATATTCTATCGTTGGAAATACAGTATTATCACTCTCACCAATAATTAAAGACAACGGTATATTATACACTGCTCTTTTTACATTCAAATCATATAGCATATCAGTGTTAATAGTATTTGAATCAAGTAGTATTCCCTTTTTACTTCCAACATCAGGATATTCCTCTGTATTGTCAGCTAATGCTTCAGGATTTGAAGCATATAGCCCATTTGAGAGAGTCTCATACTTAGTCCCAACTAAAATAGCTGGTACAAATCTTGAAAACAAAAAACGCTCCTCATATGGAATAGCTAAAATAACTGTTTCATCTTTTTTACAATTTATAATTGGCAGTTTATCCTCAACAGTTATAGCTTCTGACTCGTTTTCATATATTGAATACTCAAACAAATAGACATTGTCATCATCGCTTTCTGGTATTCCCTCATGAAAATCGAAGCCAAATAATATCTCTTCTTTATTTTCGCTTATCACACAGCTTATGTTACTAATATAGTCAAATCTTTTTTCTACATCAAAAGAAACCATCAATTCTTCAACCGATGGTTGTTCTTCTATCTTATTTATATTTGCATTTACATTTTCAGTGTCCTTTATTTCTATTTCATTGTAATCATTAATCGAAGCTTCATTAATCGAAGCTTCAACAGACATTTCTTCTCTGACATCATTTATCAGCAATACCGAACATGCTGATATAAACATCATTGCCAAAATACAAACAGACATCAATGTGTATTTTTTCATGAAAAACCCCAAAAAACTCTTTTAATATGTTCCAGGTGATTTCACGCTATTTACATTCTCATTCCGCAAGCTTCATTATTTTGTGCCAATCCGGCGAGAATACGTAATAACCTATCATGCATATCATTCCAAAGCAAAATGATATTGGAAAACAAACCATAACCCAAGTACCATCTATTACTTTGCTAATCATATATGCGCTCGGGATTCTGACAGCCCAAAGCATCAGTATATTCACAATAGTAGTGTATCTTACCTTTCCTGTTCCATTCACAATACATATTATACTATTAAAAATAGCATAAAACCACTGTGATAAAAGCATTACTACAACATGTCTGCTTGCGTACATAAGCACCATTTCATCTTTAGTAAAAAATTTAAGCATAGGTTTATGGATTAAAATAAAAAATAATCCAAATAAGAGAGTTATTATTCCTGATGAAAATGGAATTCTCAAATGCCCCTCTTTTAATCTCTTGTATTCTTTTGCGCCATAATTTTGTCCAGAAAATGTTGTAGCTGCTGATGATAATCCTGTTATAGCAATATTGGAACAACCTGTTATTCTACCAGCAACCGAACCACCAGCCATAAATGTTGAGCCATTTGCGTTATTTAATGTCTGAAGCGCAACATGTCCAAACGAATACAGTGAATTATTTAATCCAATAGGCAAACCAATTGCAAGTATCTGTTTAAGCATTTTTTTAGAAAGCTTACGCGGTAAAAAAGTAAACTCCAGATTCACAAATTTTTTCTTTATATAAATAACACTCACTATCCATGATAAATACATTGCTGCACTAGTTGCAATTGCAGCTCCTGAAACATCCATTCCTGCATATGCAACAAGAGTTATATCTAATATAACATTCGTAATACCGGAAACAACAAGAAACCAAAGCGATGCTTTACTATCTCCAAGTCCTCGCAATATACCTGCATTCATATTATATCCAAGATTTCCCAGCGTTCCAAGGAAAATCACCCTTGTATAAATCAATGCTGCACTCCATGTATCCTCTGGAACATTCATAAAATCTAACATATATGGGGCATAAAACCATCCTATTATGCCAATTGGAATTCCCACCACAAAAATGAAACTTGTTGCTGTCTGACATACATCTATCACACTCTTTTCATCCTTTGCACCTGCATATTGAGAAATTAAAATAGAAACTCCAGTGCCAATTCCTAAAAATACACACAAAAGAACCTCTACAGGCTGGGAGCTTGTCCCAACAGCAGCAAGTGACGTATGCCCACAATAATTCCCAATAACCAACGTATCTACAGTTGTATATAACTGCTGCAAAATATTACCTATAATGATTGGAAGTGCGAATAATATAACCTTCTTCATTATAGAACCTGTTGTCATATCTATTTTTTTCTTTTTATTAGCTTCACTCGACATCTCTATACCTACATATTATTTAAACAAAAAATACAACATGCTATTTTATAAGCTATTTTCACACGCCTATATCATATTAGAACAAGATTTTATATTTTTCTTATAATGTAATGCGGTATTTCCCATATTAATTATAATTTCTTGCTATAGAATTATAAATACGCTATAATATTTTAATTATTATACTTTAGCTTTACATATAAGGAGAAAAAATGGCATTACCACTTCCACAAGGGAAACAAATTCATATATATAGACGTGTTCTTTCAGGAGAATTTAAAATGGATTCAATGGAGGCTGCAACCGATCATTACTCAATTGGCTTTATCATTCATGGCGACAGAACGATTATTACGCCTAAAATGACATATACAGCCCATGCTGGTGAAATACAGACAATGGCTCCTTTTCTGTATCATAAAACAATTCCTGCATCTGGAGAATATTATGAAAGCATCCTTATAAAGTTCTCTGAGGAGTTTGTATCCCCTCTTACAAGTCAGCTTGGGAAAAGAGTTCTAGAAAAAATTTATAATGCTCCTGCATACAAATTTCAAGATAACTCCGTTAGAGAAAAAGCCTTCGAGCTTGCATGGGATATGCTAAATATTTCCGAAAGTGACATGCAAAAAGACGAAACCATTAAAAATTTCAAGCTTCAGACACTGCTTTTTCAACTCCTTATACTTATATATGAATATAGCCTTTCAGACGAAGGACAAACACAATACCAGGCACCACTTTCACCACCAATAATTGATGCTGTATATTATATAGAAAGCAACTATATGAATTCTCTTAGAATTGAAAAAGTCGCTAAGATTGCAGGTTACTCTGTATCCTACTTCTCGCGACTTTTCCAAAATCAGCTTGGTATTCCTTTTTCTGATTATTGTAACAATGTTCGTCTTAAACATGCCCAATATGCACTTCTTACAACAAACAAAAGTGTTATGGATATAGCTCTTGAAACTGGATTTGCATACCCTGGAAATATGACTACATATTTCAAGAAAAAATTTGGAATGACTCCGCTCCAATTTCGTAAACAATCATCCAATTAGGGTAGTTATGCCTAATAGTTCTCCTTTAATTATTCATATATTGGTTCAATATCTTCTGGACCATGGCCGCAAATTGGACAAATATAATCAGCCGGTAGCTCACTGACATTTATTTACAGCTTCATTTATTTTATTAATCGTGATAAAATTTTTATATACTGAGGTTTTATTTGGACACTTTTATATTCCTGACAACCGCAGCATACATAATGCAAATTACGCCAGTAATAATCATATCTGGCAACGTATTACCAACAATCAAATCAACATTCATAAGATATCGATATAATACAAATCCTATTAACCAAATCACGATGTTGCTAACACTAAATGCTTTCTTTGATACATCCTGTTTCAAAATAAAATAATCAACAATAAGAATAGCAATCATTGGTGCAAATACAGAACCTATAAGATATAGAAAATCAGTTATATTGTCCATAGGATAAATAATTGCCCCAATTGTACCAACTACAGTAACTACAATTGCTGCATATTTTCCACTGATTTTTGATAAAACAGATTCACTAGATACACCAGCCGAATATGCATCAAGGAATGTGGTTGTAACTGTCGAGAACACAATGATAAGAAGTCCTACAACTCCAAGACCTGCTTTAACCATTACCATTGCAATATCATACTCACCTGTATAAATTGTAGCACCCATTCCGATTATGTACATAAAACTACTTACAACACCATATACAACGGCACTTACTGCTGTAGCTTTAAATGGCTTTTCTGCTTCTCTTGTGTAATCGCTTATGAGTGGAAGCCATGAAAGCGGCATTGCAACTGCTAACTCAACTGCTGCCCCAAAGCTCATGCTTTCATCATCAATTGAAATTGGAGTTGCACCATCGAAGAAAATAAATTTTGCAAGTATAAGTGTAAGTATAAATAATGCAGTCATAGCAATAGTATTAAGCTTTCCAAGATTTGTTATACCAATTACCAGCCACACAATTATGAGTGCTCCAATAACTAAGCACCATATCCATGCTCCTACATTAAAAAGAGTATCTGCTGATAATGCACCATCATAAATCATTATCGCAGTCCAGCCAACAAGCTGTAGTATATTGAGCAATGAAAATATTAGACTTCCTTTCTGACCAAAACTCATCTTAACAGTTTCCATTGCACTCTTTCTAACTAAAGCACCTATGTATCCTGCAAAAAAAAGCATAATACATCCGATAATATGTCCTATAATAATAGCCTGAAGACCTTTATTAAATCCGAGTGGCGCAAAATACATTCCGGTCAGTATTTCTGCTATTGATACGCCTGCTCCAAACCATATAAGTCCGTTTTCAAATACATTTGTACGTCTTTCCATCGCCTAAGCTTCTCCCTTCTCTTTTGAGTATTCATTACAAATTGCAAATCCATGATCCATAGGACCTTTTCCTTTGCCTAAATTTAGCATTGCAGACAGCGCACCAGAAATATATGCTTTTGCACGTTCTACAGATTCATCTAAGCTAAAGCCCTTTGCAAGATTTGAAGCAATGGCGCTAGATAGTGTACACCCAGTTCCATGTGTATTATCGTTATTTATTCTTTTTCCGTAATACCATTTATATGTTCCATCTGAATATAGTAAATCATTAGCATCATTTATACTATGACCACCCTTTAATAAAACTGCACATGAATAGCTATTACTAATCTTCTCGGCGGCTTTAATCATATCCTCCTCTGATGAAATTGTCATCTCAGATAGTACCTCAGCCTCTGGAATATTAGGTGTAATAACACATGCCTTATGTAGCAATTCCTTTTTTAAAACTTCAATTGCATCGTCGCTTATCAGCTTTGAACCGCTTGTAGCAACCATAACAGGGTCTACTACAACCTTTTCTGCCTTGTACTCTTCAAGCTTCGCTGAAATAGTCTGTATCAGTTCAACCGACGAAACCATACCAATCTTTACAGCTTTTGGACGTATATCCGTAAATATACTATCAAGCTGTTTTGCCAGAAAATCTGGTGTTACCTCCATAATGCCTGTTACACCGGTTGTATTTTGAGCAGTCAATGCTGTAATTGCACTCATGGCATATACACCATTTGCAATCATCGTTTTAATATCTGCTTGTATACCGGCGCCTCCGCTAGAATCACTTCCAGCGATTGTTAATGCTGTGTGTCTCATAATTTCCTCCTTATGATTTACATTACTTTTATTGAGCGATTCAGAGTGGTGCCCCCGGTGAACCGCTTTATCATTACTCTATATAATAGTCAGAAATATTCTTTATTTCATCCTGACTATCTTTACTACTTTCATCATAGACCCCAATTATATTAAGCCCGAGCTTCTCTGCTGTTTTTATCGAATACAAACTGTCCTCAGCAACATATACTTCGTCTGGCTTTAGCTGCATATACTTTAATGCTCTTTTAAATATTTCCGGATTATCTTTCCCTATATTTTCCTCGGAACATATAATAATCCTATTAAAACAATTTAAAATACCAAGCCTTAAAAGTGCTCCCTCAATAACCTCTCTCTCATTTGATGTAATGAGTACAATTTTACTCCCGTTATCATAAAGCTTTCTAATAAGCCAATCCATTGAAGCCTTTGCGTTAACATCATTTAAATAAAAGCTTTTTACCTCATCCATAACGCCAGCTATTATTTCATCAACTGATTCTTCTAGTTCATAACGTTCCTTCATGTACCTTGCCCCATCACGCATCGTCATAGGAAACAAAATTTCATTAAGGTTACTTTCAGGTGTCTTTCTATGTCGCTTAAGATATATTATGTCAACCTCTTCCCATATTTTCATTGAGTCCAGAATAGTTCCATCAGCATCGAAAATAAAACCTTTTGCATTTTTTATTTTTTCATACAATTCATATACTGTCATATTATGAAACCATTTCTTTAGTTTTATCTAAAAGATCTCTAGCTGCGGCTTCTATATCTTTCTGTGCATAAATAGCACTTATTACTGCTATACCACAAATACCGCTACCCTTTAACATATGCACGTTTGATGCGCTGATTCCACCAATAGCTACAACCGGAATATCTACAGCCTCACAAATAGCCTTCAAAGTCTCATGGCTCACATCATCAGCATCATCCTTTGAGCCTGTAGCGAATACAGCGCCGACGCCCAAATAGTCAGCTCCACGCTCCTGTGCTTCTATAGCCTGCTCAACAGTCTGAACGGAAACACCAAGTATTTTGTCATCACCTAATTTCGCACGAACATCCCCTGCTTCCATATCACTCTGTCCAACATGAACACCATCCGCATTCATCTTATAAGCTATATCAACATTATCATTTACTATAAATGGCACATTATATTTACGGCAAAGCTCCTGTATTTCGATTGCTTCCTGCAAAAAGCTTTCTTCATCAAGCTCCTTTTCTCTAAGCTGAACAAATGTAACTCCGCCTTTTAAACTAAGTTCAACGTGTTCTGCAAGTGATGCTCCGTTTAACCAGTATCTATCTGTTACTGCATAGAGTAATAGAGCCTCCTCAAGTTTTTCCTTATTTAATTTCATATTTTGCGCCCTTATTCAAAATTTCCTCGTCCATATTATAAATAGCATCTATAATTCTATTTCTATATGTTGAGTTTCCTTCGCCCTCTAAAAGTCTTTCATATGCAATTTCACCTGCAAGTCCCATTGTACATACTGCTGCCGCTGCTGCCTCAAGCATATTGTCCTTATTAGCAACAATAAAACCTGTCATCATACCAGAAAGCTGACATCCTGTTCCTGTAATCTTTCCCATTTCCGGACGTCCATTTCTTATCACATAACATTTTTCGCCATCAGCAACAAGATCTATTGCACCAGTAATAGCAATGATACTTCCTGTCTTTTTTGCAAATTCTTTTACAAACGCTACCGACTGTTCTAATGTTTCATCTGTTACTGCATCTGCCACATCTGCGTCAACTCCTTTAGTTGTTCCGCTTCCATTAAACAATGTCTTTATTTCAGAAATGTTTCCTCTAATTACGCTTGGATGATATTTATCCATAATATCAACAGCAGTTTTTGTTCTTAGTGCACTTGCACCAGCTCCAACTGGGTCAAGTAAAATAGGATGATTAAGTTCTTTAGCCCTTTCGCATGCTACATGCATACCTTCGATAGTGTTTTTGTTTAATGTTCCAATATTAACATTCAAACCACCACAAATTGATGTGATATCTGCAACATCATCTGGTTCATCTGACATTATCGGACTTCCTCCACATGCAAGTATTACATTTGCAACATCATTAACAGTTACATAATTTGTTATGTTGTGTACTAATGGTACACACTTTCTAACATTACTAATACAATTTCCTAACATACCTTCCTCCTTTAATCGAATAATCAATCTAATTCATAACCAAAAAACAGGTATGCCAAAGTGACATACCTGCTAATAAATACAATTTAAGCATTAAATATATCCCTACGTTGGCATTATCCAAATCAGGTTATGGGTCGAAACTTACAGTTTCCTCTCAGCCGGTTTACCAGCTCCCCTTTTATATAATTACATCCAGTTCATGATACTCTATTAACAACGATTCGTCAAGAATGGAATTTTACGATTCCTTTACGATTTTTCTATCCATGCTTCCAGAAATAAAGCCATTTAAATCGAGTGTTATATACGTCATATCAAGCGAAGATAACTCTTTAATTATATCCTCTCTTTTTGCCATAAATAAATCAAACTGTTCCTTATCTACCTCTATGCGGCATATATCATCGTGAATCCTTAGACGTACATTATAAAAACCAAGCTTTCGCAAAAAAGTCTCACCTTTATCTATTTTTTCAAGAAGCTCATATGAAATAGCTGTCCCATATGGTAATCTTGTTGCAAGGCATGGCATTGATGGTCGGTTTGATACAACTATTCCATATTTTGCCGCCATTTTTCTAACATCTTCCTTTGATATATGACACGCAGCAAGCGGGCTTATTATTCCATATTCCTGCAATGCCTTTAATCCTGGCCTGTATACATGCAAATCATCCTCATTAGTACCATCAAATAAAACCTCAGCACCGACCTCTTTTGCTACATCAACAAGTTTTCCAAATATATATTTCTTACACCTGTAGCATCTGTCCTCAGGATTGTTCTTTATTCCTGCTTCATCTAGCTCGTCAATATCTACTACCTTAAATATTGCACCATATTCATTAGCAATATCCCTTGCAATCATTTCATCCCCTGCTGGATGAAGCCTTGTGTGTGCCATTATTGCATATACTGTAGTCGACGCCTCTTTTGCCTTATCGCATGCAATTTTAAGTATAAGACTCGAATCCACACCGCCTGAAAACGCCACTACTACAGGCTTACTTGTATATTTAGCTATATAGTTTTCAAGCTCTGTTATTTTATTATCCATGCTTTGCCTCTTATGATTTCAATAGTTTGTCGAATTAAAATCATCAATAAACAACCTTAATCTCATTACCATCCGATATTACAACTATATCTCCCATACACGTATCAAATGTACGAATACCTGCTTCCTCTAAAGACTTTTTTGTTCGCTTTGCTTCATTTATTTCAGCGGATGTACTAATTACAGCATACTTCGGTGATACTTCCTTCACAAAATTTAAAATAGGCTTTTCTTTAACACCATGATGCGGTATTTTTATATAGTCGCATGTAATATCAGCCTTATCATTTATAAGCTCCTTCATACGAGCCTTTTCAATATCTCCGGTAAACAGAAATCTGTTTGAGCCATATGTAATCAAATTTACTAGTGATGCATTGTTGTCAGGTTTGTCTTTAACTAGCAATTCTTTATTTTTCAATGTAATAAAATCAATCTTTACACCATGCCAGTTAAAGGAATAATTTTCGTTTAAAACATGTACATTTTTATGTTTTTCCAGTTCCTGTATTACAGACTTATAATTAGCCTTTTCACTGACATAGTCTGGAACAAATATTTGCTCTACCTTGTAATTTTGTATTAATTGTACTGCATTGCCAACATGGTCTTTATCATAATGAGTTAAAATCAAAAATGATATCTTTTTTATTCCTGTTTCATCTATGCTTTTTGCAATGTAAGAATACTGTTCTTCTGTGCCAGTATCTATAATTCCTAACCTGTTATTATGAATAATAAGTGCCGCATCAGCCTTTCCTACACTTAGGTTTCGAATAATAAAATTACCATTTGTCGACGATATTTTAATCAGAAAAAGCGAAATTAAAAGTACTGATAGCATACTAATAAAAGCAACTAAAAGCACTTTTATTTTATTTTTGCTAACAGCACTTCTCATCATATAGCCTTTCTCATTTCGTTAATCTTTGAATATAATCCTTTAAAAAAATTACGCTCACTCAAATATCGGCATTAGTTATATACTAATTTATAAGCATTGCTCTTAGTATAGACGGAGTCTCGTATTCACGTTTTCCCGCACCCATACCAACCTTTTCTACTGTAAATTGTTCTGGAAGCATATTACTAGTACAAATAGCTGCAACGATTGCTGCCCCTGTAGGTGTAACATATTCCCCTGTTTTTCCACTAAATGAGAGTGGAATATTATTCATTTGAACAATATTTAACACTGCCGGAACAGGAATAGGTAATATTCCGTGCTGACATCTCACTGTTCCTGAACCTTCAACAAGAGAAGTTACAATACAATTATTAATATTCAGATTATCAATACACACTGCCACCGATATAATATCAACAATTGAATCAATCGCACCAACCTCATGGAAATGAACCTGTTCGTAAGGTTCTCCGTGTGCCTTTGCCTCTGCCTTACACAACACATCAAATATCTTCTTTGCAATAGTTCTTGCATTTTCTGTCATATCAGTTGCATCTATAATACTGTTGACTTCTTTTATACCTCTGTGTTCATGATGAACGTGAGTATGCATATCGTGACTATGACTATGCCCATGCTCGTCATTATGCTCGTGTTCATGACCATGTTCATGCTCGTGGCTATGTTCATGATTATGTTCGTGGTCATGATTATGTTCGTGTTCATGATTATGCATTTTTTCATCATGCCCATATAAATAATTCATATCATGGTCATGGTTATCATGATGTTCATCAAGAATTACATCAAAATCACACACATCTAACCCTGATTTTTTTACACGACTTATTTTTGTCGTAAAACCTTTTGCTGGCACACTTTCCAAAACTTTATTTAACACTTTTTCATCAGCACCTAAATCAAGTAATGCACCAACTGTCATATCTCCACTAATACCAAATGTACACTCTAAATATAATGTTTTTTTACTGTTATTTTCTATATTACTCATTGCCATTCCATTTCTTTATTTTTATTACTATGTATTAACCTTATTGACTTACAAAACACGAAAATAGCCATTTCAGTGTAAATGCAAGTTTTAAAGTATATTATGTAAACCTGAACGATAATGGAAGTCTTAGTCCATTATCCAGTAAAAGCTTTTCGTTTCTAAGAATCTCATCACATGACCCATCTGCAACAACCTCTCCTTTTGAAAGCAGCACAACCCTTTCACATGTATCATATATGAAATCCAAATCATGAGATGCAATAATCTGAGTATTTGTTAAATCCTTTAAAACATTTGACAAATTTTCTCTATTTGCAGGGTCAAGACCAGCTGACGGCTCATCCATCAAAATTATTTCAGGACTCATAGATAAAACTGTCGCAATTGCCGCAAGCTTCTTCTGTCCGCCAGATAGCTTATATACATGCCGGTCAGCAATATCCGAAATTCTTGTTTTTAAAATAGCTTCTTCTACACGTCTATCTACATCTTCTTTCGTTAACCCCATATTCTTAGGGCCAAATGCAATATCATCCCTGACTGTTGTCATAAACAACTGGCTATCGGAATCCTGAAATACATAGCCCACTTTTTTTCTAATACTCTCGACGCTTCTTTTATCAAGCCTTTCAGAATCTATTTTTATTAATCCATCAAAATCTGGAAGTAGCCCGATAAGTATTCGTAAAAAGGTTGATTTTCCAGCTCCATTTGCTCCTATAAGGCCAATCCTTTCGCCTTCGTTTACAGTCAGATTAAAATCACTGAATACTGAAAAAAGATTATTATTTGCACCTATATACGAAAAACTCATATTATTTATTTCTATTAAATGTTGCATATAAAATCTCCAGTTATTTCAAATATAGGAAAAATCTCAGAACAATGAAGCTCAAAATAAAACACACAGCATATATACAGCTCCATAATATATTATTATTTCTGCCAGTATAATAAAATGTTCCGTTGAAGCCTCTTAGCGTCATACTTTCATATATTCGTTCAGCTCTGTCAATACTTCTTAAAATAATATTCCCAAGAAACGAGCCCCATGCTCTTTTTTCTATGCTGTTTCCTCTGCATGAGCGCAGACTGTACGCATTAGTTGCACGACTGGTCTCCTGCAAAAGCATCATAATATACCTGTTAATAAGCGATATCATAGTAATAAATAAATTCGGAAAGTGCAGACATTCAAGCGCATAACAAATATCATTCATAGTTGTAGTCTCACTTAAAATACTAACCGCTACTAGTGAGAAATATCCTTTAATTGTGAGAGAAACTGCTGCTACCATACCTGATGTTATATTATATTCTCCGAACTTAGCATATATTCTTGTGTCGAATATCGGATTTATAAAGGCAAACAACGTAATTGCTGCAAAGACAAACCACAATCGCCTAATAATTTTTAGCAGCGATATATCTCCAAGAACAATATTAATTATTAGATAGAGACTCATTAATAAAAGCGCAGTAATCTGATTCCATCCAAATGACATAAGTACAATAAGATACATAAGTGTAACGGATAGCTTAGCTACAGGATGAAGATTATTTATCCATATATCCCTTCCTGCCGTTTCATCAAGTCTATGCAGTTCTTTTATTACAGCATGCAACCTGCTCATGCTCTGGCAGTCTTTCTAACTAACTTAATACAGTTACATACTACAAAACATAATAAAGCAACGACAATCGCACCAACAATGCCTGAAATCGATGTTCCCGATATAATAGATGGTGTATTTTCATCGGCAAAGCTATAGTCAGGAAGCACTGCGGTAGTATCCTGAATACCTTGTGAAATTTCATATATTCCACCCTCACTCTCAACCTCAGTATCACCTGTAAGTCTCTCAATAGACCACTCAAGACCATCTGGATGCTCTGATGCAAATAGAGATAACACACCACCAGTAAATAAAGCGACAACTGCAAGCACAATAATTGTTTTCTTAAATGACCAGTTAAGCCCACCTTTATTAATTAACTCAGTATTATCTGTCTGTTTTCCATTCCATAATAATTCAGGTCTTGTCTCATAAATGAATATAAGCACTGCTGCAGAAATAACACCTTCTACAGCACCAATTGCTAAATGAATTGGCTGCATTGCTGCTACAAAAACAGAAAAAGGTAAGCTTGTAATACCCGAAAGCAGCGTCTGCAAAGTTACCGAAAATGCCCCAAACTGAAGCGAAATAATTGATGCAAGCATTGCTGCTACAACTATTTTCTTCTTACTAAATCCATTTTTCATAATTGGCTTCCATATAAGGAATCCACCAAGAAAGCATCCAAATGCTGCCATGTTGAAAATATTACAGCCAAGTGCTAATAATCCCCCGTCAGCAAACATCAGACACTGAATAAGCAATATTCCAACCATTGTTAAAAATCCAGCATACGGTCCTAATAGTGATGATAGCAACACCCCACCACATAAGTGACCTGATGAACCTGTACCTGGTATTGAAAAATTAATCATCTGTGCAGAAAAAACAACAGCTCCCATTACACCCATGACAGGAATAATCTTCTTTTCATTTTCCATTTCAATTTTTTTTGCAGAATACAAAGTTAGCAATCCTGAACAAGCATACATTGTACCTGCAACAGCAGGTGAAACAAGTGCATCTGACATATGCATAGTCTAAGTCCTCCTATAATTATAATATTTTTTATTTTTATTTTTTTAATTTATATTTTTACTACTATTTTGATGGTTTATCATGCTGGCAAGATATCCTGCACCAAATCCATTATCAATATTTACAACTGACACACCTGACGCACACGAATTAAGCATTGACAAAAGTGCTGACAGTCCATTAAATGATGCTCCATATCCAACACTTGTTGGCACAGCAATCACCGGGCAATCTGCAAGTCCACCTATAACACTTGCTAAAGCCCCCTCCATGCCAGCAATTGCAATAATAACATTTGCACTCATTATATCATCCATATGAGCGAGCAGCCTATGTATTCCCGCCACACCTACATCATAAAGTCTCACTACCTCATTACCATAAAATTCAGCAGTAAGTGCAGCCTCTTCTGCAACATTCATATCACTTGTACCACCTGTTGCAACAACAATTTTGCCATTGCCAGATATTTCCGACATTTTACCAATAATACCTATCCTGGCATTTTCATAGTATTCTAGCTTATGAGAATTACATATATGAGCCGCACTATCTTTAGATAGTCTAGTTATTAAGACATTACTCTGGTCATTTTTTACTAGTGAATTAACAATTCCAATTATCTGCTCAGCTGTTTTTCCTTCACCATAAATAACCTCTGTAGCTCCCTGACGGCTGTTTCTATGTATATCTACTTTGGCATATCCTATATCATCAAATGGCATTGTTTTTATTTTTAATGTTGCATCCTCAATAGATATATTTCCGCTTTTTACCTCATTTAATATCTCTACTAGTGGTGTGTTTTTCATATAATTATCTGCGCCCCTCAAATTATGTAAACCAATAACATATCACTTACTGTTACTAACCTTTTTAGATTGTCTTAAATAAATAACAATACATATTATAACAAAAATCGTAGCCACAACAGCAGTTATAATATCTGGCCTAATATCTGAATTTATCGGCATTAGCATTTTGAGCCCCTGTCTTAGAGTCATTATACCAAATACAGAAAAAATAAAAAATGCAATTATATTCAGAATACCTTCTGGCATTTTGCTTTTCATAAAATATCCAATGAGCATGCCTATAATATCTGCTGCAAACAGACCTATCGAACATGCTATCCAGACAACTAACGCATTTGATAGTCCCTCATTTGCGCCAAAGGTCATAGCTGTAAGCTGAGTTTTATCTCCAAGTTCAGCAACGAAAAATGTACAAAATACAGCAATCGGTGCAAACTTTATTTTCGAGTTTCCGTTTCCTTCTTCCTCGTCATCATCATCACTTATAAGGCTTGTTATTGCAAAATAAATAAATGCTAACGCTGCTATAATTTTTATAAGCCAATCTGGAATAAGTGTACCTATAAGTCCCCCTGCTAAAACAGCAATTCCATTTAAAACAAAAATTGCAAATAATGTACCTAAAATAATATCCCTTAACTTAAATTTAGATGTTAAAGCCACTAGCATTAACTGTGTTTTATCACCCATTTCTGCAACAAATTCAGTTAACATAACTTTTATAAAAAGTGCCATGTTTATTTCTCCTAATATAATATGTATCAATGACCTGATAGCAACATTAGTTTAGTATAGCTTAAATGCTCTTTGAAACAAATGCGCTATACTAATTTCTATAATTATAAATATATGAGCTATAAAAAGACTTAATACAACTCCATTTGAACGTAATAAATATCCAATTGTAAATCCACAATATGCCATAATACCTGTCGTGCAAAGACATAAAAATAAAATCGGAATTGCCAAAAACATGTTCCATAAATTCGAAAAAAATTCTCTTATCGATGCATCGAAGTACACAAAGCGTCCAATAACCATTATGATGAAATACGCTATTATTGCATCATAGTTATTATTCATGTCTACAAACTTAATATATGCAAAAATAAACAGCATATATAACATGGCAAGCATTCTTAAAGTTGCTCTTTTTTCCCTTGATATTGTTTTAAGTGGAACTATTACTCTGTCAACAACATTCATTAGTATTACAGATATAATAAGCATTAACAGAAGTAAAAAATCGTTATATTTTTCCCATGTTACATAAAACTTCTCACTTACTGGGAAATACTTATGCTCTATCAAAAAAAACAGACCTATAAAAAACAGCATCATTGAAGACGAAAAAATCATTTCATAATACATTTCAAATCTGCCTATAGCCTTTTCTCTAAAAAGCTTTGAATATAGCCATATAAGAGCATGCATAATTATTACTACACTAATAGATATAATAATCATGTATAGCAAATTTGGCATAGCTATATAATGCTCAACATAATCGTTAAATGTCATTTATACTCTCCGTTCTAATATCTCACATTATCTTTTATCATGTATAAAAGAAATCCATACATTTTACTGTATGGATTTCTTTTTATATCAAACTATTTTTCTAATGATACCTGTTTATCATTATCAGTCCTTAAATGCTTTAATAACATCAAGAAGTGAATCAGACATAGCTTTCATATCATCAGATCTAACTGAAATATCTCTAATATTAGCAGCAAGGTTTTCAACTGAAGCTGTAACCTCTTCTGTTGATGCAGCATTTTCTTCAGAAATAGCTGATAAGTCTGAAACTGCACCTACAGCAGAATCCTTTGCGTCTGCAAGCTTAATAGCATCGTTTGAAATAGAATCAATCTGAGCAATAGAATTATCGATTTCACCTTTAAGCTTTATAAAGCTATCCTGTGTTGCCTTAACCATTGCCTGCTCATTTGCAATAATCTTCTTAATCTGCTCTGTTAACTGCATTGAGTTATTTGAAAGTTCAAGAACCTTATTAACAACGCTATCAATCTTCTTAACACCTTCGTCAGACTGATTTGCAAGTGATGAAATCTCACCAGCAACAACTGCGAATCCCTTACCTGCCTCTCCTGCTCTTGCTGCCTCAATTGAAGCATTGAGTGAAAGAAGATTTGTCTGAGTAGAAATATCTGAAATAAGCTTTGTAGCCTCTGATACTTCATTTATAGCTGCTGAAAGCTCAGCCATGTGATTTGCAATATCATTAGCAGCATTAACTGACTGCTCTGATGATTCAAATACTGCATTAATGTCATCTTTAGCCTTATTGCTAATATCATTCATTGCTGTAGATGAATCTGAAAGTGAACGAGCTCCACCTTCAATCGTATTAATAGCATTACCGATTTCGATAATATCTTCGTTAAGACTCTGAACTGATTCAGCCATTGACTGAGATGCTGTAGCAAGCTCACTAACTGCTGAATTAATCTGTTCTGCACCCTCTGCTGATGATGTACATGACTCATTTGTTTCTGAAACAGAACCTGACAATGTACCAGAGGTTTCCTTAATATCTCCAACAATTGACTGAAGATTTCCCTGAAGAACCTTTGCTGCCGCTGTAATCTGTTCAATTTCTGTTATAAATGAACTAACAGCAATTTCTTCGTTTATATATCCTTCTGAAAGCTTAACTGTAGCATTTGTGATACCTTCAATAGACTTAACAACAAGTCGTGATACAAATATTATCACTGCTGCTGATATACCAGCACATAATACAGCAATAATAATTATCTTTATGAGTATGCTTCTAATTGCATTATTAACATCCTCATCACTTTCACCAGCAAAAGCCATACCAACAGTTGTACCGTTTTCATCTTTTATTGGCTTATAGCATACAAAATATTTCTTACCATTAATAACAACGCCATCTCCAAAATATGTTTCACCATTACCATAAACAGCATTTGTTATTTCATCAGTTGTTGTTGTACCTGATACTCTCGCACCAGACTCATCTCTGATTGATGATAAGTATCTCTTAACTGTTCCATCAGCATCTGCCTTAAATACAGTCTGTTCGATACCTTCTGCCTGACAGCCATCAATATACTCTTCATCAGATACATCGATACCATTTCGCATCCATGTTGTCCAGTCTACACCATAGTATCCTGAAACAGAGCTGGCAGCCATTGAAATCTTTTCAGTTGTAGCCTCTAAAAGTTCACTCTTAACACTTGTAAATGCTACTACCGCTAAAATAATAGTAACAACAAGCATTGGCACCATTCCAAGAAGCATCATAAATAAATTAAGCGATAACTTCTTTTCTTTTACTACTTTCATTGTTTCTTCCATTTTTCTACTCCTAATAAATATATTTTACCCCTAAAATATATTCACTCCCCTAGGATAGATTGTTTTTAGTATAGCAAACTTCCATTTTATTGTCAAAAAAATTCCGTTTATGTTTCACATTTTCGACATAATCAACAAAAAAGTACCTCAAAACATACTCTAAAGTTCTGATTATTTGTGACTATTTACTACTGCTTCATATTTTTCAAATGTTTTTGTAATCTCTTCTTCTGGCTCTTTTGTTACCATTGAAACAACTACATTAACAATGAGTGCAACAATAAATGCAGGAAGAAGCTCATAAATATTAAATGATGGACCGATTGGTCTTACACAGTATTTCCATACAAATACTACAACGCCACCTGAAATCATTCCGGCAAGTGCACCCTGTCTGTTAGATCTCTTTGAGAAAAGTGCAAGAAGCATTACTGGTCCAAATGTTGCACCAAATCCAGCCCACGCAAAGCTTACAATGCTGAATATCGAACTATTTGGATCATTTGCAATAAATACTGCTATAGCAGAAATAATAATAACTGTTACTCTTGCAATTACAATTGACATTCTTTCAGATATCTTTATACCAAAGAAATTCTGCATTAAATCCTCTGAAATACTTGATGCTGCTGCTAAAAGCTGTGAGTCAGCAGTGGACATTGTTGCTGCAAGAATACCTGCTAAAATGACACCTGCTACAAGCGCTGGGAATACACCATTTTTACTCATTAAATCAGCTAATTTAATAATAATTGTTTCTGAATCGCTAGATGTAGAAAGTGTTTCAATCATTCCACTCTTTGATACTGCATAACCAACAACTCCGATAAGTATTGCTACTGCCATTGAAATAACAACCCAAACAGAAGCAATTCTTCTTGAAATCTTAATTTTTTCATCATCCTCTACTGCCATAAATCTTAAAAGAATATGTGGCATACCAAAATATCCAAGTCCCCATGCAAGAGTTGAAACAACAGTAATAGGACCATATGGTGATGCAGTTCCACTTGCCATATCGTGAATTGATGTCATCGATAAATAACCAGGAAGCTGTGAAACAATATTAACAACATTTCCAACACCACCAGCAGTAACTATTCCATACACAAGAACAATAGCAAGTGCAATAGTCATAGTAACTGACTGAATGAGGTCTGTTGTACTAACTGCAAGGAATCCACCCATTGTACAGTAGATTACAATAATGATAGCACTAAGAATCATTGCAACATGATAATTAGCATTAAAAAGTGTTCCGAAAAGCTTACCACAGGCAGCAAAACCTGATGCTGTATATGGAATAAAGAAAATAACGATAATTATAGCTGATACACATGATAAAAGATTCTTCTTATCGTTATATCTCTTTGAAAAGAAGCCTGGCAATGTAAATGAATCTGTTACCTGTGAATAAAGACGAAGTCTTCTTGCAACAATAAGCCAGTTAAAATATGTACCTACAGCAAGACCTATTGCAGTCCAGCCTACATCTGAAAGACCACTAATATATGCAAGTCCTGGAAGTCCCATTAAAAGGTAACTTGACATATCTGACGCCTCAGCACTCATTGCTGTAACGATAGGTCCTAATTTTCTTCCACCAAGGTAGAAATCACTAACATTGGCATTCTGCTTTGAATAATTAAATCCGATCATTATCATTACCATAAGATAAATAACAATCGCAAAAACAATACACAACTGTGAAACCATTTTTTCTCTCCTCTTCTAGTTTAAAAAGCAAGTCTCTCTTCAAGGTACTTTGTAAGATCCTCGATTTTAACACGTTCCTGCTTCATTGTATCTCTTTCTCTTACTGTAACCATGTTATCTTCTTCTGAATCAAAATCATATGTTACACAATAAGGAGTTCCAATCTCATCAAGTCTTCTATATCTCTTACCGATATTACCTCTGTCATCGAACTCACAATTCCACTTTTTAGAAAGTTCTGCATAAATCTTTTCAGCACCTTCATTAAGCTTTTTAGATAAAGGAAGAACGCCTACCTTAACTGGAGCAAGTGCTGGATGGAAATGAAGAACAGTTCTCATATCTGGCTTTTCCTCTGTTCCAATATTTTCTCCATCATAAGCTGCACAAAGGAATGCAAGAACAACTCTGTCCGCTCCAAGTGATGGTTCAATTACATATGGAATGTAACGGCTCTGTGTCTCATCATCAAAATATGTTAAATCTTCACCTGATGTGTTCTGGTGCTGTGTCAAATCGTAATCAGTTCTTGATGCGATACCCCAAAGCTCTCCCCATCCAAATGGGAATAAGAATTCGATATCTGTAGTTCCTGTTGAATAGAATGATAATTCCTCTGGATCATGGTCACGAAGTCTCATCTCTTCTTCTTTCATACCAAGAGAAATAAGCCAATCTCTACAGAATCCTCTCCAATATTTAAACCATTCATCTTCTGTTCCTGGCTTACAGAAAAACTCAAGCTCCATCTGTTCAAACTCACGTGTTCTGAATGTGAAGTTACCTGGTGTAATTTCGTTTCTGAATGACTTACCAATCTGACCTATACCAAATGGTACTTTCTTTCTTGATGTTCTCTGAACGTTCTTAAAGTTTACGAAAATACCCTGAGCAGTTTCTGGTCTTAAATAAACTGTATTTTTAGCATCCTCAGTAACACCCTGGAATGTCTTAAACATAAGGTTAAACTGACGAATATCTGTAAAATTATGTTTTCCACATGTAGGACATGGAACATTATTTTCCTCTACAAACTTAACCATTTCATCATTTGACCATCCGTCAACTGAAGTTTCAAGCTTGATACCTTTTTCTGCAGCAAAATCTTCAATGATTTTATCTGCTCTGAATCTTTCATGACATTCCTTACAGTCCATTAAAGGATCAGAAAAGCTGCCAAGGTGTCCAGATGCAACCCATGTCTGTGGGTTCATTAAAATAGCACAATCAACACCAACGTTGTATGGGTTTTCCTGAATGAACTTCTGCCACCATGCTTTTTTAACATTGTTTTTGAGTTCAACACCAAGATTACCATAATCCCATGTGTTAGCTAGTCCACCATAAATCTCAGAACCTGGATAAACAAATCCCCTTGATTTTGCAAGTGCAACTATTTTGTCTAATGTCTTTTCCATAAGTTTCTCCTCTTTCACTCTTTTTATATGAATTTCAATACTTACTTTAATAAAAGGTAGGCGAGCCCTGTCGAATCAGTTGAAACACGGGCATTATTCTTATTTATTACTTCTACATTTGCTGAAACATATGCAATATTTTTAGGACAGGCAATTCTTACGCACTCATTAGTAATAATAACAAGCGACTTTTTCATATTCATAATATCAGCCTTTCCAATAGTATCTGCAGATGATGTTGATTTTAATGAAATATCAAACGCGAACCCATTATCATATGCTTCATTAACATTTCCATAAAACAACACTGAATCTTCATAAAAATCTTCAAATGTATTTGCAGAATCAAAATCAAGAATAGCCTTTGCGATTCCCTTTTTCACCTTAAGTTCAGTTAATTTAACGCTAGACGAGTTATTCTTCAGAGCATATTCATTTACTCTGTCATCAAAAAAACTTCTAAGCTCAGTCTCAGAATAATAATCCTTATCAAAGGCTTCAACAATAACATCCTTTACTGCACCTTTTTTGGATACTATAAGCGTAGTTTCATCTATATTCTTTACATTTGTACTGCCACATCCTGTCATTACAAACGAAAAAATCAAGCATATTATTAAAATACACTCAAACCTTACTCTAAACATTTATCCTCCTATCTGTTACTGTACACTTTAGTATATTACAACAACAGATTATCCATAATACCAAAGATATATTATATCTAATTTTTAATAGTATTTCAAATAAAACTGTCAAGTATTTCTATACTTTTAAATTTTTTATCGATTAGCTTGTCAATACAACGTGATGAAAATTCCGAAACTTCGTCTATAACGTCATCATTTACAGTAAATGTATACAGCTTTTCAGGTTTTGTTTTACAAATAAAATCAACCGTATATCTCGCCGTTTCTGACATTTTCATATTATCTGGTACTCCTGGAAATTCTCCATTAACTACAATAGCTTTTATTTCATATATTGCCCTTACAAGCTTATTATTTAGGCTACTTTTTATAATAGCGCGTAATGACTGGTACAGCAGCTTTAACAGTTCTACTTCGTCATTATTTTCCCTTGAATAATATGAAGCTATTTCAATAAAATACATTGCAAGGTATGCACCCTCAAAATCTGTCCGAAGCTCCTCAAAATAATTACTTATCTCCGCATCTGTAAGGTTATACGAGTTTCTCCCTTCAATCAGCTTGAATGTGCCAAATGCAAACTGATTAGCAGCTGCCATTAGCCGATTATTCACTCGCCTTGCGCCTCTGCAGAAAGCTGTTATTTTCCCGCGTTCTTTTGTTAAAATAACTAAACGTCTGTCATAGTCATTTACAGGACTAACCTCCATAACCATACCAGTTACCTGAACAAAATTACTCATTTACAGTCCTACTCTTCCTTATAACCATAGTTCTTAAGAAGAACGTCTGAATCTCTCCAATCCTTTTTTACCTTTACAAATAATTTCAGATTAGTATGACAGTCTATAAGCCTTTCTATTTCATATCTTGCCGCTGTTCCAATCTTTTTAAGCATAGAGCCCTGTTTACCAATTATAATTCCCTTATGCGAATCTCTTTCACATATAATTGTTGCATCTATATTGCACAGATTACCTTCAAATTTCATCCGTTCAACAGTAACAGCAATTCCATGTGGTATTTCTTCATCAAGACACTTTAGTGCTTTTTCTCTGACAAGCTCAGCAACTATTGCTCTTTCAGGCTGATCTGTTATAGTATCCTCATCATAAAAAGGAACACCATACGGAAGATAGTTCATAATAACTTTTATAAGCTCATCAACATTTTCACCCTTTAATGCCGATACTGGAACAATATCATCAAAATTACATATATTTTTGAATTTATCAATCACCGCAAACATGTCATTTCGTGATATCATATCTGATTTATTAATCACAAGCACAAGTGGAAGATTTATGTTTTTCAGTTCCTCGGCTATCGCCCTGTCAGCAGGTCCAATGAACTCTGATGCCTCCACAAGCCACAAAACAACATCGGCATCTCTCATTGTCGATTTTGCAGTATTTACCATAAAATTACCAAGCTTATTTTTAGCCTTATGTATTCCCGGCGTATCTAAAAAAACAATCTGTCCATCATCTGATGTATAAACAGTCTGTATTCTATTTCGCGTCGTCTGTGGCTTATGAGATGTAATAGCAATTTTCTGTCCTATTATTTTATTCATAAGTGTTGACTTTCCTACATTTGGTCTACCAATCAATGCAGCAAAGCCGGCCTTAAATTTATCGTTCATAAATGATTCCTCACACCTATCACATAGCTTATTACAGCTTCAAATCATCATTTTTCTTATTGTATCTGTTTTTATATTTTCTATTATTGTATCTTCTTGAGTAACTTTTCTCGCTTCCCTCGTCTGCCTTTAAGCTATCATCTATAGACTCTTTTACGCTTATATCTGAGTTGACTACAGTCGTATCATCCTTCTTCTTTAATGCGTTTTTCTTATTTGATTTCTTGTCATTAACTTTTACATTATTTTTTCCTGCAGCAGAAGATATAAATATTATTGCTTTAATAATAACAAATAAAACAATACAAAATACCGCCAAACCAAGAAGAAACGAAATAATTGATAAAATAATATATGGCAGATTAACAATAAAATCTGCTATCGAATCGACTACAGTATCTGTAACATCACTTAAGCTTTTTCCGAAACCTTCTGAAATTCTTTTAAGGAAAGGTATTTCTTCCTCTGGGTCAGGTGTATATTCAACAACCTCTGATATATTCAGATATACTGTACTATAATCAATTTTGTTATCAAATGTACGAAGCTGTGATTCATAAGACTCTATCTCATATCTAACAGCAGTTCTTTTGTCCTCTATTACAACAATTGTCTCAATATCCTTAGCTTCCTTTAGAAGCTCATCAAGCCTTTCCTGCTCTACTCTTAATGACTCAATATGTGCCTTTGTATCTGTATAGCTCAGAGTAACATCCTGGGCATTTTCTGATTTATTTGTTACATTAGAATTTTCTGCAATATTGCTAATAAATTCATCAAGCTTGTTTGACGGAACACGTGCAGTAATATTTGCATATCGCTTTTCTCTGTCACTTGAATAGAGGCTTCTTCCAGATATATCTGTATTCTCAAGATATCCTCCCATTACGTTCACTTTATTCTTTATATTATTTAAAAGCTTGTCAAATTCTTCAGTCTCTACACTTAAATTTACTGTCCTTATAATTTTTCTTGATGCATCAACAGCTGTGACATTTTCTGCTGTAGCGCCATTCTCTCTCATTTCAGCTGGCATTTCTTCAGCTTCTTCATATGCGTAATCAGCTGTGGATTTTGACATATACACATCATCTGACATATATGCCCCTGCATAGCTGTCGTTTGCAGCAAACTCTTCAGTCGCATAGCTACTGCCACCGCATCCTGAAAGAAGTAAAGTAACTATAATACATGATATAAGCAAACCACTAATATTTTTTTTCATAAAACACCTCCGCACTTTATGTAAACCTATCTATATACAACTTCAAATGCTGTTTATAAACAACTGACTAACGACATTTCTCTGATTAAAATAAATCCTTAACATCCATAAACAATTCTTTATTGTCGTTAATCTTTTCTTCCGAACCTACAACACAGATTGCGTTTTCTTCGCAAATAGCTTCCAAATATGCAGCAAGATTTCTTATATCTTCAACAGTACAGTTTAAAATTTCATTTCTCTTTTTCTGTACCTCTTCCTGCGTACGCCCAACTAAATATCTGTCAACACATACAATACCCTCTTCAGATGGCGTTTTAGGTATATCAATGTCCGCAATGGCACCAATGATATATTTTGTCATATCACGCTCAGAAGCGTCAAAAGCCCTCAAGTAGTCGGCTGTTTTCTTGAAAATATCAAACGTTTCCTTAAGATTAGGATCTCTATATGAAACAAGATATCCCTTACCTGTACTAGAAAATCCACTCATACATCCGTATGCTCCACCCTTAACTCTTACGTTTATCCATAGGTAATCATATCCTAAAATAACCTTTAATACACCAAGAGCCCCTGTATACTTAAGACCCTTGCGTTTAAAATTACCAACAAGTGCCACGTGCTGAATTTTCGCTGCAGTTCTAAGACCTTCATTTTTCTTAATTGGAACCACACCATTTCCAGTTAACATAATATCTTCTGTGTAAAGCTCGTCCATATACCTTCTGACACTGTTTTTTGCAGCTGTAATGAATTCTTCCTCTGCTGTATAATTAACTAAAAGCTTATCCTTTCTAAAAAGAGCCTTCGAAATTATATTTAGTTTATCTATCAATTCATCTTTTCTATTGTCGAATTCCGAAATCAAATCATCAACAAAATGATAAAATTCCATTCCACTTATTTTTTCAGAAATAGCTCCTGTCTTTGAAATATATGAAGACGCTCTCTTAATCGCTGTAGAGTGACCTCCCGAAATAAATGAAGACTGCATTCTCGACTTAGCCATCATCAGCAGCTCCTTAAGACGCGAAGCATCTGAAAAATCAGACTTCATTGATATTTCTTTTATTATACTAAGTGCTGTATCAAGCTTGTCATACATCACTCTGGATTTGACAACAAAATATAAATCACACTTGTTATCATCATCTTTTGCTGGCATAGGAGATGTTGAGAATGATATATCACCTGTATTGATACAAATCTGATTTGTTATTTCCTCATATGTATGCTCATATGTATTAACATACCCTAAAAATGTCGCTAAGAGGCTGAAATACGGTATATACTCTTCTGTAATATCATTTGCATTAAAATACAGACGTAAATATCCAATTCCGTTTGTAAATACATCATGAGTAACAAACTTAACACCATCTATAGTATCGACATCATACTTATACTCTTTTGCTTCCTTTTTGATGTCCGCAATTGAAAGTAATGGTATCTTCTTAAGGTCTTCCTCGCTGCTTGGCTCTTCCTGATACTCCTTAAGTGCTTTTGTAGAGGCAACTAATTCATCAATTTCTGCATCAGTTAGTGATTCTTTATATTTTTTAAGCTTCTTAGCAAGTTCTTCATCCTTTTTAGCAGTAAGTCCTCTTTCTGGATACAGAACAACACTAGAGACGTGATTGTTATTTATGAAATATTTTTCCACAAGACTCTCAAAATAATCTGTCTTTACTCTTTCTCTAAATACACCAAATAGCTCATTTGTCTCAATATGCATATATGGATCATTTTCGTCATAAAGCCAGCTATCCATAAGACCAAGTCCGACCATCAAACCTTTTGGATATCTGCCAAAATCTGCCTCTCTATGTTTAAACTCAAACACATTGATTGCTGCAAGTAATGTATCTTTATTAAAGCCTTCCGTTACAACATTCTTTAAAGTATCCTCGATTATCTCTTTAAACTTTGCAATTTTATCTCTATCAGAACCATTTGCAATAATTGAATAGAATGGCTGTCTGATTCCATTTTCCACCATAGAATCTGCATCCTGTAAAATACCAGACTTCATGAGTCTCTCGTGGAGTATTGCACCAGGCGATGAAATAAGTGCAAAATCAATAATATCAAGAGCTAAGTGAAGCTCCTTATCAAGAACATCGCCAATAACATAATTCATTGAAAGCTTTGTGTTATTTTCTAGTGGTTCTTCATTTGTAACTGAATATGCTGTTTCAATGCTGACTGGCTTATCAAATGCCTTCTGCACCTTTATTTCTGAATCAATATCGATTTTTTCATATTTAGATAAATATTCTTCATCGATATATTTCAATTTCTCTTCAACATCCATATTTCCATATAAATAAATATAGCAGTTTGATGGATGGTAATATTTGCTATGAAACTCTAAAAACTTCTCATATGTAAGCTCCGGAATAACATCTGGATCCCCACCCGATTCAACTCCATAAGCCGTGTCTGGAAATAGCGAATTAAAAATAATACGTGCAAGGGTGTCATCTGGTGATGAAAACGCCCCCTTCATCTCATTGTATACAACACCATTTATTTTAACGTCTGCATCCTTTTCCTCTAATTCATATCTAAAACCTTCCTGACGGAAAATTTCAGAATACTTATATATATTTGGATGAAATACAGCATCAAGATAAACATCCATGAGATTTTGGAAATCTTTATCATTACAGCTCGCCACAGGATATACTGTTTTATCAGGATAAGTCATAGCATTTAAAAATGTATTAAGTGACCCTTTACAAAGTTCAACAAATGGATCTTTAACAGGATATTTTTCTGAGCCACAGAGAACAGAATGTTCCAAAATATGTGGAAGTCCCGTAGAATCATATGGTGGTGTTCTAAAGCCAATATAAAAGACCTTGTTTTCATCATCATTGGACATAACAAAAACATTTGCACCTGTCTTTTTGTGTTTCAAAAGGATACCGTTTGAATTGTAATCCTCAACTCGTTTTTCTTTTATAAGTTCGTATTCGTTTAACATATTGAATTGGTCCCCCTTGCTAATCTTTCTATAACCACTATAGGTAAATTTTCTTTGAAAATTTACCTGTCACAAGGCATCCACCAGCTTCGCTGGTCCCCCTTGTGACTAGATATGAGTATGTGTGAATAGGTGTACGTTACAGTATTCGTAATTTCCATTACACTTTGAACAAAATCTGAATTCCAGTTCCTCATTATCCTTTTCTGTCTGTCCACAAACGGCGCATTTATGCTTCGTAATAGGACCATTTGCATATCTATGCTTAACCATCGATGCATTCTGCTTTTCTGTAGAATTACTACTTTCATTAAAGCTAAATGCTTTAGTCCATTTTGCTTTTCTATATCCGCCATACTGCCCTCTTGTTGATAAATAAAAAATAACAAAATTCAGTAATGACATTGCAATTACAACTTTAATATATATATTTCCAAGAAGCATCTGGTACACAAGCAGCACAGCATATGCTATTCCCAACCACTTAATCTTAATTGGAATAATAAAGTAAAGAAGCATCTGCATATCAGGATATGTAGCAGCAAACGCCAGAAAAATTGACATATTAATGTAATATGTACTCACTGTCTGAGCAATATAAAAGCCTGTTATTTCTCCTGGCAAACCATACATATATGCACTCACATAATATAATCCTATTGCTCCTATAAGTGTAAAAATCATTCCCGAAAACAAATAAACATTATATCTAAAAGCTCCCCAGGTTCTTTCAAGCGTAGTACCAAGCGAATAATACAAAAAGAGCATAATTATAGTAAATATTGAAAAATCCCCTGGTGGAACAATAACCCATGTTACAATACGCCAAATCTGTCCCCCAAAGATTTCATGTGGATTTAATCTTAAAAACTCAAGACTTCCTGAAAACTGTAATACATAACCTATTCCATATGCCAATATCAAATAAAGAGACAATCCCTCTATTGCATGCTTTCCATATTTTCTTTCAAGCTTATTCAGTATTTTTCCCATCTTGCACCTCTATATAATCATTACCGTGCCAAATAAAAGAAAAGTACAATTTATAGACTTTATCTTTTATTATAATTCAAAATAATACAATCCATTGTATTTTACCACTTTTTACATACAAAATAAATGATATTTTATATTAGGTTTCTGTATAGCTAAAATAAGCCTCCATGATTCAAACAAATCATGGAGGCCCATCTTTATAAACCATGTAGTAATAATCAAATATTACTCTTCATCATAATCATCATCAGACACAATGTCTAAATCAAAATCATCATAGCTGTCATTTATAGAATCTGTTGTATCAGCTGCGTAATCCGCATCTCTTTCTACAAAGTTACCTGCTAAAGCATTAGCAGCAGTTCTCTTCTTTGAAGGCATCAAAGCTACAAAAATCATAGCTCCCATACATCCGAGAAGTAATATAATCCATAATGCTATATTAGCAGCATCTCCAGTTACCGGTCCTATTCTCTCGCCAAGAACGCCTGCTGATGGAGCCGCACGTACACCAAGTACTCCTGCTAATACACCGCCTGGCTTTCTAACACCGGCAACATCTCCAGCCGTAGTAGCACCTGTACCACCCTTGTTATTAGAAATAATTCCAAGACTTGTAGCTGTTCCAACAACTGATGATGAATTAACTGTAAATGAATATACAAGATCATACCCATTTGTATCTGTATTAGTAACATATCCATCTGGAGCAGTTACTTCAACAAAGTAGTAATCATCCCATGGAAGATCTCCTACATAAATATTACCTGAAGCATCACTTACATATGTTCCTACTCTGTAATAACCATTCTTAACAAGCGTTGAAGCTAACGCTGATGTTGCAGTTGTTGGTGTCTTTGCATAAAGCTCAAATACCGCACCAGCAAGTGATGAACCACTTTCTGCATCAGCCTTCGTAAGTGTTACTGAACCTAATGCTCTTGTGTTTGTCATAGTCACGCTTACATCAGTCGAATGATCATCAATTGAGAAGCTTACTGTTTCTGTTCCCATTACATAGCCATCAGGAGCCTTTGTTTCCTTGAAGTAGTAATCTCCATAAGGAAGTCCCTTAACAGAAAGCTTTCCATCAGATCCAACTGAAAGTGTTGTGCTTCCTGACTCTGCATAATCATATGAGCCTGTGCTTCCCTTTACAGAAACAACATTTCCACCTGATGTATACAATGCAAACTGTGCACCTGGAAGAGCCTCTCCTGTAGTTGCATCGGTCTTTGTAAGTGTTGCAACACCGTATACACGCTTATCTACCATCTTAACTTCAACTGTTTCACCAGCCTCACCTACTGTAAAGCTAATTGGTGATGCAATCGCATATCCTGATGGTGCTGATAATTCTTTAAGTGTATACTTAGCACCCTGTGTAAGACCTTCTATCTCGTAATAATCACCATCCGTTGTCCACTTTTCAACAAGCTTGTTATTTGAATCATAGACACCAAGCACTGCACCTGATAGTGCTGTACCATCTTCATCAACCTTATTAAATCTCATAAGTGATGGTGTATTTGTGAAATTGTAACCACTCTGTTCACTAGTATATCCACGTACTGCATCTTCTGATACAGTGTAATTAATAACTGTTCCATCAGCATTATACTTAGGAAGTCTTGTGAACGTATATGTTGTCTTTGTATTAGGAACATCAACTGAATTAATCTCCTTACCATCTGCATACAATCTAATTGTAATCGTTGGTCTGTTAGAAGCATTACCAGAATCATTCCATGTCTTTGTTCCAGAAATATCTATGTATTCCTGTTCAATTGTATTTGTTATAGCTGCCTTAGCTACTCCAATCTCACCTATATAGCTGATTGAACCATCAAAGTTTACTTTATATGTGTACTTAGCCTCATTACTTGTCTTATAAGTAATAATTTCATCTATTGAGTATACATACTTCTTGCCGTAATCTGCATCTGTAGCTGGAACATCAAATGCATATTCGCAAAGTCCCTCAAATGCAAATGTATAATCATCATTAAGCTTTGTTGTCTTGTAAGGTGTTCTGTTTGATGCAGTTTCCTTACCCTTAATATCTCTGTATAGAGCTACTGTTACATCCGGTCTTAAGCTGGCTGTTCTGTTTCCATCAACCCATTCCTTAATACCTTCAATTCTGAACATCTTATTATCAGGAGTATTAATAAAGCTGTTTCCAACCTTTTCCTGAGTGAACTTAGATGCATCTGTATTAACAGATGTATCGTCATGTTCCTCTGTTGAGTAGATATACTTCTTACCTGTCTCTAACTCATACATTGGAAGATGCTTAAATTCATAAGACT
>JAZQOO010000025.1:0-13982 GCA_045627905.1 Lachnospiraceae bacterium | reverse complement strand
GTACTTACAAATTACATATTTTCAAGAACCGTTGTTGATGGTATATCAATGGAACCGACATTAAAGGGTGGAGACAGCATTATTATAGATAAGCTTTCGTACAATATTGGCAAACCAAAGCGTTATGATGTTATTTGTTTCAAAAGCTATTCTAAAAAGGATGTGCTTATTAAAAGAATAATAGGTATGCCAAATGAAACGGTTAAAATTGAAAATGGAATTATATATATAAACGACAAAGAACTTAAAGATATAAATGGTCTTGAAAAAATAGAATATGAAGGCGCTGCAAGAAATGGTATTACTTTAGCAAAAGACGAATATTTTGTTATAGGTGATAATAGAGGCGAGTCGATAGATTCTAGATTTTCAGAGGTCGGAAATGTTGCGTCTGATGATATTATAGGACGTGCAACGTTTGTTATTTTCCCTGCAAAAAGAATGGGAAATATTAAATAAAGTATTAGGAGAGTGTGATGACAGAAAAGCAACTTCTTAAGCTTGAGGCTGAAAAACAGAGAACATATGAAATGTTTCAGTTTGAAAGAGAATATGCTGACAGGCAATATATTTGTGGTATTGACGAGGTCGGAAGAGGACCACTTGCCGGACCTGTTGTTGCGTGTGCTGTGATTTTGCCTAAGGACTGTGATATTTTATATTTAAACGATTCCAAAAAGGTTACAGAAAGAAGAAGAAATCTGTTATTTGATGAGATTAATGAGAAGGCTGTATCTGTGGGGATTGGTGTTGTATCATGGGAAGTTATTGATGAAATAAATATTTTGCAGGCCACCTATGAGGCTATGCGTCAGGCCATTAATAATTTATCAGTTAAACCCGATATACTCTTAAATGATGCAGTTACTATTCCAAAGGTAGATATAGAACAGGTTCCAATAATTAAAGGTGACGCCAAATCAGCATCAATTGCTGCGGCTAGTATTGTTGCAAAGGTAACAAGAGACCGAATGATGGTTCAGTATGGAGAAAAGTACCCAGAATATAACTTCGCTAGCAACAAAGGATATGGAACGAAAGAACATACGGATGTCATTAGAAATATAGGACCATGTGAAATTCACAGAAGGTCATTTATAGGTAACTTTATCTGATTTTATCATGAGTAAGGAAAAAAACTTTGGCAATTAGTTTAGAAACCGGTAGAAATTACATAAATACAAACACTTCGCAAGCATCGAATGTTCAGGTTACAAATAAAGGCGGCGAAGCTGTTAGTGTGTCTGTAAAGGGACTGAACTTAAAAGCTGGACAGATGCTTTCTGGACAGGTTACATCGGTTGATGGAAAAGATGTAACATTAGTTCTGTCAAATAATCAGACAATTCACGCAAAGCTTGAGGGTAATATAAATACTTTTCTAGGTCAGACCTTGTCATTCGAAGTAAGTACATCAGACGGAAGCAAGGCTGTTTTAAGGCCTCTATATACAAATCTTTCAAATGAACCTGCAATAATGAGTGCGCTTGATAACGCAAATCTTCCTCATACAGAGCAGCTTTCTAAAATGGTATCTCAAATGATGAAGGAAGGAATGAGTGTAAATAGGGATGCGCTATGGTCAATGTCGAAACAGGTTCAGGAATTTCCAACAATGAATCCGGAGACAATAGTTTCGCTTAAGAAGCTTGGACTTCCGGTCAATGAAATGACAATTAATCAGTTTGATAATTATAAAAACTTTGAGCATCAGATTAAAAATGATGTTGAGAATTTATCTGATGGTCTGATGGAACTGATGGATGAGTTTATAGGAACCACAGAGACAAATGCTGACTCTAAAAATAACATTTTTAATTCATTTATGAATGCTATAACGGGTAAAAATGTTATTTCTGAAGACGGTGTGGTAAATGCAGAGCAAGTGTCAAACGAAGCGGCTAGTCAGCTTTCTGAAAAAATAAGTAAAGGAATTGATGTAGTAGGGCAAATTATTGATTTGGTTGACATAACAAATGAGGAGCCTTCTGACAAAGCATCTGATGCATTATTAAAACTTATCAATGAGTTTGATATTGCCGTAAATGAAGAAGAACAGATGAAGCTTAAAGCATCTCAGGGTGAGGTTGCTTTAGAAACTGAGGCTGAAAATACGCTTGAATCAAAAGCAGGCGAAACGGTTGCTAATACTGACAGTCAGGATGTCAATGGAACAATATTAGCAGACAATGACAATGCAGGTATTGTGAGGGAACCATTACAGCTTAATGAAAATGAAACGCTACAGTATGTTAAGGATATAATTAATCAGCACAAATCGGGTGAGGAGCTTTCCGATTCATTAAAGGAAAAGCTGACAAAGATATTATCAAATAACGACTTTAAAGATATTTTGAAATCATCACTTAACAAACAGCTTTTATTAAAGCCGGAAGATGTTACAAGTTCGGCTAAAGTTAATGAGCTATATGATAAAATAACAAAACAGGCAAGTGCCGCTCTAGAAATACTTGAGAATGCTGGAAAAGAAAATGTTAAGCTGGCGGATTCGGCTCAAAATCTTAATAATTCGGTTGATTTTATGCAACAGCTAAATCAGGCAGTTACATACATTCAGATTCCTTTATTAATGAATAAAGAGTCGGCACATGGTGATTTGTATGTATATACAAATAAAAAGAATCTGCAGAAAAAGGATGGGAATGTTTCTGCATTATTGCATCTTGATATGGATAATTTGGGACCAATGGATGTCTATATAGGACTTAAGGATGGAAACAAGGTAAATACTCATTTTTATTTGCAGGATGATGCAACAATAGATTTTATTGCCGCGCATATTGATGTTTTAAATGAACGATTAACAAATAAAGGCTACAACACATCTATAAACTATACTACGAAGGGTAAAGACGAAAAGCCAGTTAATTTAGCCGAAGAATTCATGAAAGAAAACCCAGAAGACAAAGGAATGGTAGTTTCAAAGCTTTCATTTGATGTAAGGGCATAGTGATGCGTTAAAAGGAATATACATGGATAAAGATAAAGACAAATTAACAACTAGAGAAAAAATACTTCAGGCAGTAGCTCTTCAATATAATCCTGATGATGTTGCGCCTAAAATAATTGCAACAGGTAAGGGTAAGGTCGCTGAAAAAATCATTGAAAAAGCAAAGGAATCAAATGTAGCAGTACATGAAGATTCAAAGCTTGCAGATACACTCTCAAAGCTTGATATAGGTGATTATATTCCTCCAGAGCTCTATGAGGTTGTGGCAGAAATTCTAGTCTTTGTGGACGACATGGAGAAGCTTAAGGGTCGTGTCATGGAAAGTCGTCGCTAGTGTTATTTTAGGGGTAATACATGGTTTTAAAAACAAATAAACGTCTTACGGGTACTGCCTATGAAAAGAGAGCTGGTGAATACCTTGAAAAAGCCGGACTAGAAATTGTTGAATACAATTTCAGGTGTAGAAGCGGTGAAATAGATATTATTGCACGTGAAAAGACAAATGAAGCCGGAAAGGAAGTATACACAACTGTTTTCGTTGAGGTTAAGTATAGAAAAAGTACAAAAACTGGTCATCCTGCCGAAGCAGTATCTTTAAGTAAACAAAAAACAATATGTAAAGTTGCAGATTACTTCAGAGCTTTTAAACAAAAAAACAAATCTGCAGCTGAAAGCTACAGATTTGATGTAGTTGCAATACTAGGTGATGAAATAACCTGGTATAAAAATGCATTTTACTATGTAAAATAAAATTATAAATCTATTTTAGAATCATTTCTTGCATTGTAATGCTCAATAGCTGTTCTAATCTTATCTCCAGATTCATGAACTGCAGATAATGCTGCATCATGATTTAAGTAATCAATAATTGTTGCTAAGAAATTGCTCATATCGGCTTCTATGTAGTAAGGTTTTTCCTTAACATCTGGAGTATGATATGTAAGGTTAGTAGTTATTACCTTATCAAAATAACACTTTTCATAAGCCTTGTCGAAATCTTTAAGTCCATCAGTGAAAAGACCAAAGGTTGTACATATGAAAACTCGCTTTGCATTCATTTCCTTAAGCTGACGGGCTGTATCTAACATGCTTCCGCCGGAAGAAATCATGTCATCGATAATAATGACATCACGACCATCGACACTTTCTCCTAAAAATTCGTGTGCAACAATAGGGTTTTTGCCATTTATTACCCTTGAATAATCACGTCTTTTGTAAAACATACCAACATTAACACCAAGGACGCCTGCAAAATATACTGCTCTGTCAACAGCACCTTCATCAGGAGAAATAACAATCATATGCTCATTGTCAATAATTAAATCTTTTTCATAGTGCATAAGTGCTTTTATAAACTGATATGGTGGAAGGAAATTATCAAAACCAGAAAGAGGAATTGAATTTTGAACCTTAGGATCGTGCGCGTCAAAGGTAACAATATTTGAAACACCCATATCAACTAACTCTTTAAGCATTATTGCTGCGTCTAAAGATTCACGTTTATAGTGCTTGTGCTGTCTTGATTCATAAAGGAATGGCATAACAACAGTTATTCTGTGAGCTTTTCCGGCAATAGCTGCAATTAAACGCTTAATATCCTGATATATGTTATCTGGAGACATGTGATTCACATATCCGTTAACCTTATATGTGAGAGAATAATTACATGGGTCAGCGATAATAAATATATCTTTACCACGTACAGACTCATTTATTACGGCCTTACCTTCGCCAGAGCCAAATCTTGGACATGAACTGTTTAATATGTAACTGGATTCTTCGTAACCTATATATGCTGGAGACTCTTTATGAGGTCTGTTAGTCGTCTTTCTGGATTCAATAATATAATTGTTGACAACTTTACCGAGTTCTTTGGCGCTATCGTGCACTAGAAGCTTAAGCGGTGCAACCTGCATAAGATTTTCAAGCTGTTCTGAACTTTTTGACATATCTTTCTCCTTTTTTGATTTACTTCATTGTAGTAAATAACACAATAATTTTAAACAAAAACAGTTTTATAGTCAACAACGAGTCTTGTTTATACTATATAAAAGTGTTATTATTAATTCTATATGACATGAGAAAATAAGTGATTTTAATGGAAATTATTTGATAGTAATATTCAATTCGGCAGGCTGTTGAAATCATTGGAGGATAGCTATGGCAAATAATACAAAGCCAACAATAATGATTGCTGATGATGCAGAAATGAACAGAGATATTCTAAGTTTCATTTTGGGTGATGACTATAATATTATCGAAGCTGCAGATGGAGATGAGGTTTTAGATATATTACATGAACGCAATGATGAAATTTTGTGCTTGTTATTAGACCTTAATATGCCTAAAAAGAATGGACTTGAGGTTTTAATGGAAATGAATTCGAGCGGTCTTATTGATTCGGTTCCTGTTATTATGATTACGGCAGAAGAATCAACTGATTATATGAAACGTGCATTTGAGCTTAAGGTTACTGATTTTATAAGGCGACCTTTTGATGGTCATATTGTTAAAAACCGCGTCAAAAACACAGTATTACTTAGTGCAAAGCAGAAGAAACTCGAAAGCCTGTTATTTGAACAGATGTTAGAGAGACATAAGTCACAGAATATGCTTATAAATATTCTGTCGCATATTGTAGAGTTTAGAAATGGTGAGTCAGGTATGCATGTAGTGCACATAAAGACGCTGACCCATATGCTTCTTTCAAAACTCAAAGAGATAACTGATAAATATCCGCTTACTGAAGAAGAGGAATCGTTAATAATTACAGCGTCTGCGCTTCATGATATAGGAAAGATTTCTATACCTGATGAGGTTTTAAATAAACCAGGCCGTTTTACAGATGAAGAATTTGCTGTTATGAAAGGACACTCTGCGGCAGGGGAACAGATATTAAAGCAGGTACCATATTATCAGGATGAGCCACTTATTAGATTTTCTGAACAGATATGCAGATGGCATCATGAAAGATTTGATGGAAGAGGATATCCTGATGGACTTGTAGGTGATGAGATTCCTATCGGTGCTCAAATAGTTGCACTCGCTGATGTTTATGATGCACTTACATCTAAAAGATGCTACAAGGAAGCGTACTCCCACGACAAAGCAATAGAGATGATTAAAAATGGAGAATGTGGTTCATTTAATCCAATACTACTTGAATGTTTAGATGTTATTTCAGAGGGAATAGTAGACGAGCTTTCTAAGGCAGCGTTTACTTTTGATGAACGTGAAGTAGTTAAGATTGTAAAGGAGCTAATAAAATGACACAGGAACAGTTAGGACTATTAAAGATAAGCGGTATTGATGTTGATGGTACACTTAATCGTTTCATGGGACGAATTGAAATGTTTGAAAAGTTTATTTTCAAGTTTCTCGACGATAATAATTACTCAGATTTGTGTGCATCAATGGATAACGCAGATGTTAAAAATGCATTTGTTGCAGCTCATACATTAAAGGGTGTATGTGCAAATCTTGGACTCAATCCACTTTATGAGGCTTCATCAGAGATTACAGAGCTTTTGAGAGAAGAAAAGCTAGAAGCGGCAAAGGAATATTTGCCTAAAGTAAAGGAAGCTTATGATAAGATGGTTGAAGTAATAAATTCAGTAAAATAGATTTTGGAGGTATATATGATTAAAGTTGATTTAATGAAAGAAATCTCATCTACAACATATCCAGGACGTGGTATTGTTATTGGTAAGTCAGCAGATGGAAAACACGCAGTTACAGCGTATTTTATTATGGGAAGAAGCTCTAACTCAAGAAACCGCGTTTTTGTAGAGGATGGAGAAGGAATAAGAACTCAGGCATTTGATGAATCAAAGCTTGAAGACCCATCTCTTATTATTTATGCTCCAGTAAGAGTTCTTAACAATGATACAATTGTTACAAATGGTGACCAGACAGACACTATATATGATGGTATGAGTAAAGGTGAAACATTTGAACAGTCATTAAGATGCCGTGAATTTGAGCCAGATGGTCCTAACTTTACACCAAGAATTTCAGGTATCATGCATGTAGAAAATGGAAAGTATGATTACGCAATGAGCATACTTAAATCAAATAATGGTGATCCTGACTGCTGTAACAGATATACATTTACATATGATAATCCAAAATCAGGTGAAGGAAGATTTATTCATACATATATGAGAGATGACAATCCACTTCCAAGCTTTGAAGGTGAACCAACAGTTGTTGATATTAATGGTGATATTGATACATTTACAAATAATGTATGGAATGCTCTTAACGAAGATAATAAGGTTTCTTTATTTGTCAGATACATTGATATTGCAACAGGCAAATACGAAACAAGAATCATTAATAAAAATAAATAAAAGATAAATATTTGTAATTACAAGGAGAAATTATGAACGAATTAGAACTTAAGTATGGATGTAATCCAAATCAGAAACCAGCTAAAATTTTCATGAAGGATGGTAGCGACCTTCCAATCAAAATTCTTAACGGAAAACCTGGATTTATTAATTTTCTTGATGCGTTAAATGGATGGCAGCTTGTTAAGGAATTAAAGGAAGCTACAGGATATCCAGCAGCAACATCATTTAAGCATGTTTCACCAGCTGGTGCTGCTATTGGTAAGCCACTTGATGATACAATGAAAAAGATTTATTTCGTAGACGATATGGAGGAATTATCACCACTTGCATGTGCATATACAAGAGCAAGAGGTGCAGACAGAATGTCTTCATATGGTGACTTTATTGCTCTTTCAGATGTATGTGATGTATCAGCAGCAAAGGTTATAAAGAGAGAGTTTTCAGACGGTATCATTGCTCCAGGATATGAGCCAGAAGCATTAGAAATTCTTAAGGGAAAGAAAAAGGGCACATATGCAATAATTGAGATAGATGAAAATTACAAGCCACAGCCTGTTGAAAACAAAGATGTGTTTGGTATTACATTTGAGCAGGGAAGAAATGAAGTTAAGATAGATGATTCTTTATTTACAAACATTGTTACTAAAAATAAAGAGCTTCCATTATCTGCAAAGCATGACATGATGGTTGCTTTAATCACTCTTAAATATACTCAGTCAAATGCAGTTTGCTATGTTAAGGACGGACAGGCTATTGGTGTTGGTGCAGGTCAGCAGTCACGAGTTCATTGTGTAAGATTAGCAGGACAGAAAGCAGACAACTGGTTGTTAAGACAGAGCCCTAACGTTATGAATCTTCAGTTTGTAGATGGAATTAAGAGAGCTGAAAGAGACAATGCTATTGATAACTATATTGGTGAAGCATATATGGATGTTTTAGCTGAAGGTGCATGGCAGAAGATATTTAAGGTTAAGCCAGCAGTATTTACAGCAGAGGAAAAGGAAGCATGGCTTTCACAGGCTACAGATGTAGTGCTTGGTTCAGACGCTTTCTTCCCATTCTCAGACAGTATTGAAAGAGGATATAAGTCTGGTGTTAAATATGTTGTTCAGCCAGGTGGCTCTGTAAGAGATGAAGATGTTGTTGAGTGCTGTGATAAATACAATATGACTATGGTATGTAACGGTGTAAGACTGTTCCATCACTAATAGATTACTGCACTTGGAGGATATAATGAAAATTAGAACACGTTTTGCACCTTCTCCAACAGGAAGGATGCATGTAGGAAATTTAAGAACAGCTCTTTATGCGTATTTAATAGCAAAGCATGAGGGTGGAGATTTTATTCTTCGTATCGAAGATACAGATCAGGAAAGAGAAGTTGAAGGTGCTGTAGACATTATATACAGAACACTTAAAAAGACAGGACTTATACATGATGAAGGACCTGATAAGGATGGTGGAGTTGGTCCATATGTTCAGTCAGAAAGACAGGCTAACGGAATATATCTTGAGTATGCTAAAAAGCTTGTAGATGAAGGAAAAGCCTACTACTGTTTCTGTACAAAAGAAAGACTTGATTCATTAGAACAGACAGTTGGTGGAAAGACTATTCATGTATATGATAAGCATTGTCTTAATCTCTCAAAGGAAGAGGTAGAGGCTAATCTTAAGGCTGGTATGCCATATGTTATAAGACAGAACAATCCACAGGAAGGAACTACAACTTTTTCTGACGAGATTTATGGAGATATAACAGTAGATAATATCGAGCTTGATGATATGATTCTCATTAAATCAGATGGATTTCCAACATATAACTTTGCAAATGTTGTTGATGACCATTTAATGGGAATTACACATGTTGTAAGAGGAAATGAATATTTATCATCATCACCTAAATATAATAGACTCTATGAGGCGTTTGGATGGGAAGTCCCAGTATACATTCATTGTCCACTTATCACAGATGAGACACATGCAAAGCTCTCAAAAAGATCTGGCCATTCTTCGTATGAGGACTTGGAAGAACAGGGATTTTTATCAGATGCAATTGTTAACTTTGTAGCTATGCTTGGATGGTCGCCAGAGGACAATGTAGAAAAAATGAGCCATGATGAGCTTGTTGCAAAGTTTGATTATCATCATATGTCTAAGAGTCCAGCTGTTTTCGATTTTACAAAGCTTAAATGGTTAAATGGTGAATATTTTAAGGCAATGTCAGATGAAGAGTTCTTTGAACGTGCTATTGCATATATTGATAAAGATATTAGTAATATAAATAATGAAGCATTAAAAGAAAATATTGCTAATCTTAAGTCTATAGTTGATGCAATAAATGCACTTGGTCTTGACCTAAAAAAGATATTTAAAATGGTTAGAACAAGAATAGAAATCTTCACAGATATTAAAGACCATATTGATTTCTTTGCAGAGCTTCCAGAGTATGATATAGAAATGTATACTCATAAAAAAATGAAGACAAACGCTGAAAACTCATTGAGTCTTCTTAATGAAGTTCTTCCAGTTATTGAAGAAATTGAAGATTTTACAAATGATTCATTATTTTCAAAACTTTCAGAGTTTGCAAAAGAAAAAGAATATAAAACAGGCTTTGTTATGTGGCCAATAAGAACAGCGGTATCTGGTAAACAGATGACTCCTGGTGGTGCTACAGAGCTTATGGAGATACTTGGAAAAGAAGAGACAATTAAGCGAATTAAGAAAGGTATTGAAAAGCTTAGTTAATGGGAAAACTTAATGCAGAGCAGGCCCTTGCGGTAAATCATACCCGCGGGCCTATGCTCGTGCTTGCAGGTCCAGGCTCAGGAAAGACTCATACACTTGTTGAGAGAATCAAAAATTTAGTGGAAAAAGAGAATATAGATCCAAGAAAGATTCTTACAATTACTTTTTCTAAAAAAGCTGCACTGGAAATGCAGGCGCGATTTAAAAATCTAATAGGGGATAAAAATTATCCCGTAACCTTTGGCACATTTCATGCCACTTTTTATCACATCTTACAAATTTATAAAAACTATTCAAAAGACAGTATTTTAACTCCTTTACAAAAGAAAAAATATTTGAATATTATAGCTCATAAAAATCACATCGAAGAGCTTTTAGACGAAAATGTTAAAAATGATTATTTACAAAAAATAAGCTATTTTAAATCAAACAATATGTCTGATGATGAAAAAGCGGAACATTTAGCACTAAATGATGAAGAGAAAAACAGATTTTTAGCTGTATATAATGAATATTTACATCTATGCAGAAATGATGGAAAAATAGATTTTGATGATATGCTGTTAGAATGCCTTAAGCTTCTTAAGAATAACAGGACGGTTTTAAATCAATGGAGAGGAATCTATCAATATTTTTTAGTAGATGAATTTCAGGATATAAACGATGTTCAGTACGAAGCATTAACATTGCTTGCAGGAGACGATTTTAATATATTTGCAGTAGGTGACGATGACCAGTCAATATATGGTTTTAGAGGTTCAAAACCATCAATAATGAAGGAGTTTCTGGGTGTAAAAGATTGTAAGGTAGTTAATCTTAACAAAAATTACAGATGTGCAGAGCCAGTAATTAATGTGGCAGGTAAACTGATAAATGTAAATAGTGACAGGATAGATAAATGCCAAACAGCAGCAAAGCCCGATAAGGATGATGGCTTTGTTAAGTTATTGTGCGTAGAAAACAGCGACATAGAGGCTGAAACAGTAATAAATTTAATTAAAGAAAACTGTTATGAAAAGGAAGATAAATTATATTCAACAGCTGTTTTATATAGAAATAAAAAATGTGCAGATATATTGGAAGAAAAGTTATTAATGGAGAAAATTCCATATGATAGAAAAAATGAGAAATCAGACTTCTATGAAACTGATATAATGCTTGATTTGATTGCATACTTTCGTGTATGTACAGGAACTGGCAAACGCTCTGATTATTACAGAATAATAAATAAACCTGAAAGGGGACTTACAAGAGAAGCATTTACTGAAGGGTTTAGTGAAAGAATTGAAAATATATACGACTTATATCCTGATATGAACATTATCTGGAAAAAACTGTTAAAAGATTTTAAAATGCTTGAAGACCTTCCTTGCTTTGCGGCTGTAAATTATTTGTTCAAGGGTATGGGATACGAAAAATATTTACGCAGTTACTTTATGAAAAGAGGAACACGAAAAGAAGAAATAAATGATTTTATTGATGAGATATTTAACAGAAGTAGAAGCTTTGATAACGTTTTGCAGTGGCTACTTTATATAGATGAATTAAACTACATGAAAAATAATGGAGTATATATCGAAAATGGTTTACATAATCAAGATGAGAATGGAATAAAACATGACAATAATATTGTTAAAAGGGAAGAATCTAGTTTACATAAAGTAGTATTGCAAACAATGCATGCTTCAAAAGGGCTTGAATATGATAATGTGTTTATAATAGGGTTACAGGAGGGAATATGCCCACATAAAAAAGCTGTTACTGACGCTCAGCTTGAGGAAGAACGTCGTTTATTATATGTTGCAATTACTAGAGCAAAAAAGCGTTTATTTATTATAGGTAAAGGCGATAATGAGCATGGAAAACATGTTTCGCGATTTGTGTCTGAGATAAATGATATAGTACATGCTAATACATAAGAAATATATCTTTTATATACATTTGACCGTTAAAGTGATATAATGAAACGGTAATTGTGATTTTTGCGTGAATAAAAGAGGATTATATGGATATTTTTTCGCTAATTAGAGTAATGGGAGGCCTGGCATTCTTTTTATTTGGTATGAATGTAATGTCAACAGGTCTTGAAAGTATGGCGGGAGGTAAGTTAGAAAAGCTTCTTCGTTCAATGACTGACAGTATATTTAAAGCACTTGTACTTGGTGCTGGTATAACAATAGCGATTCAGTCATCTTCTGCTGTTACTGTTATGCTTGTAGGTCTTGTTAACTCTGGTATTATGCAGATAGAACAGACAGTTGGAGTCATTATGGGCTCTAATATAGGAACAACGCTTACTGCCTGGCTTTTATCTCTTGTAGGACTTGAAACAAATAATGTTTTCCTCAAGATGTTAAAGCCTGAGAATTTTTCACTTCTGTTTGCTTTTATTGGAATTTTAATGACAATGATTTGCAAGAAAGGTAAACATAAGGATATTGGCTCTGTATTAGTAGGATTTGCTGTTTTAATGTTTGGAATGAAGCTTATGTCAGATGCTGTTAGTCCTCTTGCAGATATGCCAGAATTTGCTGATGTTTTAGTGGCATTTAATAATCCATTTATTGGTGTTATCATAGGTGCTGTTGTTACTGGAATAATTCAGTCATCTGCTGCATCGGTTGGTATTTTACAGGCACTTGCTCTTACTGGTTCTATTACTTATGGTATGGCTATTCCGATTATCCTTGGTCAGAATATTGGTACATGTGTAACATCTTTGATTTCTAGTATTGGTGTTAATAAGAACGCTAAAAAGGTTGCTGTTATTCATGTTTCATTTAATATAATAGGTGCGCTTGTTTTCCTTTTTATATATCTTGGTACGGACGCGTTATTTCATATGCCACTGTTTGATGAAGCAATCAATACATTTGGAATTGCTGTGATTCACAGTATTTTCAATGTCGTTACAACATTTATGCTTATGCCATTTTCTAAAGCACTTGTTTCAATTGCCAATTTTGTGCTTAAAGAGGATACTGAGGATGAAATACAAACCAAAATTCTTGATGAAAGACTATTACAGACTCCTTCAGTAGCTATTTCTGAAGCTAATGCGGCAACAGCTGATATGGCAAAGATTGCAAAGGGAGCACTTATTACAGCTCTTGATTTAATAAATAATTTTGATGATGCTAAAGCGTCTGAAGTAGTAGAGCTTGAGAATAAGCTTGATACATATGAGGATGCTGTTGGAACATACATGGTTAAATTGAATGGAACAAAGCTTTCGGAACGTGACTCAAAACAGTCAAATAAAATTTTATACGCAATTGGAGATTTTGAAAGACTTGGTGACCATGGTGTTAATATAATGTATTCTATGAAAAAGGCTCTTGATCAGGGGTTGGAATTTACTGGTGAAGCGAAACAGGAAATGTTTATTCTTACTCAGGCTGTAAAAGAGATAGTAGATTATACAACACATGCATATACAAAGGATGATGTTAAATCGGCTGTTAAGGTTGAACCACTTGAACAGGTTGTTGATGGACTTGTTGCTAAGGTTAGAGAGAGGCATATGGAACGCTTAAAGGAAGGAAAGTGTTCTATTGAAATGGGATTTATTTTACAGGATATTCTTATAAACTGTTCTAGAATATCAGACCATTGTTCTAATATAGCAGTTGCTGTTATAGAAATAATGAAAAATGATTCATTTGATACGCATAAATATCTTAATGGTATTAAGAAGGGCGATAAACAGTTTAATATAATGTTTGATGAATTTAGTGAAAAATTTTCAATTGAATAATAACAAAAAATGGGGCTGTAAAAAAACTCCCTTAAAAGAAAAATCGCTTAGACCGTGAGGTTTAAGCGATTTTTTGGTATAATTAATTATGCCAATAACCAATCATACAACTAATGTTAATTATACAGCTAGACAGCTGAAATTACCATTG
>JAZQOO010000024.1:0-4468 GCA_045627905.1 Lachnospiraceae bacterium | reverse complement strand
TAATTAATTATACCAAAAAATCGCTTAAACCTCACGGTCTAAGCGATTTTTCTTTTAAGGGAGTTTTTTTACAGCCCCTTTTTTATTTTATGAAACAACCTGATTTTTACCATTCTGTTTTCCACGATAGAGTTTGTTATCAGCACTCTTAATAACATTTTCTATTTCGTTACCAGCTCGGTAAGATGAAACACCAAGTGTTAATGTTACTTTAAGCTCTATATTTTTAAATGTGTATTCGTGAGCTTCAACATTAGATCTTATTCTTTCGGCAAGCTTGCAGGCAATGTCTTTATTTGCTGTAAGAACTACTAAAAATTCTTCACCACCCCAGCGGCCTGCTATATCATTATCTCGAACCTGAGATTTAATGATATGTGCAACTTCCTTTAATACGTAGTCACCAACATCGTGACCATATGTATCGTTAACCTTTTTAAAGTTATCTATATCACACATAATAACCGAAAAACTCTCATTGTCTCTATAGTTCTCATTGAAGATAACCTCTAGATGTCTGTCAATACTACGTCTGTTCATAAGACCTGTAAGAGTATCGTATGATGCAAAATTATCGAGAGTTTTATTTTCTGACTGCATTTGACGATTCAGGTATGAATGTTCTATGGCAAAAAGCCAGGAAAAGAATATAAGCATTACTGCTGCAACTGTATCGTTAAATGTAGAAAAAAATGGTTCGTATTTTCTTACGCTTTCATAAGGTAATAATGCGGCATAATTTTTGGCATAATTCGTTGCATATGCATATATTACATATAGTATCAGTGAGAAAAAGCTCGGAACCGCAATTTTATGTGCAAACTGTTCAATGAAAAGAGAGATGTAAAACATCGCTGGAATCATTGTAATTATGAAATATAAAAACTTAAATTCGATTCCTAAAACTAATGTACATGCTATGGCGTGAAAGGGAATTTCAAAAGCCATGAACAAATACATGTTTTTATAGTTACTTTTACTCGTTACAACAGTACCAAAATAGACATACAGTATTACTATTACAATATTGTATAAACTAAGAGGTTTAAACTGTAGCTTACTAAATAAAAATATGTAAAATATATGAACAAATGCAATACAGTATGCTATAAGCGCATATTTACCGTTTCTTTTGAAAAGATCTGTTTCAAGCTCCTGAAACGTGTATCTGCTTTTTCCCATATATCCTCCTAAATGATTTCAAAATGAAACCACAGTGAATTATAGCATATAGAAAAACTGTTTTCAAGTATAAAACAATCACAATAAGAAACAAATGTGACAAAACGGAGAATATAAAATAAAAATACGCTTCGCAAAGTTTATCTTATATCGTGTATATAAAACTTTAGCTCGTTAATATGCTAAATTTATAAAGATATAAATATAAAATTGTTTAAATTAGTACTATTTAATGATATAATAAATAAGATTTTTGCTTTTGATTAATAAAAGTATATTAATACATATAATATAAGGTAGGAGATAAGTTATGGGAATGACAATGACACAGAAAATCCTTGCAGCACATGCAGGACTTGAATCAGTATCAGCAGGACAGCTTATTGAAGCTAATCTTGATCTGGTTCTTGGAAATGATATAACAACACCAGTTGCTATTAGAGAGATGGATAAAATGAATACAGGTGGAGTATTCTCAAAGGATAAAATTGCTCTCGTAATGGATCATTTCACACCAAACAGGGATATTAAATCAGCAGAAAACTGTAAGTGTGTAAGAGAATTTGCATGTAAGCATGAGATTTCAAACTACTTTGATGTAGGACAAATGGGAATTGAACATGCACTTTTGCCAGAACAGGGTCTTACAGTTGCAGGTGATGTTATTATTGGTGCCGACTCACATACATGTACTTATGGTGCACTCGGTGCATTTTCTACAGGTGTTGGTTCAACTGATATGGCATGTGGAATGGCAACTGGAAAAGCATGGTTTAAGGTTCCATCAGCTATTAAGTTTAACATTATTGGAAAGCCTTCAAAATGGGTAAGTGGTAAGGATGTAATTTTACATATTATTGGTCTTATTGGTGTTGATGGAGCTTTATATAAGTCAATGGAATTTGTTGGCGAAGGAATAAAGAATCTTTCAATGGATGATCGTTTTACAATAGCAAACATGGCTATTGAGGCAGGTGGAAAAAATGGTATTTTCCCAGTTGATGAAAAAGCGATTGAATATATGAAGGAACATTCTGTAAGACCATTTACTGTGTATGAAGCTGATGAAGATGCAGAATATGATGAGGAATATACAATTGATTTATCGACTCTTAAATCTACAGTAGCTTTTCCACATCTTCCAGAAAATACAAAGACAATTGATGAGATTTCTGATATTAAGATTGACCAGGCTGTAATTGGCTCATGTACAAATGGACGTCTTGATGATTTAAGAATTGCTGCTGAAATACTTAAAGGTAAAAAGGTTGCAAATGGAGTTAGATGTATTATTATTCCAGCAACTCAGAAGATTTATCTTCAGGCAATGGAAGAAGGCTTATTAAAGATATTTGTTGAGGCAGGAGCTGTTGTTTCAACACCAACATGTGGACCATGTCTTGGTGGTCATATGGGTGTTATGGCTGCTGGTGAAAGATGTATTTCAACTACAAACAGAAACTTCGTAGGAAGAATGGGTCATGTTGATTCAGAAATATATCTTGCAAGCCCTGCAGTTGCAGCGGCAAGTGCTATTAAAGGATATATAGTTGCTCCACAGTAAATAAAGTTTGAAGAAATTTAAAGCTTGATTGATGATTTCAGTTTAGCTAGCTGCTGAAATTATTGGAAACAAAATATGAAAAGAGGATAGATTATGAATGCTAAAGGAAGAGTTTTCAAATATGGTGATAATGTAGATACAGATGTTATTATCCCAGCAAGATATCTTGCAATCCAGGATAAAAAGGAACTTGCTGAGCACTGTATGGAGGATATTGATACAGAATTTGTTAAAAAGGTTAATGCAGGCGATATAATGGTTGCAGGAAAGAACTTTGGATGCGGTTCTTCAAGAGAACATGCACCGCTTGTTATAAAGGAATCAGGAATCAGTTGCGTTATTGCTGAAACCTTTGCGAGAATTTTTTATCGTAATGCAATTAATATAGGTCTTCCAATCATTGAGTGTAAGGAAGCGAGTGAAGATATTAAAGATGGCGATAGTGTTTCAATTGATTTTGACAGTGGTATTATCACAAATGAAACAACGGGAAAGACATACAAAGGTCAGGCATTCCCTGAGTTTATGCAGAAAATTATTAAGTCTGAAGGTCTTGTAAACTACATAAACGATTCACTTAAATAGAATATTTATAATTGTGAAACTCATCTGCAAAAAATGAGAGTGATTGCAGATGTTTAACCAGATTATTCTGGTATATTATTTTTAAAAGGAGAAATGTTATGAAAAGAAGAGTATTAGCAATGATGCTTTCAGCAGCAATGGTGCTTTCACTTGCTGCATGTGGAGCAAAGGAACAGACAAATGAGGCAGTAGATGCTGCAGCAGAGGTTACAGAAGTAGCTGAAGCACCAGCAGAAGCTGCAGAGGTAGCAGAAGCTAAAGAGGAAACAGAAGTTAAAGAGGAAACTGCAGATGCAGCTGAGTCAGATTTAGCTTATGTACAGGAAAAGGGAACACTTGTAGTTGGTATTACAGATTTCGAGCCAATGGATTACAAGAATGAAGCTGGTGAATGGGTAGGTTTTGATGCTGACCTTTCAAAGAAGTTTGCTGAAAAGCTTGGAGTTTCAGTAGAATTTGTTGAAATTGACTGGGATTCAAAAATAATGGAACTTGATTCAAAGACAATTGACTGTGTATGGAATGGTATGACACTTACTGATGAAGTTAAGTCATCAATGGAATGTTCAAATGCATACTGCAACAACGCACAGATGGTAGTTCTTAACAAAGATAAGGCTGCAGAATATGATACAGTTGAATCTATGAGCGAATTAACATTTGCTGTTGAAGCTGGTTCTGCTGGTGAAGCAGAAGTTAATGCACTTTCATACAATGTTAACGCTGTTCAGTCACAGGCTGCTGCACTTATGGAAGTAGCTGCAGGAACATCTGATGCAGCTGTAATTGATGCATTAATGGCTGCTGCAATGGTTGGTGAGGGAACAGGTTATGCTGATCTTACATATACAATCGGACTTAACAGCGAAGAATATGGTGTTGGCTTCAGAAAGGGATCAGATTTAGCTGCTGAGCTTAACACATTTTTAAAGGATAGCTATGCTGATGGTTCACTTGCAGATATTGCAAAGGAATACAAGGTTGAGGCTTTTTTAATTGAACAGTAAGATAAAAAAATATTTGCAGTAGGAGGTGGTTTATGAAATTATTTGTGGAACAGTTTCCTACAGTTGTAGCCTCACTTAATGTAGGATTTATACAGACGTTAAAATTATTTATAGTTACATTACTTGGCGC
>JAZQOO010000023.1:0-15124 GCA_045627905.1 Lachnospiraceae bacterium | reverse complement strand
CTTATAACTAATAAATCAATTTTCACAAATCTATATTAGATAAAGGCACATAATACGAAATTAAAGCTTTGTTACGTTAGTAGCCTGAGGTCCCTTTTCACCCTGAACTACATCGAACTCTACAGAAGCGCCTTCTTCAAGAGACTTGAAGCCTTCCATGTTAAGTCCTGAGTAGTGTACGAATACATCATTTCCTGCCTCATCTGAGATGAATCCGTAACCCTTCTGGTTATTGAACCACTTTACTGTACCTTTCATTGTGTTACCTCCAAAAAAAATAAAAAATAGGCAATGTGTTTACCACATCGCCTAAATAATATCATATTTGTATACAAAAAACAATACTTCTTATTGCATCGCAGCACTATTTGGCTGCTGATTTTGAAATTGATGACTGGCCTCATGTATCTCATTGTGAACCCTCTGAAATGCCGCCACTACCTGAGGGTCAAACTGAACACCAGCTCCCTGAGTTATTATATTGTAAGCCTGCTCATGTGACATCGCCTGCTTATAAGATCTCTGCGCTGTAAGAGCTTCATATACATCTGCTACTGACAATACCCTTGCAAGAATAGGAATATTCTGTCCCTGAAGTCTGTCTGGATAACCCTGTCCATCGAAGCGTTCATGATGATATCTGCACATCTGATATGTATATGACATGAACTTTGAGTTTGGAATAAGGTATGAATACTTCTGAATCGCATTAGCTGCAAGTACAGTATGCATCTTCATTGCCATATATTCTTCATCTGTAAACTTTCCAACCTTTTGAAGAACATAATCTGGCACACCAATCTTTCCCATATCATGAAGTCTTGATGACAATAATATCAGCTCATAATCATTAGCATCAATACCGTAGTTAATACCTGACATCAGCAGTTCCTTCAAAATAATACCCATATACTTTGATACTGCTACGCAATGAACTCCTGTATAAGGGTCTTTCTCTGCTATAAGGTCAGTTATAATACCGATAATGAAATATTCCATTCTCATGGAATTCTGAGCGTAGTATGCCGCTGTCTGCTGTAGTCCTGCTGTCTGCTGACTAATAGAGGTCTTATATGAAAGATGCTCTGCCTGAAGACCAACTCTTTTCTTAAGAAGCTCAGCAACAATAGGTTTTCTAATGAAATCAACTGCACCTAGCTTGTACGCTTCAAGCTCAGTTGCATTATCCTTATCTCCCGAAAGAAAAATAATTGGAATATCTTTAGTTTTTTCTGATGATTTGATACGCATAGCCATTTCAAAACCATTAATGCTAGGCATAGCAATATCAATCACGATAATATCCGGCAGCACCGAAGCCTTTGTAAGCCTCGTAAGTGCTGACTTTGAATTATTTACCGGGATAACCTGATAATCTTTTTCTAAAGCTTTTTGAGCAACGACAAGTTCTGTTTCATTGTCGTCAACAAACATTACTGTATACATCCAATTACCTCTGACAAAGATAAATCTCCGCCATATATGTCAAGTGCTGAACCAATAGTAAAATCGACCTTTGATAGACCTTTATTTTTTATTATATCAATATCATTAAAATTTGCAATACCACCAGCATAAGTAACTGGAACTGTACTTTTTGACAGAACTGATAAAACATACTCATCAATTCCCTGTTTTTTCCCTTCGCTATCTACCGCATGAACTAAAAACTCATCACAGTACTGTGACAATTCACTTAAAAGCTTTTCATCAAAAACAGCATCTGTGAATGTCTGCCAACGATTCATTGTTACATAATATTTATTATTTTCAATATTTTTTCTACAGCTTAAATCAAGAACGATGTGTTCTCTTGAAACTGCCTCTTTAAGTCTATTTAATCTGTCATAGCTAATCTGACCGTTTTCAAAAATAAACGAAGTCACTATAACATGACTGGCACCTGCATCTATATATTCCTTCGCGTTTTCATCTGTGATGCCACCGCCTATCTGCAAAAGACCTTTATGACGCCTGAGTGCATTTAGCGCCGCTTCTCTTGTAGCCTCATAATAAGGCGAATCCTTGCCATTTAGCAAAATTGCATGGCCACCATATAGACCCAATTCGTAAAACATATCTGCGTAATATACGCTATCCTTTTCAGAAGTAAAGTTAGTCTTGGCACTATCATCCTCATCCTTAAGTGTGCCACCAACTATCTGCACTACATGTCCATTATGAATATCTATACATGGTCTAAATTTCAATTTATTTCCTCCAAACAGCATTTACGTCGTTTAGTTTTTTTCCGCGAGGTCACCATCTCTATATGCATCAAGTAAATCTTTAAGATGACAAATAGACTCTCGTATCTCTTTACCAGTGTCTGTATCGGCAACTCGAAGTCGTATATTCGCCGACTCAACTGTTATTGTATCCGATACAATATCTGTCTCATTTTTTATTGCTGCTTCCATTGACTCAAATGGTTCATGAGCTGCAAGTCTCATTCCATGCGAGCTGTAAACAAGCGTATATCCAGCAATTCCTGTCTTTGAATGGTATGCTTTCGAAAAACCACCATCAATAATCATCAGCTTACCACCACATTTTATTGGAGTCTCACCATTGACCTGTTCGACTGGTACATGACCATTTATAATATGGGAATTGTCAACATCTAGGCCAAACTCGGTCAAAATACTGTCAACCGTCTTCTGGTCATCTAAAAGCTCATAATATTTATTTTTCTTTTCCTTTGACGCTTCTTTATCATCTATAAAATATGCTTCAAAGGTTGCCATTTTATCTTTACCAAATACAGGAGAGTTAGCATTTGACCAAATAAAGTAAAGTATATCTCTTCCTTTCCTTCTCTCCTCTTCATCATTTGAAAAATAGCCTTTTCTTGCATAATTATCAAGAATATCGTAAAGTGCCTTTCCCTTATACTCCGTGCCAAAAATATTAACCTTGGCAAAATCACCATTCTCGTCGAGCGGCATACAGCCATGATATAAAAGATTTGAGTTAAACACCTTATACATACTTCCCTTTGAATAAAGGAAACGAATGTGCTTTTGTAATCTTTCACATTTTTGGAAGGCATGTTTAATTCTGCTTACAACATACTTTTCTTCATCTGTTAACTCGTAAGGGTTATTCGGGTCTACAGTCGGAAAATCCGTATCGTTCATTTTATACGTTTTTCCGTATGCTGTAACAGTTTTATTTTCGTAATCTATTTTATCAAGTAAAAGCCTGTCTTCCATATTGAAGCTTTTATTTCTCATAATGAGCTGACCTTCAAGCTTAAACTGAATAATAGCTATTGCTTTATGCATTGCCACATCAAGCTTTCGCATTGAAGCATCTCTTGATGGGTTTGATTTCAGCATAAACGAATCACAGTTAGTTTCGCTATATGTATTAAGTGCAAACGTTGCAAGTGGTATAAGATTGATTCCGTATCCATCCTCTATAGTATCAAGTGAACCATATCTTGAAGCAATTCTTATAATTGTAGCCATGCAGACTTCAGAGCCTGCTGCCGCTCCCATCCATACAACGTCGTGATTTCCCCATTGGAAATCCATTGAATGATAATCCATTAACCTATCAAGAACGATATGTGCTCCTGGTCCTCTGTCAAATACATCTCCAATTATATGAAGATGGTCTATTACGAGTCGTCTAATAAGATTACAAAGCGCAATAATAAATTCTGAGGCTCTGTCTATTTCGATAATTGTATGAATAATCTCGTTATAATAGGCTTCCTTATTCTGAACCTCTTCCTTTTCTGTAATAAGCTCCTCTATTACATATGCAAAGTCCTTTGGAAGCGCTTTTCTAACCTTTGATCTAGTGTATTTACTTGCAACTCTTTTAGTAATCTGAACAAGTCTGTGCAAAGTTATTTTGTACCAGTCTGCAATATTCTCCTCAGTTTCCTTAACAATATCAAGCTTCTCCTCTGGATAATAAATAAGAGTCGCAAGTGATCTTTTATCCTTTTCAGAAAGAGTATTTCCAAATTCTTCGTTAATCTTTCTCTTTACAGAACCTGACCCATTTTTGAGAACATGGAGAAACTGCTCATATTCGCCATGAATATCTGTCATAAAATGCTCTGTTGCCTTTGGCAGATTAAGAATCGACTGAAGATTTATTATTTCAGTCGATGCCGCAGCTATATTAGGATACTGGGATGCCAGTAGATTCAAATATTTTATGTCCGTTTTCTCCATTTATACTTCCTTCCTGGTATTAGGTAACGAAACCATTTATCTCATAATGATTTCTACTTTACAACATCCTGCATTGAGTATAATCCTGCCCCTTTATCAAACAGGAACTTCGCAGCCTGAACTGCTCCCTTGCCGAATACAGCACGTGAATATGCTGTGTGAGAAAATGTAATTACTTCATCCTCTCCAGCAAAAATAACATCATGTTCACCAACAATAGTGCCACCTCTGACAGCAGAAATACCGATTTCCTTGTCAGGTCTCTTTTCACGACGAGTACTTCTGTCATAAACATACTCATACTCATTATTTCTAGCTTCATTAACGCTATCAGCAAGAGCAAGAGCTGTACCACTTGGTGCGTCAAGCTTCATTCTGTGATGCTTCTCAACAACCTCGATATCAAAGCCTGCTGGTGCAAATACATTAGCTGCATCCTTTAATAATCTTATAAGAGTGTTTATACCAAGTGACATATTTGCTGAACGAAGTACTGCTACCTTTTTAGCTGTTGCTTCAAGGTGTGCTATTTGTTCATCAGATAAGCCTGTAGTACAAACAACGACTGGAAGCTTTCTTTCAGCACATGTATCAAGAAGATTGTCTATGGCTGCAACTGCTCCAAAGTCAATAACGACATCAGCATCTACATCCACATCACTGATTGATTTAAACACTGGATATGTTGAAAGCTTAACATCATTTATATCAACACCTGCAACGATTTCTGCTTCGCTATCTTTCTCAACAATACCAGAAATCATCTGTCCCATACGACCATTACAGCCGTGCATAATTATTTTAACCATTATAATACTCCATACTCCTTCATTGCGTTCTCAAGAACCTTTGCATTTTCTTCAGACATCTCTGTAAGAGGACGTCTTAACACTCCTGTATCTCTCTTCTGAAGCTCAATTGCCTTCTTAACTGGAATTGGATTTACTTCACAGAAAAGTGCATCCACAAGGTCAATAGCCTTAAGCTGAAGCTCACATGACTTCTTAACATCTCCGTCAAAGAATGACTGACAGATTTCATGTGTCTGTTCAGGTGCAATATTTGAAAGAACAGAAATAACACCAATTCCGCCAAGTGAAAGAAGTGGTACTATCTGATCATCATTTCCTGAATAAATATCAATGTCATCACCGCAAAGCTGTGCTACCTTTGCAACCTGACTTATATTTCCTGATGCTTCCTTAATACCAACAATATTCTTAACATTCTTGCAAAGCTTAGCAGCTGTTGCTGGTAAAATGTTACAGCCTGTACGTGATGGTACATTATACATAATGATAGGAACATTAACACTTTCAGCTATTGCTGTGTAGTGCTCAATAAGTCCCTTCTGAGTTGCCTTGTTATAATATGGAGTTACTACTAAAAGTCCGTCTACACCGTATTTTTCAGCCTCTTGAGATAAATAAATAGCTGTCTCAGTACAGTTAGAGCCTGTTCCTGCAACAACTGGTATTCCTTTATTTACAACTTCAACACAAAACTTAATCGCATCTAAATGCTCTTCATGAGAAAGACATGAAGCTTCTCCTGTTGTACCGCATACGATAATTGCATCTGTTTTATTTGCAATCTGGTATTCAATCTGCTCCTTAAAAGTATCATAATCGATGCTTCCATCTGCCTTAAATGGTGTTGTAATAGCTACACCTGCACCCTTAAAAATTGCCATTTTTCAATTCCTCACTTTCAAACAATATAATTAATATTTTCATACGCTTGATTATCTAGCTATAAAAGAAAAATAAGGTCACTCCATTCGAAGTGACCTAAAAATCGTTATCGACCTTTAAGATAGCCCCCCGAATTAAATAATCCGACAGTCATACATCTATTAAATGCATGCCCAAGAACTGAACTGCTCAATTCAGCCTTTCGGCGATTCCCCCTTTCGCTATTTCTCACATGTGTGAGCCACATCAAAATAACTACTGATAAGTCTCGCGACCTCTATCAAACATATATTGTCAATATTACGATATATAAGGGCATATGTCAATAGATACGCCCTATGATTTAGTTTCTGTTTCATCAGCTGACATCTGCTTAAAAAACAGTATTATAAACGGAATAGATGTAAGTGTTGTCAGTACATCTGACACAGGCTGAGCCGTCTGAACACCTCTAAGACCTAAAACAGCCGAAAAAACGAGCAGTATAGGTATAAAATAAAGTCCGTTTCTAAGTAATGACAAAAAGCTGGCACTTTTACGCTGTCCAGTACTTTGTAAAAGCATATTACTGCTTACCTGAAATGGAACAAAAAACAATGCAAGAAGCTGCGATTTTAACGCAAATGTGCCTATTTTTATTACTTCTATATCATCCCTGAAAACCTGAATAAGATTATCTGAGAAAATAAGACCTACAATCACAAATAGTGACAGCATAATCTGTGAGAACTTCCATGTAAAGAAAAATGCCTCTCTAACTCTGTCATATCGCTTTGCACCGTAATTGAACGATGTTACCGGCTGACAGCCCTGACCTACTCCAAGACCAACCGCAAAGCAGAAGAAGTTTATTCGTCCTACAATAGACATCGCTGCTACTGCCGCATCACCGCCAAACCCTGCTGCAATAGTATTTAGAAACATACCTGATACACTCTGCATACTTTGTCTAATAAGACTCGGTAATCCTGTAAAACAAATATTAGAAATCATATCGTAAGTAGGTGTAACAAGCTTAAGTGAAAACTTCGTCTGAGTTTTTCCTGATAAAAACATATAAAGCAAAATGATAAAGCTTATGCTCTGTGAGACAGCTGTCGAAATACCTGCACCTCTAACTCCTAAATTCATGGCAAAAATCAGTATTGGGTCGCCTATCATGTTTAGTATTCCACCAATGCAAAGTCCTATCATTGCATAAAACGCTTTACCCTCATATCTGAGTATATTGTTCAAAACATTACTTGAAATCATAAAAGGAGCTGCTAGAAGAATGCATCTTCCGTACTCTCTTGAATATGGAAGAATAGTCTCTGTCGAGCCTAAAATACGCATAAAATTATCAAGTGTTATAAGTCCAACAGAACAAATAAATACCCCGGTAATTAACGCAAGCATAAAAGCTGTCGAGCCTGTTTTCTTCGCTTCTTCCACATCTCCTGCGCCAAGCTTTCTCGCTATAATCGAGCCTGCACCCTGACCATACATAAAGCCAAATGCCTGCAAAACTGCCATTAAAGAAAAAACTATTCCTACAGCACCACTTTGCGATGTACCAAGCCTTCCAACAAAAAACGTATCAGCCATGTTGTAAATTGTTGTAATAAGCATGCTGATAGTAGTAGGAATCCCAAGACCTATAATAAGTCTTGGGATACTAGTTTCTGTCATTTTTTTATAATGTTTTTCCTGTGTCGTCATTATTCAACGCCCGTTATCATTCTGATAAAATCTATTGCTGCATCTAATCTTTCTGTATTTACAGCAATTGTAAGAACGGGTCTTTCACCATCCTTTGATTCAATGTAAATGCCTTTATCTGCCTGAGCTTTTAAATAGTCACATTTATCAATATAAATTCCACCAATATATGTTTCTGGCTCTTTATAAGCTTCACCATCCTGCGGTTCTATTTTTACAACATTTCCCGTTCCATCTATTACAACATTAGTATCAGGTTCGGTATAGTAGAACGGTTCATATCCTGCCGCAATAAGCCTATCTAGCATACCTTTAGGCAACACCTCTTCAAGCTTTGCATAGGAGCCAATGCTTGCTGTTGAAACAAGAATATTTTCAGGACCACACACAATATCTAAATCTCCATCCTGATACTCAGCATCAATCCTTATCTGACCGCCAAGATTTTCCATGTCTCTCATATCTGCATTAAGTCGTACATTGCAGTCAACAATGACATTATATACATTTGTGTCAATGTTATATTTCCTTGCAAAATCCTCTGCTATTGTAGGCTCTATTTTACTGTATGCTGTATCTGCATTAATAAATACTGCCTGTAAATAAACTGGCTTCGAATTTTGTTTAATCGTCGCAGCTGCACTCATTATAAAAATAACAAGTACAACTACGCCGATAATATGCAGCTTATAATAGTGCCATATATATTCGATTTTTTGTTTAAAAGTCATATTCTTAAGCTTACGTGTCTGCTCAAGAATCTCATCCATCATTGCCACGCGGTATTCCTATCCCATCACAACTTCAACGTTGTATACTTTCTTACCTTCAACGTAAGGAATAACACATCCTTCAACTGCTGTTCCATCAACAGTCATGGCCTTTACACCCTTTTCAACATTTTCAGGATTCTTGACTGTGATGTTATAATCAGCACCTCTATACTGTCTCGTAAGTGTAAAGTCACCAAATTCTTTTGGTACACAAGGGTTAATTGAAAGACCCTGAAGTGTTGGATATACACCTAAAATGTACTGAGATATATTAACAAATGTCCATGCAGCAGTTCCTGTAAGCCAGCTATTTTTAGCTTCTCCATGGTACTTAGCATCTCTACCTGCAATCATCTGTGCATATACATATGGCTCAGTTCTGTGTATTTCAGAAATCTCCTCTGTATATGCAGGACATGTCTTCTTGTATATTTCAAATGCTCTGTCTCCACGTCCAATAACAGTCTCTGCTATTGATACCCATGGATTATTATGACAGAAGATACCAGCATTTTCCTTATATCCTGGTGGATATGAAGAAATCTCACCAAGCTCTAAATGATATCTTGTATAAGCAGGCTGTAAAATCATTACGCCATACTTTGTATCAAGCTTTTCTTTTACAGAATCAAGTGCTTTTTCGATAAGACCTTCCTCAAGACCGATTCCTGCAAGTGAACAGAAGCCCTGTGGTTCGATATAAATCTGGCCTTCCTCGCATTCCTTTGAACCAATCTTATTTCCGTATGCATCATACGCTCTTACGAACCATTCTCCATCCCAGCCTGCATCAAGTACAGCCTTGTACATCTCATCTACTTCCTTAAGAGCACGCTTTGCTTCATCAGCCTGACCGATAAGCTCACAAATATCAGCATATTCCTTACCGTACTTAACAAACATTCCAGCAATAAATACTGATTCAGCAACTGGTCCCTCTGATGGGCCAAATGTCTGGAATGACTCACCTGGATGCTCTGAGAAACAGTTAAGGTTAAGACAATCGTTCCAGTCAGCACGTCCGATTAACGGAAGCTTATGTGGACCTTTGTGGTTTACGATATAGTCAAAGGATCTCTTGAGATGGTCAAGTAATGGTGTAGCCTTTGATTCATCATTATCAAATGGTGTCATAATATCAAGAATTGATGTGTCACCAGTTTCTCTTATATATGCACTAGTTCCAGCGATAAGCCAAAGTGGGTCATCATTAAAGCCTGAACCAATATCTGAATTACCCTTCTTTGTAAGTGGCTGATACTGATGATATGCTGAGCCATCCTCAAACTGAGTTGATGCAATGTCTATGATTCTCTGCTTAGCTCTGTCTGGAATAAGATGTACAAAACCTAACAAATCCTGACATGAATCTCTAAATCCCATTCCTCTTCCAATTCCTGATTCATAGTAAGAAGCTGAACGAGACATATTAAATGTAACCATACACTGATACTGGTTCCATATATTAACCATTCTGTTAACCTTATCATTTGATGAATTAACAGTATATTTATTTAATAATCCATCCCAGTAGCTCTGTAATTCGTTAAAAGCCTTATCAACGTCTGCATCTGTTTTATATTTAGCAAGCATTTCATTAGCTGGCTTTTTATTTATAACATCCTGAGCTTCCCACTTGTCTGTAGTAGGATTTTCACAATATCCAAGTACAAATACAAATGATTTTGATTCACCCTTCTTAAGTGTAACGTTAAGCTGGTGTGCACCGATTGGGTACCAGCCACTTGCCATTGAGTTTGTAAGCTGACCATTAAATACTGCATCTGGCTTATCTGGACCGTTGTATACACCAAGGAATGCATCTCTGCTTGTGTCAAATCCGTCAACCTTTGCATTTACCGAATAAACAGCATAATGGTTTCTTCGCTCTCTGTACTCTGTCTTATGATAAATTGTAGAGTCAATAACTTCTAACTCTGCAATATTTAAGTTTCTCTGGTAGTTTGTCATGTCGTCCATTGCGTTAAACAGACAAAACTCAACATAAGAGAAAAGCGAAATGCTTCTTTCGTCATCTGACTCATTTGTAAGTGTTACCTTTGTTACTTCACATGTATCATTCATAGGAACAAAAGTAAGGCTAGATGCTTTAATTCCATTTTTCTTAGATGAAAACTTACTGTAGCCAATACCATGACGGCATTCATACTCATCAAGCTCAGTCTTAGTTGGCTGCCAGCCGATATTCCATACAGTATCTCCGTCTTTTACGTAAAAATACTTTCCGTTTGTATCATATGGAACTGAGTTATAACGATATCTTGTTAAACGAAGGAGCTTCGCATCCTTGTAAAATGAATATCCACCACATGTGTTAGATATAAGTGAAAAGAAATCATTGCAGCCAAGATAGTTAATCCATGGTAGCGGTGTCTTTGGTGTTGTGATGACATATTCCTTATTTGCATCATCAAAAAAACCGAATTTCATTTGTAACCTCCATTCTTCATGCATTTAAGCATTTTACCCTTAATTATGTACCTTTTAATAGCGTTTTACTTAATCGCTTAATCGATTAAGTAAATACTACCAAATTAATTTTATAAAATCAAGATAAAAATGCAATGCACTCTACACCTCTACACGAATTGCACCCTGAGGTCTTATATGGAGCTTAATTGCTGAGCCTTCACCAAGACAGGCATCAATATATTTACAGTAACCATCTGTATATTTTTTTGGCAAATAAACTGCAATAACGCCTGCAAATCCACCACCATGTATTCTGCTTGCAGTCATTTCGTCAATTCCTAATAAATAATTTTCTGTTAACGCCAGTGCAGCGCATACTGGCTGCTCTTTTTTAGCACCTGTAACAAGACAGTTCTGAAGAAGCTTCCATGAAGAATTACCTGACAGAACAAGTTCCTTCATAAACGCATCCTTATCCATTTTCTCAAGAGCTGCTATCTGGTTTGCTACTCTCTTATTTTCATTGAAGAAGTGAAGTGAACGAAGAAGTGCTCTGTCTCCGCATTTTTCACGTATTTCTTTTGTATTCTTTATCACATCTGCTTCATCTACTTCTCTTAAAACCGTTTTATTAAAGAAAGCAGCAACTGATTTCATCTCTTTTGGTATTGACGAATATTCTTCCGCCAAATCATCATGGCCTGAACCAGTCTTTACTACTACAAGGTCGAGTCCAAGCTTATTAAAATCACACTCAACCTCTTCTACTATAGGATTTTCTGTATCTTTAAAATCAATTGAAATAATTCCACCAACTGCACATGCCATTTCATCTAAAAGACCAGAACCTTTGAGCCAGTAGTTATTTTCTGCATACTGCCCTGACTTTGCATAGGATACGATATCTCTCTTATATCCATTAAAGAAATAGTCGAGAATCGAACAAATAAGCATCTCGTATGAAGCTGACGAACTAACGCCCGAACCTGGCAAAACGCTACTTGTAACATATGCGTCAAAACCACCTGCCTTATAACCTCTTTTTATGAAACCAGCAACAATTCCCTTTGTTAGTGTTCTTGTTCCTGTACTTTCTCCGTCAAAATCAAGGTCATTTATATCTATTTCAACCATCTGGTCAAATTCAAGACTATAGATTTTTATAGTGTCTGTATTATTTTTACTTGCTGCAGCAACACAGTCCATCTGGATACTGGATGCTAAAACACAGCCCTGATTGTGGTCAGTATGATTACCACCGATTTCTGTTCTTCCAGGAGATGAAAAGAACTCAAACTCCTTCTCTCCAAACTTTTCCGCGAAGCCTTTTGCAGTATCTGAATATCTCTTTATATTTTCTTCTGCTGTCCCTTCTCCGTACATACTTTCAAATAAAGCTATTGTCTTTTCTGAATTTAACGCATTTGAAACTTCTGAATAATTCATATAACCCTCCGTATTATTTATAATTTGCTTATGACTGTTGTTCTTCCTGTGGTTCTTTTTCCTTTTCCTTCTCCGGCTCTTCGTTCTGCTCTTTTTCCTGTTCTTTTTGTTCTTCTTTTGGCGGCTCCTGTTCAGGCTCTGGCTCAGGCTTATTCTCTGGCTCAGGCGCAGGCTCATTTTCTGGTTCACTTGGCATATTATTTTCTGGCTCTGGCTCAGGTGCAGGCTGTGGCTGTACATCTGGCTGCACGCTCGGTTCTGCCTTAGGTGGCTTATTTTCTTCGCTAGGTTCAGAATCTTTCTTGCCAGTCGCACTAATCTTTTCTGTTTTAGTTGCTCCACACACACTACATGTGTACGTCTTCACTCCGTCTTCTGTTTCCGTTGCAGGCTTTGTGACGCTACCACCATTAAAGCTATGTCCCTGAGATTCTTTTTCACCACAGGAGCATGACCTCGAATGAGAACCACCATCATTATGCCAGCTTCCAAAGCTATGCTGATGAGTCTGTGTATTAGCTGAATCAACCTGAGTATTTGACGCAGCATTGTCAGTATTTGATTGAGATGGATTTTGACTTGGTAAGTCAACGCCCGTATTTTCGCCTGACGAACTGTTTATATACTTATCAATATCCTTAATTCCATTGTCTACTGGCACACTTGTTACACCAATATCTGACATATCCATTGCTGCTGACAAATCTGTATTTACCTGACCGTTACTCTTAACCGCACCAACAGTTTCTGTGTGCTTTGGAATGGCATTAAGAGGCATCGGTCTTTTATCTTCTACAATGTAGCTATGCGTTCTAATGTAGTTAAACAATGCCTTTAAACCTGCTTCAGAAATGTGGATACCATCATTTACAGTGTATCCATCTTTTATATATCCTGTGTTTGCATCCTTCATAACCTCTGAGGAATTAATAAATTTGTATCCTTTTTCTTCAGCCAAATTTACTAATGCAGAATTGAAGCTGTCTATTGCGGTCATTGATATAGATTTATATTTTGTATCCTTCGCAAATGGTGGTATTGCGCCAATGATTATATCAGCATACTCATATGCTTCATGTATTTCATCCAACGCTTCGCTATATTTCTTTATAAAATCCTCCGTTGACATTCCAGTTGCATTATTAGTGCCAAAATTGATAATTATTCGCCTTGGCTGCATGATTTTTACAGCCTCTGGCATTGTGACCATACTAGTCAATCCCTCAAACTTTACACATTTCATTGTAGTTACAGACTGAATGCCCATTCCTACAACTGCCAACGTATTATCAAGCGTTGTGAACTTATAATTCATGTATCTTACACTATTTGAATCTCCTAAAAATAGTGTTTCATTAATATATTCCTCTCCTGCATCTTCTGTCTCTGCCAGGATTGTTTCAGTGTATTTTTCAGTATCAATAATCACTGCATCCTTATCATACGGTTCAATGCTGATTATTTCATCATTTATTTCACTGCCCTCTGCTATTTCTGCATCCTCAGCATCTTTTCCATCTGGTTTTGACTTACCATTAGACGAAACGACTAGTGCAACCATGATAGCACTCATACATATAAACAGCATAAGACAAAGAACGCCCTTTCCTTTGTCTGTAAGCGTCCTTGTATCTTTATTTATAAAAAAATCTTTAACTATTTTTACAAGATATTTAATTTTTGCCTTTATTTTATCACTTATATTTTGCAACTGTACACCTCTTTAGTGAACACTCTTACCAGTCAGAGCCCCAATCAGTAGAATCCGAATCCCATGAATCCGACGAATCCCAACTATAATCATTATCTGAACTATTACTTTCTTCCCTAATTGAGTTTAAATACTGACCTGTTTCACTATCTTCAAATTTTACAAAGTCGTCATACCACTCGTCACCCTCTGAAAATCTGTAATTTTCTATGTCATCGTACATATCCTGAGGAATCTCAACCGGCAAATAGTCCTCGTCGTAATAATCATACATATAAAAGCTATTGTCTACATAGCTGTCACAGTAATAAATGTCGTCATTATAAAGATAGTAATTTCCAACATACTTCCAATCTTTTGCCGCATGAAATGCACCTAACACGAATGTGGATATTCCAGATAAAAAGAATAGTGCAAATCCTGCCATCAGGATATATCCCATTATTTCATGGGTTTTGTCAAATACTGTTTCATTCTTATTAGAATCACCATTTTTTCTGTTATTTATATTATGAGCCTTTTGGTTCAATATTTCACTTTTAAGCTTTAGAAATAATTCATTTACAGCATATGCCTGATCTTTTCCTCTATATCTAACAGCTCTAGAACCATCGTCTTTATTTTTATATACTATATATTCGCCGTTCTCCTCATATATACCAAAGGCTCTGGCACCAGTATAATTTTCTCCGATAAAAAATCGCGTTGTCTCAGCCGGTGGAAGATTCTTTGACTTATACCACACCTTTAATTCTTCTATAGTTTTTGGAGTGCCATCCGTAGACCTCTTAAAATTGGCATTTACTGCCCCACACTGACTACACACCTCATCATTTTCGCTTATATACGAGCCACAATATTCACATTTAATCTGCATAACATATCCTCCTCCACTAACTATACCATAGGGACGCTTCTTTTGTCATCAGGAGCGTCCCTATGAACGCTATCATCATTAAACCTGTTAACATCCAATTCAACTTGTAGGTCTATCTGCATTTTAGGTTATTTTCGTTTTTATCATTTTCGCCTTCAGATATAAGTATAGTTTTGTGATGCAAAATGTCATTACCGTTATCACCGCACAAATCACGTATGTAAAGAAAATATCAGCAGACAATTCCAAAACAGGTTTCATCAGCACAATAGTCAGCCACTGCAGCACGTAGATAG
>JAZQOO010000022.1:0-15911 GCA_045627905.1 Lachnospiraceae bacterium | reverse complement strand
GTTATGGCATTCTGCCAGAGCTTTATGACAGAGCTTTCAAAGTATATCGGCGCTGATACAGACGTACCTGCTGGTGATATCGGAACAGGCGCTAGAGAAATCGGTTATATGTATGGACAGTACAAGAGACTTACAGGTCTTTACGAAGGTGTTCTTACAGGTAAGGGACTTTCATACGGCGGATCACTTGCAAGAACAGAAGCTACAGGATATGGTCTTCTCTACTTAACAGAGGAAATGCTTAAGTGTAATGGTAAGGATATTGCAGGTAAGACAGTTGCTATTTCAGGTTCTGGTAACGTTGCTATTTACGCTATCCAGATAGCTCAGCAGCTTGGTGCTAAGCCAGTAACATGTTCAGATTCAACTGGTTGGGTTTATGATCCAGAAGGTATTGATGTTGCACTTCTTAAAGAAATCAAGGAAGTTAAGAGAGCACGTCTTACAGAGTATGCAGCAGCTAGACCATCAGCTCAGTATCATGACAGGGCTACAGAAGGAACAAATCAGTGGGAAGTTAAGGTTGATATAGCTCTTCCATGTGCTACACAGAATGAGCTTAACTTAGAAGATGCTAAGAAGCTTGTTGCTAACGGTGTAATCGCAGTTGCAGAAGGTGCTAACATGCCTTCAACACCAGAAGCTGTTGAATACTTCCAGTCAAACAAGGTTCTTTTCTGCCCAGGTAAGGCTTCAAATGCAGGTGGTGTTGCTACATCAGCTCTTGAAATGAGCCAGAACTCAGAAAGACTTTCATGGACATTCGAAGAAGTAGATGGAAAGCTCAAAGATATCATGGTTAACATCTTCCATAGTCTCGATGCAGCAGCTAAAGAATATGGTTTAGAGGGTGACTATGTTGCAGGTGCTAACATCGCAGGCTTCTTAAAGGTTGCTGACGCTATGAATGCACAGGGAATCTGCTAATCTAAATAGTAGTATTATAAATTAGATATAGAGATATAGCGGGAGAGTGTTTTCTCCCGCTTTTCTTATACATGATAACGAGGAAAATTTTCCTTTTATATCACAGCTTGTAGTGGTTATGTAGTGTATGATAGAATATTGTTTATGATTCGTACACATACGGAGGAAATATGAAAAAAATATCTAGACGAATAATAAAATATGCAAAAGAAAATTTTGGTGAGGTGCTACATACAACTCTTAATCCAGAGGGACCAGGAGTTGTAAGAATCCATTTTATACCACCTGTTATTTCTGATGAAGAAATATCGTCTGGAGTTGCAATAATAAACGGTCAGGACATTATTCCTGTTAATGTATCGTGGTGTATACTGCTTTCTGAATTTATTAAAAATGTCAATACATATCATGGAAAAGGAATAAGTGAAGAGGATATAGAGACAATACTTAATAATACAGTGCGAGGGGTTAGAAATGTATTCCCGTTTTTATTTAAGAAAATAATAAAAAATGATATCGTTAAAATAATGAATACATTTACTGATATCGCATATGGAAATATTCCTGAAGAAACAGTTGAGTATATTAGTATTGGTCAGTATGCGCCATTTATGAAAGCACCACACAGAATGGACCTTTTAGTATCATCAATGTCAAAGGACGGAAGCTGGAATTGTAATCAAAGATGTGTTCACTGTTATGCTGCAGGTCAGGTGCATGCAGATGAACAGGAATTAACGACGGATGAATGGAAAAAAATAATTGATAAATGTCGTAAATCTCTTATACCACAGCTTACATTTACTGGTGGAGAACCAACGATGCGAGCTGATTTATTTGAACTCATTGATTATGCTAAGTGGTTTGTAACAAGGCTAAATACAAATGGGATAAATTTAACAAAGGAATATTGTGAAAAGCTCGCAAAGGCTTCTCTTGACAGCTGTCAGATTACGTTTTATTCGGATAGTGAGGAAATTCATAATTCTTTAGTAGGTGCGAATCAGTATAATAATACTGTTTCAGGAATAAAAAATGCTCTTGATGCTCATATTAGTGTGAGTATAAATACACCTCTATGTACTCTTAATAAAGATTATGTTAAGACCCTTGAATTTTTACATGGATTGGGCGTTACATATGTTACATGCTCTGGACTTATTATGACAGGTAATGCCTGCAAAGACCCATCAGTCAATATTAGATTATCGTCAGATGAAATAACATCTGTTTTGAAATTGGCGGTTAATTACTGTAAAGAAAATGGGATGGAAATAAGCTTTACCTCGCCAGGCTTTGTAAACGATAAAGAATTAGAAAAGCTGGGGATAAACAGACCAACATGTGGTGCATGTTTAAGTAATATGGCAATTACTCCATCGGGAAATGTCGTTCCGTGTCAGAGTTTTTTATCAGACAATCCATTAGGAAATATGCTTGTAGATGACTGGGATGAAATATGGAACTTAAAGGAATGTATTAAGCACAGAGAATTCTCGGCACTTATGACTGGCGAATGCCCTCTTAGAAGCGAGGTGGAATAGCATGGACAAGCAGATAATCAAAAAGACTCTTAAAAAGGCTTTCTGCATAGTGTTTTTTACATTGTGTATTATTTGTTTAAAATCAAGTAAAGTGCATGCGTCACAGCCAACTGATGAGATTCTAAAGTACACGATTATTGTAGATGTTATGGATGATGCAAGCCTTAATATGACATATAATATATCGTGGAAAGTATTAGAATCAGACTCGGCAGGACCACTCAGCTTTGTTAAGATAGGTATACCGAATAGGCATTGCAGCAATTTAACTCCAATTTCTACAAATATATCTAGATTAGAAACAGTATCGTCAGGCGGAAATTTTGTGCGCGTAGATTTTGACAGGTCATATTATGAAGGGGAAGTTGTTGATTTTTCGTTTAAAATAAACCAGAATAATGTCTATCTTTATAATAATGAAAATAATACGGCTACATATTCGTTCACACCGGGCTGGTTTGATGATATAAGAGTTGATAATCTAAATATTATGTGGAATAGCAGCAAGGTACAAACATTTTCTCCAAATGCATACAATGATAACGGATATATTTTTTGGACTACATCGCTTGATAAAGGTGCAAAATACGATGTAAGGGTTACATATAACGCAAATGCCTATAATTTTAATACAGAACTTACAAAAGCGGGAGATGATTCAATAACAGGAATTTTCTTTTTTGATTTTTTGATTTATATGATTGTGTTTGTATTTATTCTTGCGGTTTGCTGTGCACCTATTTTTATTCCAGTGATGATTGTCAGAGGCATATATAATGCGCTTACAGGATTTTCAATGCAGTCCGAAAAAAAGATTACAAGAACGCTGATAGAATATTATCCATCGTGTCCTAACTGTGGCGGAACAAGAAAAGAGGGAAGCGATAAGTGTGAATATTGTGATTCGAGTATGATAAAAAATACGACAATTATAAATGAGGATGCACTTAAGCAGCTTAGACAGAAGGATAATGATATTCTTTCATATAATACAACTGGTGAATACAAGTTCAAGGGTTCACCGAATACATATATGAAAGTAAATGTAATAAGTGTACCGCACATAACGTCAAGACCGGCAACAAGAGGTGGTTCATCGCATCATAGTTCATGCGCGCACAGTTCATGTGCCTGTGCATGCGCCTGTGCTTGTGCAGGAGGTGGAAGAGCTGGGTGTAGCACGAAAGATTTTTATAATACAAACCTAAAGCTAAGATATATAAAAAACGTATAAATAATATAACGAAATAAATAGAATATGTGACAAATTTGTGTTATAATACATTGAAAAATTTTGTGTGTCACATAGAGTGGCATGAGGAGGACTTTATGAAGAAAATTATAGCAGCACTTTTATGTGCGACAATGGTATTTTCACTTACAGCATGTGGAAATAAGGGAACAGGTGAGGCTGCAAGTGAACCAGTAGCTGAAGCTACAGAAGCAGAGAAAACAGAAGAGGTGGCTACAGAAGCTGCAGCAGAGGTTAAGGAAGGTGCTGAGTACAAGGTAGGTATTGTACAGTACGTTGACGACGCTTCATTAAATCAGATTGAAAAATCAATAGAGGCAGAGCTTGATGCTAAAGCAGCAGAGCTTGGAGTTACATTTAACTATTCAGATTATGTATTCAATGGTCAGGCTGATTCAACAGTGCTTAATCAGATTGCAACTCAGTTAGTTGCTGATAATGTTGATATTATTATCCCAATTGCTACACCAACAGCATGTATTATGCAGAATGCAACAGCAGATAATCAGATTCCTGTCGTTTTCTCAGCAGTATCAGATCCAGTTGGTGCAGGACTTGTTGCAGATATGGCAGCACCAGGTGGCAATATTACAGGTACATCCGATGCAGTAGATGCAAAGATTATTCTTGATCTTGCAATTGCATCAGTTGAAAATCTTGAAAAGTTTGGTCTTTTATATGACAAGGGTCAGGATGCTTCAACAAAGGCAATCGCAGATGCTAAGGCATATCTTGATGAGAAAGGTATTGCGTATGTAGAAAAGACGGGAACAACAAATGAAGAAATTTCTCTTGCTGCAGATGCATTAATAGCAGAGGGAGTTCAGGCTGTATTTACACCATGTGATAATACAGTTATGACAGCAGAACTTGCTATTTTTGAAAAGTTTAATGATGCTAAGGTTGCTCACTTTACAGCAGCAGATTCATTTGCTTTAAATGGTGCTTTCTGTGGATATGGTGTTGATTATACAGAGCTTGGTAAGGCAACTGCTGATATCGCAGTTGATATTCTTACAAATGGTAAGAACCCTGCAGAGATAGCTGTAAGTGTTATGGATACAGGTATTGCTACTGTTAATACAGAAACAGCAGAGGCAATTTCTGTAGATTACAGCATGTTTAATGATATGTGTACACAGGTTGTTGAAACTAAGACAGCTGAGAATTTTGAATAAAAATAAAATAATAATGTGAGAAGGAATGGTGCATTATGGACGATATGGAATTTATTGAAAAGGTAAAAGAACTGTTACCAGAATTAAATGTCGATATGGGCATGGAATATTGTGGTTCAGATGAGATGATTTATGCTATGGTAATTGCAACATATGTTGAAGATAGACTTGATGAAAAAATCATCGAGGCATATGAAAGCGAGAATCTAACTAATTATGCTACATTTGCGCATGCAATTAAGTCTTCATCTCTTACTTTAGGACTTGAAGAGTTGTCCGAATACGCAAAGACATTTGAATTTGCTGCAAAGGATGGTAACTTGGACTATATTAAAGAAAACCATAATGAGCTCATTAAGAGATATGGAAGAGTATTAGAGGCCATTACTTCTGCGCAGGAATAGTATTTACAGGTAGTATTGTTTGCATACTGCATCCTTTGTGATGCAGTATGTAGTTATATTATGGCGATGTACTAGGTGAAGGCTGATAGTTATATAGTGTCATATTTAGAGGTCGCTAATCAGAATGACGAGGAAACATGGATTTTTCTACGATTTTTACAGTATCATTATTTCAGAGTGCTATTGAAACGGGATGTATTTATGCGCTAGTTGCGCTTGCACTATTTATTTCGTTTTCAATACTCAATATAGCGGATTTGACAACAGATGGTTGTTTTACATTAGGATGTGCAGTTGGAGCGGTAGTTACATTAAATGGACATCCTATTTTTGCGTTATTTGCTGCAATTATAGCAGGCGCGATGGCTGGCTTTGTTACAGCCTTACTACAGACAAAGCTTGGGATTGAGTCAATACTGGCAGGTATTATAGTAAATACAGCTCTTTATACAGTTAATATTGTTGTTATGGGATTTTCGTCAGTTGTTAACATCTTTAACTGTGATACAGTATTTAAAATAGCAAAAAATATAATTGGCGGAGATTTTTATAAGGTAATAGTAATTGTTGCAATAATAGTTATTGTTACGCTTTTCTTAATATGGTTTTTAAACACAAGACTTGGTTTATCGGTTAGAGCAACAGGTGATAATCCAGAAATGGTAAAGGCATCAAGTATAAATCCTAGCTTTATGATTACTGTCGGTCTTTGTTTGTCTAACTCACTTACTGGACTTGCAGGTTGCCTTATTTCACAATATCAGAATTCATGCGACATAAATATCGGAACAGGTATGGTAACTATAGCTTTGGCATCTTTAGTTATTGGAGAAACGATATTTGGTAAAGGAAACAGTATAATAAGACGAGTTGTTGGGGTTGTGTTAGGCAGCTGTCTATACAGAATAATTGTTGCTATTGCTATTAGAATGCATGTGCCAGCGGAGTGTCTGAAATTAGTCTCAGCAACAATTGTTGCATTTGCAATTGCAATTCCATATCTTAAGTCAAAGGCAAAGTTTTACAAAGACAGAGCGAGAGCAAAAAGCTATACAAACGAACAGGCACAGATATATTTTAGTGAAAATAAAAAAGGGGAGGATATGTAAATGTTAAAGCTAATAAATGTATCCAAAACTTTTAATCCGGGAACTGTTAATGAAAAGAAAGCTCTAAATGGTATTTCGCTTCATCTGAAAAAGGGCGATTTTGCTACTATTATTGGAAGCAATGGTTCGGGAAAATCAACAACCTTTAATGCAATAACAGGTAAATTTTTTGTTGATGAAGGTAGCATTATTTTAGATGATAAGGATATTACTTTTGAGGAAGATTATAAGAGAAGTAAGACTATAGGTCATCTGTTTCAAAATCCTTTGTTAGGTACAGCACCTAGCATGTCAATAGAAGAAAATATGGCACTTGCGTATTTACGAGCATCAACAAGTGATGGAAAGTTCTTTTCATCTATTTCAAAAAAAGATAAGATGAGAATTAGAGAACAGCTTTCTATGCTTAATATGGGTCTTGAGGATAGATTAAAGCAACCAGTTGGTCTTTTGTCGGGTGGTCAGAGTCAGGCACTCACGCTTTTGATGGCCACAATGATTACACCAAAGATTTTGCTTCTTGATGAACATACAGCGGCACTTGATCCGGCTACGGAAGAAATAGTATTAAAGCTTACGAGAGACATCATAAAGGAAAGAAATATTACATGCCTGATGGTTACTCATAATATGAATCAGGCTCTCGAATACGGAAATAGAATTTTAATGATGGACTCTGGACGGATTGTATTTGATGTTCGTGATGAGGAAAAGAGCAGGCTGTCAGTTAACGATTTGCTTGACCAATTTAGAGAAAAAGCCGGCAAGCAACTTGATAATGACAGAATTTTGCTATCGAATTAGAAATTACTTGCAAATTTTTATGTTTTATTCTATAATATCAGATGTTCGGCACTTTAAAGCGTTAAAGCGTCGGGCATCTGATGTTTTTTTGGAGAAACGAGGAAGGAAAGTACAATGGAAAGAAAAGGTAATTTACTGTCAGTTAGAAAAGATGTAAGAGTTGTAGATGCTACACTTCGCGATGGAGGTCTTGTTAACAGCTTCTATTTTAGCGATGCAACTGTAAAGGCTCTTTATGAGACAAATGTTAAGGCTGGCGTTGACTATATGGAATTTGGCTATAAAGCATCAAAGGATTTATTTGATGAGAGTAAGTTCGGAAAGTGGAAGTTTTCAAAGGATGATGATATCAGAGCCGTTGTAGGCGATAACGATACAGATTTAAAGATTGCTGTAATGGCGGATGTCGGAAGATGTGAATTTAAGCGTGATATCATTGACAGAAGTGACAGTCCAATAGATATGATAAGAGTTGCTACATATATTCATCAGATGCCAGGTGCAATAGAAATGATTGAATACAGTAAAAATAAGGGCTACGAAGTAACATGTAATATTATGGCTATTTCTAAGGCTCAGGAAAGTGATGTTAAACAGGCTCTTGAAATGCTTAGAGATACAGGTGTAGATGCTGTATATATTGTTGATAGCTATGGTTCACTTTATCCAGAACAGATTGGTAGAATTACTCATTTTTATCAGGAAGTACTTGATGGTTCTGGTATATCTCTTGGTATTCATGCTCATAATAACCAGCAGCTTGCATTTGCTAATACTATCGAATCTTTATCACATGGTGCAAGTTATCTTGATGCTACAATGAGCGGAATGGGCAGAGGGGCTGGAAACTGTCCTATGGAATTACTTTTAGGATTCCTTAAAAATCCTAAATACAGCAATCTTCCAGTGCTTAAATTTGTAGAAGAACATATTTTAAAAATCAAGGAAGAAGGTGCAGTATGGGGCTATGATGTTCCATATATGCTTACAGGACAGATGAACCTTCATCCATCGTCAGCAATTGAATGTATTGCAAATAATAATACAAACTATCTTGAGTTTTACACAAGTCTTCTTGAAAAAGACTGATAATTATATGGGAAGGTATGACGAAGCCACGGTAAAAGCCGTGGCTTCGTTGCGTATGAAGTTTACCATCTTGAAACTGGGTGCCATAAGTAGTATAATTGTACAGATTATATGTTGATACTATGGAGTAGGACTATGTATTTAAAAGATGAAAATCTTGCATACATTGCAAAATCGGATAAAAGAGTGTGTTTGATACCTAAAATGGCTAATCGACATGGCCTTATTACAGGTGCGACAGGTACTGGAAAAACTGTTACATTAAAGGTTCTGGCTGAAAGCTTTTCAGACATGGGGACGCCAGTGTTTTTAGCTGATGTTAAGGGAGATGTTACAGGAACTCTTAATGCAGGCTGTATAGATGATATTCAGAAAAGATTAGACAAGCTTGAAGTTAATGATTTTAAGTGTAAGTCATATCCAACACGTTTTTTTGATGTTTTTTCTAATAAGGGTATTCCTGTCAGGACTACTATATCAGAAATGGGACCAGAGCTTTTAGCAAGACTGCTCGAGTTAACAGAGGTTCAGTCTGCAGTATTAACAATAGTGTTTAGAGTTGCCGATGATGAAAAATTACTCTTGATAGATTTAAAAGATTTAAGAGAGATGGTTAAATATGTCGGAGCCAATTCTAAAGAAATAAGTAATAAATACGGAAGTGTTTCATCACAGTCTATTGGTGGCATTCAAAGAGCACTTTTGAGACTTGAGGATGCTGGTGGTGATATTTTCTTTGGAGAACCTGACCTGAATATTTCTGATTTGTTTGGAACAGATGAAGAGGGTCGTGGATATATAAATATTCTTGAATGTGAGCAGCTTGTAAAAAGTCCGCTATTATATTCAACCTTTCTATTATGGCTTCTATCGGAGCTATACGAAAATCTTCCAGAGGAGGGAGATTTATCAGAACCTAAAATAGTATTCTTTTTTGATGAAGCACATCTATTGTTTAATGATGCACCAAAGGTGTTAGTGCAGAAAGTAGAACAAATAGTAAGACTTATCAGATCAAAGGGTGTTGGTGTATATTTTATTTCTCAAAAGCCATCAGATATTCCTCAGAATATTTTGGCGCAGCTAGGAAATAAAATTCAGCATGCATTAAGGGCATATACACCAGCAGAACAGAAAATGATTAAAGCCGCAGCGGCTGCTTTTAGAGAAAATCCTGATTTTAATACAGAGGCTGCAATTACAGAGCTAGGTACAGGTGAGGCTGTTGTATCGTTTCTCGATGAGGAAGGTGTTCCTATGATGGCTGAGAGAGCTTTCATTTTACCGCCAGCGTCATCTATGAAAGCGGCAGAGGAATCCACCGTTAAATCAAACATAGAGGATTGCAGCTTATACAATAAATACAAAGATTCATTAGATAGAGTTTCTGCATATGAGCTTTTGAGTGAAAAAGAAGAGCTTAATAAAATAAAAGAAGAAAAAGAACAGGCTTTAAAAGATAAGGAAAAGGCAGAAGCAAAGAGAGATGCTGAATTAAAAAGGGGAGCCTCACGTAAAGCATCATCAAGAAGTGCTGGACGAAATAAACAGGATATTATTACAAAGACTGTTAACTCAGCCACGTCTACAATTGGACGAAAAATCGGTACTGAGATTGCAAGAGGAATAATAGGCATTATTAAAAACAGTATCAAATAGAAATATGGTGAAAAATGAAGTGTCAGGATGCGCAGCAGAAAATTCAGGCATTTATTGATGACGAATTGACTGGAGAACTTTTAAACAATTTTATAAGGCATATTGATAGCTGTCACAGCTGCTATGAAGAAATGGAGACAAGCTATCTTTTAAAGGAAGCGCTCAGCAGACTTGAAAACGGAGAAACGTTTGATTTAAGAGGTGAGCTGAATCAAAAGCTTGATAATATGCGTGAGTGTCTGGAGCTTCACAGCATGCTGACTGCAATCAGACGTACAGTAAGTGTCAGTGCTGCAATACTTTTAGCAATGAGTGTGTTATATCTTGTTATTACAAATTACATACTTATACACTAGTGAAAAAACATGAAACAGACTTTTGAAATCTTGAGGAAAAGATAGATAAACATGGCAAAGGTAGTTTTAATAGATGGAAACAGCATAATAAACAGAGCTTTTTATGGGGTACCTGAACTTACAAATGAGGAAGGTCTTCATACTAATGCTGTGTACGGTTTTTTAAATATTCTAAATAAGCTATTAGATGAGGAAAAGCCAGACTACCTTGCGGTGGCATTTGATGTGCATGCACCAACGTTCAGACATAAGATGTATGAGGCTTATAAAGGCACAAGAAAAGGAATGCCAGACGAATTAAGAGAACAGGTGCCTGTACTAAAAGAACTTTTAAAGGCAATGCACGTTGCAATGCTTGAAAAAGCTGGTTATGAGGCTGATGATATTTTAGGAACACTTGCAAAAAGAGCTGAAAAGGCAGGTCATATTGTATCATTGGTTTCAGGTGATAGAGATTTACTGCAGGTTGCAACTGATAATATTAAAGTTCGAATCCCTAAAACAAAAGGTGGAAAAACAGAAATCGAGGATTACAACACTCAGGATGTAATAGATAAATATAGTGTTCCACCTCTTGGAATTATTGAATTAAAAGCCCTGATGGGGGATTCCTCAGATAATATAACAGGTGTGCCAAAGATTGGTGAAAAGACCGCGACAGAATTAATTGTCAAATATTCAAATATAGAAAATTTAAAAGAACATATTTCAGAAATTACTAAGAAATCTATTAGAGAAACATTAGAAAATAATTTTGACATGGCAGTTCTTTCAAAGAAGCTTGCGACTATAGAAATAGATGCTGATTTAGAATATTCAGTGGAAGATTTCATAATGGAAGATCCATATACGAAGGAAGCATACGAAATTGTAAAAAGACTTGGTTTAAAGAGGATTCTTGAACGTTTTCCAAAGGAAATTGCAGAAGAAAAGACAACTGTAAAGGAAGAACACGTTATATCAGATGCATCGGAATTTGAATCATTTATAGATAATTTCGAGAAATCTGTATGTGGTTTTTTATTTGAAGAGGCAGAGGGAAATATTGTATTTGACGAAAGTAACGGTCAGGCGAGCTTTAACTTTGATGAAGAGTCAAATGGCGGAAAAACCCTTAAGATATATACAGATGAGGTGGTTTACATAATTAAACCATCAGCAACAATCTCTGAGGCTGAAATTATTGATAAATTTGTAAAATTTGTTACGAACTCAGTTGACATAATGTTTCCGACTGCGGAATTAAAAGAAACACTCAAGTTTATAGAGTCCTTTAGAGATATAGATTTAGTTAAAAATAAATTATTTGATACAAAGGTTGCAGCATATATACTTAATCCATTAGCAAGTGTATATGATATAGAAAATCCGTATGAGAGGTATATAGTTCAGTCAGAAGCTTTAAAAACTCAGGATATGTATGAGCTTTTCAAAGAAATTGAGATGCCTCTTATTGTAGTGCTTAACGAGATGGAGTTAAATGGTATTCTTGTTAAGGAAGATGAGCTTGAGGATTATGGTAAAAAGTTAGCAGAACAGATAGATGCGCTAGAAAAAGAAATAAAAGAAATAGCAGGTCTTGATTTTAACATTAATTCCCCGAAGCAGCTTGGAGAGGTTCTATTTGAAAAGATGCAGCTTCCAGGTGGTAAGAAAACAAAAACCGGATATTCTACAGCGGCTGATATATTAGAAAAATTGGCAGTTGATAATCCATTTGTAAGTAAGATTTTAGAGTACAGAGGTTTAGCAAAGTTAAAATCTACATATGTAGATGGAATGAATGCATATATAGATAATGATTCAAGAATACGCAGTAAGTTTAATCAGACTGTAACTGCAACTGGAAGAATATCAAGCTCAGATCCGAATTTACAGAATATTCCAATACGAACAGAGCAGGGTCGACTTATAAGAAAGTGCTTTGTTCCAAGGGATGGATATGTTTTTGTTGATGCAGATTATTCGCAGATTGAATTAAGAATTATGGCGCATATGTCGGCAGATGAAAGACTTATCGAAGCTTATAATTCAGGAAGAGATATTCACAGAATAACAGCATCACAGGTGTTTAATACACCATTAGAAGAAGTTACTGAACTGCAAAGAAGAAATGCTAAGGCAGTAAATTTTGGAATCATTTATGGAATTAGTTCTTTTGGTTTGAGTCAGGATTTAAGTATATCAAGAAAAGAGGCAACAAAGTTTATTGAGAATTATTTTATATCATTTCCAAAGGTAAAAGAATTTCTTGATGAGCTTGTGGAAAATGCGAAGCAGAATGGTTTTGTTACAACAATTTATAAAAGACGCAGACCTCTGCCAGAGCTTAAGTCCAGTAATTTTATGCAGAGACAGTTTGGTGAGCGCGTAGCAATGAATGCACCAGTTCAGGGCAGTGCTGCCGATATTATGAAAATAGCAATGATAAATGTGTACAAGAGAATGAAGGAAATGAACTTAAAGTCAAAGCTATTACTTCAGGTACACGATGAATTACTTATTGAAGCAAGTATTGATGAAAAGGAAATAGTTGAGAAGCTACTGCATGAAGAAATGATTAATAAAATAGCTTTAAGTGTACCACTTGAAATAGATGTCCATTCTGGATTCACCTGGTATGACGCAAAATAAAATACAAAAGAGGTAATAACTATGCAGGTAATTGGTATTACAGGTGGTGTTGGTGCTGGAAAATCAGCTATTCTTGAATATCTTTCTAAGGTGACTAAATGTGAGATAATTAGAGCTGATGATGTTGCAAATGAAATAAAAGAAAAGGGAAATCCGGTATATGAGCGTGTTATAGCTGTACTTGGGGAAGACATTGTAGGTGCCGACGGAGAAATAGACAGAAATATGATGTCGGTAGCCATTTTTGGTGACAAAAGTAAGAAACGTAAGGTAGAGGCTATTATTTTCCCTGAGGTTAAAAGAGAAATATTAGCAAGAATATCGAGGGCAAGAGCGTCAGGCACAGTTGATTATGTATTTATTGAGGCTGCACTTTTGATTGAAGAAGGCTATCAGGCTGTTTGCAATGAAATATGGTATGTGTATGCGTCTGTGGCTACAAGAACGAGAAGACTTCATGAAACAAGAGGCTATACATTTGAAAAAATAGAATCAATCATTGACACACAGTTAAAGGAAAAAGAATTTAGGGAAAACTGTGATAGAGAAATAAATAACAATGAAGATTTTGAAGAGGCGAAAGCCTGTATAGATAGAATTATTGGTAAGGAATAGAAGTAAATGGCAGAGAAAAAGAAAAATCTAAATCCAGAAAATCTTGTATTTGGACTTGATATAGGAACGAGAAATGTTGTTGGTACAGTAGGATACAGCAGTGAAAATAAGTTTCATGTAGTGGCTCAGATAGCAAAAGAGCATGATACAAGAGCCATGCTTGATGGACAGATTCATGATATAGACAAGGTCGGAAGAACTATTTTTGAAGTAAAACAGGAAATAGAGAATGAGCTTGGTAAACAGCTTCATGAAGTATGTATCGCTGCCGCAGGACGTGTACTTAAAACAGTGACGACTACAGCAGAGGTAGAATTTACAGAGGATACTCTTATAGATGCGGAGCATATTTACACACTTGAAATGCTTGGTGTTGAAAACGCATATGAAAAATTCCACACAGAAAATGATTCGGATCTTAAATTCTACTGTGTAGGATATACGGTAGTAAAATATTATATGAATGATTATCCTATTGCAAATCTTGAAAAGCATAAAGCCAGGAAAATATCATTAGAGCTTATTGCTACATTTTTACCAGATGATGTTGTGGATGGACTTTACAAAGCTGTAGAAGTAGCTGATTTGCAAGTATCAAATCTAACGCTCGAGCCTATAGCGGCAATGCAGGCGGCTGTTCCTCAGATGTATAGAATGCTTAATCTTGCTCTTGTTGATGTAGGAGCAGGAACAAGTGATATTTCTGTGACAAAAGATGGTAGTATTGTTGCTTATGGAATGATTCCAAAGGCAGGGGATGAGCTTACTGAGGCAATTGCAACAGCGTTATTACTTGATTTTAATACAGCGGAAATGGTTAAATCAAAGGTTATTCTCGGTGAAACTATTGAGTACGCAGATATAATGGGTATAGTTCATAAAATTGAGCCAGAGGAAGTACTTAAAATTGTTGAGATTTTAATCGACGACATGGCAAAAGATGTTGGCGAGAAGATTATCGAATTAAATGGTGGTAAAGCTGTAAGTGCTGTATTCGTTGTAGGTGGTGGTGGAAAAATTCCGACATTTACAGAGAAGCTTGCAAATATATTGGGAATAATAAATGAACGTGTAGCATTAAGAGGACCAGAGGTACTTAAGGAAATCGATTATAAAATTCCTAATCCAAATATGGATTCGTTATTTGTTACACCGATTGGTATTTGTCTTAATTTTTATGAGCAGAGAAATAATTTCATTTTCGTAAACTTTAATGGAGAAAGAATAAAGCTTTACGATAATGGACATTTGACGGTTGTAGATGCAGCGATGCAGTCAGGATTTCCAAATGAGTGCCTTTTCCCAAAGCGAGGAAAAGAGCTTACATTTACAGTTAATGAAAAGCAACATATGGTAAGAGGACAGCTTGGAGAACCTGCTGTTATTACTTTAAATAATCAGGAGGTCAGCTTAAATACTCCTATACAGGCTGGCGACAAGATTAAGGTTAAGGAATCAACAAAGGGTAAGGATGCCTACATGGAAATAAAGTCTTTACCTGAGTTTAAGTCAACAATCGAGGTTGTTGTAAACAATAAAAAGATTATTCTTCCTAAGTTTGCGGAAGTTAACGGGGAGTTACAGTCTGAATTTTATGAAATAAATGACGGCGATGAGATAAGAATGCTCAACTATTACACAGTAAGACAAATTGCCGAATTTATGGATGTCATAATTAATACTGAAACTAACATATATGTTAATAATAAGGTGGCTGATTTAGACAGTCTTGTATACGAGAATTTCAATGTAATATGGACAATGGAAAAGCTTGAATTGTCTGAGGTTGCCTACGAGCCAGAGGAAAAGGAAAATATCGAGTTTTCAAAATATCTTATTGCAAATGAAGAAGAGAGAGAAGCAAAGGATATAGAAGAGCTAAGACGCTATCAGAAGGAACGACGTGAAAAGCTATTAGAGGAAGCTAAAGCAAAGGAAGAAATGCCTACGAGTGATGCAGACAAGCGTTCAGAAGAAGGTGGCGAAGAAAAAAGCGCTGATGCAGATGTTGAAAACGAGACAAAAGAGGTAACAGTTATAGTAAATGGCAGGGAGGTTACATTTAGCGGTAAGAAAAGATATCTCTTTGCTGAAGTATTTGATAGAATCGGCTTCAATTTAAAGGTCCCAATGGGGAAAACTGTAGTTTCAAAGCATAATGGACATGATGCTATTTTTGCTGAGGAATTAAAGAGTGGGGATGAAATAGAAGTTAGATGGGAGTAGTCACAAGGGGGACCAGCGAAGCTGGTGGATGCCTTGTGACAAGCAAATTTTTGAAAAAAATTTGCTGCGGGAGAGAATGTGTAAATCAAGGGGGACCAGCGAAGCTGGTGGATG
>JAZQOO010000021.1:0-4083 GCA_045627905.1 Lachnospiraceae bacterium | reverse complement strand
AGGCTAGTGCTTCGGCGTATAAAAAGCACTATAGGCACTAACAATTTGTAAAAAATAAAAGGAATGTTAGTGCCTAAATGACTTAATTAACCTAAAAGTACTAATCCAACCAAATGGGGACACTTTTACGAAAAGGGACTAGGATAATAACGAAAAGGTGTAGCCCGTTTTGAGCTACACCTTTTCTTCTACGATATTCTGAATCCATATTCCACTTCTCATAATAAGCCATCCTATAAAGGATTTTATAATATTCGTTGCTTCCACCAAAAAATAAACCATATAGACCGTCATATTTGTCTTATAAACGAGCACATATGCAAGCGGTACCGTTATTACCCACAAAAATACACTGTCAAACAAGAATGTTATTCCCGTTTTTCCTCCAGACCTTATAGTGAAATATGTTGCATGGAGAAATCCTGATACTGGAAGTAGTATTGCCATTTTCTCTATAAGCTTTGTTGCAACTACCCTAACCTCATCTGTCGTATTGTATATAAGCGGAAATACTGGTGCTAACGCATAAACAACTACTCCTAATACAAGTGATATCGCGGTAGAAAAGAAAATAATTTTATATGCTGTATCCTTTGCCTTCTCGTAATTTCCTGCACCCAACTGCTGTCCAACAATAATCGCCACTGAATCGCCTAGCGCTATAAAAGCAATGCTAAATACATTAAATATCGTACCGTTAATATTTAGTCCAGCAACACTTGCTAGTCCTCTAACCGAATAAGCCTGCGTCTGCATTGCCATGCCTGCCGCCCACAACGTTTCATTTACAATAAGCGGCGTTGCCATGATTATCATTTTCTTAGCAAGCTCAAATTCCACCTTGAACGAATGATACATTCCTCTAATATACGAAAATCTGTCTATCTTCGAATGCAGATAAATAACTACAATAAACGCCTGAACAAATCTTGATATAGTTGTGGCTAAAGCAGCACCAACAACTCCTAACGCTGGTATTCCCAGCTTACCAAAGATAAGTATATAGTTAAGTATCAGGTTAGTAATAACAGCAACTACACTTGCTATCATTGGAATTACTGTTTCCCCGCACTCTCTCATTGTTGACGAATATACCGAATCAATTACAAATGGAATCAGTCCAACAAGAGAATACATTAGATATATCTTCGCACACGACAAAGTTAAGTCTAAATCTCCACCTTCACTTCCTTCATGCAAGTATAACGAAATCAGCTCCGAACCCTTAAGCATAAATATTGCAGTAAAAATAACAAGTACAACAGCACTTACTATTATTTTAAATCTGAATGTCTGCCTTATACCTTCATCATTTTTCTGACCTGCATACTGTGCTGTAAAAATACCAATTCCGCCAACAGCACCAAATATGCATAAAAAGAACACGAAAATAAGCTGATTAACGATAGATACACCACTCATCTGCTCTGTTCCAAGTCGTCCAACCATAATATTGTCTAATAAACTGACAAAGTTAGATATACCGTTCTGTAGCATTATAGGAATAGCTACCTTAAAAAGCATTTTATAAAATTTTCTGTCACCAATATATTTTTTCATTTTAAATCATTTGTTTTGTATTATGTAAACCTTTTCATTCGTTACTACATCTAGGTTTACATAACTATATTTCATTAGCCATACGCTAGTTTACATAACTACACCATCTGTTCTGGTTTAAACACTTCATCAAACCTTTCAGCCGTAAGAAATCCAAGTTCAACACAGGCTTCCTTAAGTGATATTCCCTCTTTATATGCCTTTTTAGCTGTCTTTGCTGCGTTTTCATAGCCAATATGTGGATTTAGACAAGTCACAAGCATAAGACTTCTATTTAAGTTCTCTTCCATCTTTTCTTTATTTGCTTTAATACCAACCGCACAATTATTATTAAAAGAAATAATTGCATCTGTAAGAAGTCTGACCGACTGAAGGAAGTTATAAATGCAAACAGGCATAAATACATTTAATTCAAAATTGCCCTGTGAAGCAGCCATAGAAACGGCAACATCGTTTGCCATAACCTGTACTGCCACCATTGTAACAGCTTCACACTGTGTAGGATTAACTTTACCCGGCATTATTGAGCTTCCTGGTTCGTTTTCTGGAATAAAGATTTCTCCAAGACCACATCTTGGTCCACTTGCAAGCCATCTGACGTCATTTGCAATTTTCATCATATCAGCCGCAAGACCCTTTAAAGCTCCATGAACGAATACAAGCTCGTCTTTACTAGTAAGTGCATGGAATTTATTTGGTGCAGTAACAAAGCTTTTTCCAGTAAGCTTTGAAACCATTTCTGCAACAGTTGTATCAAACCCCTTCGGTGCGTTAAGTCCAGTACCAACAGCAGTGCCGCCAAGTGCAAGCTCTCTTACACTTTCAAGAGACATAATTATCATCCGCTTTGACTTTTCAAGATTATTTTTCCATCCACTGATTTCCTGCGAGAAAGTAATTGGCGTAGCATCCTGAAGGTGTGTTCTTCCCGTTTTGATGATACCCTCATTTTCCTTCATAAGACGTTCAAAGGTATTTATTAATAAATCAATAGCAGGAATGAGCTTATCCTCTATTTCAACTACTGCTGCGATATGCATTGCTGTTGGGAATGTATCATTAGAACTCTGTGACATATTGCTGTGGTCATTTGGATGCAAAAGCTTCTCGCCAAGAATTTCATTACCTCTATTTGCAATAACTTCATTAACATTCATATTTGACTGTGTTCCTGAGCCTGTCTGCCATACAGCAAGAGGAAAGTTATCAGAAAGCTTTCCCTCAAGTATTTCATCACACGCCTTACTAATTCCCTCAAGACGCTTATCATCGAGCTTTCCAAGCTTATTATTTGCCATTGCAGCCGCTTTTTTAAGTATCGCAAATGCACTAATAACCTCTGTTGGAATCTTTTCTATTCCTATTTTGAAATTTTCAAAGCTTCTCTGAGTCTGAGCTGCCCAGTATTTATCTGCTGGCACCTGTATTTCACCCATAGAGTCATGTTCAATTCTGTATTCCATCACTTTTCCTCTTTTCTTTATAGATTCACTAATCTTCATCTGTATACTCACACCTTCTCTCGACAACATCTCCAGTATCAACATTTGTTATCCTTGAATACATAACTCCGTTTTTATCATAAAACAATTCAACTTTTTCATTTCTAGAGAATAAGTCTTGATAATATGCCTTTGCTTCTGCTGACATTTTTGTCTTTAATGGTCCATTAGCTTTTATTGGCATTTGTATTGGTACTGCATATGCACTTGTTCCAGCCATATATATCACTTCCTTCCCACTATTATCGTTTGTCCATTACTACTATATGTATTTTAACATTCATATTTTTTATAAGCAACCTTATCATCGAACCTCATTGTAACATCAAACAATACAAAAAACCCACTATATCATCACAATACAGTGGGTTTTTACATCAACTATTATAGTCTATTGTTATTTTACATTCCTGCCTGAGCAGCAACCTCTGCAGCAAAGTCATCAACCTTCTTCTCGATACCTTCACCAACTTCGAATCTAACAACCTTTGAAATAACAAGGTCCTTAGAAACTGTTGTAAGATACTGACCTACTGTCTGCTTTCCATCTTCAGCCTTAACATATACCTGATCAAGAAGACACATTTCCTTAAGCTGCTTCTGGATACGACCTTCAACAAGTCCTGTGAAAATCTTATCTGCAACATAGTTAGCCTTGTCTGCCATAGCAAGCTCTGCAAGTGTAGCCTTTGCAGCTTCTGATAAGAAGTTGAAAAGATACTTGTCGTTCTTCTTCTCTGCAAGAACTGCTGCATCCTCTGCTGAGAATAAGTTACCTGCTTCAACCTTTGCAAATAAAGCATTAAGAACTGGCTTTGGAAGAGATGCTGGATCATTTAAAGCACTGTCAATTGTGATTTCTTTAAGCTTAGCAAGCTCTTCTTCAGAAATATCATTTCTGCTTACATACTGTGGGTTCATAGCTGCAATCTGCATTGCCACATTCTTAAGAGCCTCATCAACTCCTGTAGCACCTGTAGCTGCTACTAAAACACCAATTCTTCCACCACCGTGGATGTAA
>JAZQOO010000020.1:0-12755 GCA_045627905.1 Lachnospiraceae bacterium | reverse complement strand
CCGCCACTCGCCAGCGTAAAACTTCATTCCGAAGAAATCTGTTTCACAAGGCTCGTTCGACTTGCATGTGTTAGGCACGCCGCCAGCGTTCATCCTGAGCCAGGATCAAACTCTCAATAAAAGTTTATTTCCTAACCAGTTCTTTTCTGGCTTTGTTTGTTTACTTTAGGTTTCGTTTCCGAAAATTCTCATTTTTTGGAATCTTTCGGGGTTGGATATAATGTTTAGTTATCAAGGTTCTGTGTTTGCTGGCAAGTACATTATTTGTAACTCGCTTTGCTTGTTTCAAACGCGAACGACGCTCAGTCGCTTCGCGCCTTTCGGTCGTCCACATATACGGAGAAGGAGGGATTTGAACCCTCGCGCCGCTATTAACGACCTACTCCCTTTCCAGGGGAGCCCCTTCAGCCTCTTGGGTACTTCTCCAGAGCTGAATCTCATAAAAATAAGGGCTTAAGTAGCCTGCCCTTAAAGTGTCACGATAAATCGTGAGCGGAGAGGGTGGGATTCGAACCCACGTGCCGTTGCCGACAAACGGTTTTCAAGACCGCCTCGTTATGACCGCTTCGATACCTCTCCAAGCTTTTTGCACCGCGTGTTCCACAGCGCGAAAATTATAATATCAAATCATCAAACCATTGTCAATCACTTTTTTTAATTTTTTTTATTTATTTTTAAATTATTGGTCTGAACAGATTATAAACACAATATATGGTATAAATTATCCTTTTTTCGAGTAATTATTTCTCGCAATAAGTATCGACTCCGCATATGTCATGTCATCTGGCGTAGTTATTTTTATATTTTCATAGCTTCCTTCGACTAGCTTGATTGGAATTGAACCAAATGTTTCAAGCACCATCGCATCGTCTGTAATTTTTATTCCTCTATTTGTAAGCGAAGTCTCACTTGCAATCAAATCCTCATAAGCATCCGTTATTGGCGAATACGCAAACACCTGTGGAGTCTGAACAAGCCAGACATTGTTTCTGTTAGGTGTTTCCATTACATTGTATGATTTATCAACTATTTTAATAGTATCCTTCACAGGCATACCAACTACAGCACTTTTATGTACAACCGCTGTGTCATATGCCTTGTTTATTATTTCTGGTGTAACAAGTGGTCTAACGCCATCATGTATAAATACATAGTCGGTTGAGCCAATCGCATTAAGACCATTCATAACCGAATTATATCTTTCTTTTCCACCACCGACAATGAACGAAACCTTCTTAAAACCGTATTTACGAACAATTTCTCTTTCTATATATTCTCTATCATCAAATGAACATACAATAATAATTTCATCTACAACACTATCCTCAAAAGCCTTAACAGAATAGTATAGAACAGGTTTACCAAGCAGTTCCATATATTGTTTTTTTGTGCTGCTGTTCATTCTTTTTCCTTTTCCAGCAGCTAAAATTATTGCAGTCTTCTTCATTTTCTTCACCTTTACATTATTCGTGTTTTATAAAACGCTATATGAAATTCCTTAGAAGCTTCTCTCTCCGAGCTTCAAATTAGGGACAGCGTTCAAATGATAATCAGCAGTTCTGCCATTTATAAATTCATAGTATCCACATACGCCAATCATAGCTGCATTATCTGTGCAGTATATTGGAGATGGATAATAAAACTCTATACCTTCACTTTCGCATGCAGTCTTCATCGCCTCACGTAACGCTGAATTTGATGCGACACCACCTGCTATCGCAAACTTTTTGAAGCCATTTTTCTTAACAGCATCAACTGCATGGTCAACAAGAACATCAACAACCGCTTTCTGAAACGAAGCAGCTACATCCGCTGTATTTATTTCCTCATGCATCATTTCTGCATGATTCAAATAATTGAGAACCGCCGACTTTAAACCTGAGAAGCTGAAATCAAACTCCGAATCATTGACCTTTGCACGCGGAAATTTTATTGCAAGTGGATTACCTTCTTTTGAAACCTTATCAATTTTAGGACCACCTGGATAGCCTAGACCTATTGCTCTTGCCACCTTATCGAATGCTTCTCCGGCTGCATCATCTCTCGTACGACCTATTATTTCATATTTACCATAATCACATACCTTGACAAGATGCGTATGTCCACCTGAAACTACTAGGGACATAAACTCTGGTTCTAAATCTTTGTGTTCGATGTAGTTAGCGCAAATGTGTCCTTCAATATGATGCACAGGAACTAGTGGTATACCAGTCGCAAAGCTTATAGCCTTTGCCGCTGAAACTCCAACTAAAAGAGCACCTACAAGCCCTGGCCCGTAGGTAACTGCAATTGCATCTATATCCTTAAGAGTGACTGAAGCATCTGAAAGTGCCTTCTCTATCACCTGATTTATTTTTTCTATATGCTGTCTTGAAGCGATTTCTGGAACAACTCCACCGTACAACGTATGCAAATCTATTTGTGAATAAATAACATTTGATAAAATTTCTCTGCCATTTTTAACTACTGCTGCTGCTGTTTCGTCGCACGAGCTTTCTATAGCAAGTATAATAACATCGCTCATTTTCTCTCCACCTGTGACTATTCTCTATTTGCCATCTCTTCAGGCTCCCAACCAAAAATCTTCCAATGTCCTGAAGCATCTTTCCTTAGTAAAAATCGCTGATTTGAGGCTGAAAAGCTCGTTCCAACACGTATATTATACTGAGCAACAAGCTGAGCCCATTCGTCACCTCTAAAATTGTAATATTCAACATCTGCGCTCGAGCCTACAGAATAACTTGAAATCGTCTTGTTCTGGCTTTTATAACTTGCGATTTCAGCTCTTAAAGCACGCAAATAATTATCCTCTGTCTGATTGGCACAAAGCTCATCATCAAATAGTTGTCTAGACATACGAGCAAGCTCTACAAGCTCATCATCAGTGTATTCCTCGGCATAGAAACACCTTGCAATTTCACAGTAGAATTTCACTACTTCTTTCGGTGTCTTTGGATACATTGAATTAATATTCTGAGAAAGAATCCCCTTAACTGCTGATACTTTCACAGTTGTATCTTCATTTGGCTTCATTCTATTTGCTATTACAAAAAAATAACAAAGCACCATAAGTGCAAGAAAAGCCAAGACAACAAAATTCTTTATTTGATTTTTAGAATTTTCTTTGTCCGTAGTAACTGCCACTATTTAATCCTCTTCGAAATTAAGCTCAACGCTCTTACCATCTTTACAGGTATAGGTTTTCGCAAATATCTTTTGTGCTTCGGCTTCATAATCCTTTGGATAATTAAGTGAAGGACTGTAATGTGTAAGCCAAAGTTCTTTAACAGCCGCTGTTTTTGCCATGTCAGCAGCCTCATAAAACGTCATATGTTTATGTTCTTTTGCCTTTTGTTCCATGCCAGGCTCGCCATACATTCCCTCACATACGAAAAGGTCTGAACCTTCAGCATGCTTAACTATCATGTCTGTCGGGCGTGAATCAGTACAATAAGTAACCTTTATACCCTTCCTGTCAGGACCTAAAACCATGTCTGGAGTATAAATTTCACCATCTATATCTAGTTCCTCTCCATTTTGGAGTCTCGACCAGCATTTGATTGGAATATTCAGTGCTTTTGCGCGTTCTACATCAAATTTACCAACTCGGTCAATAGAAAGTGAATATCCATAGCATACTATATTATGATTTGCTCTAAACGCGTCTATTCTAAAGTCGCCAAAATCAAAGCTTTGTTCAAGCTCAGATATTTCTATAAAATTTAATTTAAAAGGAAGCTCTGGAGCAATGACTCTCAAGCCTGTAATTACCTTTGTAAGACCTTTAGGTCCGATAAGTGTAACCGGTTCTACCCTGTCTGCATTTCCCATTGCAAGAAGCAAACCAATAATACCGCTTATATGATCTGCATGATAATGAGTAAAACAAATAATATCTATAGGCTTAGGACTCCAGCCACGCTTTGCTATAGCTATCTGGGTTCCTTCTCCGCAGTCTATCAAAATACTGCTTCCATTATATCTCATCATCAGCGATGTAAGGTGTCTGTACGGAAGTGGCATCATTCCACCCGTACCAAGTAAGCATATATCTAACATTCTCTAATCCACATAATAAGAGCATCCTCTGTAGGATGACTATAAAAATTCGGTCTAACGCCCTCTGATATAAAGCCAAGGCGTTTGTAACACTTGATTGCCGGCTCATTACTTACCCTTACCTCAAGAGTAAAATTATTACAGCCAAGCTCTCTTCCTTTATTTAATAGTGCATCAAGAAGCAAGTATGAGTAGCCTTTGCCTCTTTCAGCTTTAGTAATTGCAACGTTTGTTATTTCTCCATCTCCAACAATTTCCCTGATTCCTGCACCGCCAATTATGACTCCGTCATTTTCAAGGACATAATAACTCATATTGTCGCGCTTAATCATATCTCTGAAATCGTCAGGTTTCCATGGCATTGAAAAACATTCCTCTTCAATTTTTGATACTGCCTCAACATCTGTATCTACCATTTCTCTAACGGTTATTTTGCTCATGGAGTAATCTTCTCCCCTCTTGCAAGCTTTTCTCTCTCAGCCTGTGGGCGTCGTAAGTACTCTAGTGTAAACGAGTTCCCATCTACCGTCTTTCCTTCGTTCATATATTTAAGTGCTAATGCACCTAATGCTCCTGCACTAGGATGGTCAATATGAACTGGTGCAAATGAATATGGCACATTGAGAAGCTTCTTTATTTCCTCCTTATATGCCTTTGCTCCATCGCCCATCAATAGCACTTCTCTACCTATATTGTTGATTTCCTGACATATCTCTTCTATAGAAGTCGCACATTGTTGCAAAATAGCCTGATGTTCACCGTTTTTAAACTCATACAATCCCGTGTACACCTGGTTATTTCTAGCATCCATCATAGGACAAATAACATTTGATACACCATATGCATTATACGAAAATGCATCTACAGTTGGTACAGGTATTACCGGAATGTTTAAGGCAAATGCAAGTCCTTTAACTGTAGCACCACCTATTCTTAGTCCTGTAAACGAACCTGGTCCACTTGTTACAGCAATAGCATCAATCGTAGACAAATCAAGCTCTGTCATTTTTTTGATTTCATCTAGCATTGGAACTAATGTCTGCGAATGAGTTTTCTTGTAATTAACGGTATATTCAGCTATTATCTGCTCCTCATCAAGTAACGCACATGTTGCTGTCATTCCTGATGAATCAATAGCAAGTATCTTCATCTCTCATCCTTCATAGTCACAGTAATACATCTGTAATCTACGCCTTTTTCAAGGTCTTTTTTTATTTCTATTCTTGTAGCATTCTTCGGAATTATTTCTTTAACAAGGTCAGCCCACTCAATCATAGCAACACCTTCACCAAAAAAATAATCCTCATAGCCTATCTCATACATTTCATCAGGGTCTGCAATTCTATATACATCAAAATGATAAAATGGCATTCGTCCCTCGTCATAGACCTGAACTATTGTAAAGGTAGGGCTGCTTACTGGTTCGGCTATCCCTAGTCCCTCAGCAAACCCTTGTGTAAATGTCGTTTTACCAACACCAAGGTCGCCTATCAACGTATATATATCTCCTGGTTTTGCTTTTAGGGCCAATTCCTTCGCAAATTTCGCTGTTTCTTCTCCTGAAAAACTATCAAATCTGATTTCTTCCATTAGCCCATTGTCCTTATAAATACTTTCTTTGCATCCATATGCGTACTTATCATTTTAATAACATCTGGAAGCTTCTCTGCTAAATCCACCTTTGGAAAAATAGATGCATTTATTTTATTTGTATAAATAATAATACTTCTTCCCGTAGAAACAGCCTTTCGCATGTCTTCCCATTTCTGAGATTCTGACTGTTCTAAAACACTTACGGTAATTCCCTCTTCATCCAATGTAAAATGAATTGGATTTTTAAATACAGGATTTAACATAACCTGTCTTTTCGCGTTTATATATAACGATACAGGCAAATAAAAAACTACAACTATTCCAGCAATCAAATATATTGGCTGCTTTGAAAAAATAAAACCTGCTATCAAAAATATACCAATAAACTCTCCAAGTATTCCGGTAAAGGAATGCATTGTATGATACAGCATATAGTCATACATCGCCGAGACCGTCATATGTACATCAAATTCTATTTTCAAACTTTGCCTCCCATAATTTCAGACACATGCTGAAATGAAATTAACAATTTTTATCAAATTCATCAATAATAAATCTCTGGCGACCCTTTACATCGTCATAAATTCTTGAAACATATTCGCCAAGTATTCCGCAAACAAACATATTTAGACCGCCAAGAAGCCATGTTATACATGTACCGCCTCTTACAATTCGCTTTTCTTCTTTTACAAATAAAGACTGAAGCATATATATAAATGAAATAAATGCACCAAAGGCAGTAATGAAAGCACCTAAAAATGTTACATACTCAAGTGGCTTTGATGAGAAACAGAATATTCCATGAAATCCCATTCTAAACTCGCCAAATAATGCATTATATTTACTTTCATCCTGTGCTCTTGCTTCTCTATGGAATCTTACAGCCGTCTGTTTAAATCCAACATGTGACACCATGCCTCTGAAAAACATATTTGTCTCAGGCATCTTTCTGATTTCCTCTATTACTCTTCGTGTAATAAGTCTGAAATCAGACGTATCAACAGGAATTTCTACATCTGACAGGTAGTTAATAACTCTGTATGCTACCATATCTATGAATTTACGAATCTTCGTCTCTCCCTGTCTGTCAATACGCTGACCGTAAACAACATCATAGCCCTCTTTCCATTTAGCTACCATGTCTATAATAACCTCTGGAGAATCCTGCAAATCAACATCAATTACTACACAGACATCTCCACTACAGTTAAGCACACCAGCCATTGTTGCTGCTGCCTGTCTGAATCTTCGGCTAAATGTCATCAGCTTGATGCTTTTATTTCTTAACATATTCTTTTTAATTACATCATATGTTCCATCCGTTGACGGGTCCATACAGAAAATAATTTCATATTCGCACCCAAGCTTATCCATAACAGCTTCAGTTCTTTTAAGAAAAGGCTCGATACCGTTTTCTTCATTATAAACCGGTACAACTATTGACATCTTGTAGTTTTCCATAGCAATCAGTCTCCTTGTAGTTTACTTACTTCTTTCTTCGAAAAGCTTCTTTGCAAGCTCATATTCTGCTGGTGTACCAAATGAAATCTGCTCATCAGTTCTAAAGGCCTTTATTTTACAGCCCTTTGACGCCATCACATTATATACACCACTTACAAAGAACTCTTTGTAGCTACATTCCTTCAAATACTGTTTTGATGCATCTTCAAAAATCTGACGATTTTTAAAATAATACGCACCACAAACAGCATCATTTGAAATAACAACCTTTTCAACAGTTTTATTTATATATCCATCTTCTGAAAATGCAACATAACTAAACGCATCAGAATCAGATTCAAATGTCATTATTCCACCATCCACTTCGTCAAAGCGTTTATCTTTGCAGAAGCTTTCAAAATCACTACACACAAAACTGTGGTCGCAGTCGTTAAAAAGAATCGGTTCATCCTGTGGAATATCTTTTACTCCTTCAAGACATGTAAGAACTGCACCCTTAAGAACTTCCTCGATAATTACAATTTTGGCATCCTTATAATATTCTTTAATCTTTTTATCAATTGCAAATCTGTTAACATGATCTCTCAACACAACAAATGTAACAGACGCTACATCGATAACATCCGTGATAGACCTTGTCGCATGAACGAAAAATGGAAGTCCATTAAGCTCAATAAGAGGTTTTGGACTTTCGTATCCAACAATTCCAAATCTTGTTCCGCCGCCGCCCATTGGCATAATGAGGTGTAATTTTTTATCCATAGCTATTTAACCTGTAATCCTTTTATGCTTATTACTCTTTGTAATCTTCAACAACAAGAATACTAGCACCAGCACGCCTTGCAGCTTCAATTCCAACTGGTGAATCCTCAAATACGACTGTATCCTCTGGTTTAACGTTAAAATGCTCCATCGCCTTTAAAAAGCCCTCTGGATCAGGCTTTTTATTTACAACCTCTCTCTGTGTAAGGATTAAATCAAATCTGTCCTTAACATTAAAATGCTCCAAAATCTGCATAGCATTTTCATAAGTAGCCGTTGTAACAAGAGCAATATGATAGTCCTTTCTTATAAGCTCTATCATCTCAAATAAATGCCTGTTTATTCCTGCATCACAAAGAAATGTAGGATACATCTTGACTTTTAAGTCATGAATCTCCTCCATATTTTCCTCTGAGCCTAATATCTCAGGCATAAAGGTTTTGTATAACCTTCCATTAAATTCTTTAATAAACTTCTCCCTGTCAAGACTATATCCGTACTGTCTGAAAGCATAATCATATGCCTTAAAATTTACATCTCTTGTGTCAAATAATGTCCCGTCAAGGTCAAAAATCGCCAATTTATTCATCATAATAGACTATTTTATCGCACTTTAGTGTTTCCGTCAATGTGTACCTCTCATGAAAGTCCTCAAAAAAATAAAGGGATAAGATATTCCCAATCCTATCCCTTATCTTCGTTATTTTATTAGCTGCATTTATTTTCTACGCAGCCTATTTTTTAATCAAGAGCTTCTGTAACTTTAACTGAACGTTTTTCTTCATAGCAGTCGAAAAGCTTCTTTATTTCCTCTTCATTCTGCTTCTTAGTAAACATGCTGATTATAGGAACAATAATAAGTCCACCAACCATTGCAATAACTCCAGAATTAATTGATGATTTAAAGATATATGCTATAACCGGACCGAAGCCTGATACATCAATCTTACCAAGTGTAATAACCATCTGGATAATAGCAATTGCACATCCCCATACGAAGCATACTGAAACTGAAGCCTTTGTAATACCTTTCCAGTAGAGACCATACATAAACGGTGCAAGGAAAGCACCTGCAAGAGCGCCCCATGAAACACCCATCATCTGTGCTATAAATGTAACCTCTGGATGCGAATCCTTAAAAATAGCAATTACTGCTGATACTATGATAAAGAACACGATAAATATACGCATTACAAGTACCTGCTTCTTCTCATCCATTGTCTTTTTATTTAAAGGCTTTATAACATCAAGTGTGAGTGTTGAGCTTGATGTAAGAACTAGTGATGAAAGTGTTGACATCGAAGCTGATAAAACAAGAACGATTACAACCGAAACAACTGCCATTGGTAATGTAGAAAGCATTGTTGGGACAATTGTATCAAATAATGGCTTGCCAGTTGCCGGATTCATTACTACGCTTTCTGAGTAAAGTCTTCCAAATCCGCCAAGGAAATAGCATCCACCAGCTACAATAATAGCAAAAATTGTTGAAATAACAGTACCCTTATGAATATCATTCTCACTCTTGATTGCATAGAACTTACCGACCATCTGTGGAAGTCCCCATGTTCCAAGACTTGTTAAAACAACAACAAATAAAAGTGCAAGTGGGTCTGGTCCTAAAAATGATGAATAAGCCCCCTGCCATCCTGCATCGCCTTCAATTGCTGCAAGTGATTTAGTAGCAGCTAATAATCCACCATTCTGTGATAATACAGAGAAAATAACTGCACAAATACCAAACAGCATTACGATACCCTGAATGAAATCATTAATTGCAGTAGCCATGTAACCACCAAAAATAACATATAATCCAGTCAAAACAGCCATTACAACAATTACTACCCAATATGGAGTGTCAAAAACAAGACCGAAAAGGCTTGATAATCCATTGTAAAGTGAAGCTGTGTATGGAATAAGGAAAACAAATACAATAATAGAAGCTGCTATTTTAAGTGCTTCTGAGCCAAAACGCTTTCCAAAGAAATCTGGCATTGTCTTTGCATCAATATGCTGTGTCATTATTCTTGTTCTTCTACCAAGAACATTCCATGCAAGAAGCGAACCGATAAAGGCATTTCCAAGTCCAGCCCATGTTGAGGCAAGACCAAAGTTCCATCCAAACTGTCCGGCATATCCTACGAAAATAACCGCCGAAAAATATGATGTTCCAAAAGCAAACGCTGTAAGCCACGGACCAACACTTCTTCCTCCAAGTACAAATCCATTAACATCTGTTGCTGATTTTCTGCAATATAATCCGATACCAATCATAATTGCAAAATAAATAAGCAAAATTACAATTTTTAACATCTTCCTACCCCCAGGTTTTACTTAAGTTTTATGTTAAAGATGTGACGTTTATTTCTATAAATGATATATTTATTTTCACTTACACACTTTAACGCGTTGACGTATGTTATTGTATCATATCGGTTAAATAATGTAAATAAACAAAGAAGACATGCCAATTGGTATGCCTTCTTTGTCTCTGTATGTATACAAGGGTGTGACGGTCTCCCAACGATTTCATCACTTGTCAGTCCTAAAGCATCCTTTGTCTGACAATTTCATAGGCAAGAATTCCTGCTGCCACAGAAGCATTTAACGATTCTATATCGCCCTTCATAGGAATTGATGTGATAAAGTCACATTTTTCTTTAACAAGTCTTGAAACACCATCGCCTTCATTTCCTATAACAAGACCAATCGGTCCTGTAAGGTTCTGTCTGTACATTACTTCGCCATCCATATCTGCACATACAAACCAGAGACCCTTTTCCTTCAATTCATCAATTGTTTTTCCTATATTTGTAACCTTTGCAACCTTTGTAAAGCTTAATGCACCGGCAGAAGCTCTATTGACTGTCGGAGTCAATCCCACAGCTCTGTTTTTAGGGATAATTACACCATGGGCACCAGCAATATTAGCCGTTCTAATAATTGCCCCTAAGTTATGTGGGTCTTCGATTCCATCAAGTATAATAATAAATGGAGGCTCGTCTTTTTCCTCCGCCACCGCAAGTATGTCGTCAACATCTGCATACGCATATGCAGCCGCCTGAGCGATTACTCCCTGATGCTTTCCTGTTTGACTCATATGGTCAAGCTGTTCCTTTGACACATATTTAATAAGTGCATCTGTCTTTTTTGCTTCTCTTTTAATAGTCGATATCGGTCCGTCCTGACATCCATCTAAAACATATAGCTTGTCGATTGGTTTGCCGGCACGAAACGCTTCGATTACAGCATTTCTTCCTTCAATTGTATATTCTTCGTATGACATATTAACTCTCTTTCTCTGCGAGCTCGATTCCTATTTTAACTATTTCTACAAGCCTTTCAGTATCTCCCTTTAAATATAAATAACCAATAAGTGCCTCGATTCCTGTAGCCTTGCAGTATTCTCCATATGAAGCATTTTTTGCCTTTGTATAAGGCTTGGCATTTCTGCCACGACGCATTATAGTCTCTTCTTCTTCACTTATATGACCGTCCTTCAAATAATCATATAGCTTAGCCTGAGTTACAGCCTTAACAATCTGTGCTGTTCTATTCTGAAGCTTGTTAACCTGACAGTTTCCTCGTTCTACAATAACTGTTTTCACTACAACATCATAAAGACTGTCACCAATAAATGCCAGCGATAATGGAGAATATGTTCTAAGTTCAACCTTATCAAGCCCGAACTGTGTATTTATTTCTGTAAGAATCGTCTTCTCTTCGCTCATTTACACACGACTCCACTTAACACCTTCACGAGTGTCTTTAAGTTCAATGCCTTTAGCTAAAAGCTCGTCTCTTATTTCATCAGCTCTTGCAAAATTCTTTTCTTTTCTTGCATTCTGACGTTCTTCAATTAACGCCTCGATGTCAGCATCGAGCATTTCTTCCTTCTTCTCAACAATAAGACCCAAAATATCAGATAACTCAATTATTTCATTTCTCACTGCATTTAAGCATTCCTTTGAATTATCGGCATTTAACGTCGTGTTAGCAAAACGTACAAGCTCAAACACAGCAGAAATAGCATCCGCAGTGTTAAAATCATCATCCATTGCTTCATCAAACTTTGCAATAAAGCCTTTTGCTTCATTTACAACATCAGCTTCCCCGTCAAGATAAGTCTCAGCCTTAGAATTATCCGCAAGATATTTGAGATTTTCTACCGCTGTAATAATTCTCTCAAGTGAATTTTTAGCTGCATCCATAAGGTCTGCTGAAAAGTTTAATGGACTTCTGTAATGAGCTGAAAGCATGAAAAATCTTAAAATCTGTAAATCGTACATTTCTGAAATGCCACGCACTGTCTTGAAATTACCAAGTGACTTTGACATCTTCTTTGCATCAATGTTTAGGAAAGCGTTGTGCATCCAGTACTTTGAAAATTCCTTACCATTAGCAGCCTCTGACTGTGCTATTTCATTTTCATGATGCGGAAAAACTAAATCTTCACCACCTGCATGGATATCAATAGACTCTCCTAAATATTTCTTGCTCATAACGGAACACTCAATATGCCAGCCTGGACGACCCTGACACCATGGAGATTCCCAATATGGCTCTCCGTCCTTTTTAGGCTTCCATAAAACAAAGTCAAGCGGATCTTCCTTCTGGTCTTCTCCAGAGACTTTAAGAGCATGTGCCATATCTCTATGACCGCCCTCTAAATCATCAATATTTTTATGTGAAAGCTTTCCATATGGCTTAAAGCTTCTTGTTTTGAAATATACTGTTCCATCTGCTGCCTTGTATGCATGCCCCTTTTCGATAAGAGTTTTAATCATTTCTATCATGCCATCAATTTCTTCAGTTGCCTTTGGATGTGTCGTTGCAGGTTTAACATTCATCCCTGCCATATCCTTTTTACATTCTTCAAT
>JAZQOO010000019.1:0-2545 GCA_045627905.1 Lachnospiraceae bacterium | reverse complement strand
TAAACCTTAATGGAGAAAGCCTTAGCTTGTATGTTAGGATTATAAGATTAATTATAAACATAAGTGCTAAAGGAATAACTGTCGTCAATAAGAATGCTTCTAAATTCCATACAATTTCAAATGGAGGAAGACTGTAATTGGCGTAATAAACTGACTCCATATAGCTTAGCATCGCGGTGTACCCTAATACTGTACCTATGATTGCGGCAGTGATTGAAACTATACTTGGTAGCACCATATAGTGACGCAATAGTTCATTCTTTGAGTAACCAGATGCTCTAAGTGTGCCTATTACACTGGCTTCCTGATTAATAGTATTCGAAATGGTTACAGCGAATACAAACGCTAGAATAATAGTTACAATGTAGTCAAAGAGTAAAAACATACCTTTGTCAGAATCCATATCCTCTCCGGTAAAGTTGACTGCTTTATTTAAGTATCTGGGAAGGTAATCCTTGACATCTAATAAAGAAACACTGTCGATATTGATATATTCTTCTGGAGAAGGGAAGCTAAATTCTTTCCCTACGCTAAGCGCTTGAGTGTAAGCTTTTGCATATTCTTCTTTGTAGCTTTCTGACTGCTTTTCAATTTCCTCTTTAACAAGTTTTTCATCATACTCAGTGATAATATCCTTTAATGAATCAATGAGCGCGTCAGACTTTTCTTTCTCATCAATTTCACTATCAGGAGCATTGTCATACATCCATGAGTAGCTATAGAAATAGTGCGAAGAGTTTATGCTGTTAAAGCATTTGTCAGTTATAATTCCTACAGAGAAATTCTTAGCATCAAACATCATGTCAGAGTTATTTTCGAATAAACAGCTGTAGTTAGGAAGTGCAATATAGCCAGTTACTGTGAAGTCCTTGTCTAATATTGAGATTTTGTCGCCAATGGCAATATTGTTATTGACGGCAGATAGTCTTTCAAGAGCTATTTCATCATCAGCAGTTGGAAATGCACCTTCCATAAGACAAGGAAGGTTAAGCTGACTATCGTAGTTATATACTCTTAAATTGATAGATGTATCTTTTACAGTTTCCTGAAAATAAGGATAGTCATAAATCGTAAGATTATTGTTCTTTTCAATTTCCGTCCTTACTGAATCAGGAAGCTTATCTGAAAATGTGAAATGTCCCCATTCGAGATTATATTTAGAAAAACCTTCATCATAAGCTTTTTTTAGGCTGATATCTGCGACAAGAAAGGCTGATATCAAACTTATAAGCATTACGAGGAAAAAGAAAATAACGGCATATTTTCCAAGGTCCTTTTTTAATTCTCTGGGGAGTCTGTTTATTAACGGATTCTTCATATGCGCCTCCTACCAGTCAAGATCTGCTGCGTTAATTTTATTATCATTCTTGTAGTTCTTACGAACCATTCCGTCTCGTAAGGTAACAACACGATCTGCCATATTTTTGATGGCATCATTGTGAGTAACCATAATGATGGTATTGCCATATTTTTTGTTGACATCCTCGAGCAACTTGAGAATTTCTTTAGAAGTGTTGTAATCAAGTGCGCCTGTAGGCTCGTCACATAATAATATATCCGGGTTCTTGATTAGAGCTCTTCCGATTGCTGTTCGTTGCTGTTGTCCACCTGATAACTGATTAGGAAGTTTATGACGATGCTCATATAAACCTAAAGTTTTTAGTAACTCGTCAGTGTTTAATGGATTATCTGAAAGATAGGCGCCTACCTCGATGTTTTCTTTAATATTAAGATTGGGGATAAGGTTATAAAGCTGAAAAACATATCCTAAATGTTTTCTTCGATAGAGAGTGAGTTTTTTCTCGTTCATGTCCCTGGTCTTTTCACCGTTAATTGAAATGTAACCTTCATCTGGATTATCAATTCCGCCTATGATATTTAAAAGCGTTGATTTACCAGATCCTGAAGGTCCTAATAACACGCATATCTCACCCTTCTCTATTTCTAAATCAATTCCCTTTAAAACATTTACAAGGCTTTCACCTTCACCAAAATGCTTTTTAATTCCTTTAATTTCTATAAACATAATGTGTCCTCCACTTACACAAATTATCTAATGAACATATGCTGATGCGTTCATATATTCATACAATAACACACTCCTCTTTGCGATGCAACCTCTTTTTGTAAATTAAAAAATTATTAATAATCAGGATTTAGTATGAAAATACTTATTCATATGGTATTATTCTTGTGATTTGGAGGATAAATCTCGATATGATGATAAAGGCGACTGGAACAATTGAACACGGAAGACACTTGGGAAGAACGATAGGGATACCTACTATCAATATTGTTCCATTAGAAGCAGTGGATGATATTGAGAAGGGTGTGTATTTTTCAAAGGTTTTATTTTTAAATGGAAAGTATGAAGGCAAGACTTTTGAAGGAGTAACAAATGTTGGGTGCAAGCCAACGGTTCAGGATAGTCTGGCTGTAAATTTTGAAACACATATCTTTGATTTTAACGATGATGTATATGGAAATCTTGTTATTGTGGAATTATATGAATTCAGACGTCCTGAGATGAAATTTAGCTCAGTAC
>JAZQOO010000018.1:0-12822 GCA_045627905.1 Lachnospiraceae bacterium | reverse complement strand
CCTTTATTATATTTAAATATAGCATCCCCCGCAGCATCTAAAGTATCTCCGTATTCCTCAACAGATTTGTTTACTATATGAGCTGGTATATAATCAAGCATTGGATCAAGTCCAACGCAGATTGGAGCATTTGTCTTTTTTATTTTTTCAATAAGCTTACTAACCATCTTCGTTCTCCCTTATAAAACCTCAACTGTTTCTTTATTCACGCTATTTTCCGAATTCAGCACATCAACAAATTTCTTAATATTAGAAACATTAGTGAACTTTGTTATGTTTCCATTATTTGAAATAACAAGCGTTGGAGCCTGCATTACACCATATTTTCTTGAAAGCTCGACATTTTCTTCTGCATCAATCAAAACATATGGTACATTTTCAAGAAGCTTCTTCGCCATTTTACAGTTAGGGCATGTCTTTGTTGTAAATAAATATACAACGTTGTCAACCTTTGAAACCTCAACCTCTGACTCTTTATTCATCTTAACCATTGCAGTAACCGGTCTCTTAAGCGATGAATTTTCTATGTCATAAACAACACGATTTTTGTATTCCTGAAGCTTTCCATCGTTCCAGTTCTGTACAGGTCTGTAATATCCTGTTATACGTGAATATACCTCCGTTACAGAGCCACAATGAGGACAAGTCTTCTGCTCGCCAGCAAGATAACCATGCTCTCTACATACAGAATATGTAGGTGAAAGAGTGTAATATGGTAACTTATAGTTCTCCGCAATCTTTCTTATAAGTGATGCTGCAGCCTTCCAGTCAGGAAGCTTCTCACCAAGAAACGCATGGAATACAGTTCCTGATGTATAAAGTGTCTGCAAATCATCCTGAATATCAAGAGCATCAAATATATCAGCTGTGTAATCAACTGGTAAATGTGAGCTATTTGTATAATATGGCGTATCTCCAGCATGACCTGCTGTCTTTATTGCTGGCCATCTCTTTTTATCATGCTTTGCAAGTCGGTATGATGTACTCTCAGCAGGAGTAGCTTCAAGATTATATAAATCTCCATACTTTTCCTGATAATCTGAAAGTCTGTTTCTCATATGATTAAGCACTTCTTTTGAGAACTCCTGAACCTTAGCGTCTGTCATATCTGCTCTTAACCAGTTTGCATTGAGTCCCACTTCATTCATTCCAACAAGACCAATAGTTGAAAAATGATTATTAAATGTGCCTAAATATCTCTTTGTATATGGATACAAGCCTTCTTCAAGAAGTCTTGTAATAACACCTCTCTTAACCTTTAAAGACCTTGCCGCTATATCCATCATTCTGTCAAGTCTTGAAAAGAAATCAGACTTTGTAGCCGAAAGGTATGCGATTCTAGGAAGATTTATTGTAACAACACCTACAGAACCTGTGCTCTCACCTGAACCGAAAAATCCACCCGATTTCTTTCTAAGCTCTCTTAAATCAAGACGTAATCTGCAACACATACTTCTGACATCGCTTGGCTCCATATCTGAATTAATATAGTTAGAAAAATATGGTGTTCCATATTTTGATGTCATTTCAAATAAAAGACGGTTGTTTTCTGTATCTGACCAGTCAAAATCTCTCGTTATAGAATATGTTGGAATTGGATACTGGAAGCCTCTTCCATTTGCATCGCCTTCAATCATTGTCTCAATGAAGGCTTTATTAACCATATCCATTTCCTTTTTACAATCCTTGTACTTAAAGTCCATTTCCTTACCGCCAACTATTGCATTCAGCTCTGCAAGGTCATTTGGAACAGTCCAGTCAAGTGTAATATTCGAAAATGGTGCCTGAGTTCCCCATCTTGAAGGAGTATTAACGCCATAGATAAATGCCTCTATACATTTCTTAACCTCACTGTAAAAAAGATCTTCTCTCTTTACAAAAGGTGCAAGATATGTATCAAATGATGAGAACGCCTGTGCGCCTGCCCACTCATTCTGCATGATTCCAAGGAAATTAACCATCTGATTACAAAGTACTGACAGATGTGCAGCTGGTGCTGATGTTATTTTACCATTAATACCACCAAGACCTTCCTGTATAAGCTGCTTAAGTGACCATCCAGCACAGTAGCCTGTAAGCATTGATAAATCATGAATATGTATATCTGCATTTCTGTGCGCTTCTGCTATTTCATCGTCATATATTTCTGAAAGCCAGTAATTAGCTGTGACTGCACCTGAATTACTAAGTATAAGACCACCAACAGAATATGTAACTGTTGAATTTTCCTTTACTCTCCAATCCTCTACTTTAACATAGCTGTTTACTACATCTTTATAATCGAGTATTGTAGACTTCATATTACGAATCTTTTCACGATTTTTACGATATAGAATGTATGCCTTTGCTACATCTGTATATCCTGCCTGCTCAAGTACTGTTTCAACAGAATCCTGAACATCCTCGACATTAATTGTGTCACCATCAAGCTTTCCCTGAAAGTCCGCAGTAACCCTTAATGCAAGCAAATCAACTATGTCATTACTGTACTGCTTTTCACATGCATTGAAGGCTTTAATTATTGCGTCATTTATTTTAGTAAGCTTAAACTCCGCAATATTCCCATCTCTTTTAATTACCTTAAACATATTTTACCCCGTCATCCCTGTTTTGATACTTTGCTAACCGCATTCATATGCACCATAAACCGATTAGCGAATTTAGAAAATAGTATAACACTACGAAAATTTCATGTCAACTTCGCCACACCATATATAGTGGTTAACATAATTTTTATCTATATTTATGTCAATATGTAGAATGCCCTATTTGCAAGGCATTCAACTTGTCAAGCTTTTTTTGCATTAAATATAGTCGAAAAAAATCGATAATTTTTGGTAAACATGCCAATAGGGACAGTACATATGTACCATCCCTATTGTAATAATCCTTATCTGGAGCTAAGAAATATATTTTCCCTCTGTGCTTTCGCATCCTGCGGGTATGTTTCTATATATACCTTCATATATTCTTTTGCTTTTGAAAACTGCCCCGTTCGTTCAAGAGCCACTATTCGGTTGAACAGTAAATATTGTCTGTCTGATTCCATCGAAAGCTCTAACCCCTTTTCGAAGGAATCTAGTGCCATATCATAATCCGCAGTCTTTGCATACATAATTCCAAGTTCATTGTAAACTGTAGGCGACTGAGGATGTTCCTTAATATATGACTCACATATACTAATTGCATATAATGGGTCATTTAATGCAACATATGTTTTAGAAAGGTACACCACTCCATCTTGCGAATTGGTAGTTTCCTTTGAAGCCTCTAAATGATTTCTAGCCTGAGTATAATCGCCAAGATAATAATTAAACACTCCAAGCTCGTATTCTGATGGCTTCTGAATATTAGAAAGAGCAAGATTAATGTATGATACAGCTTCATTATTAAAGCCAGCAGCAGACAAATCACTATATATTCGGATATATTGCTTTGCATTCAGCTTATCACACGCAACAGCCTTATTATAATCCTCCTGCGCGTTTTGAAGCTTGTCCATGTCTAGCGCAACTCTTCCTCTTAAATAATACGCCTCTGGGCTTTTAGGCCTAATTTCTGTTAATGCGGTATATATTTCATACGATTTATCAAGCTGTCCAAGCTTATAATATGCCATTGCCAAATAATAATTCAAATCAATATCAGCTGATGTAACAATACCGTTTGACTCGTGAAGCGCATTTTCCAAATTTAGTATTGCATTTTCATAATCATATAGACCTATATATGCGATACCTCTAAGTCTGTATAGTTTTTTTATTGATATTCCATCCTTTTCAGCCTGTTCTAAACACTTAAGTGCATCCTGATATTTTTCTTCCTTTATATAATCAACCGAAAGCTTATAGTTTGATTTGATTTTATTTCCACATCCTGCAAAGGAGAAGCATATAATCATTAGCGCACAAACAAGCGTAATATAAAAACGTCTAGTTTTCTTTTTGCATTTTTTCAATAAATTATTTTTCATAATAACTTCTACTATATCCTTATTTAATAATTATCAAAATTGCATATCAATTCTAATTATACAACAACTAGATAAAAAAAAGAAATGCCCGAAGACATTTCTTTTATATTATTTCAATTATTTCAAATACATAATTATTTGATTTCAAGGCCTGACCAGATATCATCTGGAACAAGTGCTACATATGTTCTACCTGTATTAAGAACAATTTCATTACCATCTTCGTCATAGTACTTTGTAGGTGTCATTTCATTTTCAGATGTTGAACCACCTTCTGTACCCTTTGACCATGTAACCTTGATAGCCTTTCCTTCTGTAATATAGTATCCCTCGCGACCGTAGTCGATTGAATGGAACATCATATATCCGTTTGAGTCAAACTTTACGTAACGGCAGTTCTGGATAAGAAGGTTCTTGAATGAAAGCTGCTCGTTATTGTTGCCTGGATCTTTGTGTGCCTGACCATATTCTGAATATAAATATGTATGTGATGCCTCATCATAATCAAGGTATGGCTTATTGTGCTTATATGGCATCTGAATATGTGTTGCATCTGTAACTGATGAATACTGTGAAAGGTCATTAACCTTTGCTTCTGATGTGAAGTTGTAGTGTGGTCCCTTATAGTAGTCATTGTACTCAAGATCAATCTTATGATTGTTACAAAGTGAAACAATGCTCTTTGATTCTGGAGATGTTGTTACATACTCTGTAAACTCTCTTGATTTACCATTGTCGATACGAGCAAATTCACCTGAAATGTGATCAACATATGGATTTGCAATATAGTCATCAATATAGAATGGACCACCATCATGACAAAGAATAGCATTCCACTCTGGAACAAGCTGACAGTTTGTAGGACGTGTTGAACGGATTGAACCAATCTGATCTACACTATTGTAATCCTTGAAAAGAACCATGAGACGTGTAACACCATCGTTCTCAAGTGAGTTTGTGATTTCATAAACTACATCCGACTTTGTAAGACCATAATGAGGAAGTGCTGTCTTTTCATTATCTACCATACAAGCGATTGGTCTCTGATTTTTTAACTCTTCGTCAATCCACTCATTTGTAAGCTCACTACGGTACATTCCCTCGCGGCTTTCTTCCTCTTCTGTCTCTGTTTCTGTAGTAACAGCTGGTGTTTCTGTAACGACCTGAATTGTTGACTGTTCAACAACTGGTGCAGTTGCCACTTCCTCTTCGCCACAGCCTACAACTGATAAAGCTGCCACTAAAGAGAGGGCAAGAATTAAATTCTTCTTCATAATTTTCACTCCTTATTATATTTTATCCCCCAATATCCTATGCAAGATAGGATAATCATAATCTTTAAAATTATATCATTGATTATTTTTTTTCACAACACAATATTTATCTGTTATTGTATTATTTTATGTACACATGACACTAAGGTCATAAGTCATTTTACACGACATGCTACTTACTTTACTACGCTTACATTTGGGAAATAGCGAAGCATCGCCTTTCCTAAAATCTTATTTTTATGAACATATGTATTTGTCCAGTATCTCGAATCCGCCGAATTATCTCTGTTATCTCCCATCATAAAATAACAGTCCTCTGGTACATTATATGGTCCAAAGCTTCCAGTTGGTTTAACGCTTAAGAAATCTTCCTTTTTTTCTTCACCGTTTATATATACAACACCGTCAATAACCTCTACTGTATCACCCGGTACACCAATCACCCTCTTAATAAAGTACTGTGTTTCATCATCCGGATATTTAAAAATAACAATATCACCATACACGGGGTCCGAATTTATATATGCAAGCCTGTTCCCAAATATTCTGTCCCCAGTCATTATTGTTGTTTCCATCGATGCTGATGGAATAACTGCATTTATTATAATGAAGCTGTTTATAATAAAGGCACCTAATGCTGCAAATACTATTACCTTTACCCATTCAAATATTTCAGCTACAATTCCACTCTTTTTTTCATTATTATCAATATTGTTTTCCTCTATATTATTATTTGTTTCCATGTCTATTTGTCCTCGTTCTAATATGTATCATCAACTCGATTTCTGCTCAGTACATTATAAATCATTACTAACTCTTTTGCAAAACAATGTATAATTTGCTAAAATATTAACATGATTAATTTAACGTTTACAAGCACTACATTTTTAATAATACTACCATTTATTCTACTGCTATATTATCTGTGTCCGCACAAATACAGATATATATGGCTTCTTTTTGTGAGCTATCTGTTTTATGCTACACTTGATGGTGCATTTGTAACACTGCTAATCATCTCAACAATCATTACATTTATTTGTGGTAACTTGATTTATTCATGTAATAGCACGCGTAATAAAAAGCTCATCCTTTCAGCAGGTTTTATTCTGAATCTTTCTATATTATTGGTCTTTAAATACGGAAGCTTTATGCTTTCTTTATTTGCAGCCAGCGCACTGCATCCTTCAGAAAAAATGCCGATTAAAATGCTTTCGCTAGTACTTCCAGCCGGAATTTCTTTCTATACATTTCAGTCACTTACATATGTTGCTGACTGCTACAGAGGCGAAGTAAAGCCTGAAAAAAACTTCTTTAAATATGCACTATTCGTTTCGTATTTTCCGCTTATTTTGTCAGGACCAATAGAGCGTTCAAAAAGATTTTTACCTCAGCTTGAAAAAAAGACAGTCTTTAGCACAGATAATTTTAAGCAGGGACTAACAATGATGCTCTATGGCTATTTTCTTAAAATGGTTATAGTTGCCAGATTAAACATATTAACCGATTTAGTTTTCAGAGATTATGTAAACCAGTCGTCATTTGCACTAATAGTTGCAACCTTTGCTTATGCCATCCAGATTTACTGCGACTTTTCTGGTTATTCCCACATTGCAATCGGCGTAAGTAAATTATTTGGGCTAAGTGTAATAAATAACTTTAGGCAGCCTTACTTTGCAACGTCTGTTTCAGACTTTTGGAGAAGATGGCATATATCATTATCTACATGGTTTAGAGATTATTTATACATCCCTTTAGGCGGAAACAGAAAAGGACAAATCCGAAAATATTTCAATCTTATGATTGTCTTTTTAGTTTCCGGACTATGGCATGGGGCTAATCTCACATTTGTTTTCTGGGGATTTTTAAACGGACTGTATCAGATTATAGAAGACTTTATTAAAAATAAATTAAATCTAAAAAATACTTCTTCATCTGACCATTCAGCCAGAAGCTTTAAATATTATGTCAGTGTAGCTCTTACATTTTTACTGATTAACTTTACATGGATATTTTTCAGAGCCTCTTCTATTTCAGAAGCTTTTCAGATTATTAATTTTATAGCATGCAAGTTTAATTATGTAAACCTAATTGACGGAACTATTTTTTCATTAGGTCTTGGACACGCAAACCTTCTCTTTGTGTTATTTGCGATAGCTGTAATGTTTTTAGCTGATTTAAGATGCGAAATATTAGACTGTAATGTGACAGGTATACTAAAAAATATTCCGCTGGTCATTCGATGGTTTATTTATTATGGAATTATTATAATGATTCTTTTATCATTTAATTTAAGCACTCAGGAATTTATTTATTCTAAATTTTAAAGGAAATATATGAGCAAGAAAATCTTCTTTTTAAAACTTATACTGGCTCTTCTTCCTGCAGCGTTTCTTGTTATTTATACTTTTTTAAATCCTTTTGGATATATGGATAACGAATACCCTGCATGGAAATTTTCAAGAGATACTGCTCATGGCAGGCAGTATACTGTAAATAGCGATAATGAGTCATTTTCAAAGGTAGCTGCTACCCAAAATTATAATACAGTAATACTTGGCGACTCGCGTGCAATGGCCGCCATAATACCTGATGATTATTCGTCATCATGTGTCAATTTAGCAGTTGGTGGCGGAACTTCAATAGAAATGTATTATACTTTAAATAACTATTTAAAACATTATTCAAAACCAGATGAGACTATTATTATGTTTGCGCCATTTCATTATTCTGTAATAGATAATGTTGCAACGCGAACAGAATATTTTAATTATTTGTCAGCAAATGAGCTGCACGAATTATTTAGAAATGCACGTGCGTGTGGCAGCGAATCTGTAATAGTGAAAAATTACATTTCAGATGCTGTTTCATATAAGCTACGCATGCCAGACAAATATTTGCCTGCACTCATTAACTCAAAGGGCTTCATGCGCTACAGTGAAAACAACAGGCTTTACATTGAAATGCTATTAAATAAAGGCTATGGACCATTTAACGACGGTAGCGTTGACCTAAACTACGAAACCAATTACGAGTATATGCATACAACTGGCGACGCTGTGCTTCTTGACTTATATTTCCGTAAGCTTCTTGATTTATGTGCAGCAAATAAGCTTAATGTTCGCATTCTTGTTCCACCAATGAATGAATCAAGCTTTAATGCACTCAAGGAATCCTATGTTGAAGACTTTGAGAATTATCTTAGCTCACTATATGAGCTTTACAAGGGTCAGTTCGAAAACAGTTCCCTGCAGTTTGAAACCAAACTGACATCTATGCCTAATAAATATTTCGACGACGCCTCACACCTAAACCATGAGGGTGCAACTGTTTACACAAATGGATTATAAAAACGACTTCTATTTACTATGCTTATTGCAATCGAGCTTGCGAATACAATAACGCAAACAGTAACAGAAACAAAATCAAGCTTTGAAAACGCTCTTTCACAGTACCAGGAGCGTTTTTTATTTTTACCAAATCCTCTTAATTCCATTGCATTTGAAATAATTTCAATTCTGTCAATCGACAATAAAACCAGTGGTATAAGTATAAGACTTGCTGCCTTAAGCCTGTCTATCACGCTCGCCTTTTTACTCATTTCCACACCTCTAGCCTGCTGCGCCTGATTTATTTCGTGAAACTCTCTCTGAATATCCGGAATATATCGAAGCGATAACGCCACTGCATAGCTTATTTTATAGCTAACACCAATCTTGCTGAGCGATGCTGCAAACTCAGATGGGTCAGTCGTGCATACAAATAATAAAATAATAGGTATCGAGGCTGTATATTTCAGGAACAGATTTGCATGATACAAAAGCTGTTCTGAGGTTATGTTATATCTGCCTGCTATATCAAACAAAACATGTCTCGTACCATAAATACCAACACCATGCTCCGGGCTAAAAAGATATATAAGCAGATTATTTAAAAACATAAATGCTACCGCACCTATCAAAACTATATAAACATCCTTGACCTTTATTTTTGATATAGGAAAAAGCATAATACCCGCGATTGCCATTAATAAAAGTAACGGTGTATAAAACGTCGTCATGGCAGCTAAGCACCAAAGAAGCATACATATTAGCTTTGAGGCTCCTGTCATTTTGTGAATCACAGAAGGACGATCAATGTAATTAAACAGATTTGTCATTTTCTCGCTCCTCTCTGTCTATAGTAATAAATTTCTTTGTATACATTATAGGTGACTCAATACCACACATTTCACACAGATGGTACAAGCTAGTTTCCTTAAGATGCGCCTTTTCAACAATTTCTTTATCATTCAAAACGGCGACACTTTCTGTATCCGCTATTATTTCTCCATTATTAAAAACAACTGCCCTATCTGTGTACTCAATCATAAGATGCATGTCATGAGTAATAAAAATAATTGTTATTCCACGTTTATTGAGCATAGTCAGAAAATCCATTATTTCAGCATAATGGCGTAAATCCTGCCCCGCTGTCGGTTCATCAAGAATAATAAGCTCAGGCTCTAGTATAAGAATTGATGCAATTGTAACTCGTTTCTTCTGACCATAGCTAAGTGCTGAAACCGGCCATTTTCTCATTGAATACAAATCACAGATTTTTAGCACATTTTCAACTCTTCTTAATACTTCTTCTTCATTTACTCCTCTGTTTCGAAGGCCAAGCGCCACCTCATCAAAAACAATTGCCTTTGATATCATCTGATTAGGATTTTGCATAACATATCCAATGAGGTCTGCACGTTCTTTTATACTTTTTAAAGAAACATCCTCTCCATTAAAAAGAATACTGCCCTTTGTATTTTTTTCGAAACCACATACTACCTTTGAAAAAGTCGATTTTCCGGCACCATTTGTTCCAACGATGCTTAACATTTCACCTTCGTATACAGTTATATTTATATCTTTTAATGCTTCATGACCATTGTCATATGTAAAACTCATATTCTTTACTTCTAACAATGGCTTTGAATACTTTTTACTATCTATATTATTCCTTGAGTCATAAAAAGAACGATTTTTAGCTTTATCTTCATCTGCAAGCATTAATGTATCTATATACGCAGGCTTCTTTTTAGGAGTTATGTCAACCTCTGCATATTTCAAGGCTGTAACATATAGCGGCTCTCTGATTCCAGCTTTTTTAAGCACATCTGAACTCAAAACCTCATCAGGATTTGCGTCCATAATGATGCGCCCCTTTTCCATAACTACCATTCTGTCGACATAGCGATACAAAACATCCTCCACACGATGTTCTATAATAATAACTGCACAGCCTGTACGCTTTTGAATTTTATCAATTAAATCAATAGCCTGCTTACCTGTTGCTGGGTCTAAATTTGCTAATGGCTCGTCAAATAAAAGCACATCTATGTCAAACGCCATTACACCACCCAGACTGACTCTTTGCTTCTGCCCACCTGAGAGCTCATGCGGTGCATGCTTTAATACTTTCTCTACGTCTACAATCTTAGCAACATTTTTAACATGCTCATGCATTTCTTTTGTCGGAATACAGTCATTTTCTAATGCAAACGCCATATCCTCTGCAACCGTCAGACCTACAAACTGTCCATCAGAATCCTGTAAAACCGTACCAATTATTTTTGAATGCTCAAATAAGGATAATTCCTCAGAAGGTCTTCCATTAATTAGAAGACTTCCTGTGGAATTACCCTTATAAGAAATTGGAATGAGACCATTTATACAATGGGCAATTGTTGATTTGCCGCATCCAGAAGGTCCACATATAAGTATTTTTTCACCTTTTTTAATATCAAGGTTTATATCAAACAATGTCGGATTTGACTGTGCGTCATATTTAAATCCATAATTTTTAAAAGAAATCATTTATTAAGCTTCTTCCTTAAGACTGCCGTCCTTTGGTCTTCTAACTTCATATGTAGCTAAAAGTGCACTTGCAACAATTGCTGTAGTTACAGCATTAGAAACACCTGCCATAAGTCCCTGTGCAAAAAGCTTTTCGATTGGCTCTTTGTAAATTACAATGTCAAGAACTGGTGCAACTACACCCCAGCATATAACATGTGCCACTACCTGACTTATATTAAACTTTACAAGTCCTACACCAGATGTTCCATTATCAAACTTTAAAAGCTTAGCAGCAATACCAACTAATAATCCGAATACACCAGACGCAATAATCCAGCTCCACCATGGACTTCCCCATGAAAGGTCAATAAGTGTATGTCCTATGAGACCTGTAAGAACACCAGCTACTGGGCCAAATACAGCCGCAAAGAAAGCTAATACACCGTACTGAATTGAAATATTTGTATTAGGTACAGGACTTGGGATTGCTACGAATCTGCCAAGAACAAAGAAAAGCGCTGCACCAATACCTATTGCTACAATTGTTTTTACTGAAAATTTGTTCATTTTTTCTCTCCTTCATATAATCTGTATTGGCAACTCTATTTCTTCGAAAATCCTAAGATATCATCCTGCCTTGTAAGTCTCTCCTTAGGATAAGCATTGCCATGTTGACCAATATATTTTAGCACTTTTTAACTTTAATTAGCAACAGCAAACCTTCCTTTACAGAAATTTTTGCCATTTTACCTCTTATTACCTCATTACTCGTTGCAAACTGGTAATCATAGCTTATATTGGCATCCTTAAGTGTATATTTTGCATTTTCAATATTAACACCTTTTGCAAAACCATTTAATACTATTAATGAAAAATATGGATAATCATCAGTTATTTCTTCGCACATTTTATTTCCAACTATTTTCATTTCCGAATAGTCATCAATAATTTCCGCACATATATCATTGTCATAAAGATATGTTAATGCATATATATTCACAAGAGTATGGTCAAGTCGATTGCCTGCTGCCCCAATAATTGTTATATTTTTAAATCCACGCTTCTTTGCTTCCTTAACAGCATATACAGAATCCGTATCATCCTTTACTACAGGAAGTTTAATTTTTTCAACATCAAATCTGTCCGCAAACGCTTCATCAAAGGAGTCAAAATCGCCTATTATTAAATCTGGCAATATATTAAGCTTTTCATAATGCTTTAGTCCGCTGTCGCAGTATATATAAAAGCTATCTTTACGAATATTTGACAATACATACTCATAGTCATTTATATCTGCTCCGCAGACAATTACTGCATCTGTATTTTTACCGTGCACCATTATCTCTTTCTGCCTTTTATTTTATTCTGTTTATTATTTTTTATTTGCAGTCCCTGCTTTTTATTTGAACCCTTGTTTTTCCCATTTTGTTTTTCTTTAGTCGCTTTTGTTCTGTTACTGCCTGCCGTTTTAGAGGGATTTCCAGTTTGTCTCGGTCTTATAAGACATTCTTTAGAAAATCCGATTAAATCTCCACGGCCTTCTTTAAGCAACGCAGCCTTAACAAGCTCGTAGTTTTCAGGATTCTTATACTGAATAAGTGCCCTTTGCATAGCCTTCTCTTTTGGACTCTTTGCAACATACACCGGTCTCATATTTCTAGGGTCTACTCCAGTTTAATACATACATGTAGAAATAGTTGAAGGCGTCGGATAAAAATCCTGTACCTGCTGTGGAATATAC
>JAZQOO010000017.1:0-52916 GCA_045627905.1 Lachnospiraceae bacterium | reverse complement strand
TGACAGAGGTTCCTGTTATGCTTGCACTTGTGAAAGTCGCTAACAGTACGAAAGGATGGTTTAAGAAATGATAAAAGAGAGAAGTCCGTTTCCTTGGTGTGGAGTTGATAAACCAAGGGAAAGAAAAAAGGTAGCATTTATATGTGTTCATAACTCCTGCAGAAGTCAAATGGCAGAGGCTATAGGAAATCATTTGTATGGTGATTATATAGAGTGCTATTCAGCAGGAACAGAATTAAAAGACCAGATTAATCAGGATGCGGTTCGTATTGTAAAAGAATTATATGGAATAGATATGAATGCAAATGGACATCATAGCAAGCTTATTGACGAGATACCTGATCCAGATATTGCTATTTCGATGGGATGTGATGTAGGATGTCCGTTTATCGGAAGACCGTTTGATGACGATTGGGGGCTTTTAGATCCAACAGGAAAGAGTGATGAAGAGTTTAAGAAGGTCATCATTGAAATTGAGCGTAAATTAAAAGCGTTGGTCAGTTGATTAAATTGAAATTGACGGATAAACAATAATTGAATATTTTAACAGACCATTAAAGGTGGAATGCAAAATGATAAATCATATTGCAGCCACCTTTTTTATTTTCAGAAAAGGAGATTTTTAATCATGGAAAACGAGAAGATTATTACTAACGAAACAGATAAGGGCATTGTCGGAACTGAGGGTGCTTAAAGCCGATGTAGGGTGTTAAAAGTACACGATACTATTGACAATTAGCAACAGGTGAGACAGGTAAGTGTATATGCTTGCATACATTGACATCAGACAACTGATAATCATAGATGGGGAAAATACATTGTGCATGTTTTATTGGATATGTAATGCCTGTATTGATGATTATGTAGCAAACTGTTAAAATATTTGATAGTAATATTTAGAACCGCGCTTATTTAATATAAAGGAGTGTGGTAAGTTAATAGGAGTCAAAATGGAAAAAATAAATGATGATGTAAAAAAAGCCGGAAGTAGGCTTAAGCTGATTTTTAGAGCGAGCGTAGTTGCTATAATTGTTAATGTATTCCTGGGGATTTTTAAAGCAGCTGTTGGTATTATATCTAATTCGATAGCTATTACGATGGATGCAGTTAATAATTTTACAGATGCTGGAAGTAGTTTTATTACAATATTAAGTTCTAGCTTTGCAACTAAGGACCCTGATAAAAAGCATCCTTTTGGATATGGCAGAATAGAGTATTTAGGTACGCTTCTAATAGCAGTCATTATCTTATATGCAGGTATAACATCCTTTATTGAGTCTGTAAAGAGTATTTTTAGTCAGGAAGTAGCAGAATATTCTAGAACCTCGCTTGTAATAATAATTGTTGCAGTAGTTGTAAAGCTTGCGCTTACATTATATATAGTTAAGGTCGGTAAAAAAGCAAAGTCTGACTCGCTTGTTGCTGCAGGAAAAGAAGCCCTTGGAGATGTTGCGATATCTGTAGCTACAGTAGTAGCTGCTTTTATTTATGTTTTTACAAAAGTATCAGTAGAGGCTTGGCTTGGAGTAGTAATTGCGGCAATTATTGTAAAAACAGCTATTGAAATTCTTTTTGAAACTGTTGCCAAAATACTTGGCACAGGTGCAGATGCATCTCTTGTAAGAGATATAAAAAAAGCAATAGTTGAAAATGATGATGTTGTAGGTGCATATGATTTGATATTGCATAACTATGGACCAGATGCGTATCTTGGTTCTGTTCATATTGAAGTAAAGGATACACTTAAGATAAGTAGATTTGATGAGCTCTCACGTATAATTCAAGAAGATATAATAGAACGATTTGGTGTGTATTTGGCAGCAGTAGGTGTTTATTCAGTTAATACAATGGATGATGATATTATAGCGATAAGAGATGATGTTGAGTCTGCAGTACTAGCGACAGATAATGTAAATCAAATACACGGATTCTATGTTGATATAGAGAAAAAAATTATACGTTTTGATGTAGTAATAAGCTTTGAAGCCAGAGACAGAAGAAAAGTGTTTCATGATATTATTGATAAGATTTCCAAAAAGTATCCTGGCTATCAGCTCAAGGTAGGTATGGATACAGATTATAATGAGATATAGCTTTATGCAACAAAGCTTTTAATCTGTCATATAGTGTTTTCTTAGAGACGAAAGATAAAAATCTGATTTGCGAATTTTATCTTATATCATGTATGTATAAAAAGGGCTGTAAAAACATTATTACATTGTTTTACAGCCCTTTCAGGAATTTACCTGTTTACATTTTGTTAGTTGTTATAAAATTATTTTGCAATTGCTTCTGCTATCATTGAAAGACCATTTGCAACATCTACCATAGACTGAGCAATTGTCTCAGCATCAGCATCTGAAATTTCGTTCTGCTTAATTTCGCCAACTTCATCAAGATATTCCTGAGCCTTGTTAAGAACATCTTCTACTTCATCATCCTGTTCAACATCTGGGTTTTCCATGTAGTAGTTAACTACTGTTTCCTGAAGGCTGCTAAGCTCAGCGTAAGCATCCTGAATAGCAGCGAAGTTCTCGTCTGAACATCCTTCTGCTGAAGCATCTTCTGTAGCTTCTTCAGCAGTGCCATTTCCTGCCATTATATCAAGTGCCTTTGCAACAGTAACAAGACTATTTGCAACATCTACCATAGACTGTGCAAGCTCCTCAGCATCAGCATCTGTGATTTCTGACTGCTCGATTTCTCCTACCTGATCCATGTATTCATGTGCTGCAGCAAGAGTTTCTTCTACATCATCATCCTGTGGGATATCAGCATTATCCATGTAGTAATTCTCTACAAGCTCAACCTCTTCGCTAAGACTTGCATAAGCTTCCTGAAGTGCAGCGAAGTTCTCGTCTGAACATCCTTCTGAAGCCTCTTCTGATGTTTCTTCTGTAGCTTCTTCTACTACAGCTTCACTTGAGCTGTCTTTTCCACCACATGCTACAAGTGTAGGCATTACCATAGTTGCGCAAAGTAAAATTGCAATAACTTTCTTTTTCATAATATTTCCTCCTTGGATTAACTTTATGACATACATTGTCAAAAAAATAAACACGTGTAATTATATCATTTTTGGCTCTATAATGTCATTTGACAATAGTTATTGTTTTATTTTGATTTCCTATATCCATTTTGGTAAATATGTACAATATCTGCTAAATACTGTTAAAAATATATCAATATAAAGGTTTTATTGATGATTTTACGGCTAACTGTTAAAATGTTTTTGTAGCAAGAAATGTAAGAGGGGAGAACTTATATATGTATCCGGGTAAAAATAATGGAAAAATAATTGCATTGTCAATATCATGCGTTATTTTAGCAATAATTACTATATTGCTTGTAGTAGTAATGATTATAAATAACAGGAAACCTATTTATGAAGAAAGGTCAATGAGTTCCGAAATATCGGCAAAGGTATATGTCTGGTTGGCTCAGATAGAAAATACGCAGCTTACATACGATGAAGTTAAGGAGTGCATTGGAGAGTGCAGTGTAGTAGTAATAAAGACTAAAAAAGGCCGTGATGAATTCGAATATAAGCTAGAAGAAGGCACATATGATGAGTGTGCAAGGATGGCATTTGAAGGGCTTGAGAGAGCGTATAAACTAGCTGTAACAAAAAGGCTTCAGGCATCAGGTTACGAAGGAGAGATAACAGATACACTTGTTGATGAGCTAATGAAGGATTCATATGGTGTGTCAGTAAGAGAGTATTTAGAAGAGCAGAATGTAGCTTTATTACCTGATGAATCACAAATAATTAGATAGTCTTATTGAATAATTATGGAGGTCTTTATGAAAATAATAAAAAATATAGCAATTACGGTAACTACTGTTATTTTACTGTGCTTACTTTGTAAACAGAATGTATATGCTGATTTAGAAAGACACGAGAATGTACCGGTATATGTAAATGAACAGCGTATGGATGATATAAGAGGGTTAGTGGTTAATTATAATAACAATTTGTATATCTCATTGAGAGGTGTTGCGTTTGCGTTAAAGGATTCAAATAAAGCTTTTTATCCAGATTTTTCAAATGATGCAATAAACATAACGCTTGGTCTTCCATATGATGGAAATGCATATGCGTGGAGCGAGGAGGAGCTTGCAAAGCGAAGTAATCTGAATTTACAGAGAAACAGTCTATTTGTAAATGGCAATGCGAGAAAATATTATTCTATTGTTGGGAAATTTTCAGCAGAGGAGTCAGACGAAACAGATGCGTTTATGAATTTACTGACGATAGGAATGCTTTTAGATACAGATATTCAGATAGATGATGACGGTCTTATGATAAATACGACTAAATCATTTGATTTAACAGAAGAAGAGTTTGAAGGCTCTGGATATGTTCAGGGCGTTAATTCGATTTTAATCGGTGATGGAACAACCGGAGAAATATACTACGCCTATGATGTGGATGAAGTCGTTCCGATTGCCAGTACGACAAAGCTCATGACATATTATGTTATGATGGATGCTGTCAGTGAAGGTGAAATATCATTAGATGATAATATAACTATTTCGAAAAGGGCACATAATCTTTCAGAGGATTTAGATGGTGTTATACCACTAGGAGAGGGCAGTATAAAGCCGCTAAATGAATTGATTTATGGAATGCTTCTTAGGTCCAGTAACGAGTGTGCGTTAGCCATTGCAGAGCATGTCGCAGGTTCAGAAGCTGAATTTGTCAGCCGTATGAATAAAAAATCGAAAGCAATAGGGCTTACAAGAGCAGAGTTTTACAACTGTAATGGACTTCCCGTATATGACAACAATTACCTTCCGGCAAAGAAACAGAACAGAATGACAGCAGGTGATATGTTTGTATTAGCTAAAGAGTTAATAAATGATTATCCCGAGGTATTAGACATCACTTCAGTAATATCAATGGAGCTGCCAAGTCTGCAGCAAAAGATTAATAACACTAACGCATTATTATATAACCTTGATAATGCAAAGGGGCTAAAGACGGGAACTACTAATAAGTCGGGAGCGTGTTTGATATCCTGTGTTCAGGAAGAAAAGAATGGTGAGGTTCACAATCTGATTTCTGTATTATTTGGTGCAGAAAACGAAGTTGAACGTTCAACAATTTCAGAAGCGGCAATGCGTATGGCTTTGCAGCGATTCGCAAATAATGACTCAGCGATAGAGAAAAATGCAGGAATTCCGAAGAATCCCGAAGATGTTGTAAAGACGCTTATTTCAGCTGCACTTAGGAAAAATAAATAAGCAGTAAAATATATTAAATAAAAATTGATATAGGAGGTTGTGACAATGGATTACATGAAAATGGCTATAGAGGAAGCAAGAGAAGGAATTAATAACGGACATGGAGGTCCGTTTGGAAGTGTGATTGTTAAAGATGGAAAAGTAATTGGCCGCGGACATAATATGGTGTTAAAAAATAATGATTCAACGGCGCACGGAGAAGTTTCAGCTATAAGAAATGCTGAAGCGGCTATTGGTTCATATGATTTGTCAGGCTCTGTTATATATACAACAGGCGAGCCATGTCCTATGTGTCTTGCTGCGTGCATGTGGGCAAATATTTCAAAGGTATATTATGGCTGTACAATAGAGGATAATTCTATTATTGGTTTCAGAGATGCTAAATTTGACAATCTTATGGGAGGTCGTTCAAAGCTGTCCTCTTATTTAGAAGAATTTGAGCGTGAAGAATGCCTTAAACTATTTGATGAATACACAAAAATAAAGGATAGAAAAATATACTAGAAACAAGATGTGGAAAGGGAATATCAAGTATACATTTATTGACATTAATATATATATTTAGTATCATTTCTATGTCTATACAAATATATGTAGTATAAATAGTAAGGGTAAATATTGGATTGCATATTATAAATGGAGGTAAAGGCTTATGTTAAACATATCAGTTATTTTATCTTTTGTAGTTACAGTTTTACCAGCTTTATTTGGGGTGATAAAGTGGAAAACTTTGCCAGATGTATTAGCAATTCACTTTGATTTAAGTGGTAAACCTAATGGGTTTGCACCAAAAATATTTGTTGTAGCGGTGCTGCCGCTTATTTTACTTGCATGTCAGATTTTTTCAGTAGCAGTAACAAAATACTCAAAAGCTGATGCTTCTATAGGAATAGTGCTTTTCACATCATGGTTTATTGCTATAATTTCATTAATAGTATCGTTTGCGATATACAGATATGCTTTGAAATAATCGTAAAAGATTTGTTGTTTGAGGGGATATAAGTGAGGGAAATATATAATAAGTCGGCGCTTGATATGATTAACTCTCAAGATCAGCTTGATCAAGCAGTTAATCTGGTTCCTGCGTCATTATGGATGTCTATAATGGCCGCCTTTTTAATAATAGGCGGCTTATTTGTGTGGGGTTTTACAGGTTCAGTTCCACAAGAAGTCGAAGCAGCAGGCATATATCTACAAGATGATGATTTTTTCGACGAATATTCAACAGCAAAAGGAATCGTTACAAAGGTCAACTTTAAAGAAGGTGACGTTGTTTTAAAGGGTGATTTGCTTATCAGTACTGGAACAGATGACGATTATTATCAGTTAAGGCAGATGGACGAGCGAATTTCGTATGTCGAAAACATTACATTTGAATCAGATCTAGATTATGTAACAAGTGATGCAGAGCCTTTAGCTGAAATTAAGACAAAAGTTGCAGGAGTAGATATCACAAGTGATAGTACGAATGCGAGTCTTGAGTTGAAAAAGAAAAGACTTAAAGAGCTAGAGGCTGACTTAGATATAAAAGAAGCAAGACTTCTAAAAGAAAAGGAAGTCTATTTTGCAACGCTTCCGATATCAGATAAGTCTGCACAGACAAAATATACAGAAGCATCGACTACATATGATACGCATTTTAATCTATATGAATCCGCAAAGCAAAATTACATATCAGCAAAAGAGGAATATATTGCCTTAGAGAACAACTTTAATAAGCAGTATGAATACTTTGATGCAAAAGAAGCAACTGAAGAAGAGATAGAGACAAGGGATGCTGCACTTCAAAAGGTACAGGATGCTGCAAATAAAGCTGCTGATATGAAACATTTTATGGAGGAAGAGGCAGAGGAACTTGAAAAGGCAGATGCCGAACTTGCCAGTGCAAGAAAAGAATACCTTGAGAAAGACAATGATGACTCGGGAGTTCAGGCACAGAATACAATGTATCAGTCAGAGTATTCAGAGGCTCTAAATGCTTATAATACAGCACTTTCAGAAGTGAAAAGCATGAGAACTCAGGTGGACGATCTTGAACTTAAGTCTGTTGTTGACGAGTCTCAGGCAGAGACAAATATTGAAGTATATAGGCAGGAATTTGATAATAAAAAGACATCTATATTATATGATTTAAATAGTAAACGAAAAGATTTGCTTAAGCAGGTTAATACATCAAATGTATATGCCCGTCATAACGGTATAATTAAAGATGTAGTTGTAAAAGAAGGAATGAGTGTTCAGGAAGGTACGAAGCTGTTTTCACTTAGGAATTCAGAGAGAATAATTGGAGAAGCCAAAAGTGCTGCCAATTTAATATGGTGCTTTGTTCCTCTGAAAGATGCAAGGAAGCTTAAAGAAGGCATGAGTGCCCATGTATTTCCCTCAACTGTAAACAAGCATGAATATGGACATATAATAGGGACCGTTACAAGAGTCAGCAAGAGCATAGCAAGTCAGGATGAAATACTAGATACAACGGGGAGTCAGTCGTTGACTGACCAGTTTTATAAACAGGGTCCAGTTGTCATGGTAGAAATTATATTAGATGAGGATTCTGAAACAGTTAGTGGATACAAATGGTCGACAGTTAAGGGAGCAGAGGTTATGCTTGAAGGCACTACACTTGTAGACGTTTCTGTAGAGCAGTCACATAAAAAACCAATAGAGCTTCTAGTTAGCGGAGTAAAGGATAAGCTTGAATTCAAGAGAAAAAACAAAGACAAAACAGAATAATTTTTCGAAAAACTTTGCTAAAACAAGAACTGTATTCCAGATGGAACCGATAGAATGTGGTCCATCATCACTTGCTATGGTAATGGGATACTATGGTGTTAATATTCCTCTTGAGGAACTAAGAATAGAAACTGGAGTGTCAAGAAATGGAAGTAATGCCAAGAACATATGTCTTGCAGCGGAGAAATATGGTTTTACAGCACAGGGTTATAAAAGAAGTGCAGATAGACTTATAGAAAAGGGCATATTCCCATGTATTTGTCACTGGGATTTTGTTCATTTTCTTGTTGTGGAAGGCTACAGGAACAATAAATTTTACATTAATTGTCCGATGAAAGGACGTTATTCTATTTCAAAAAAAGAGTTCGAAGCGCATTTTACCGGAGTTGAATTAGAGATAGTTCCTGACCCTTCTAAAAAACTTTCGAAGAGAAAGCGTGAGAACAGTCTTCTTTTGTACATGAAAGAAAGATTAAGGATTGATTTAAGAACTCTGATAGCACTTTTATTAATTGGAATGTTACTTGTTGTTCCAGGAGTTTTAAGTCCTGTTTATTCACAGATTTTCTTCGACGATGTTCTTATGAACGATAGAAGAAATTGGTTTAAATGGATACTGTTAGCAATGCTCCTAACTATTTTTTTTGATGCTTATTTTACATATGCCAGAGAGTATGTAAAGAAAATGTTAAGAGCAAAATTAACTGTTATTTCATCAGACAGGGTAATAGAGCATATGTTAAGACTCCCTATGATGTTTTACGAACAGAGAAATACAGGGGATTTATGTGAAAGAATAAGCAATAATGATAAAGTTAATTCGTTTATAACAGATGAAATGCTCATGCTTATGCTAAACATATTCACTTCGGTAGTATATTTTGTTGTCATGCTTATATATAATGTTGAGCTTTCTTTTGTAGTGCTTATTTTTATTTCATTAAGTGTTGTTGTAACTGTATTATCAATGAAAAAAATAGATGATGCTGTAGTAAAGTATGGACAGGAAAAGGGAAATTACATGGGGTATTTATACAGTGGTATATGTATCTCTGGTTCACTAAAAGCTATAGGTGCTGAGAATGACTACGTGTCAAAAATTCTTGGATATGCTGCACTTATGCAAAAATCTGATCAAAAAATCGGGAAATTACAACAATCTATAGATGCCATTCCAAATGTTATTTCAATGACATGTAAAATAGTAGTCCTTATGGTTGGAGGAATTGCAGCAGTCAGAGGATATATGAGCCCAGGTATGCTTGTTTCATACACAGCTTTTTGTGCATCATTTTCTACACCATTTACAGAAATTATTAATTTTGCCAGAAGTATGAAACAAACAAGAAATGACTTATCAAGAGTATCAGACCTTATGGGTCATTCAGAGGACAAGCTGTTTATTGGTGACAGAATAATAAGAGATGAAAAGAAGAAAATTAGTGGAAGAATAGAACTTAATAAAGTTGCTTTTCGATATGGAAAGTTAGATAAATCACTTGTAAAAAATCTGTCACTAAAATTGGAGCCAGGAAAAAGTGTTGCTTTTGTTGGGGCATCGGGAAGTGGTAAATCAACGGTTGCGAAAATAATTACCGGATTGTATGAGCCTGATGAGGGAGAATTATTGTATGATGGAATATCTTATAAGGATTTACCTAGAAATGTATTAGTCAGCAGTATTTCTACAGTAAGTCAGAGCATAACATTATTTGATGGAAGCATAAAAGATAATATCACGATGTTTGATGATACTATTTCCAAGGAAGATTATGAACAGGCAGCAAAGGATGCATGTATTCATGACGAAATAATGAGTAAGCCAAATGGTTATGGTTTTGCACTTAGGAATAACGGTAGCAATATTTCAGGCGGACAGGCACAGAGAATTGAGATTGCAAAGGCACTAGTAAAGAATCCATCAATAATAGTAATGGATGAAGCAACGTCTTCTCTTGATTCGGTTACAGAGGAAAAGATACTCAGTAATATTAAAGACAGACATATAACAATGGTTGTTGTAGCTCAAAGACTATCAACTATTAGAAATTGTGATGAAATAATTGTTTTAAGAAACGGACGCGTTGTTGAGCGTGGAACCCACAGTGAATTAATGGAACTTAAAGGCAGATATTACGAATATGTTCAGACAGGCGAGTACTAAAATAAACAGCAGAATACGGAACATGAGAATGCGACTTATGGGGAGTGTTCTATTAGGCAAAAATAATTCGTCAGATATTATTTCATCATCTGATAATGTATTGTATGATACTGCAAAAATATATGCTAATTTTATGAATCTTGATATTATTCCGTTATCTGCAGTAGAGGATATATACAATTTTGATTATGATATATATGACATTGCCAGAGCCTCAAATATTACATTTAGACGAATTACAATAGATAAAAAACAGCTTAATAGTCTACATGCTCCAATAATTGCTTTTATTGAAGAGACAAAAGAGCCTGTAATAATTGTTCCATATAGTATAAAAAAAGCAAATATAATCAGGGTTTCAAATGGAACAAGTCATCCACTAACAGATCAGGAAATAAAAGACTTAGCTACGGTAGGTGTTTGTTTCTATAAATCTCTGCCTCCGAAGCAGCTAAAATTAAAAGATGTATTCAGATTTGGATTCTCAAACGTAAGAATTTCAGAAATTGTAGAAATTGCAATTATGATGTTAGCTACAACATTAACAGGACTGCTTATTCCTTTTATGAATGAGCAAATATTTGACCATTTGATTCCAAATAGTGAAATCGATGAAATAGCAAGAGTTTCATTAGTAGTTTTGTTATGTATTGTTGGTAACGCATTTTTAAGCATTCTAAAAAACAGGGCATCTTTCAGAATGTCTTCGAATGTCAGTTATACAATATCTAATGCCACAGTAGACAGAGTGTTTAAATTAGAACAATCATATATCGATAGAAGTAATGCTACAGAGCTTGTTATAAGAGCCAGCATGATAGGTGAGGCAGCAGGAAGCCTTGTTAATGGTGGTGTGTCTGTAATAATCGGATTTATATTTTCACTTTTATATTTGATAAGAATGTATAGAACATCATCAAAGCTTATGTGGATTGCTATATTAATGATTATGATTACCGTATTGATAATAGTTTTTACGGGAAAAGCAGCACTTAAGTTTGAAAGACGTGCAGTAGAAGAGGATATGAAGGCGAAAAACAAACTGCTTCAGTATATCGCTGGTATTCAAAAAGTACGAATATCAGGTATTGAAGAAAGGGTGCTTTATGAATATCAGATGAATAATGTTGAAGCTGCAAGACAGAGAATTAAGGGTGGCACATATTCAAGTATAAGAACGACGATTATGGAAATTGCATCAGCAATATATTCCCTTGTGTTCTTTTTAATTGTAATGACATCTGATTTGAAGCTCAGTATTGGTTCTTTTTCATCATTTATTTCGTCATTCGGTCTGTTTTTTGGCTCAGTTACAAGTCTTGCATCATTTATGCTTAATGTTGTATCCAGCTGGCCTGTACTTAAGATGGCAGAACCGATATACAGTGAGATTCCAGAAAGCGATGAGAGTGTTGCAGAAATTGAAGATTTTGAAGGCGATTTAAAAGTTGAAAATCTTTCATTTAAGTACGGAAAAGATGAACCATTGATACTTGATGATATTAGCTTTCATATAAAGAAGAAAGAATATGTTGGAATTGTAGGAAAGACTGGTTCAGGAAAATCAACATTGATGAAGCTGCTTCTTGGCTTTGAAAAACCTACAACTGGTAAAATTTATTACGATAATAAAGATTCTGAACAGCTTAATATGAAAAATATAAGGAAGCAGACAGGCGTTGTTCTACAACAAGGTGGAATGATTATGGGTAACATTTATGAAAATGTTGCTGTAGCAAATCCCAAGTTGACAAAGGATGATGTAGTCAAGCTTCTAGTAGAGGCTGGTATGGCTCTTGATTTGGAAAGAATGCCAATGGGTGTAGATACGATGATTTCAGAGTTTGGTGGAACAGTATCGGGTGGTCAGCAACAACGAATTCTCATAGCAAGGGCTCTTGCCAATAATCCATCGATTTTATTTTTTGATGAAGCTACATCTGCCCTTGATAATAACGCACAGAAAATCATTAGTGATGACCTGAAAAAGAGAGATATTACAAGAGTAGTTATTGCACATAGATTATCAACCGTAATTGAATGTGACAGAATTATTTTTATAGATAATGGTAAAATCGCAGAAGAAGGAACATATTCAGAATTGATGGATAAGAAAGGTCTATTTTACGAAATGGCAAAAAGACAGGAGGTATAGTTAAATGACATCCGAAGAGCTTAAAAAAGCATATATGACAAATGAGCAGCTTGGACAGGATGAGGTTGAAGAGATTACGAAAATGATTGCGAAGTCCAAGCGATGTATAGAGATATTATACCTTCTTCCATATGCAAAAGAAGAGATGGAGGCTGATGTCGAAGCCTTTAAGGAAAAGTATGACCTTCAGGGAGTAGATGTTGAAGGTTTAAAGTATATAACTGATGGTGAAACAGCAAAAAAACTTGTTGGATTAAGTGAAGAGAATGCTCTTAAGGAGATGCCATATCAGGCGTTCAGATACAGACAGTATACTATTAATAAGCTTGTTAAACGAGATGAACTTTTGAATAAACTGAATGTTCCAAAGAATTCGAAAATGAAAAAATGGAGAGAACGTCAGATTGAAAGGTCAAAGGGATATTCTGGTGGGGCCTATTCTGCAAATGTTCAGATATGTGCAGCATATGAAATTACAGATGGTTGTTCTGTTGGATGTCCGTTTTGTGGAATTGGGGCTGAAAACCTGAAAAAGGTTTTTACCTATGACAAAAATAATGTAGAACTTTTCAAAGATGTTATTTCCATGATGCATGAAGTAATAGGTGATGCTGCTGGAAGAGGGCCTCTCTACATGGCGTGTGAGCCACTTGACAACAGAGATTATGAAAAGTTTTTAGAAGATTTTTTTGAAGAATTTGGTATTTTACCACAAATAACAACAGCGATACCGCTTAGAGATATTAATAGAATGAAAGCTCTTTTACATCAGTTAAATGATGACAAAGGAGGAATGATATATAGATTTTCTGTAAAAAGCGTTAAAGAAGCAGAGGATATATTTAATAATTTTTCAGCGGAGGAATTACTACGAGTAGAACTTCTTCCACAGTTTGAGGAAGCTCCTGGATTTAATGGCTTCGCTAAAACAGGAAGAGAGCGTGAAAAAGAACTTGAAGAAAATGACTGTAATGAGAAATTATGTGAATGTGGCGAAGAAGCTCCTAAAAAGATAGTTGCCACAATATGTTGTATAAGTGGTTTTGTTATTAATTTTGCAAGAAAAGATGTGCGCTTAGTTACGCCATACCCAGCATGCGATAAATATCCAGATGGAGAAAATGTATTAGAAAAAAGAACATTCACTGATTCGGAAGATTTAAGGCAGATTATTTTAGAACTTATTGATAAATACATGGTTACATCTGTTCCAAGTGATAAGGTTCTTAAACCTTATGATTATTTTGAGATAAATAATGTGGAGGAACTTGGAGAAGTGGTTATGTCAGGTTCGGGCTATGCAAGGCCAATTACAGGGCCGTTTAAAGGTTTTGCAGATGTAACAAGGCTTATATTTGAGGGAGTGTTTACTAAAAAACAAATTGCAGAAATACTCTACAAAACAAAGAAAATTAGTGTTACGGAAACGTATTTCTGTATAACAACGCTGTTTAAAAATGGAATTATTAATGAATATGATTGGTAAATTTTATGGGAATAATATTTGACACATCGAAGAAAAAGGAAATAGCGCTTTATAAAAGAGTTGCGGAATATGCTAATTCTGTTCCAGGATTTCAGGATGAGCTTACACAGAGTTATGAAGAAACGCTGAAAAAATACGGACTTTCTGAGGCAATAGGTGTAAATAAAGATTCATTTGATGAATTTACAAGAGCAAAGATTGCATGGAGAGACAGTATCAAAGAAATATGCGAACCGTCTAATACTAAGATGAAGAAATGGAGGGAACGACAGGTAAGCAGATGTAAAATGCTTTTGCCAGACAGAGGCGAAGGAAATGTACATTTTCCAATTGTATATGAGCTTTCTTCAGGATGTTCGGTAGGCTGTGAGTTTTGTGGAGTTGGAGCTAGAGGTCTTCAGTCAATTTACAGATATAATGATGAAAATGCTGCTCTTTTTAAAGGAGTACTAAATATATCAAAAGAGATAATGGGAGAGTCAGTAACTCAGGCTGGTCTTTATTTTGCAACGGAGCCACTTGATAATCCTGATTATGAGAAATTCCAGAAATTATTTACTGAAATAAATGGTAAGATACCACAGATTACAACTGCTGTTGCTTTAAGAAATATTGAAAGAACTAAGAAAATACTTAGTGCTATCGATGAAAATAGTGGTGTGGCGTATCGTTTTTCTGTAAGAAGCCTAGGGGATTTTTATAGTATTATGGAAAAATTTACGGCTGAAGAGCTATTATTTGTTGAAGTTCTTCCACAGTTCAAAGAAGCACCTGGAAATATGTTTGTAAAGTCAGGTAGAAATCAGGAAAATGACGGAATAGAGACTACTATTAGCTGTATTTCCGGTTTTATAGTCAATCTTTGTGATAAAATAGTAAAACTAACGACTCCAGTAATTGCTTCAAAGGAATTTCCAGAAGGAATGGCCATTTTATTTGAAGGGAAATTTAATACTATAGATGAGTATGAAATGCTTTTGAAGAAAGCTATAGCTGAAAAAATGAAGACTATTTTAGAGCCAGATGAAAGGTTAAAAATATATTCATGGTTTGATTTTGCACAAGTAAACGGAAAAAGAGGAATAATAAGTAAAAATGGTGTCGGAATACTTGCCGAAACAGATGAAAATGGAGTATTATACGAGTATATATATGATGCTTTGAAGGAGGGTCTGTATACAAGGAGAGAAATTGGTGAAATGGTGGCTGAAAAAATTGGCCTGGTATCACCTATAAGTCTATTTTCAGTAATTAACAAATTGTGGAATATGGGTATTATTTACGACAGTTCACTATACGGTGAATGAAAGGAGACAATATGGAAAAGCAGATTTTTACAAAGGATGTACAGGCAGTACTTGAAAAACAGTATGAATTAATGACAGAAGAGGAAAAGGCACAGTTCGATGCCAGTCTTGCAGAACTGACAGATGAGCAGAGAGAACAGCTTGACAAATCTCTTAAGCAGCAGCTTTCTCTTGCTGAGATTTTCTCACAGTGCTGGGATGATGCGGATTTTAAGGCAGAATTTATGGCAGATCCAAAAGCAATGATGGATAAATATGGTGTTGAGTATGATGATAATATTGATTATGTCATCGTGGATAATGACCCAAAAACTATTACATATGTGCTTCCTTTTACTGGAGTTAAGGAGGTTGTGGATACTCTTGCTGATGAGTTCAAGGAAAAGGTTGCAGATGTTGTAGAAGGAAAACAGATTATTCCAGAAAACTGGAGTATTAAGTTTATTCAGAATACAGAGGATATTAATTACATTGTAATTCCTATGTCTCCAGAAAATCTTACACCAGAAGAACTTGAATTTGTAAATGGATGTGGATTTTTCTCATGGCTTAAGAAATTCTGTATTGCACAGGTATTTATTTTTGCACAGGCAGTTCTTGTAATGGAAACAGCAGTAGCAGGATCTGTTGTAGTAGCAGGACTTATAGCTGCAGTTGCAGTATATGCAGTTGTTACAATGGCAGCAGCTGTATATGTAATACCATAGCTCGTGGTAGTTGGGGAAATATGAATTATAAGGGATTTTTAAAATTTAAATATATATTTGTTATAGCATTACTGGCACTGTTTGTGATTATTAAAACAGTGCCTGTTAGTGCTACCAGAGAGTTGCACTTCCATGTGCATCCTAGTGGTGCAGGGCATATAAACCCAATAGATACGCGGATTCATATAGGTAGTGATACCGGTGCAGTGTATACCTTTTCGGCAGCGCCAGCAAGTGGATATGCGTTTTATCGATGGAGAGGTGTATGGGATGATGGTGGAATTATATGGAGCTATTCACCTACTACAACAATGGCCTGTTCACATCTTGACGATGCTCATGCGCAGTTTGTGAGAAATAGTCAGACAGGTATAGTTGCAAAGTCTGCTGATGAATCATTAGGTAATGTCACAGGAACAAGACCATGGCAGTGGGCATACGATGGGCAGAGTTTTACAATTAGTGCAATGCCAAGTGATACGACGATGTATGAATTTGACTATTGGGATAAAAATGGAACTAAAGTAAATCTTGGTGCTACTGCTGAAGTTCAAATGCCAGCTATTTCTAATTATGATGAATCTACTGGTAACGTAGGCAGCAGTAGTCAGGTTGTATATACAGCTCACTTTAAGACTAAAGGAAGTAATCATGGATTTAAGGCAGTAGTCGGAACGGATGGTGGTGGTACTATTACAAGTGGTTCATTCATTCCATATTCTACATGGCAGTCTGCAGGTAGTGCATCAGCTACAGCAAAGCCGGCGGAAGGCTTCGATTTTGATTGTTGGTTAGCTTCGGATGGTTCTGTGTATAGCAAGGATTTGACACTTAATGTACCATATCCATTTCCTTCTGATGATGCAAAAAGTCAGGATATCATATATACTGCAAAGTTTAAACAGCATAGTTCCGTAGGTATAATGTCAGAGGCGATAGACGAGTCTACGGGAAATGTTGGCGGTGGTTCAGTAAATCCAGCTTATGTAGAGTGGACTACAAGTAATGCGAATCAGTCAATAAACATTTCTGCAAATCCAGATATTGGTTATGAGTTTGATATGTGGGTAGTACCAGAAGAGCTAAAAGTCACAGGTTCATTATCTAATCAGTCAATAGCAGTAGTGATGCCTCAGAATAGACCAAGTGATGTATTGAAAATACAGGCAAAGTTCAAAAAGCATAGTGCAACAGGAATTAAAGTCGAGGCAATAGATGAGAGTACAGGAAGTATTGGCGGAGGTATTGTTAATCCGACCTATGTAGAATGGACTATAAACAATGCGAATCAGTCAATAAATTTCACAGCAAGTCCAGATACAGGTTATGAATTCGATACATGGGTGATACCAGATGGATTAAGTGTCACAGGCTCAGTACATAATACATCAATAGCAGTAGTAATGCCACAGGATAAGCCAGTTACAGATTATGTAATAAAAGCATATTTTACCGAGGATAAGACTTATGCATTGTACACAGAAGTGGCAGAACAGCAGGGCGGAACAGTTACAGAAGGAAAAGGTGGTACAGTTTCCCCTTCAATGGTAGCGCCAGATGAAAAGAATGTTACAGAGGTAACTCTTACAGCAGAACCATCTGATGGATACGAGTTTGTAGAATGGGTCGATCTTGATTCGGAAGGTAAAGTGACCTTTGTTACAGACACAAAGGAAGAGAAGGTTACTATAAAGATTTCGAAAAAGCTGGATATGACAAAGGATGTTCATGTAAGAGCTTTATTCAAGAAGAGAGATACAATTGGAATATGGACAGAGGCAGAGGAAGGCGGACAGGCAAGTCCAAGATTTGTCGAATGGAATAACCAGTCGAAAAATACATCAGTTACATTGACCGCAACACCTGACAAGGGCTATGAATTTGACCATTGGGAATATGATGATGGAAATGGAACTTATGATTCAAATTATGCAACTTCCGCATCAATTTCAATTAAAGTGCCTGGAACTAAGCCAGCAGAAGATGTTTATTATATAGCTGTCTTTAAAAGTATAAACGGTAAGAAAAAAAATAAGGAAATACATGTTAAAGGAAAAGAAACAAAGATAACAAAAGAAAATTTCCTTAATAAGTGGAGAACATGGATAGCGCCAGCTTTAAAATATGTTAGATCAACAATAGAAAATATAGCTCATACGCGTGTAGCTGAAGATGCAGCTGTTTTAGAGAGTAATAAAACACCTGGAATAGATGCAGGTTCAGTTGCAGCAGGGTTAAAAGCTAATATTGATAAGGATAATAACTTAAAACATTCACAGTCTTATGATAATCCTGTCATTAGAGAAGCAAGCGGTTTCTCAATATCAGAAGTATCGGGACTTAAAGCAGTATTTATTGAAGGTGAAGGTGGCAAATCAGAGCCGGAAATTGATACTATTGTAAATGATAAGTATGGAGATTTATACAGTGGTGAAATCGTAATATCAGGTGATATATATTTTGAAAATGCTAAAGGAGTCAGAATTAAAGAGGAGCCATCTAAAACAGATAATGATGCCACAGTTATTATGAGTGGTATTGATACATCGAATACAGATATGTGGCTTCTTGTATATAGTAATTCGAATAATGATGATTTTAATATAACACCTGTAACTGATGCGGATTCTATTATAAGGTTTACGCTTCCAGATAAATCAGGAGGCTATATTACATTAGTCAGTATAAAATATAAGTAGATAATAAGGGTGCACCTCGACACGAAGTGTACCTTTTTGTTTTTATATTTTTGAAGTTCCATTCAGGCTTCCTTTTTATTCAAAACTAGTATATTATCTTTCGGATATCATTAAGCAGACTCCAATTTTAGAATCTTCTTCTTCAATAAAAGTGCTTTCAACAATAAGCTTTCTAGAACTGTCAGCACATTTGTAATCGACAGTTTCTTTATGACGGACAGTTTTATTATTTACAGCCTCTAGCACAATATCGGCAAAGGCTTCATTGTTTTTGTCTGTCATGAAAAGGTCAGTGTAATAGCTTCCATCAATTGCTTCTACATCCATGTATAGTAATCGTGCACATTCCTGATTTACCATGCTGATTTTACCGGAATTTCCTATTACCATGATGCCAAGAGGCATGTTTTCGAAAATACGTCGTCTGATAGTATCCTCAAATCGTGATGGGTCAGCCCATTCCTTTCGAGTCAGATTCTTAGCCCATTTATACTGCTTGTAGTGACGAACCATGAAAAATAAAATGTAATATTCAGGAAGATTCAACACTGCATATACAATAGCTGGATTAAGCTTGAGTACAAACGCGCTTATATATCCAAGTGGCAGTACTATTAACCACATATTGATAATGTCTGTTTTCATAAGGTAGTGTATATCGCCGCCGGCTGGAAGTATTCCTTGAGCCATAGTAGTAACGATATATTTACCTATGCATCTAAATCCACAGAAATAAAGCATAAATCTTAAATATTTAACAGACTCGGCTGACATATTTTTTCCACAATTATTTACAATAAATGAGTTTAGGAGACAAACTAAAATACAGACAATTACGCCCATAAAAACAGAGCTTAACAGAAGTGTATCACCGTTTTGTTTAGCACTTTTAATATCGCCCTTTCCAAGATTCTGCCCGATATTTATTCCTGCGGCACGTGCATATCCTAGAGATATTGCGCCTATTATATTAAAAGAAATAAGTGCAATTGCTGAGGCTGCGACAACGTCACTACCAAGGTGACCAAGTATTGCCATACAAAGGGAGTTTGCAATAATCCAGGCAAGATGCTGTATCATACTTGGAAGAGTATATCGTCTGAATTTTGCAGACATAGTTTTGTAGTGTACAAACAGCTCTTTTGGTCTAAAAGGAATTATGTCACTTTTAAATGCGAAAAACATTGTAAGCGCTACTTCGATGAATCTCGAAATAGAAGTACCTAGTGCTGCACCAGAAACTCCATAGGACTTAAAGCCTAAAAGACCAAATATTAAAATAGCGTTAAGACCTATATTAAGAAAAACGGTGAGTATACCGATTACTGAACCTAAGGTTGATTTTCCGGTATTTTTCATCAGATTCATATAAATCTGCGAGAAACTCATAAATATAAATGAAAAAGAAACAATTCTTAAGTATGGAATTCCCTTAGTAATAAGTGCTGTCTCGTTTGTGTAAAGACTCATGATTATGTCAGGGAAAAACATTGTTCCAATAAAAAATAAAATACCACCAGTTATTGAAACCTGAAGAGTAATATTGAGCACTTTATTTACTGAAGCGTAATCTTTATTTCCGTAGTACTGTGCAGCAAGGGCACTACTTCCAACACAGAGTGCAATAATAAAGAAATTGAAAATTTGAACAATTTGCCCTGCAAGCGTTACAGCTGCCAGACTTTCGTGGTCTAGAGTACCAACCATTATTGCATCTGACGCACTAACTATTTCGTTGACAACACACTGAATAATCATTGGAAATGAGCCTATAATAAAGCTTTTCATGAAATTAAGTCTATTATTTTGCAATTCTGTGTTTTGAGATTTAACCGAGTTCATTTTTGCCTCCTATAATTTCAGCAGATTTGTTGTATTCTGTGATTTATCACACAATGAGTGAAATGTTTTTTGCCTTAAAAATCATTATAGTAAATCAATTATTAGTATTCTACAATATTTGTAAGTTTTATTGAATAAATTTCGATAAAAGTGTATCATAATATTTAGGTATTTTATGGAGGTGGAAATTCATATGAAATCGATAGGTACAAAAATCAATCTTGTTCTTGTTGTAGTATTGCTCATTACCGTTATTGGAATGGTCATGGTTAATTCCAGTATAAGAGAAATGAGTAAAGTTACAGAAGAAATCAGTGTTCAGCAGACGGACAGTATAAAGCAGTTAAATGCTGTGTCTGTTGCAGTTAGTGAAATGAAGAGTCTTATGCTTGAGTATATGTTATCTGATGAAGAGGCCAAGTCATCAGTAAAAAGTTCGATAACTACTACTCAGGGCTCTATATTGTCTGATTTTGAGGCTCTTAAGGAAGACAGTACAACAGATAGAATGACAGAGACAATTGATAATCTGGTTAGCGCGTATAATTCGTATAATACTAATTATAATTCAGTTTTATCAAAGATAGACAATGAGACTATAACTGATATCAAGACTGCAAACGAACTTTTAGCAGATGATTATTCTGAATTAAATGTAAGAATCCAGAGTGTAAATGTACAGAATATTGTTAATTCATCAAGGGCGGCAGATAGCCTTAACGAATTAGGAAAGTCTTCTGTGAATACATTTATTCTTGTATGTATAGCTGTATTTATAGCATCGCTTGCAGGTGTTTATATGACACAGGTTACAATCGTAAGACCTACAAGAGCTGCTACTAAGCAGATTCAGGAGATTATCAATGGAATTCAGAATCAAAACGGCGACCTTACAAAGAGAGTAAGTCAGGTTACAAAGGATGAAATTGGTGATTTCGTTAAATATGTAAATGAGTTTATCGGAGTTCTTCAGGGTATAATTTCTGGTATTCAGGTAGATTCTAAAAACCTAAAGAGCAGTGTTCAGGTCGTTCACGGACAGGTTACTTCTGCTGATAATACTATTATGGATGTATCGGCTGCTATGGAAGAGATGAGTGCTGGAATGACAGAGATTTCATCTATGACAGACAACATTAATTCACAGATAAAGAGAATAAATGATCGAGTACAGCAGATAGCATTTAAGAGTGAAGATGGTTCATCACTTGCAAAAGGTATTATGGGTAAAGCTGCAGACCTTAGAAAAGATGGTGTCAGAAGTAAAGATAACACAAGTGAAATGGCAAATCAGATTAAACTTCAGGTGGATGAGTCTGTTAGAAAGAGTCGTGAGGTTACAAGAATTAATGACCTTACAGCAGAAATACTTACTATTTCAGACCAGACTAATCTTCTTTCACTTAATGCTTCAATAGAGGCTGCAAGAGCTGGTGAAGCAGGTAAGGGCTTTGCTGTTGTTGCGGAAGAAATCAGAACACTCGCAGATAACAGCAAAAATACAGCGAACAATATCCAGGAAATCAGTAAAGAAGTTACTGCTTCTGTTACAGAGCTTGCTGAAACAGCAAATAGCGTAATTGATTTCTTATTGAGTCGTGTAATGCCTGATTATGACAAGCTCGTATCTATGGGCGATAATTATGGTAAGGACGCTGGCGTATTTGATGATATGATGAATAGTTTCCGTCTTGAAACTGCAGAGCTTATGAATGCTACTAAAGAAGTAACTAGCCTTATCGAAATGATTACTGAGTCTATTGGTGAAAATGCAAATGCTATTACGATGGTTACAGAGAATTCATGTGAGCTTACTTCTAGCATTAGTCAGATTTCTGATGAGATGGGAAGAACCGATGAAATGTCAGACAGACTCAGCGACGAAGTAAGTCGTTTCACTAATATCTAACCATGGAGGTTTTAATAATGAGAAGGATAATATCAGTTTTACTAACCTGTTTATTTGTTTTAACACTATTTACAGGATGTACAAATAAAGAAGCAGAGCATGTATTTATAATGGCAGACGTTCAGGAGGAAGGTCATCCAACAGCAAGAGCCTCAGATTATTTTGCAAAGCTTGTAAACGACCGTACAAAAGGACGCGTAGAAATAGAGGTATTCCACGGTAGTAGCTTGGGAACAGAGGCACAGCAGGTGGCTCAGGTAACTGTTGGTGGTATCGATTTTGTAAGAACTTCATCATCAGTTATTTCAAACTACGATAAGAGTCTTAAAGCATTTCAGGCTCTCTACATTTTCGACAGTGAAGATAGCATGTGGAAGGTGTTAGATGGTGAGTATGGTCAGAGCTTTTTATCAACAGCTTCACTTACAGATAGCAATATTGAAGGTCTATGCTGGTTCTCTGGCGGTTCAAGAAACTTTTATAACAATAAAAAAGTAATCAAAACACCTCAGGACTTAAAAGGACTTAAGCTTAGAGTTAATACGGATTCTATGTTTGCGCTTCTTGATGGGCAGGGATGTGAAGGTATAAATGTTGCATATGGTGATATTTTTGATTCAATCAAAGCAGGTGTTATTGATGGAGCAGAAAACAACTGGCCTTCATATATTTCAACAGAGCACTATACTGTTGCAGGAAATATTACGATTGATGAGCATACTAGAATCCCAGAAATGATTATTGCATCTAAGTCAGTGATGGATTCATTATCAGCAGAAGACGCACAGATTGTTAGAGAATGCGCTATAGAGGCATCAAAGAAGCAGAGAGTATGGATGCAGGAGTTTGATGAAGAGGCTATTAAGACAGCCGAGGATGCAGGATGTACTATTACATATTTAACCCCGGAGGAAATAGAACAGTTCCAGAAAGCCGCAGAGCCAGTAAATAAAAAGGTCAGCGCTGAATATATGGATATTATTAAAAAGCTTCAGGCTGGACAGTAAATCATCATAGTGTGTATTAGATAAAGGACAGAAAATATGTTAAATAAATCAAAAGCACAATTTTATAAAAATCAGGCGGCATCCATTATTAATAAGCTTAAAGCAAGAAAAATGGAAGGATATTATTGTGAGAATTTAGAAGATGCCAAGGCTTTAGTACTTGAGCTTATGGCTAAAGATGGAACTAAAAAAACAGTCAGTTATGGTGGCTCCATGACAATAGATGACAGCGACATAAAGGAAAGAATAACGAATGCTGGTCATGAGCTTATAATTAGAGAGAATTACAAAACCCCTGATGAAATAAAGGAATGTAAAGCTAAAATAGCAACATCAGATGTATTCTTAATGAGCACAAATGCTATTACTCTTGATGGAGAACTCATTAATATTGACGGTAGAGGAAACAGAGTGTCATATCTTATTTATGGACCTGAGGAAGTTATTATTGTAGCAGGCATGAATAAGGTAGTGTCAAATGTTGACGATGGAATCAGAAGAGTTAGAAATTTTGCTACACCACCTAATACAGTAAGACTAGAAAGAAATACACCTTGTGCAACAACTGGTCAGTGTGCGAACTGTCTTGCAGAAAGTATTTGCTGCCAGATTGTTATAACAAGAGTCTCAATGATTCCTAATCGTATTAAGGTAATACTTGTTGGTGAAGAGTTAGGATATTAATATAATTTCAGCATCATTATATGTAAATGGCACAATGTTATTATTGTGTCATTTATTCTTAGTTAAGGAGGTATTCTTATTATGATGGCAGATAAAATATATTTAGGAAACGTAATCACAATGGATGAAGCTAATCCGAACGCTGAAGCTGTTGTGGTTTGTGATGGTTTGATTTCCTATGTGGGAAATAAAGATAAGGCTTTAGAGTATAAAGGTGATAAGACAGAAATGATTGACCTTGGAACAAACAGTATATATCCTGGTTTCCTTGAGTCACATTGTCATCCTCTGGCTGCAGGAGAGATTCTTGATAAAGATGCAAATGCAGATCTTTCAGCGGGTGAAAGTACGGAAGAATATGTAGAAATTCTTCGTGACTTTATTAATAAGCATCCGGAAAGAAGTATATATAATGGAAACAGCTTTGCTGAAAAGGATGTTAAGCCAACGGCTGCTATGCTAGATGCTATCTGCCCAGATAAACCAGTAGTAATAAAATCAGCTGATGGACATTCTGCGTGGCTTAATTCTGTGGCTATGGAGCAGTTTGGAATCGATAAAGCTGCCGTTAAAAAGTACGGAGAAGATATGGTTCGTGTGGATGAAAATGGCAATCCAACAGGCTATCTTTCAGAGACTCCTGTATTTGAAATATATAAGAATTTACCAGTTGACAAAAAAGCACGTATGGGATTTATTTTAAAGGCTCAAGAGTTCTTTTTCAGTAAAGGCTATACTGGGGTATATGATGCCGGAATAGAAATTATAGACGAAAACTGTCACGAGTATTACAAAGAGCTTACTAAAGAAGGTAGCTTAAAGCTTCGTACCTATGCTGGAAGCATAATAGATGAAAACTGTCAGGATATCAAGGGTGCTGTAGAGAATATAATAAAGATGCAGGATGATAATTCTGAGTATTACAAAATAATTGGTGTAAAGGCTTTCTCTGATGGTGTTGTAGAAGCCCATACAGCATATCTTATAGATGATTATTGTGATCAGCCGGGATATAAAGGGGTGCAGCGATTAACGGATCACGAAGCCCTGACAGAAATTTATACACTTGCTTCGGAAAATGGCTTGTCTGTTCATGTTCACACAATCGGCGATGCTGCTGTTAAATGTAACTTAGATGCCATGGAAGAGGCAGTTAAGGCTACAGGTAAAGTGGATAACAGGAATGTTCTATGCCATCTTCAGGTGGTAAAGGATACGGATATACAGCGTTTTGCAGACCTTAAGGTTAGTGCTGCAGTTGGTTCTTTGTGGGCGCCAAAGGAAGCTGACTATTTTGCTCAGGAAGTAGAGTATATGGGAAAGGAAAGGGCTGAGAATGCCTATCCTGTTAAGTCCTTTGAAGATGTAGGGGCTAACGTTTTATTCCATACGGATTATCCAGTATCTCCGGTTGTAAATATTCCTTGGGCAATATATTCCGCAGAAAAACGCAAACACTATTTTGGAACACCTGACACTGTGAGAGGACCTAAGGAAGCTATTTCCAGATATCAGGCTTTATCGGCACTTACAAAAAATGCAGCTTATGCGTGGCATGAGGAGTCAAGGCTTGGAAGTCTTGAGGTTGGAAAGATTGCAAATATGTCAGTATTTTCAAGTGATTTCATAAAAGACGACCTTGAAAAAGTTGCAAATGCAAAGCTTGTATGCACTATAGTTGATGGAGAAATTGTATACAAAGCATAAATGGGCTCGCATTATTTATTTGCTTTTCATATTTGAAAGGAGCTATATCATGAAAATAAGAAACTATTTTTTGAAAAGTATTACAGCATGTTTGCTTTCTGCAACTATGATTATATCTGCTACACCTCAGGTATATGCAAATATTGGCTATATAGAGCCAGATGTAGAAATCATTAAAGAAGATGAAAAAGACAACCTCTCAGAGCTTGCTTCATATCTTGAGACAGCGGTTGAGGGCGAAGACTATGTTCAGGATGTAGTATTTAAGCTGACGGATGAGAGAGACGATGTTGATGCTATCATAGATGCATATAACGCAGAACTGATAAGTTATGAAAACGATGTAGCTGTATTTAAGCTGCCAGAAGATATAAGTGTTTTAGAAGCAATCACATTGGCAGCAGACTCTGAAAATAATTATCCAGTAGTATATCCTAATCTATATTCTAAATCCAACATGGTTAGTGCATCACAGGATTTATCTATAGATTATGAAGCAAATAGTAATTCTACAGAATCTAACGATGCTGTTACAAGTGGTTTATCAAATATTAATGATGAAGTAACAATAAATTCAGTTTTATCAGATATGTTTGACCCATATGTTAATGAAAACGCATCGCAGGGGACTTACAATTCCTATCAGTGGCACCATGAAGTTATTGGTTCACAGTATGCGTGGGCAAATGATATAAAAGGTAGAAACGTTAATGTAGCCATTATTGCTAATGGAATCAGTACAAGTCATACGGATATGACTGCAAACATAATAGCGTCACGTACATATGCAGGTGGTACTAGTGTTACAGATTCAAGTAACATAGATGAATCGGGATATGGAACTGCTGTAGCAGGATTGATTGCAGCTTCACAGAATAATCAGTTAGGTATGGGTATTGCTCCAGACGTAAATATTGTCAATATAAAGACTGACGGTGATATTGCTTCGCTGTGTGCAGCAATACAGTTTTTAGCAAACAATGGAGTACCAATAATTGCTTTAACAGATTCTTTTGATATGCCTATTGAATCATTGGAGCTTGCCCTAAATTATGCATATGAAAATGGATGTGCTGTATTTGCACCAGTTGGTAATACAGGTGGAAGTTTTGAGGTATATCCAGCAGCCTATGAAAGTGTAATATGTGTTGGTGCAACAAACAAATGTAACCAGAGAGCAGGAATGTATAGCTATAACAGCAGTATAGATATATCTGTTCCGGGAACTGAGTTATGGACCTGTGACAGTACAAATGATTCTTTATATAGCGGTTTTGAGGGAAATGTACTCATAAGTGGTATTGCAGCAGGTGAGGCTGCATTAATCATAGGAGAATCCTATAAAAAAACGGTTCCAGCACTTCTCGATAAAGATGGTAATCTGCTGGTAGGCTATAAAAGAGTTGATGCATTGCTGAAGCTTATGAAGGCTTCAACAATAAAAGCTGGAGAAGGAACAGGAAGTGGAATAGTATATATTCCAAAGGCTTTAGGACTCAATTCTTCAATGGGAGTACCTGCATCACCTGTTATAAAGTTTGAACCGGTTACAAGTCTCAATGCAAAAATAAGCATCGAAGCAGATGCGTTTACATCATACATATACTATACAGTTAATGGAAAAAAGCCAACATTTAAAAATGGTATTATTAGCAGCGATTCAAGAGTTATATATGGTAATGTATCGACAAGTGAAATTGTAGATACGAGTAATATAACGACAGATAAGCTTGTTATAAACGCAATTGCAGTTAATCCACTTGGTATAGCAAGTAAAGTTGCTACGTGTAATATACCATTGACAGGATATGCCGATAGTGTATCAGTAAGCGGTGCAAGTAATCTTCTTGCTGGTAAGTCAACAACAATGAAGGCTACTGTAATTCCAAGTAATTCAAAAACAAAAAATGTGAAATGGCATGTTGCTTTTGGCTCAGATGAAAATAAGGCAAAAGAAAATGGTGTCACTATTGGTGCAAATGGTGCGTTAAAGGCCGCAAAAACGGCTGTTTCTGGGACTTATTATGTATGGGCAGAAACTGTTGTTTCAGGTAAAATATCACCTATGTATGCTGTTTACGTTAAACAGACACAAAACATAAAATCAATAAAGCCTACAGCATCGAAAGTGACAGAATCCATAGGATATTCTTCGATAAGTCGTGATTTGGCATCATTATTCCAAATCCAGAAAATGGATGGAACGCTAGGGACACCAAGTGATGTTGAATACGCATCATCAGATGTATCAATAGCAGAAGTCGTTTCAGGAGATTTAGTGATAAAGAAGTCAGGTGTCGTGACTGTTACAGCGACAGCCAAAGATGGCTCAGGAATTAGTGCGAAATGCACATTAAACGTGCTACAGAAGGTAACTGGTATTTTCTTTAATTCTAACGGATATGATAAGGTTGCAAAGGGAAAATCTATTAAACTAGACGCATTTATTGTGCCAGCTAATTCAGTTGTAAGAAAAATTACAAAATGGTCAGTAGATAGTGTCGGCGAAGCTAATGGTATTAAAGTTAGTAATGGTAAAGTTTCTGCGGATAAAAATACAACACCAGGATTATATACAGTTACTGCACAAGTGACGGATATAGATGGAACTGTAATGAGTTCGACATATTCAGTTGAAGTTATAGCTGAAGAAATAACAAAAATAACAGTTCCAAAAACAATCACAGTGTTTAGAATGGAAAATAATTTCGAAGCGAAAGACTTTACAGAATTGCATGTAAAGGTCGACGGGGGAGAAAAAGATAGCTATGGTAGCAACGCGTATGGTGCTGTAAAGGTAACATATGCAGACAATGGCTTATTAAATACTACTTATGGCTCACTAGTTCCTGAAAATGGTGGATATGTTATACCCGTTAAGGCTAGTGGACTAGTAACAGGCAAGACAAAGCTTACCTTTGAAGCGATGGATGGAAGTGGTAAAAAGGCAGCTTGTACAGTTAATGTAGTTAATCCGGCATCTACTGTAAAGGTGGCTCCTGCCAGTGCTGAGGTAAGTGATCTTACAGCAGGAAAAAGCACAACATTTAAAGCTGTAATAGGTACTGAATATGGTGCAGTTTCAGATAAAAAAGTTGAATGGTCTATTTTAGACGGAGAGACATTTGCACAGATTTCGCAGGCTGGAGCATTAAAAGTAGAGGCAAATACACCTAATTACACATATATAAGAGTTAGGGCAAAGGCAAAGGATGGAAGCGGTGCTTATGGAGATTATGGAATGAGAGTTTTCAAGGATCCAGGAAAGCTTGAAATAACAAATGCTTCAGGAACTAAGATTAATCCACCTAAGGAAGTCAGTGAAATGTATTATCAGGATTTCTACATCAAGGTTCCAAAAAAAGATGAACCATATGAAAAAATAATAGATGGACATTGTTATGGAGATTTTAAATTGAGTTCTTCTGATCCATTAAATGCAACAATACGTAGAAATAAAGCTGTACCTGTAAAGACAATTCCTGGATATTATTTGTATTATTTCCAGGCATTAGGAGTAAAAAAAGGATCAAGTAAGCTTACTGTTACTACGCCAGATGGCTCACAAAGTGTTACAATTAATCTTAAGGTAGTAGATTAAGTGATATGCATATTTCAGAGATAATGCAGGACATGATTGATAAATATATAAAAGGTCTTCCACTAGAGCTGTTTAGTAATCAGATACCAGATAAAGAAGTGGATGAAACATAATATTATTTGATGTTTTATTATAATTATTTTCAAGGGAGAAATATCATGGATATACAGATATTAATATTATTACAGCAGTTTAGAGCAGCGACAGGTGGTTTCTTAAATGGATTTCTGACTTTTATTACTAACATTGCGGTAGATTATTATATTGCATTACCTGCACTAATTATTTTTTGGGCTGTTGATAAAAAAAGAGGAGCCAGAGTCTTGCTTACATGGGGAACAGCACTTTGCATGAATGCATTATTAAAGTCTATATTTTGTGTATATAGACCGTGGATAAGAAGTGATAAGGTAACACCTCTTCCTGAAGCAATGGCAGGGGCTTCAGGATACTCGTTTCCAAGTGGTCATAGTTCCTCAGCAGGTGGATTGTACAGTGGTTTGTTCGCAGCATATCGAAAATATAAAGGAATATGCATATTTGCGACAGTAATGATTTTATTAACAATGTTTTCGAGAATATACGTAGGAGTTCATACACCGCAGGATGTGGTTTTTGGTGCTTTGATAGGCGTTGTTGCAGCTATTATAATCGATAAAATAATTGATTACATTGATGCTAATCCTCATTGCGATTTTATAGTAGTGATTATCGCAACAGTGGGTGTAATAGCACTGTTAGCATTCATTTATTTTAAAAAATATCCTATGGATTATGATACAAATGGCCAATTACTTGTAGACCCATCTAAAATGACAATAAATGGATTCATCGACCCAGGCAGATTTTATGGAATTATATTGGGATGGTTTATTGAACGCAGATTTATTAATTTTGAAATCAAAGGTTCTGCATATCACAAGGTGTTAACATGTCTTGTTGGTGGTATTTTATACATATTCTTCTGGACGGCGGTATGCGACCCATTAGGAAAAGCTATCAGCTTTGGACCAGCATATTTCGTATTGCAGGCTGTTTGTCAGGTTTTATTTATGACAGTATATCCGCTGGCTGTATCGAAGATTTCTAAGTGATTAACAAAGTGTAGTGGGTGCGTGCTAATCGACAGTTATTAATTGAGAAAATAAGCCGATATATTATATGAAAGGACTGAAGGAACAGTTAGTTGTAATGAGAATTAAAGTGCCATGGACGGCCGGGAGGTAGCATTGCAGCATATGGAATTGAAAACGGAATTATTGTATCACAGATAATTGCATTAGGAGGTTATAGAAGAAATAGAGAAAGACAAAATCCTTATAGAGATAATAGTAAAGGAAGTAAGGATAGTTTTTCAAAGTTAATTAAAGCTGAACAGGAAAAACTAAGCAATGATATTAGTATTATGAATAATACATACGGTTCTAACGGTCTTATAAAAACCGTTAATGTTCAGATGAGAAGTTATATGTAAATATTGTTAATAACTATAAAAAAGACTACTATTTGTTACTTAAGTGAACATTTAGTAGTCTTTTTGGTTTTATTTAATGTCTAAAGTCCAAGTATTATTTTGGCTTCTTCTGCCGCTTTTTTATTTTTGCTTATACTGTCGTCCTGAACATAGGCGTCAACAAGGATTTCACTTGTATAATATATTTTGTAAATTTTAGACAGTCTCATGGCAAGGTCCCAGTCCTGAAATCGTGGGAGGTCTGGATTAAATCTAATATTTTCAAGGCATTCTTTTTTCATCAAAAGGCACTGTGTTTTTACAAAATTATCTACAGCTATTTCTTCGTAGTTCATAAAGCCGTCCTCAATATCATCTGGAAATACAACAGATATTGTTCCAGCGGGATTCCATCTTTCTGATGAGCAGAATATAATGGAGGCTTCCTTTTCGTTCATGAGTTCTAGCTGACGTTCAAGCTTATTTTTTCTCCAGCTATCATCACTGTCCTGAAAAGCGATATAGCTGCCTTTAGCCTTATCAATACCAAAATTTCTCGCTGTACATGCGCCTTTATGTTCTAAATAGTAATAGCTAAGTCTTTTATCGTCAATAGAATCAATTAGTTGCTTTGTGTCATCTGTTGAACCGTCATCGACAATGATTAGCTCAAGATTTTCATGGGTTTGGGCAAGTACACTGTCAATAGCTCGCTTTATCGTGTAGCCTCTATTGTATGTTGGAATAATTACTGATACCAAATCCTTATTCATAAGTTTTCCTTTTAAAATATTACTATAATTCGAAATGCCATCACCACTAATTATACCTATTTTTAAGTAAAAGATAAATTAAAATATAAGCTTAATATTATTCGGAAAGCAATAAATGTAAACTGAACCTAAAGATGAAGTTGACAATGGCTGGTACATCTGTTATTTTAGTATCTGACTAAAGGAGATAAATAGATGCATAAGAAGTTATTTGTTACAGGAACTGGAACTGATGTAGGCAAAACTTTTGTTTCTGGTTTGATTGTAAAGAAACTGCAAGAGGCTGGTTTATCATGTGGCTATTATAAGGCAGCTATAAGCGGAAATGAGTATGGAGATGATGGCAAGCTCATCCCAGGTGACGCGAAATATGTAAGGGATATGTCAGGAATAAATCAGGAAATAGATAGCATGTGCCCTTACGTATATGAGATTGCTGTATCACCACATCTGGCAGCACAAATTGAAAAAAAAGATATTGATATTAATGTTGTTAAGCGTGGGCTCGATGCAGTCATGGAAAAATATGATTATGTTACAATGGAGGGCAGCGGCGGAGTGTTGTGTCCGCTTGTAGATGGTGAAAAACCGATTTTATTGTGGGAACTTATAAAGGAACTTGATATGCCTACAATAATTGTTGCAGATGCCGGACTTGGAACAATAAACAGTGTTGGGCTGACAGTTGAATTCCTGAAGAACAGAGGAATTCCTGTAAAAGGAATCATAATGAACCATTACCATGAAGGCGATGTTATGGAAGAGGATAACATTCGTATGTGTGAGAAGCTTACCGGAGTAAGGGTTATTACAAAAGTAGCAGATAATGATGCAGAGCTTGATATAGATATAGAGTATCTCAAGTCAATGTATGAAAAATAGAATTGGAGGAGTTTATTAGTGAAGAAAATCACAACATTAGAACTTGTATTATGTGGATTATTTACTGCTCTTACAGCAGTTGGAGCTTTTATTCAGATACCAGTACCAGGAATGGATTATTTTACACTTCAGTTTTTCTTTGTGCTGATGGCAGGAATGCTTCTTGGCAGCAGGCTCGGAGCATTTTCTGTTGGTGCATATGTACTTATAGGACTTGTAGGTGTTCCGATTTTCGCAGCAGGCGGTGGTATTGCATATGTTCTTCGTCCAAGCTTTGGTTACCTTCTTGGATTTATTGTAACAGCATTTGTTGCAGGTAAGCTTGTTGAGGTGTTAAAATTTAAAGGAATCAAAAGGTATTTTATTGCAGCCTTTGCTGGACTCATTGTTTGCTATGCGATTGGGCTTACTTATAAGTACTTTATGCTTAATCTTTATGTAGGAGAGAAGACTCCTGTGTGGATAGTGCTTCTTGACTGTTTTCCACTTGATCTTCCGGGAGATGTGCTCCTCAGCATTCTTGCTTCATTGTGTGGATTTAGACTTAAGCCTGAAGTGAAAAAACTAATAGATTCAAATAATAAAAACTAATAGGACAAAATGGTGAAGATTATGATTAAACTTGCTAAAGAAATAATTGAAGGGAAAAGAATTAAAAGAGAAGATGACTTATCAGTTTTCCTTAATTGTGATTTAGATGAACTATGTAAAGGTGCAGATATGATTCGTGAGCATTTTATCGGTTCACATGTTGATTTGTGTTCCATTATAAATGGACGAAGTGGTAGATGTCCTGAGGATTGTAAATACTGTGCACAGTCATCGCACTACAATACAGAATGCGAAGTGTATGATTTTTTACCACAGGAAGAATTAGTAAATGCATGTAAGCTGAATGAAGAAGAAGGTGTACATAGATTCTCAATTGTAACAGCAGGAAAGGCGCTAACAGGAGAGGAATTTGCGAAGTCTATCGCTGCGTATAAAGAGATGAAAGAAAAGTGTAATATAGAACTGTGTGCGTCTATGGGTTTTCTTACTAGGGAACAGCTTCACGAGCTTCATGAAGCAGGTGTTACATCATATCATCACAATATAGAGACATCTAAAAGAAACTTTCCAAATATCTGCACAACTCATACATATGAGCAGAAGATGGCTACATTAAAAATGGTTAAAGAAGAGGGAATGTATGTATGCTCTGGTGGTATAATTGGAATGGGCGAAACTTGGGAAGATAGGCTTGATATGGCAATAAGCCTTTCTGAAGCTGGAGCAGACTCAATTCCTATAAATGCGCTTATGCCGATAAAGGGAACACCTCTCTATGGTACTAAGCAGCTAACAAATGATGAGATTTTAAGAACTATTGCATTTTTCAGGTATATTAATCCTACAGCAGAGATTAGGTTGGCGGCAGGAAGGGCACTTCTTGAGAATGATGGTGAGATAGCCTTTAAGTCAGGTGCATCAGCTACAATTACAGGGAATATGCTTACAACAGCAGCGTGTGCAACTATAAGAAAAGATAGAGAAATGATAAAAGACATGGGAAGAACATGCTAAAACGAAGCCTCCTTACTGGTTAATCAGTAAGGGGGTTTTGTTTTTTAAAATTTTCTACAAAAATTAAATAGTAAATCAGGCTTTCTGAGCTTTTTCATTGAGAATAGACTAAATTTTATGTATAATATTTCATAAATATTATTAGCCACTTAATGAAGTGGTTCGTATATATAATTAAATAACAAAACTGATGGAGGAGTAGACAATGAATGAAAAATTAAAAGAGTTATATGAGAAGGTGTCAGCAGACGAAAGTTTAAAAGAATCCTTTATCAAGGAATTTGGAGCTATCAGTAGTGACGATGAAAGAAAAAATTATATTATAGAGTTTGCCAAGAAACAGGGAATCACACTTACTATGGAGGATTTTCCAAAAACAGGTGATATGCAGCAGCTTTCCAATGATGATTTGGAAAATGTTGTCGGTGGCGCTCATGGTGATGCGGCAGCGAAAAAGTGTGGACGTAGCGCTTATGCAGCTTGTTGCGCAGGCCTTGGTATGGCAGGCTTTATGGATTGCTAGTCAAATGATTTAAACCAATTAAACTAATGGAGGGTTACGCTATGAAGTTAACAGATGAGTTAGAGGATAAAGTGGATATGGCTGAAACAATGGAAGAAAAGGAGGACATCATTGCAGAAGCTGGTACGGAACTTAATGATGATGATGTGGAAGGTGTTGCTGGAGGCTTTACAGAAAGAAGCAAGGTTGCAAGATGCACAAGATGTAAATTTCGTGTGGTCTTGAAAGATTTCGATCCTGTACCTAAAAGCTGCCCGAGATGCAGAGGCCGTATTAGTATCGCCTATATCTAATGGTGATAGATTTTGAGAAAGAGAAGGCAATAGTTAATAAAATTTGCTTAGCAAATATTAAGTGGGTTATGGTTCGCCATAGCCCATTTTCAGAAACTTTTATTGAGAATAGGTAATATTTTCGTATAATATTATTAGTAACTATATAGAATGGTTCATATATACAATTAAATAACAAAGCTGATGGAGGGTTTTACAATGAACGACAAATTAAGAGAATTATATGAAAAGGTGTCTGGAAATGAAAGCTTAAAAGAATCCTTTATTAAAGGATTGGAAGCTATCAGTAGCGATGATGAAAAGAAAGATTATATTATAAATTTTGCCAAGGAACAGGGCGTTACAATTTCTAAGGAAGACTTTGCTAAATTAGACAGCATGAAGCCTGTTTCAGATAATGATTTAGAAAGTATTGTCGGCGGTGCTTGTGGTGATAAGGCAAGCGCTGAGTGTGGTAGTTTAAGTTATGCAAGTTGTATGGCGTTCTTGGCTATGGCAGGTTTTTTTGATTGCTAGTCATATGATTCATAGATGATATATTTCCGTATGATATGACAGCAACATTTAGTGTTGTGATGTGTTTAATATCATAGTCAGATTAAGATATAAAACTGGAGGTCTGCTTTTGACCTCCAGTTTTTTTATACATGATAACGCAAATGGCTCGCAGAGCGTGCCATTTCGTTATATCTAGTGCTATTTTCTTTTCCTTTCTTAAATTTTCACCATATGTTCCCTGGGGTTCCCAAGCAACAAAAAAACCGCGTATCTACGCGGTTCTAAGCAGGGGATGAGAGAATCGAACACATTTGGAAATCTAAAGAATGCAGTATTTATAGGCTTTATAGCGAATGTGTTTTGAGTACAGTTGAGTACACTTATTAAAATTGAAGAAAGGAATGTGGAAATGCTGCTGATATTATTGGTTCTATACGAATTTACTTATTTTGGATTATTGACATAGTATTTTTTGAGTGATAAAGTGTACTAAAGGCAAAGGGGCTTGAGCTTCTTTGCCTTTTATTTTATTTAAAAGGAAAATAAGTTATGAGAAAACTAGAAACTAATGACTGGATAGTACTAAATAATATAATTTATAAAATTTATACTACGGATAATTTTGATGAGATGCGAAAGGGATTACTTGAGCAGCTCAGAATGATTATTGATTATGATAGTGCAGATTTCTTTTTAGCATCAAAGGAAGAGGGACGATTACTTTGCAATCCAGTAACATATAACTGTGATATTGATTTATCAGAAATGTATGAAAATCTAGACTATAGCAGAGGAATTATGGTTAGTGGAAAGACTTTAATATATAGGGAAACTGATATTATGTCTGATGAGTCAAGGGTGGAAACCGATTATTATAAGAAGGTGTATAAACCAAACAATTGGCATTATGCACTTCAGATTATCATTGCCAGACATAAAAAATTTTTAGGAACAGTAACATTCTATAGAACAATTGGAAAGGAAAATTTTCTCTACGATGATATATTTATGCTGGATATGCTAAAGGATCATCTTGCATACAGGCTTGAAAAGTATACATTAGGTTTGGAGACTACAATTGAAAAATTGACAATGACAGAAGCGATTATAAAATTCGAACTGTCTAAAAGAGAAGCGATGGTTCTTAGAGAACTAATGACCGGAAAAGATAATAATGTTATTTGTGAAGAATTATTTATAACAACGAACACTCTAAAAAAACACATTCTTAATATATATAGAAAGCTAGGAATTAAGAACCGTGTTCAACTCTTCAGAATGGTCAAAGAGAAGGAGTAATACTACTTTAGTGTTACAAAGATGGTATATTTTGTGAATTGAAAGTATTCGATATATGGTTTAATATTCAAGATAATTAAAAATGTTAAGCAAAGGGGCTTATCCTACATTTTAGGGTAAGCCCCTTCTTAGGTTGAATAAAGGAGGAAGATGTTATGAAGGAACTGGTTATGCTTATCAGACCTGAGAAATTAGAGGCCGTGAAAGAAATTCTTGATGAAGTGAATTGTGGTGGTATGACATTGTCAACAGCAATGGGTTGTGGAACTCAGAAAGGTGTTACTTCAGAGGATGGTGTAAATGAATTAAAAGGATTTAAGACAACTATTAACTTATTGCCTAAAGTAAAGGTTGAAGCCGTAGTCGAAGATGGTGATGTAGAAAAAATCATTGGATTAGTACGCGAAGCATGTGCTACAGATCATGTTGGAGATGGAAAAATTTTCATAAGAAACGTAGAAGATGCTATTCGTATTAGAACAGGAGAGAGAGGAAATAAAGCTCTCTAATTCAGGCGAGGTGATCTCATGGGAAAAATAGTTGAAATTGAAAGTGTAAATAAAATATATGGTTCGAATCATGTTGTTAAAGATTTAAATCTTACAGTTGAAGAAGGCGAGTTTTTAACTTTACTTGGTTCGTCTGGTTGTGGTAAAACAACAACTTTAAGAATGATTGCAGGTTTTGAAGAACCAACAAATGGAACAATAAAGGTTGAAGGTGAATCGATAGAAGAAAAAGAACCATTTGAACGAAACGTTAATACGGTTTTTCAGACTTATGCATTATTTCCGCATAAGACAATATTTGACAATATTGCATATGGTCTAAAGATGAAAAAAGTTCCTAAAACAGAAATAAAGGAACGTGTATTAGAAATGATGGAGATGGTTCAGCTGTCAGGATTCGAAAAGCGTTATCCTTCACAGCTTTCAGGAGGACAAAAACAGCGAGTTGCAATAGCAAGAGCACTTATTAACAGACCAAGGGTACTTCTTCTTGATGAGCCACTTGGAGCACTTGATTTAAAATTGCGCAAACAGATGCAGCTTGAACTAAAGAGACTTCAGAAAAAACTTAATATTACTTTTATTTATGTAACACACGATCAGGAAGAAGCACTTACAATGAGTGACAGAATAGCAGTAATGCATGATGGAATTGTAGACCAGTTAGCATCGCCTACTGATATATATGAGCATCCTGCAACAAAATTTGTCGCAACGTTTATTGGAGAAACTAATATTTATGACGGATGTGTAACAAGTATTGTAGATGGTGTTGCCAATATTACTCTAGAAAATGGAGCAGTAAAAGTAGCATGTGATGATTCATTTAGCATTCTTGAATACGCGACAGTATCTGTAAGACCTGAAAAAATGAGATATTCAAGAAGACCAGTTGATGGATTTGAACTGGTTGCTCAGGTTAAGGACTACATATATGTAGGCTCAGTGCTTAAGTGTATAGTTTCTCTTCCAAATGGAAATGAACTAAAGATAGAAAGACTTGCAGGTCAGGATTTACCAGAAATTGGAAGTCGAATTTATCCATATTGGGAAGCTGACGATGCAGTTCTTATTCATAACGACAGTTATAAAATCTTCAAAGCACTTGATGATATCCAGTTAGCGTAAAGCTGCTTGTAATTATATTTTATGAGGAAGTGATACTTGTGAAAAATAAAAAATCAAAACATGAGTTTAGAGCAAACACTGTTCCTGCATTATTAACTGTAGGACCAGTAACATTATTACTCGTTCTTTTTGTTGCGGTACCGCTAATATATGTGGCCGTTATGAGTTTTTGTTCACTCGACGAATTTTATAATGTTACTTATGATTTTACATTTGAAAATTATATACGACTAGCTAATGCAGATTATATAAAGATATATATCCAGTCACTGATTATAGCTTTAGTTACAACTCTGATATGCATAGTTATAGGATACCCATTTTCTTATATTATTGCCAGAACAAAAAGTAAGAAAAAGCAGCTCCTTTATATGCTTGTTATTATTCCATTTTGGACTAATTCTCTTATAAGAGTATATGGCTGGAGAAGTTTTTTAGGAACAAACGGATGGTTAAATGGAATTCTTACTGGATTAAATATTATAGAGGAACCACTTGATTTTCTGTTTAAAAGGGGAACAACCATTCTTGGTATGGTTTACTGTCTGATTCCATTTATGATTCTTCCACTTTATACAGCAATAGAGAAACTCGATACATCTTTGCTTGAAGCATCTTCAGATCTTGGCGCAAGACCTGTGTCGACTTTTATTGAGGTAATCCTTCCACTAACTACAAGTGGTATTTTTTCAGGAAGCATAATGATTTTCATACCTTGCTTAGGATATTTTTTCATTTCGGATATATTAGGTGGTGGTAATTCGGATGTAATTGGTAATCTGATTGAAAGACAGTTCCAAAGCGGTAATAACTGGCCTCTTGGTGCAGCTCTTTCAATTATACTTATTGCAATAACACTGATTCTTGTAAAGATATATCAGAAGCTGGGTGGAGATATGGAAAGTCTTGGAGTTTAAAAATAAAGAGAGAAGCATATGAGTAGAAAAAGTAAAGCAAAAACACAAAAAGGAATAAGTATTGTTTTCTGCACGCTGGTATACATGTTTTTATTTTTACCAATATCAGTAGTTGTTGTTAATTCATTTAATTCAACAACAACAAAGCCTTACATGTCATGGAAAGGGTTTACTTTCGATTGGTACATTAAGTTATGGAACAATACATCTTTGTTGGAAGCATTCGGAAATACAATGATTATTGCCGTTGTAAGTACTATTTTGGCAACAATAATAGGAACACTTGGGGCAGTAGGCATGTACAAATATAAATTCAAAGGAAAATCAATTATTGATGGATTACTTTATATTCCTGTTGTAATTCCAGAAATTGTATTGGGTATATCATTACTGACAATTTTTGCAAAAGTAAATATTCCGAGAGGAATGCTTACATTAATATTGTCGCATGTAACATTTAGTGTTCCGTTTGTAATATTCAATGTTCGTGCAAGAATGTCTGGATATGATAATTCAATAGAGGAAGCAAGTATGGACCTTGGAGCAAATAGATTGGTCACATTCTTTAATATTACACTTCCTGTTTTAGCACCGGGTATTTTTGGTGGAGCTCTTCTTGCATTTACATTGTCAATAGATGATGTAATCATAAGTTATTTTGTATATGGACAGACAAAGACATATCCATTAAAGGTTATGGAAAGTGTAAAAAGTGGTGTGGCTCCAGATGTTAATGTATTATCAACTTTGATATTGGCAGGGACAATTGTATTCGTAATCCTAACACAGAGTGATCTGTTAAAAAAGAATAAATAGAACTGGCAAGTAATAAACTTTGCTGGAAATATAAGGAGGAAAATATTATGAAGAAGAAAGTATTAAGCTTAGTAATGTCATTGGTACTTGGAGCAACAATGCTTACAGGATGTGGCGGTGGCTCAAAGTCAGCTGAATCAAATGGAGAACTGAATGTATTTGTATGGACAGAGTATGTGTCAGATGCAGCATTTCAGGCGTTTGAAAAGGAAACTGGAATAAAAGTTAATGTTTCAACATTTTCGTCAAATGAGGATATGCTTTCTAAGTTTAAATCGGAAGCAGAAGGAACTTATGATGTACTTTTACCAAGTGATTATGCTGTTGAATATTTAATAGCACAGGACAAACTTATGGAACTTGATAAAGAAAAATTACCAAATATTAAAAATATTAATAGTACATATTTAGATCCTTCATATGATCCAGGAAATAAGTATTCTATGCCATATGAAGGTGGTGTAGCCTGTATAGCTGTAAACAAGTCTAAGGTAGAAAAAGAAATCACATCATATGCTGATTTATTTGATCCATCACTTGCAGGAAAAGTAGTAGTATTAGACGATTACAGAGCTATTATTGGTATTACAGCAAGAAGTTTAGGATATTCCATGAACGAAACAGATGATGCAAAACTTGCAGAAATTCAGGAAAAATTACTAACGATTAAAGATAATGTAAAACTTTATGATTCTGATTCACCAAAGTCAGCTCTTATATCAGGAGATTGTACAGTTGGTATGGTGTGGTCTGCAGAAGTAGCATTATCAATGGATGAGAATCCTGATATTGATATAGTATATCCAGAAGAGGGCGCGTATGTATTCCTTGACAACTGGGTAATTCCAAAGGGTTCAAAGAATTATGGTAATGCAATGAAGTTTATTGACTTTATGATGAGTGCTGAGACAGCTAAGATGAATATCGAGGATTTCCCATATCTTTGCCCTAATGATGCTGCACTTGAACTTATGGGTGAAGAATATGTAAATAATACTGCAAAAAATGTGCCATCAGAAGTTATTGCTGCAGGTGAATTCGTTAAATATTTAGATTCAGAAACATTGGTTAAATATGATGAAATGTGGACAAAACTTAAACAGTAATTAATATTTTAGAGGCAGTTATGAAGATTGATTTTTTATATTTAAATGAAGAAGAAATGATAAAGGCAGGGGTTCTTGATGCTGCTAAATGTATAGATACAATGAGAGACACACTCTCATTATTTGGAAAGAAGGATTTTTTGCTTGGAGGGCCTAAGGCAGACGAGCATGGTCTTCAAATGAATTTTCCACAGAAATCAGATATTGAGAACTTTCCTCTCGATGATGGTCCAGACAGAAGATTTATGGCAATGCCTGCATATCTTGGAGGAAGATTTCATATTGCAGGTCAGAAATACTATGGTTCAAATAGTCATAATTCTGCACTTGGACTTCCAAGATCAATACTGATGGTTACATTATCAGATGTTGATACAGGTGCGCCAAAGGCAATTATGTCTGCAAATCTTCTAAGTGCCATGAGAACTGGTGCAATGCCAGCAATGGCAGCAACATATTTAGCAAATAAAGATAGTGAAGTATTATCATTAATAGGACCAGGAGTTATCAATAAGTGTGCACTTATGTGTTACATGGAAGTGCTTCCTAATATAAAGAAAATTAAATTAAGAGGAAGTTCGGTGAAATCAAAAACAGCTCTTGAAATGAAGGAGTATATAGAAAAGAATTATCCGAATGTTAAAGAAATAGAAATATGCGACAGTCTCGAATCAGCATGTCGTGATGCTGATGTTGTCAGTGAGGCAATGAGTGTATCAAAAGAAAATATGGAAGAATTTAAACTTGAGTGGTTTAAGAAGGGTGCAACCGTATTTTCAATGGGTTCATTTCTATATAGAAGATATGATGATTTCACAAAAACAAAAATGGTAGTTGATAACTATGGCATGTATAAAAAGTATTTAAGTAACTTTATAGCCAGAGGCCCCGTTGATGAGTTTGGGAACAAGCGAGAATGGGTTATAATGGGAATCCATTTTGTTCATTTAGTTGAAAGTGGAGTTGTAGAAAGAGATAAAGTTATAAATCTTTGTGATATTGTAAATGGCTTGTCAAAGGGTAGAGAAAGTAAAGATGAAGTAGTTATGTGCTCAATAGGTGGAATGCCACTTGAAGACTTGTCATGGGGATATGACTGTTATAGTAAGGCTCTCGAGCTTGGAATTGGAACTAAACTCAATCTTTGGGATGAACCGTACATGAAATAATAGCAATTATAAATTGTTAAAAGAGGATGTATTAGTGAGAAAAGTAAAAGTGGCTGCGACTCAGATGAGTTGCAGCTGGAATAAGAAGGAAACTCTTGATAAAGCAGATGCACTTGTAAGGGATGCTGCTAAAAAGGGTGCTAATATCATACTAATTCAGGAATTGTTTGAAACACCATATTTTTGTCAGCTTCATAAATTTGAGTATATGGAGCTGGCAACCCCGCCTGAAGAAAACCAAGCAATATTACATTTCAAAAATGTTGCTAAAGAGTTAGATGTTGTGCTTCCAATATCTTTTTTTGAGAGAGCAGGAAACACAGCGTTTAATTCTGTTGCAGTTATTGATGCTAATGGAACAATATTAGGAATATATAGGAAAACACATATTCCAGATGGACTTCCATATGGAGAAAAATTTTTCTTTACACCTGGAGATACAGGGTTTAAAGTTTGGAAAACAAAATATGGAAATATTGGTGTAGGTATATGTTGGGATCAGTGGTTTCCAGAAACGGCTAGAAGCATGGCTCTGCTCGGGGCTGAAATGCTTTTATTTCCAACAGCTATAGGTTCTGAACCTACATTAGAAAAGGATTCAAGTGTTCACTGGAGAAACACAATGGCAGGACATGCAGCAGCAAATATGATGCCTGTTATTGCATCAAACAGAATTGGAACTGAGACAGATGAAAATTCATCTATAACATTTTATGGCAAGTCGTTTATCGCCGATAATCACGGAGATATAATTGCGCAGGCAGATGAAAAAACATCTCAGAGTATAGTTGCAGAGTTTGATTTAGATGAATTGGCAAAGGAAAGACGAGAATGGGGAATATTTAGGGACAGAAGACCTGAAATGTATGAAATTCTCCTGACACATGGAGCTAAATAATACAGTATTTAGCCTCTTTTGTTATGATAATGAGGAAGATTATAATGGCAAAAAGAATTTATTTATCCACTCCTAAGGCTGATGGATACAGGATGCCTGCAGAGTTTGAACCCCAGGAAAGAATATATATGATTTGGCCTCAACGAACAGATAACTGGAGAATGGGCGCTAAACCTGCACAGGAAGCATATGCGAATGTTGCTATTGCAATAAGTGAATTTACACCTGTCACAATGCTTGTGGATGCAACGCAATATATGAATGCAAGGGAAAGACTCCCAGAAAAAATAAAAGTTGTTGAGATGTCATCAAATGATGCCTGGTGCAGAGACTGCGGTCCAAGCTTTCTAATTAATGAAAAAGGTGAAAAAAGGGCTGTAGACTGGAAGTTTAATGCATGGGGAGGACTAGTTGATGGTCTTTATTTTCCGTGGGATTATGATGATGAAATTGCTTTAAAAATATGTGAGCTTGAGGATATTGACAGTTATCGTCTAGATGATTTTGTATTAGAAGGAGGTTCTATTCATGTTGATGGTAAAGGGACAGTTCTTACAACAAAAATGTGCCTTTTATCTACTGGCAGAAATCCACATTTAACAGTTGAGGGTATAGAAAAATATCTTTGTGATTATTTAAATTGCACGAATGTTTTGTGGCTTGAGAATGGAATTGACCCGCTTGAAACAAATGGTCACGTAGACGATGTGGCGTGTTTTGTACGACCAGGTGAGATAGCATGTATTTATACCGATGATGAGAACGATCCATTTTATAAGGTTGCACAGGAGAATTACAAAACACTTTGCAATATGACGGATGCTGAAGGGAATAAATATAAAATACATAAAGTATGTACACCTAAAAAAACTGTGCTATTAGAAGGTGCAGAAACAATAGACAGAGTCTCAGGTACGATTCCAAGAGAAAATGGAGATATATGTATAGCTTCATATTTGAACTTTTTGATAACTAATGGAGGGGTTATTGTACCACAGTATGAAGATGAAAATGATGAACTTGCACTTAGTCAGCTTAGAACAATATTCTATGAAAAAAAAGTAGTAGGTGTTAAAACAAAGGAAATTGTATATGGAGGCGGTAATATTCACTGTATTACACAGCAAGTTCCAAAGATTGATAAGCAAAATACTTAAAAATAAGTAGTTATCATACTAAATGAGCATAAAAATGGCAGTGGCGAGTAATTGTTTAAGTGACACATTAGCGATAAAGTATGTGTAAGAAAGCAAAAGCAACGAGGCTGGATGTTTAGACACCGGCTTCGTTGCTTTTTTATTATGGTGACGAGGAAAATCGAGCCACACTTGTGTGAGCGAAGATTTGACGACCACTAATTAGCTGATAAAACTTGCGAAGCATGTTTTATCGCTATTACACGATAAAAGATAAAACACACAAAGCGTGTTTTATCACTACCAACAGAATCTAGGAGGAAATGATATGAGTCAGTATCCAGCAATTGATTTTTTGTTTTTGAGTGAAGAAGATATGATAAAAGCCGGTGTTAAAGATATGCCAGCCTGTATAGAAACGATGGAGGAGGTAGTTAAGTGCCTGAATGCAGGTGATTACGTGATGGGTGGTGAAAATCATAACTCTCATGGAAGTCAGGTTTCATTTCCTAAAGAATCTCCATTCCCTAATATGCCACTTGATGAAGGAGATGACAGAAGATTCATGGCAATGCCTGCTTATATCGGTGGTTCAATAGATTTAATGGGAATGAAATGGTATGGAAGTAATAGTGCAAATCGAAAAAAAGGTCTTCCGCGTTCAATACTGACAGTAATGCTAAATGATAAGGATACAGGAGCACCACTTGCACTCATGTCAGCAAATCTTTTATCCGCTTACAGAACAGGTGCAATACCTGGTGTTGGCGCAAAATATCTTGCCAGAAAGGGATCAAAGGTATGTGGAATATGCGGACCAGGTGTTATGGGAAAAACATCACTTGCAGCCATAGTTGCAACCTGTAAAGACCTTGAAGAAATAAAGGTTAAGGGAAGAAGTCAGAAATCATTAGAAGCATTTATTGAATATGCTAAAAAAGAATATCCAGATATTAAGACTATAAGAAGTGTAGATACTGTTGAGGAGCTGATTAAGGACAGTGATGTAATCTCATTTGCAAATTCTGGAAATACAGATCCATCAACATATCCACTTGTTAAAGGTGAATGGATAAAGCCAGGTGCACTTATTATAGGTCTTAGTTGTTTTGAACTTGATGCCGAATTCATGGCAAAAAAATGCAAATTGGTAGTTGATAACACACAGTTGTATGAAGCCTGGGCAGAAGAATTTCCTTATCCAAGCTTTGGCGCAAATAACATAATCGGATCTAAGTTTACAGATATGATTCATGATGGAATTATTAAAAAAGACGATATGTATGATTTAGGAGATATTATTTTCGAAAAAAGACCAGGTAGAGAAAGTGATGACCAGATTATGATTTTCTCAGTTGGTGGAATGCCAGTTGAAGATGTGGCTTGGGGTAAAAAGTGTTATGAAAAAGCAAAGGAACTAGGAATTGGTACAACATTAAGATTATGGGACAAACCTGATATGGCATAAATATTATGGTAGGAGGAATTCAGACATGGATACAAGAATAGAAGAACACCCAATACTTGGTGAAACAATAAAAGGTAAACAGATTAGTTTTACATTTGATGGAAAAGAAGTTAAAGGATATGAAGGTGAACCAATTGCAGCTGCATTAAAAGCAGAAGGACTTATGGTTTACAGATATACACAGAAAGAACATAAGCCAAGAGGTATTTTTTGCGCAATAGGCAGATGTACAGACTGTGTAATGATTGTGGACGGGGTACCAAATGTTAGAACATGTATAACACCTCTAAAAGAGGGAATGGTCATAAAGACACAGTATGGTGTTAGCGATAAACCATTTGAGCAGTCGTAAGTTTGAAAAAATTTCAAACAAGAATGATGATTTTATTTCAGCAAGCTGCTGAAATCATAGGAGGCAAATTATGAAGAGATGTGATTTGATAATTGTCGGAGCAGGTCCTTCAGGACTTTCCGCTGCAATAGAAGCCGCAAAAAGAGGAATAGAAGTAATTGTATTTGATGAAAATGAAAAACCAGGAGGTCAGTTATTTAAACAGATTCATAAGTTTTTCGGTTCAAAAGAGCATAGAGCCAAAGTAAGAGGATTTGTCATTGGTCAACAGCTTTTACAGGAAGCTGATAAGTTAGGCGTAAAGGTAGAGCTTAATTCAACAGTAATTGGTTTATATCAGGATAAAGAAATTGTTGTAAAAAAGGATGATAAAGTAACTCATTACAAAGCAGATGCAATTATTATAGCGACTGGTGCAGCTGAAAACATGGTTACATTTCCGGGATGGACACTTCCAGGTGTAATAGGTGCAGGTGCAGCACAGACAATGATGAATTTACATGGTGTAAAGCCAGGCAAAAAAATACTTATGTTAGGCTCTGGTAATGTTGGACTGGTTGTTTCTTTTCAGCTTATGCAGTGTGGTTGCGATGTGGTTGCGCTTGTTGATGCCGCTCCAAGAGTCGGAGGATATGGAGTACATGCAGCTAAGGTTGCGAGAACCGGTGTACCATTCTATTTGTCACATACTATAGTTAAAGCGGAAGGTGAGGAGTGTGTTACAGGAGTAACAATAGCAGAGGTTGATTCTTCTTTTAAATTTATCGAAGGAACAGAAAAACACTTTGATGTTGATACAATTTGTCTTGCTGTAGGACTTTCACCAATGTCACAGTTACTTAAAATGGCAGGGTGTGAGATGGAGGATAATCCTAAGAGAGGTGGACAGGTTCCAATCTGTGATGAACATGGAGAGACTTCTCTTCCAGGTATTTTTGTAGCGGGAGACGTTTCAGGAATTGAAGAGGCTTCATCGGCAATGATAGAAGGAAGAATGGCAGGAATAACAGCAGCAGAATATTTAGGATATGCTGAAAAGAAGGAGATGGAAGAAGAACTTTCAGGACTTGATAAGGCTCTTGATGGATTAAGACAGGGAATGTTTGCACCAGCAAACAGAGGAAAACTTATAGAAAAAACAGAAGAAGGAATTGAAATTTCAACAAATCTTTTGAAAAAGGGATTTGTGGCTGATGATGAAATAGAAAGATTCCCAGGAGTAACTCATAAGAAGGGAGTACATCCAGTAATTGAATGTACACAGAATATTCCATGTAATCCATGTCAGGATGCTTGTGTTAAAAAATGTATTTCTATCGGTGATAATATAACATCTTTGCCAATTGTGGTAGAAGATGGTGACTGCATAAATTGTGGAATGTGTGTTGCTAGCTGTTCTGGTCAGGCAATTTTCCTTGTAGACGAAGATTGTGGAGATGGAACCGCAACAGTAACTCTTCCTTATGAATTTTTACCATTGCCGGAAGAAGGGGCAAAGGGAATTGCTCTTGGAAGAGATGGCAAAAAGGTCTGTGAGGCAACAGTAGTAAGTGTAAAGAGCGCAAAGGCATTTGACAAAACTCATTTATTAACTATGAGAGTTCCAAAGGAATATGCAATGAAAGCAAGATTTTTTAAGGAGGAGCGATAGTATGAATGCGGTAAATGACAGAACTAGAGATATAGGACCTTTTGTTGAAGGACCAGACGATGATATGTTAATTTGCAGATGTGAAGAAATTACAAAGGGTGAAATTAGACGAGCTGTTCATGATGGTATGTGGACGATGACGGAAATAAGAAGATATTTAAGAACAGGTATGGGTTTATGTCAGGGGCAGACATGTGCAAAACTTGTGAAAGGTATTGTTGCAAGAGAACTTGGTATTTCGCCTGCCGAACTTGAACCTGCGACTTCAAGAGTTCCAATGAGACCTATAGAAATGCATATTTTTGCAAATGAGGAGGATTAAGATTATGAAAACTAACGCTCAGGTTGTAATTATTGGCGGTGGTATTATCGGATGCTCCACGGCATATTACTTAGCAAAATCGGGAGTAAAGGATGTTATTGTTCTTGAAGGCTCTGATCATATCGGAAATGGTGGTTCGTCAAGAAATGGCGGCGGCGTGCGCCAGTCAGGGCGAGATGTTAGAGAATTGCCACTTGTTATGTATGGAATAAAGAATCTCTGGCCTACCCTTTCTGAAGAATTAGAGGTTGACTGTGAATACCACCAGGACGGAAATTTAAGACTTGGAAAGAATGAAGAACATGCGAAGATTTTAACAAAACTTGCAGATAATGCAAGAGCTGTTGGACTTGATGTTAGAATGATAGATGGAGATGAAGTTAGACAGATTAATCCATATTTATCGCATGAAGTTACAGTTGCAAGCTGGTGCCCAACAGATGGCCATGCAAATCCATTAACAACAACACTTGGATTTTATAAAATGGCACGAAAATTAGGAGTAACATTTATTTCAGGAGAACCAGTAAAAGAATTAAGAGTAATCAAGGGTAAGATTCGCCAGGTTATCACACCTAATAATGTATATGAAGGTGAAAGCGTTTTAGTAGCTGCAGGTCTTGATTCAAGAGAGATTCTTTCAACGGTCGGAATAGATGTACCTATGGTTAAATCTTTATTAGAAGCATTAGTTACAGAAGCGCAGCCACATATGTTTGATCAGATGTTAGGAACAGCTGAAGCGGATTTCTATGGACATCAGACTAAACATGGTTCATTTGTATTTGGTGGTTCATCGGGTATGGAGCGCTTTAATAAAGATAATGGAACACCGGTTACTAATTCAAAAACAGCACCTTGTATATGTCGAGGAATTATGAAATATTTCCCAGATCTTGCTAATGCAAAAATAGTAAGAACATGGGCGGGTTGGATGGACGCTTCGTATGATGGAGTTCCTGCACTTGGTAAGGTTGATGAAATCTCGGGCTTATATGTGGCATGTGCTTTTCATGGACATGGTTTTGGAATAGCACCGGCAGCAGGTAATCAGCTTGCAAAACTTATAACAACGGGAACAACAGATATAAGCCTTGATGAGTTAAGATATGACAGATTTAAAGCAAAAATTTAGACGTATATCATACGAGGACAAGTTTGAAATCAATGGAGATAAATATGAACAATTTTACATTTAAAATTCCTACAGATATAAGATTTGGTAAGGAACAGATAAGCTGTCTTCCTGAAGAATTGGCAAAATATGGAAAAAGGGTATTGCTGGTTTATGGTGGAGGAAGTATTAAGAAAACTGGCTTATATGACACAGTAATTAATCTGTTAAATGAGTTTGAAGTATATGAACTTCCAGGGATTGAACCTAATCCAAAACTTTCGAGTGTAGAAGAAGGTGCAAAGATTTGCAAGGAAAAGGGAATTGATGTAATACTTGCAGTTGGTGGTGGAAGTACAATAGATGCATCAAAGCATATTGCGTGCAGTGCATGTTATGATGGATTGCCTTGGGAATTAATGATGGATCGAAGTAAAATTACAAAAGCACTGCCAATTGCGGTTGTACTTACTATTTGTGCAACGGGTTCAGAGATGAATTCCGGAGGAGTTATTACAAACGAAAGTACAAAAGAAAAGTTAGAAATTAATTCGCCACTTTTGTATCCAAGGTTATCAATATGCGATCCTACGTATTTATATACATTACCTGCAAAACAGACAGCTGCTGGTGCGGTAGATATTTTGTCACATGTAATGGAACAATATTTTCAGCCAAATAATGAAGCATATATAACTGATGCAATGAGCGAAGCTGTTATGAGGACTGTTATTAAATATGCCAAGGTTGCAATTGATAATCCAACAGATTACGAGGCCAGATCAAATCTTATGTGGTCAAGTACAGTTGCCTTAAATCATTTACTCACTGTTGGAAAAGGCGGTGGCTGGTCAGTTCATCCAATTGAACATGTAATCAGTGCTTTTTATGACATAACTCATGGTGTTGGACTTGCAATCATAACACCTAAATGGATGAGATATGTGTTATCAGATGATACAGTTGACAGATTCGCAAGATATTCTAATGAGGTATGGGGAATCTTTGGAAATGATAAATATGAAGTTGCCCTGCAGGGAATTGAAAAAACAGAAGAATTTTTTGAAAGTCTTTCTATGCCATCAACGCTTTATGATGCGGGGATCACTGATGACAGGATAAAGGAAATGGCAGCAGAAGCCTATAGAACAAACAACGAATTCAAAAGAGCATATGTTAAATTGTCAGTAGATGACATAGAAAGTATATTGAGTATGTGTAAATAATTAAAAAATAAACCGATATAATATATGTAAGAACTGAAGGAACAGTTCGTTGTCATGTCGGAGGGACGCTTCTTTTGTCACAACAATGTCATTTAGTTAATGTTTTGATTAATAGTACCTCAAAATTGAGTGTGTGAAATAATTTCTGTAAATTAGATATCCTAAGATAATTGACGAGTCCGATATGTAGCATGTAAGCTGTGTTGGACTCGTTTTGACTATAATCATTGCAAATGTATTTGTCAATAATAAACATCGACATTCGGATGTTGGTGATCTGTTTTGTTAAACAATTATGCTGTCATTGTGGTAATATAGTTCTATGACTCCTGTTTTGTAACCTAAATTTGGTTAGAGCAATATTATTTTGATTATATGGTGTGAGGAGGGAGTATGGATTACCAAAAATTGATAGAGCCTGATTTGAAAAAAATAGCAACTAACCCTCCCTAAAACAACTTGCTGATCAGTAGCTCGAATAATCGGAAGAATGATTTTGATTATTCGAGCTATGTAATTTTTAACTTGTTAATTTGTGATATAGAGAAAAGGAGATGTAAGGAATTATGAAAGTTGTTGTATTATCAGGAAGTCCACACAAAAACGGAACAACAGCAAAATTATTGGAAAGTTTTATAAAAGGAGCAGAAGCCGCAGGAAATGATGTAGTAAGATTTGATACTGCTTTTATGGATGTTCATCCATGTATTGCTTGTGATAAATGTCGGACATCCCAAAAAGCAGCTTGTGTTTACGAGGATGACATGGTTAAAATCGGGAACGAACTTGCAACAGCTGATTATATTGCATTTGTAACTCCAATATATTATTACGGTCTTTGCACTCAGCTAAAAACAGTAATTGATCGTTTTTATGCAATTGATAGAAAAATTAGAAATGGTCAGAAGACTGTATTTATTTCAGCTATGGCTGATAATAGACCAGAAACGGTGCTTCCTGCAAATGACTCGTATAGGGCTATAGTAAACTGGATGGAGTGGACTGATGCTGGTATTGTCAATGCTTTAAATTGTTCAAATGCATCTGATTTAGAAGGAACAAACTACGAGGAAGAAGCATATAAACTGGGGAATAATATTAAATAATGTATGACTTAAGATTTTAATTTAGGGATTTACTATTAAATACAACTGTAAAAGTTGATACGTTAAATATGTTTATATCAATTGTAAAAGTTGTTATAATCCCGATAGCATTGGGATTTATTATAAATCACTTTTTAGAGGAGCAAACAAGAAAACTTGTAAAAGCTTTGCCTATCGTGTCAATTACGGCAATTACATTAATTGTTGGGTCAGTTGTATCTCACAATGCAGAGAAAATACTTTCAACCGGCGTCATAGTATTTGTTGTAGTGGTGCTTCATAACATTTTAGGATATGGTTGTGGTTTTCTGCTTGGAAAATTACTCAAAATGCCTTTGTCGAAAGTGAAAGCAATGTCGATTGAGATAGGAATGTAGAATTCAGGCCTTGCGACATCTCTTGCAAGTGTTTCGTTTTCGAATCTTGCAATGGCCACGGTTCCTGGAGCTATTTTTTCTGTATGGCATAACATTTCTGGAGCAATTCTTGCAAGCATATATAAAAGGCAAAACGAAGAGGATATATAATAGTGGGACAATAAGAAAACTGCATCTAGAATTCAGGAATTGAGGAATAAGGAAAAACATTATATGAAAAGAAAAATATGTCTAGTTACGATTTTAACACTTATTGTCATATCTATAGTTGCATGTGGTAAGAAGAACAAAGAAGATGCGAATAACAATACTGAATATGAATACACAGATGTAGATGAAGATAAAGAGATATATGATGAATACTATGAAGATAGTGATGAAATATTTTTATCATTTGAAGGCACACGTGACTGGGAGAATACATTTGATTCGAGTGTATGTATTTCGTATGAGATAACTGATGATACGATAGATATTTATGACTTTGAAAACTCTCCAGATTACATAGGCGAATATGGAGAAGGACAAGCATTTCTAATTTCGTTTAATGAAGATGTTACAGATCTTATATTATGGGAGTTAAGCTCAAGTATAGACGATTCAGGTAATCTTGAAGTATACGAACAAGAAGGAGTTGACTATATTGATAATGTGCCCGCATATAGAGGTATATATGTATATCCAGGGGACGTAGGAGAGACTCTTCCATTTAAAGGAATATCTATAGTAGATAATAACGGACTTGATCATCATTTTTACTTACAGATTAGTGGTGAAGATGGTTCTGCAATTGTAAATGAATATGATTTTTCTTACATAAATATTAATGGCTTTGATAAGGATGACGACAGATACAAAGCTGCACATCTTAAAGGATTTGATACGATGCAGAGTGCCGTCGAATACTATGAAGACGAATATACAGACTATGTGCCTGAGTGGAGTGTACTTTGGGTAGTGGTTCCAAAGATAGATGCAGATGGAACAGATGAAAATGACAATAAAGTTCATGATACTGTCGAAATGACAAAGGATGAGATCAATTTCTATTCAGATGAAATGAGTGAAATGTTTGAATCAGAGGTG